>CAJXJR010000021.1 GCA_913055155.1 uncultured Erythrobacter sp. | reverse complement strand
AACGCCGCCTTCGAGACCATGCTGGAGCAAGGCCTGACGCACGAACGCCGGCTGTTCCAGATCCTGGCCGCCAGCGAAGACAAGGTCGAAGGCATGAACGCCTTCGTCGAAAAGCGCGATGCACAGTGGAAGGGGCGCTGACATGAAGATCGCATTTATCGGCCTTGGCAACATGGGCGGTGGCATGGCCGCGAACCTGGTGAAGGCAGGGCATGAGGTGCGCGCCTTCGACCTTTCGGAAGAGGCACTGGCAAAGGCGCGGGAGAACGGCTGCGAAACCTTCGCCAGCGCTGCCGAAGCCTGCGAAGGCGTGGAAGCGGTCGTCTCGATGCTGCCCAACGGCGCGATCGTGAAAGCGGTCTACACCGAGGACGTGATCGGCAAGGCGCCGGCAGGCGCGGTGTTCCTGGATTGCTCCACCATCGATGTCGCCACCGCGCGCGAAGTGGCCGAGGCTGCCGAGGCAGCTGGCTATGCCATGGTCGATGCGCCGGTATCCGGCGGTATCGCGGCGGCGGACGCGGGCACACTCACCTTCATGGTGGGCGGCACGCAGGAGGCCTTCAAACGGGCAGAATTGGTACTGAGCGCCATGGGCAAGGCGGTGATCCATGCCGGGCAGGCGGGTAACGGCCAGGCCGCGAAGATCTGCAACAACATGCTGCTGGGCATCCACATGATCGGCACCTGCGAAGCCTTTGCCATGGCGCAGAAGCTGGGGCTCGACCCGCAGACCTTCTACGACATTTCCAGCGTCTCCTCCGGCCAGTGCTGGTCGATGACCAGCTATTGCCCGGTTCCCGGCGTTGGCCCCACCACGCCTGCCGACAACGATTACCAGGGTGGTTTCGCGACCGGCTTGATGCTGAAGGACCTGAAGCTGGCAATGGCGGCGGCCGCAACCGCGGGTATCGACCCGCAAATGGGCCAGCGCGCGCGGGAGCTTTACGAAGCCTTCGATGCCGCCGGAAACGGCACCCGCGATTTCTCGGCCATCATCGAAACGCTGTAGGCCAAGGGCCTGCCCCGGCGTTTCGGGAGGAGGCAGGCGGTCGCATCCGTCTTATCGGCCAGCGCCGGGCAGGCGCGCCATGGCCAGGCCTGCTTCGGGCGCTTCCCGGCTCACTTCGATGGTGGCCTGGGCGCGCAGGGCGCCGACCTGGATCAGCACCGGGCCATCGGCGGCTGGATCCTCGACGACGAGCTTGACCCACAAGCTTTCGCCATCGTGGAACCATGCGGTCTGTCCTGAAGCGCGCAAGTCTTCGATGCTGGCGGCCGCCACGCCCCCGCCGCTGGCTGCAAAGCCGGGCAGTTCGAGGATGACGAAGGAATCCTGGTCCATTTCCCGCAGCGAGATGGCCATGGTGTCGCGCCCGGTCTCGACCCGCAATTCGGCGCCGCTGCCGATGGTGGTTTCGCCGTTGTATTCAAAGCGCAGGTCATTCCTGACCAGGATGATCGGATCGGTGATGGGCCGGTTGCCGAAGTCGGGGAAATCGCCGGAGATGTGGAGCCGCCCCATGTCGCCGGTGCAGATCGACGCGTTCCAGCTGCTGCGCATCTCGCAGGTGTCTTCGTGCGCGGCAATGCCGTTGTCGATGACGATGGTGGCGCCGGGCGTGCCGCTGACCGAGCCGTCGCGGTCGCGGAAGGCCGCGCTCCTGTAGGCGGCGCGCCCGCCGAAATCGGATGCCCAGCGGCGGGTAATCGGCGGGAAGCTGACCGGCTGCGCGTTGACGAAGGTCAGCCCCTCCACCGAATTCTCCGTGCTCATCCCGAAGCTGGTGAACAGCAGGTAGGAAAGCGCCCCGGCATCGCGCCGGGTGTTGGGCTGGTAGTTGACGAAGGTGGTGTTCACCACTTCGTGCAGATAGTCGTAATACTCGTATCCGCGGATCGGAAAATCGGGCGCTGCCGCGGGCAAACTGCGGCCATAGGCCACTTCCTCCGGCCGGGTGGGATTGCCGATATTGTCGCTCTCGCCGACGAACAGCGAATCCTCCACCCGCGACGTGTAGGGCGCGGCATGCGGCGCGCCCGCGGCGTGGGTGAAGCCGATGGCGTTGTCGGCCAGTCTCAGGTTGGTGAACAGGTGATACTCGCCGCGACCCCAGATCGCGCCATTGCGGTTCTTGTAGCCGGTGTAGCGGTCGATGACCGAGGGTACCACGCCGCTGCCGGTATCGCTCGGATCGGCGTAGCTGAGATGCCCCCCGCCGCCGATGTTGAAGAAGCCTTCGGGCGAGGGGCCGCGGTCGAACATCAGCCCGTCGAAGTTGGAATGGGCGGTATTGCCGCTGAACTCGCGCAGCCGCGTCCGGCGCGGCCAGGTATTGGCGCTGATCTCGGTCCCTTCGAACTGGCCGGTGGGATGCTGCGGCAAGGCGATCCAGAACCCGATCTGGTCCGAACCCGCCGCCACGTTGTCGCGATAGGTGTTGTCCGGATTGGTGATCCAGAAGGTGGACACGGTGTTGTCGGACGGGATCAGCACGTGTTCCGAGCGCTGGCCTTCCGTACCCTGATGCGCCAGCACCAGGTTGGTGGGCTCGCACGGCAAGGTGGGATGACACTTGGTCTGGATGCCCAGGTTGCGGACGAACTGGTTGCCGGTTTCGATCCCGTCTTCGAGGAAGAAGCAGTGGCCCACGGTGTTGTAGGTCACGTTGTTTTCGATCCGGGCGTTGTTGGTGCCGTGTACCGTCACGCAGCGGTTGAAGGTGTCATGGATGGCCGAGTTGCGGATGTACTGCCCCTGCGCCTCGCCGATCAGGTGCCAGTGGATGGGATAGCGGGCCAGCGTGAGGTGTTGCCCCATGCGCGACAGTTCCACGCCCGAGACATACATCCTGGACCCGGCCATCGCCATGATGTGGCCGCCGAAATAGCTCTGTTCGGCATCTTCGGACGCCTGGATGCGGATGTTGCGCGTCAGCAGGCCGACTTCGCCGCGTTCGTCCACCCCGAAGGTGATCTCGCCGAAGTGCATGTAGTCGAGCGGGCTGTCGAGCGTGAGGAGGTTCCCGTCGATGGCGGCGATGCGGCGGCGCTCTGCCTGGCGCGGATCGAAATCGGTCGAGGCGAGGACGATCTCGTCGCCGACTCGCCAGCCGCCAGCGTCCAGCACCTCTATCTGCGTGCTGCCGGCCTGCGCCGTGCGCGCCAGCTTGGTCCAGGTATGCTCGCGGTCGCCATGCAGGTTCAGCGTACCGTTCATCAGCATGATCCCGCGATCGCCCATGGTGTTGATGTCTTCGCCGGGGAACGCGTCGGTCAGGGTTATCGTGGCATTGCTGGTGTGCGGGGCATCTGCCGTGCCGATTTCCAGCTGGCCGCCGCGCACGTAGATCCACTCGGTGGACAGCGCGAGATCGCGTTCGTCGGAAAAGCGCAGCGTGCCGTCGATGGTGAGGCTGCGCAGGGCAGGCGGGCTGACATCGAGGACGACCTGCTTGCCGCGTTCGATGGTCACGGCATCGCCTTCGTCGGGCACGCTGCCCGAAGGCCATGTAGCCGGATCGGACCAGAGCATCGCAGCGTCCTGGGCACGGGCACCGGTGCCAAGCACCAGCGCCGCAGACACAACCAGACAAATCGACCACAGCCGCATGACAGTCTCCCCTCCCGCGAAGCCGTGCGCCTCGCCGTTTTCTTTCCCGCGTGCAGTTGTGCAAAGGATCGCGCGACTTGCCAAGCCCCCTGACGGGCGCGAGCCGCTCACAGGCCGGGAAAATCGATCGCTACGGCCGCATGGTCGCTGGCATGCGGGCGATGCTCGCCAACTTGCGCTAGGCGCGCTTGCGAGGAGCGACGCACAGCCAATTCCAGCCCTTCGCGCAGCAGAACGGGCACGGCGTCGGGAAAGGCCGCGGCCAGCGCCGGGGATGCCAGCAGGGCATCGGGGTGCGAGTATCCACCGCTTGCCGGATCGCGGAAAGTCCAGCGTTCGCTCGCCCCGATCCGGTCGAGCAGGTCGGTGGCAAAGCCATTTTCCAGCAGCGGGGCGATGGCCGATTCGCGCTTGCGATGGTCTGGCGCCGGTTCGTTGAGGTCGCCGGCGATCAACCACAGCGGATCGGCCTTGCCGGCCATGTCCCGTTCGATCAGGTACCGCACCGCCTGCGCTTCGCGTCGACGCAGGAAAAAGGCGCGTTCGCGGTCCGGATAGGGGGCCTTGAAGTGGCAGGCATAGAGCGTGAGCGGGCCGATACCCACGCGCAGGCAATCGCGCCGGAAAATCCGTTCCTCGGGGCCATGTCCCGGCAGCGGTTCCAGCCCGACCTCATTGCATGTCAGCCCGGCATGGCTGCGCACGTCTGACATTGGCAGGCGGCTCATCACGGCCACGTCCAGGCCCCTGCCATCGTTGCCCGGCTTGCAGATGCGATGCGGCCAGGGGGCGACGCTGCCATCGCGCAGGAAATCATCGTGGAACCTGTCCAGCGTGCGCTGGTCGAACACCTCCTGCATGGCGATGACATCGGCATCGACGTGCTTGATGACAGCGGCGGTCAGTTCGCGGTCCTGCAAGTCCAGCCCCGGTGTCTCAGGCTTTCCCGATACAGGATGGTCGTCGTCTTTCGCACCGTCGAAGCGGGCCTCGCCAGCCCGCTCCCGCAGGCGCAAGCGTTGCACGTTGAAGGTTGCTACTCGCAAGTCTCGCCACCTTGGCCGTGTGGCCGCTTACTCCTGCTGCATCAGCCAGGCGGCGGCTGCGGCATCGACATTGCGAACGGGGTTATCCGGACCGGATTCGCGGCCATCGATGAATTCGTTCAGCACCACGCGGCGGCTGAACAGCCAGCGGCCATTGCTGCGTTCCAGTTCGTCTTCGTAGATGCCGAAGGTACCCATCTTGAAGCTGTCGCCCGGGCCATCGTTGGCCATTTCCATCCACAGCGAGGTGCTCCAGGCGCGATCGCCTTCGACGCGCACCACCGATTGCAGCAGCACGTGGCGCAGCGCTGCGGGCTCGCCGTCCTCGGTGGTGTAGAACTGCCTGATGGATTCCTTGAAACGGCTCACGGCTTCGCGGATTTCGGCATGTCCGGTGAAGGTGCCGCTGGCAAATTCGATACTGCCATCCTCGGTGAATGTGGCGACGTAGGAGTCGATATCGCCGTAATCCATCGCGAACAGGTATCGCGCCATCAGGTCTTCGATCTCGGCCCGGTCCTGCGCGTAGGTATCGGGATAGTCAATATCCTGCGCCGTGGCGGGCGTGGCAAGGGCAAGGCCCAGGCCAGCCACCAGCATGGCGATCGTGCGGATCAGTTTCATTGGGCTTCCCTCCCTCTGTCGGCGTTCCAGTCCTCGTTGGCCCGGAAAATCAGGTATGCGTGAATGGCTTCTGCCTGTTCGGCAGACAGCACGTCGGCAAAACTGGCCATGCCGTTTGCCTGCAGCGCGCCGCCCAGCACGATATCGGCAAAGGCCTGGTGGGTTTCGGGCGACATGTGGCGCAAGTCCTTCACCCCGCCGCGCGCCGCGGTGCCGTGGCACAGCGCGCAGTTCTGGCCGTAAAGCTGCTCGCCCAGTGCCACCATTTCCGGCGAGGCCGTTGCCGGTTGCGGCGGGGGCGGGCTGAGTTCGGGCACGACGAAGCTTTCCGGCGGCAATGGCGGCAATTGCGCCTCGCCACCCAGGCGGAACACCAGCAGTCGCGGCGGGCCCAGGAACAGCTCGGAATAGGCGTTGCGCTCGACATGAGCGAGGCCACCGCCCCAGCCGGCATTGACGGCCACGTATTGCACGCCGTCCACCATGTAGGTGATGGGCGCTGCAATCGGCACGTTCTGCACCGGCATCTCCCACAGCTTCTCGCCCGTGTCGGCGCGATAGGCGGCAAAACTGGTGCCGATGGTGCCCTGGAAGACGAGGTTGCCGCCGGTCACCAGCACGCCGCCGCTGCCTTTCAGGGCATAGGGCACCCGCCAGCGCTCGGTCTGCGTCACCGGATCCCACGCGGCCAGCCAGGCGCGGGAGTTTTCGTCGGCATACCGGGCGATTTCGCGGCGGATCTCGTCATGACCGGTAAAGCTGGTGCCCATCGGCCCGGTTTCGGGCGAGTAATCCTCCGGCGCGGAATAGGCCATGTAGGTTTCGGTGACGGGGATATAGGCAAGGCCCGTTTGCGGCGAGAACGCCATCGGGTTCCAGTTGTGCGCACCGCCCGCGCTGGGGCTGACCATCACCGGCACGGTGCCGTAGCGTGCTTCCGGGTTCTCGATCGGGCGGCCGGTTGCCATGTCGATGCCGCTGGCCCAGGTCATCGGCACGATGGCCTCGGCGCTGATCAGTTCTCCGGTCGCGCGGTCGAGCACGTAGAAAAAGCCGTTCTTGGGCGCCTGCATGAGCACCTGGCGCTGGCGACCGTCGATCACCAGGTCGGCCAGGATCATGTTCTGCGTGGCGGTATAGTCCCATTCCTCGCCGGGCACGGTCTGGTAATGCCAGCGGTATTCGCCGGTTTCGGCATCCAGCGCGACGATGGAGGCAAGGAACAGGTTGTCGCCGCCGCCGGGGCTGCGATAGCGCCGCACCCAGGGCGAACCGTTGCCGGTGCCGACGTAGACGAGGCCAAGCGCCGGATCGTAGGCAAAGCTGTCCCACGCCGTGCCGCCGCCGCCCTTGTGCCACCATTCGCCGGTCCAGGTCTCGGCGGCCATGGCCATCGCCTCGTTCTCGAAGCCCAGCGCCGGGTTGCCCGGCACGGTGTACCAGCGCCACAGCATTGCGCCGCTTTCCGCGTCGTAGGCCGAGACATAGCCGCGCACGCCGATTTCCGCCCCGGCATTGCCGATCACCACCCGCCCGTCGAACACGCGCGGCGCGCCGGTGATGGTATAGCCTTCCGAATTGTCGACGGTGAGCACCGACCAGACCGGCTCGCCACTGTCGGCGTCGAGCGCGATCAGCCGCCCGTCCAGCGTGGCGAGGAATACCTTGCCATCGGCATAGGCCAGCCCGCGGCTGACAATATCGCAGCAGGCCAGCCGTCCGAAGCGTAGCGGCACCTGCGGATCGAAGCGCCACAATTGCCGCCCGTTGGTGGCATCGTAGGCGGTGACGATGTTCCACGGCTCCACGTTGTAGAGCACGCCGCCAGCCACGATGGGCGTCGCTTCCTGCCCGCGGTCGGTGGTGAGGTCGGCATACCAGGCGAGGCCCAGGTCCTGCACGTTGCCATCGTTGATCTGGCTGAGCGGGCTGAAGCGCTGTTCATCATGCGTGCGACCGGTGTTCTGCCAGTCCATGGCGCGCACGGGTGCATCGCTTTGCCCGCTGGCCTGCGAGAGACCCAGGATCAGGAGCCCCGCCGCAAGGGCAGGGCGCAGCAGCATCTTCATCCTTGCGACGCCCCCGCAATGTCGGAAGCATCGGCCCAGAAACCGTGCACCTGCCCGACGCACTTGAACGGCATGCGCACGCGTGCGCGTGGCTCGTCCGACCCGCTCTGCAGGTCGAACAGGATCAGGTCCGAACGTCCGGCATCTTCCACGCTGGAGCCGATGCCGATCAGGTAGCCGTCGCCTTCGGGGGCATCCTTGCTGCGCGGCACGAAGCACATTTCCGACAGCGAATAGCCGGGCACCGACAGCACCCGGCTGGTGCCGGTCTGGTGGTCGATCACCGCCCAGCCGCCGCCGGGGCCCGTCGCCAGCAGGAAGCCATAGCGATAGGGCAGGGTGTGATAGCGGTCGTCCTGCCGGGAGAGCACGCCGGTGATCTCGGGGAAGATCGTTTCCGCCCGATAGGTGTTGGCGGGATTGGCCAGGTCGACGGTGAAGCGCCGGATCCGCCCGATGGCAGCCTGCGGATCGAAGCCGCCGTGCTTGCTGGGGAAGAAGGGGAACTGGTTCCCTTCGCCGCCATCCATGTCGACGGTGATGCGCGTGCCCTCGTTCCAGCCGCCCATCACGTGGGTGCAGAACAGGTTGGGGCCGGTCATCCAGCGAATGTCGCTGCCGTCGCCGCCACGCCGCAGCACGCCCAGGTAGCAGGGCACGGTGCCGTCATAGGCAAAGTGCGGTCCGCCGGCGGCAATGATATCCGGATCGGCGACCATGTTGGTGAGGTAGAGCACGACGTAATCCTGCGTGACGCAGAAATCGTGCATCATCCCCGCATAGGGTGCCTCGACGGTCACGCTCCAGGTAATGGTGCCATCGCGGTTGGCGGAAAAGACGTTCACGTCCTTCGACAGGAAGCCCGATGCCTCGTAGCCGAAACCGATGTATTCGCCGGTCAGCGGGTCGATCTTGGGATGCGCCGTGTGCGTCTCGCTCTCCAGCGCGCCGCCGAAGGTGTAGTAGTCGTCCAGCGTCTCCAGCGTCAGCGGGTCCATCACGACGGGCGGGCTGTCTTCCTTGTAGACCAGCAGCTTGCCATGGTGGACGAACAGCTGGGTGTTGGCCGTGCCGCGGCTGAGGCCCTCTACCGATGGATCGTCCGTCGGCGGGTTGCGATACATGCCGAACAGCGACTTGCGCGCCTCGCGCTGGGCCTTCCAGCGCTGGTTCCGGGCGTAGCGCGTGCGATAGTCGACGTGGCCATCCTTGATGCGGAACATCGAGACGTGGCCTTCGCCGTCGAACGGGATATCGCCCACCCATTGCGGCGCCTTGGGATACTGCGGATCGGGCCCGACCCGATAGAACGCGCCGTCAAGGTCGACAGGCCAGTCGCCTTCCACTTCGCAGTCGACCAGGTCCATCTCGGTGCGGTTGACGGCACCTGCCGCCGCGCCGCCGCCGCCGAATGCGCGCGGGTCTTCCGGGAAATCGACCTGCGGTGCGGGCCGGGCTGCTTGCGCACCGGCGGGCTGCGGGCTTGCCAGGCCAGCCACGATGGCGCCGGTGCCGACGGCACTTGCACCAAGGAACGCCCTGCGCCCGATACCCTTTTCGGTTTTCACGTCTTTCATCAAGATCCTCCCCGATCCCATTCAGCAACGGCGAGGCCACGGTGTCAAACCAAGTTTTCGCCCGACCAGTGGAAGACCGCAGCTTTTCGCGCAAGCAGCGGGCCGGGCGCAGCGCGTTGCGATGCCGGGCGGGGCCAATTGACCTTGGACAATGACAGGGCGCTCGGTGCGTGTCCTACTTCGCAAATCCGGAAGTGATTGGTTTGGAGGTCCCCCATGTCCCTTAATTCCGCCAAGTGCCTTTCCTCTGTTATCGCCATTGGCGCAGCGCTGTGTGCGGCTGGCGCCTCGGCGCAGGACCTGCGCCCGCGTCCGCAGGTCAGGCCGGTCCTGCAGCCACCCGTCCAGCTGGAGGTGGTGCCCACCGAAGTGGTGCCGCCGCAGGACGTGGAAACCGTGGACATCCCGCAGGCCATTACGCTGCGTCCGGGGCCTTCCAGCGCCATGATCGGGCAGTTGCAGGTGCAGCGCACGCTCGACGTGGCTACCTTGCGCCGCAATCCGCTGGTGCAGGTCGGCACGCTGCAGGCGGACATGCGGCCCGTGCTGCAGAATTCCGCCGCGCCGATGAACGTGGCCGCGCGGTTGCGACAGGCCCCGGCGCTGGTGGCAGACGTGCACGACACCACCCAGGTGCTCGAGGCGCAGGAAGGGCTGCTGGTGCGCCAGTTCCTGGCCTATCGCATGTTGCCGGGCGCCTGCAGCGACCGCGCCCGAAGGCTTGCCCTGTCGCGCGCAGGGGTCAGCTGCTTTACCCGGCAGGAGGCCGGGCAGCGCTCCGCCACGCCCGGAAGCGCGCGCCTGGTAAACCGCAACCAGATCGCCCAGCGCGAGCAGGAGGCAAGCGAGATCGCGGCCGATATCGCCACCTTGCGCGAGATGCTGCGCGATCCCGTCCAGCGCGCCCAGATCGAAAGCGAGATCGGCGCCGAAGCTGCTGCCCGGTTTGAGCGGCTGAACGACGCGCAACTGGAAGAGGAACTGGTCAACACCGGCGAAATCCAGCGCGAGCAGACGCTGTTCGTGCCCACCCGTTCGCGCCAGCTGGCGTTCTCGCCGCAGCCGCAGTTCCAGATGTCGCCCGCGATCTCCGCAGCGCGCACCCTGATGGTGCCGCAACCGATCGAAACCGTGGATGCCGTCTTCGACATTCCCGACAGCGTGTACCTGGCGGGGTTCACGCTCAGCCGCCAGCACGAATGGCGCGAACGGCTGTCGGTCACGATCAGCTGGTGCGTGGTTGGCTGCAAGAAGACCTATTACGTCGAGATGAGCGCCGGCTTCGATTACAATTTCGGCCTGCGCCTGCCGATCCAGGCGGGGGGCACCTACCGCTATCACGGCACCGGCACCCAGCAGCAGCGCGACGAATACGCGACCTTTACCGCCGAAATCAGCCCGCTGAATGCAACGCCCGGCCAGTTCGATTCGACCGGCCTGCCGCCAGACGAGCAGTTCGACGGGCAGGAACTGGTGGCCCAAGTGGGTGCACATGCGGGCGTTGCCTACAAGGTGCCGGCCGGGGGCTCGAACTCGGTCGGCCTGTCGGTTTCGCATGACTTCACCGACGGACTTCCTGCGCCCTTTACCCACGGGCAGTTCAGGCCGCCGGCGCCGGGAGAAGCCTCGCCGCCATCGGCAGAGCAGGTGTTTCGCAACATCGACCTGCTGGGCGGGCGCGCCAATTTCGGCGTCGTGGGCGTTACAATCCATCCGGCGGTGAAGCTGGGACTGCAATCCGACCGCATGGAATTGCGGCTGACAGACGAGCTGGCCGAACGCGACTTTGCCATCACCCGGTCGGGCCAGCAGTTCGATCTGGCAGTCGATCCGCTGTCTCACGCCAGCAGCTTCTCCATCGGTGATCCGATCTTCAACCTCGGTTTCCAGCTGACGCCGGGTATCAACGTCACCGGCTTCATCGACGTGGTGCTGTGAGGCAAGGAATGGGACTGGCCGATCTGGTTTCCGCAGCTGACCGTCACGCTGCCGCAGGGCGGCCACGACTTTGCCTGCCATGCCCAGACGATCTGCGCGCGCACCTACAACTATTCGCCCGACGAGCAGGAGATCATCAACGAGGGACTGTCGTTACCGGACGAAGAACCCGCGCGCGCGATTGCGATCTGGGAACGCGATTTCCTCGCAGAATGGCAATCACGCTGCCCCTACCAGGAAGTGCAGTTCTGCCGCGTGGCAATCGACTGGACGGCGCAGAAATACGCCTATCGCATGAGCGTGGAACTGCCCGATGCCTTTGACGAGGACATGTCGCAATTCAACCTGAGCCTGCCCGAGGTGCACGATCGCTATGCCACGATCGACCACATGGCGCGGGTGGAAGCCGATGCGATCATCCGCGACAGCGAGGAAATCCGCTAGCGCCGGGCGGGCAGGTGCAGCTGCGAAGTCGCGCTGGCCTGTGGACCGCGATGGCAGTAACGCCTTCGTAATCCCCACCATGGGCTGATAGCGGAGTTTCTCACATGGCTTACGAAAACATCCTCGTCGAACAGC
>CAJXJR010000020.1 GCA_913055155.1 uncultured Erythrobacter sp. | reverse complement strand
CCGGGCTGGTCGTCGACCAGCGCCAGCCGCTTGCCGACCAGCCTGTTGAACAGGGTCGACTTGCCGACATTGGGGCGGCCGATGATGACCACCTGGGGGAGCTTGCGGGTTTTCATCGCGCGCAGGTGGCGTGTGCGAAGCCGAATAGCAAGGGCGAAGGCCTCGCCACGGGCTTACCAGGTCCCCGTATTCTCCATGCTGGCCCACGGCTCCTGCGGTTCCAGGTGCCCGTCCTGCAGCAGTTCCACGCTGATCCCGTCCGGCGTGCGGACGAAGGCCATGTGACCGTCGCGGGGCGGGCGATTGATGGTGACGCCTGCGTCCATCAGCTTCTGGCAGGTCTCGTAGACGTTCTCCACCCGGTAGGCCAGGTGGCCGAAATTGCGGCCACCGTCATAGGTTTCGGGTGCGCTGCCGTCTTCGGGCGGCCAGTTGTAGGTCAGCTCCACCTCGGCCACGTCTTCCTGCCCTGGGGCTGCCATGAAGATCAGCGTGAAGCGGCCTTGCGGCACGTCCTTGCGGCGCACTTCCTCCAGCCCCAGCAGCTTGAAGAAATCCACCGTCGCCTCTGCATCGGTCACGCGGATCATGGTGTGGAGGTACTTGACCATGGGTAGGAAACTCCGTTCATCGCTATTCAAACACGGTTCATCGCTCACGGCCTAGGTGACATCATCACCCAACGACCCGGAGAGCAGTCATGACCCAATATAGCGACGACACGCCACCCCAAGCCACCGCTTTCTGGAAAAAGCCGATCGTGCTGGCTTCCGCCATCCTGGCGGTGGGTCTGGGCGTGGGCGGCTTCATGACGGGCGACGGCCTGGTGCGCGCCAAGATGGCCGATCGTACCGTTACCGTGCGTGGCCTGGCAGAGCGCGACGTGGTGGCGGACCTGGCTGTCTGGACTCTGTCCTACTCCTCCACCGCAGGAAACCTGGCAGCAGCCCAGGCCAGCGTCGACCGCGATACGCAGCAACTGCGCGAATTCTTCGCCGACATGGGTTTCCCCGAAGATGCGCTGCAGGCGGTGTCGGTCAACGCTTCGAGCTATACGCCCGACGATGGGATTACCCGTTTCACCGTGAACCAGCGGATGAGCCTGCGCACCGAGGATATCGAGCGGGCGCAACAGGCAGTGCGGCGCGAATCCGACCTCGTGCGGCGCGGCGTGCTGCTGCAAAGCTCGAACATGAGCTTCACCTTCACCGGGCTGAACGAGATCAAGCCGGAGATGGTGGCCGAGGCCACGCAGGACGCGCGCGCGGCGGCAGAACAGTTCGCGCTCGATTCGGGAGCCGACGTGGGCAGCATCCGCCGCGCGACGCAGGGCTATTTCTCCATCACTGCGCGCGATGGCGATGCCGACGGCTGGGGTGCCGCCGATTCGCCGTTCAAGAAGGTGCGGGTGGTGACCACCGTGGACTTCATGCTCGACTAGGGCCGGTTCGTCTCCCCGGCCCAAGCGAAAGGGCCCGCACCGTTGCCGGTACGGGCCCTCCCGTTCCTCGCTTTACGCGATTGACTGTTAAATCGAGGCCGCCAGCGTCACGACCACGGCATCGTCGGTGAAGACGCCGCCCGGATCGACCAGCGCATCGCCTTCGACGCCGATGTAGGCAACGCCCACTTCCAGCGGCGTGCTGGGGATGGCAACCGAGGCACCGATCGACCAGTCGACGGCTTCGCTGTCGGTGGTGAAGGTCAGGAAGCCATCGGTGTAGCCGACGTGGGCCGCCAGGCTGATCGGCGTGTTGGGGATGCCAACACCGGCATCGGCGTAGATGTAGAAGTTGTCGGTACCACCGAGCGAATCCTGGTCGGGCGCGTAGGCGACACCAACGGCGAATTCAGCCGGTCCGGCAGCGACGCCGAGCGAGCCGTAGAATTCGACGTAGTCGAAATCGCCGGCACCGGCATCGGGATAGATGTAGACGATCACGCCGACATCGGTGGAGATGTTGCCGAATTCACCGGCCCAGCCACCGTACAGGTCGAGCTCGGTGCTGCCGTAGCCGACGGACTGCTCGTCGAGCGACGAAGCCCAGGTGCCGATGTAGAAACCGGCGGGCAGGCCGACGTCGACACCGCCCTGGATGGCAAATTCGCCACCCGATAGGTCGACACCGCGGAAACGATACTCGCTGACCATGGCGACATTGGCCGAAACTTCGACACCGATACCTTCATCGTCCTGCGCCATGGCAGGAGCCGCAAAGGCAGCGGAAAGGGCAAATACAGAAGCAGCCGTAAGGCTGCGGACGGACGTAAGCATGGGCAATTTCCTCAATTGCTTGTGGTGAACTAATGCTTCGTCCCACCTGCGCCATTCGCGTGTCGGCATCTTTTTTGTGCCAATTCGCCGCGAAAGCACTGCTATCTTGCATAGCGATTGTGCATTGCACAAGAAAAATTGCGCGCTGCCGCTCTTGCGTCTGCGGACTGTGTGATTTTGGCACCACATTCAGCGGTGCGACAGCATATTGCGCCGATGGAAAAACGATTGCGCCACCCGATTGCGTCCTCGTGCGTTATGACTATGTGGGCAAGACGTACTGACGATGTTCGAGTTCTTCCGATCCAAGAAAGCGGCGCCCAAGCCGCCCCAGATTGCGGCCAGCGTGCCCGATGGGGAACGCGTGTATGCCGTGGGCGACGTGCACGGGCGCAGCGACCTTTTCATCGCCCTGATCGAAGCGATCGAACTGGACAATCGCGAGCGGGGACCGGCCAGGACGACGGTCGTCCTGCTGGGCGACCTCGTAGACCGCGGGCCCGACAGCGTGAACGTACTGGCACTGGCGCGCGAGTGGATGAAGTTCCGCAATGTGCGCATCCTGGCCGGCAATCACGAGGAAATGTTCCTCCGCTCCTTTACCGATGTCGACATGCTGCGTCATTTCCTGCGTCATGGCGGGCGCGAGACGCTGCTGAGCTATGGCATGGACAAGCGCGAATACTCGCGCGCCTCGATCGAGGAAGTGCAGGCGCTGATGACCGAACTCGTGCCGCAGGCCGACCTCGAGTTCATTGCCGACTTCGAGAACCTCATCACCATCGGCGACTATGTCTTCGTCCATGCCGGCGTGGAACCCGGCGTGCCACTGGAAGACCAGCAGTTGGCCAAGCTGCGCTGGATTCGCGAACCATTCCTCAGCCACATGGAGCCTCATGAAGGCGTGGTGATCCACGGCCACACGATCACCGAACAGCCGGTGGACCAGGGCAATCGCATCGGCATCGATACCGGCGCCTACAGCACCGGCCGGCTTACGGCGCTGGTGCTGGAAGGCGATGGCCGTCGCTATCTCAGCGCTGTCGATGACGGCGAGGGGAACATCGCGATCTCTACCGAACAGCACGTTCCCTGAATCACCATGCTGCCGGGGAGCCTGTAAGCCGGGTTCTGTCCCGCAGCCGATATGCTTGCACATCAGCGCCGCGGGGGCAGCCATTCATCTAGACGCCGGATTGCTCCGGCGTTCCAGCGACCAACCCGGGTCTCTCGGAGCGAAACGCTCCTGCCCCCCCAAATCCGAAGATCGGGCGGCGCGAGACCCCTATGCGGTCTTGCTCCGGGTGGGGTTTGCCGTGACGGGAACCGTTGCCGGCCCCCCGGTGCGCTCTTGCCGCACCCTTTCACCCTTGCCTGTGCCCCCAGACTGACAAGCAGCGTGGGCCATCGGCGGTATGCTCTCTGTGGCACTTTCCCTGTGGTTGCCCACGGCGGGCGTTACCCGCCACCCTTGTTTCGCGGAGCCCGGACTTTCCTCGGCATTCCAGCGGAATGACGCGGCTGCCCGGCTCCCCGGCGACATGGCATATAGGTGCGGCGCGGCGAGTAGGGAAGCCCCGTGCTCAGCCTTCGGCTTTCTCGGCGTACTGGTCGTAGGCTTCCAGTGCCTGGGCGGCGTACATCGCGCTGGGGCCTGCACCCATGTAGACGGCCATGCCCATGGTCTCTGCAATCTCGGCGCGCGTGGCGCCGTGCTCATAGGCGGCCTTCACGTGGTAGGTGATGCAGGGATCGCAGCGGATCGCGACCGAGATCCCCACCGCGATCAGTTCCTTGGTCTTGGCGTCCAGCGCCCCGCCCGAATGGGCGACAGAGCCCATTTCGCGAAAGGCCTTCATCACTTCGGGCTGGCTCTTGTGCAGGTTCTTGATAGCCGGGATGAGGTCAGCGCCCATGCCCGGCCAGTCCTTGAATTCGGTTGCCATGAGTTCGGCTTGTCCTTTTGCAGTTACGAGGTCTTTCTTGCCCGATGCGTCCGGCAAAACCTTGTCGCGCATCAATCCGGCGCAAGCTTTGCTAGCGTGCGTGCCCGCGGTCGCGATCGAGCAGCAGCTGGAACAGGATCGCACGCACTTCGCCGTCGATCACGCCGTCGATCCGTTCGGGTCGCCAGCGGCGCTGGAACGCTTCCACCGCCTTGTGCCCGTAGGTAATGTCATAGCCGAACCGCTCCAGCGCCAGGTAGAAGCTGGCATCGTTGTCGAACACCGGATCGGCGGAAAGCTTTTCCGGGCGCGGCAGGCACAGGCCATATTCGGCCAGCTGGTCCCACGGGAACAGTTCACCGGGATCGACCTTGCGCGCAGGCGCGACATCGGAATGGCCGACCACGTTGGCACGCGGAATGTCATAGCTCTTCACAATCCGGTTCAGCAGCGGCACCAGCGCTTCTATCTGCGCATCGGCAAACCCACGATAGCCCAGCGCGTGGCCGGGATGGTCCAGCTCGATGCCCACGCTGGCAGAGTTCACGTCCTTGTGCCCGCGCCAGTAGGAAAGCCCGGCGTGCCAGGCGCGTTTTTCCTCCGGCACGAGACGGATAACCTCGCCTTCCTCGGTGATGCAGTAATGGGCGGAGACCTGCGCTTCCGGATCGCACATGCGTTCCAGCGCGGTCTCGACCGGTTTCATCTCGGTGTAGTGCAGCACGACCATCGAGATCGGCAGCGTGCGCTCGTTGCAATTGGGCGACAGCTGTTCCCGGTGGACGAGCGGGTCGGTCAACCGATCATGCCCTCCGGTTCGGGCAGCATGGCGCCCAGCACCAGCGCATCCTCGCCATGGTGGTACTGCACCGCGCCGCCATCGCGCTCCACGATCAGGCGGATCAGGTGGGCCGGCGCCGTGCGGCCCGACAGCTCTTCCGCCGCCAGAGAGCCATCCAGGGCCTTGCCCACATTGGCATCGAAAGCGATGCGGGGGCCGCTGGCGCGAATGGCGATTTCGGTCTGGCCGTTGTTGCGTTCCGCACCCACTGCCAGCGTCCCGCCGCGCACCAGCGAGTCGAGGCCCATGGCGGCGAGGTTCAGCAGAACCTTGACTGCCGGCTTGGACAGCGTCTGCTCGGCCACGGCCCAATCCAGCGTCAGGCGTTCGTCAGCGGCAGTAAGCGCGGTAAGCAGTTCGTGCGGTTCCTCTGCCGGCACCTGTTCGCCAAAGCCGCCGGCCGCGCCATAGGCGAGGCGGAAGAACTTGAGCTTGTTGGCAGAGATCCGGGCGCTCTGTTCCAACAGCTCCAGGCAGCGCTGGCGCATGGCCGGATCCTTCTCGTCCGCCAGCAATTCCAGCCCGTTATTGAGCGCGCCAACAGGGCTGAGCATGTCGTGGCACAGGCGTGAACACAGCAGGGAAGCAAGGTCGAGGGAAGAGGTCATTTGGTCGCTTCAGGGCCTTTTGATGGCATTAATGTGGAGCACATGGAGCACTGTCCTAGGGCAAAAAAAGCGCCCTGCCACCCGGCCTCGCAGAAAATCGCAGGAGAGGTGGCTTCGAACGTGATCATCACCGCGCCTATCTAGGCTGCGACGATGGCGTAGGGAAGTGGCGTGAAACCGTCTGGCGCATCGCGCCACCAGCCAATCGCATCGCCGGCGACGATCGCGCAGGCCACGCCGTCCTGCGCGGCCTGCGCGCGGTCGGTGGCAGAGGGTTCGGTCGAGCCGGTCGGGTGCGAATGGTAATATCCCAGCACCTGCGGCCCGCCCGACCGCGCCGCGCGATGGGCATCGACCAGCGCCTGCGGATCGATTTCGAAATGGGTCTGCGGGGCGGGATGCACGTTGGCAGCGGGCCGGGCGGTGGTGATGGTGTTGCCGTGTCCCAGCAGGATCCCGCAGCATTCGCGGGGGTGGGCACGGCGTGCTTCATCGCGAAGCAAATCGATCACCTCTCTTGTCACCTGCCATTGCATTGCCCATGCCTCTAACATGTCCGGCACCAGAACCGTCACCGAAACCCTCTCTGGCACTATCCACAGCCCCGGCCGCCTGGACAAGGCGCTGGCCGATGCCACGGACCTTTCGCGCGAGCGGGTGAAGGCTCTGATTACCGAAGGGCAGGTCGAACTGGACGGTGCGGTCGCCACCAGTCCCAGCGGAAAAGTTCAAGCGGGATCGAGCTTTTCTATCCACTTGCCGCCCCCAAGCAATCCACAGGCTATTCCACAGGATATCCCCATCACGGTCGTCTACGAGGACGAGCACGTGATCGTGGTGGACAAGCCCGCGGGCATGGTGGTGCACCCGGCGGCGGGCAATCCCGATGGCACCCTGGTCAATGCCCTGCTGCACCACTGCAAGGGCCGGCTTTCCGGCATCGGCGGGGTGGCGCGCCCCGGCATCGTGCATCGCATCGACAAGGATACTTCGGGCCTGCTGGTGGTCGCCAAGAGCGATGTCGCGCACGAAGGGCTGGCGCAGCAGTTTGCCGACCATTCGCTGGAACGGGCCTACCTGGCAGTTTGCGCAGGCCATCCCAGCCCGCCATCGGGCACGGTGGACGGGCGAATCGGCAGGTCTGACCGGGATCGCAAGAAAATGGCCGTCCTGCCGCCGGATTCGACGCGCGGGAAGCACGCCGTCACGCATTACAAGACACTGGAAAAGCTGGATAATGGTGCGCTGATCGAATGTCGGCTGGAAACCGGGCGAACCCACCAGGTGCGGGTTCACCTTGCGTCAATCGGACATGCGCTAATAGGTGACCCTGTGTACGGACGCACTCCTGCCGCGATCAGGCCGATTTGCAAGGCTTTGGACTTCCACCGCCAGGCGCTCCACGCCGCGCGACTCGGCTTCATTCATCCCGTCACGGGTAACCGCTTGTCGTTTTCCAGCGAATTACCTGACGATATGCGGGAACTGATCGACCAAATGGGTCATTCCAATCGATGAAATGCACCCTATATCGGCTCCCGGTGTGCTAATAAGACAGTGCACCCAATGTGACCGCCAATTGCGGGTGCCCATCAGGGGCCCGCTCCGAGTGGTCGACGAAAAGGAAAGGTTTGGGACAAAGTGAGTAACAATCGACCGACGGTTCCGGCATTGGGCGGAGAGCAGGGGCTCAACCGCTATCTGTCGGAAATCAAGAAATTTCCCGTGCTGACGCCCGAGCAGGAATACATGCTCGCCAAGCGTTACGAAGAGCACGAGGACCCCGATGCAGCAGCGCAACTGGTGCAGAGCCACCTGCGGCTCGTGGCGAAGATCGCCATGGGTTATCGCGGCTATGGCCTGCCCGTTTCCGACCTGATCTCCGAAGGCAACGTGGGCCTGATGCAGGGCGTGAAAAAGTTCGAGCCGGATCGCGGCTTCCGCCTGGCGACTTATGCCATGTGGTGGATCAAGGCGAGCATCCAGGAATTCATCCTGCGCAGCTGGAGCCTCGTGAAGATGGGGACCACCGCGGCGCAGAAGAAGCTGTTCTTCAACCTTCGCCGGATGAAGAAGCAGCTGGAAGCCTACGAGGATAGCGACCTGTCGCCGGAAGACGTGGCCAAGATCGCCGCCGACCTTGGCGTGCCCGAGCAGGAAGTCGTCAACATGAACCGCCGCATGATGATGGGCGGCGACGGCTCGCTCAACACGCCCATGCGCAATGGCGAGGAAGGTTCGGGCGAATGGCAGGACTGGCTGACCGACGACCGTCCGCTGCAGGACGTGGTCGTGGCCGATGCCGAGGAAGCCGACGTGCGCCGCGAAATGCTGGTGGAAGCGATGGAAGCGCTGAACGAACGTGAACGCCACATCCTGACCGAGCGCCGACTGACCGAGAACCCGCAGACGCTGGAAGAGCTGTCGCAGGTCTACGATGTCAGCCGCGAACGCATCCGCCAGATCGAGGTGCGCGCCTTCGAGAAGCTGCAAAAGGCCATGCAGCGCATCGCCAGCGAGAAGCTGATGCCCGCGATGGCGTAACTTTTTGCGCTAGCGAATACCAAGGGGCCGGGCGGAAACGTCCGGCCCCTTTGCTTTGGGCCTACTGCGCCGGGGCGAGATCCAGCACGGCGGCGACCATCGCGCGGGTGCCCATCGTCACGGATTCGCGCGGGGCGATACGGAACAGCGGGGAATGGTGCGATGGCACTGGCGGACCGCCGTTTGCGGCAGCTTCGAACGCCTCGGGCGGGGTGCCGCCGACGGTGAAGTAGTAGCCCGGCACGCTGCCGAACTCCTCGGCCACGACTTCGGCGAAATCCTCCGCCCCCATGCCGTCCTGCGCGTAGGGCTGGAACACGTCCTCGCCGAAATTGGCGATCATCGCGGCGTTGAGGCGCCGCGCCAGTTCGGGATCGTTGTAGGTGACGCCCGTGCCTTCGACCACTTCCATTGTCGGCAGGTTGTCTTCCGCCAGGCCGTGGGCGCGGCCGATATTGGTGGCGATCCGTTCGATCGCGGCCAGCGTGGCTTCGCGCGTTGCGGTATCGTTGGCGCGCACGGTCAGCTGCAGGTCCGCGCCTTCGCCGATGATGTTGTGCTTGGTGCCCGCGTGGAAGGCACCCACGGTCACCACGGCCGGGGTAAGCGGATTGGTCTCACGGCTGACGATGGATTGCAGGCCGACGACGATCTGCGCCGCGATGTAGATCGGGTCACGCCCCTGGTGCGGCGAGGCGCCGTGCGCGCCGACACCGGGCACGTGCAGGTTCACCGAATCCGAACTGGAGGCAAAGATCCCTTCCGCTCCGCGGATCGTGCCGGTGGGGTCGTCTGCCGACACGTGCAGGGCAAGTGCGTAATCAGGCGTGCCAAAGCGGTCGTACAACCCGTCTTCCAGCATGGCCCGGGCGCCGCCGATACGTTCCTCCACCGGTCGCGCATGGCCATCAGCTGGCGCGCGGTGCCCACCATCGAGGTGATGTGCACATCGTGGCCGCAGGCGTGCATCACCGGGTATTCCACGCCGTCGCGGTCGACCTGCGTGGCCTGCGAGGCATAGTCGAGGCCGGATCGCTCCTCCACCGGCAAGCCGTCCATGTCGGCGCGGATCAGCACCAGCGGTCCGGGACCGTTGCTGACCATGCCGACGACGCCGGTGCCGCCAACGCCCTCTGTCACCTCCAGCCCGGCGGCGCGCAGTTCGGCGGCCATGCGCGCGGCGGTGTCGGTTTCGAGGAACGATAGCTCGGGGTTCTGGTGGAACCAGACGAACAGGTCTTCCAGGTGCTCGTCGTATTGCTGCTCTACCGCGGCTGCAACTTGCGTGTCCTGCGCTGCCGCGACGCCTGGCAGGCTGGCTGTCAAGGCCACGAATGCGATACCGAACCTGTTCATGCCGGTCCCCTTTCTCTGCGACGACTTGAGCACAGCCGCGCGGCAAACGCCATCGGTGTGTGATTGAGCGAGGGGCGGGCTGGGGGTAAGGGGAACCATGGCTCTCAAGATCCTGCGCGTGCTTGCCAAGGCGATCGGGTGGTTCGTCCTCATCAGCGTTTCGCTGGTGCTTGTGCTGCGCTTCCTGCCGGTGACCTGGACTGCAACCATGCTGATGGACGAACGCGAGGTAACCCGCGACTGGGAGCCGCTGAGCCGGATCGACCGCAACATGGTTAGCGCGGTGATCGCGGCGGAGGATGCCAAGTTCTGCGAGCACGACGGCTTCGACCGCGAGGCGATCGAGCAAGCTTTGGAAGAGCGCGCGGCGGGTACCCGCCAGCGCGGCGCCAGCACCATCAGCCAGCAGACCGCCAAGAACGTGTTCCTGTGGCAAGGCGGCGGCTGGTTCCGCAAGGGGCTGGAGGCCTACTTTACCGTGCTGATCGAAACGCTGTGGACCAAGCGGCGGATCATGGAAGTCTACCTCAACGTCGCCGAGACGGGGCTGGGCACCTATGGCGTGGAGAGTGGGGCGCAGCGATACTTCGGCCATTCCGCCGCCCGGCTGAGTGCGGACGAGGCGAGCCGAATCGCTGCCGTGCTGCCCAGCCCGAAGACGCGCGAAGCGGTGAATCCGCGTGGGTTCACGGCGCGCTATGGCAACACCATCGAAGCGCGCATCGCCACGGTGCGGCGCGACGGACTGGACGCTTGCGTCTACGAATAGGCTAAGATGGCGTCGGCGCCTGCCAACCCTTTCAAGCACTTGCAAGCCATGGCATGAGATATGGTATCATTCTGATGATATTTCATAACACGTTGAATATAAACAATTAAACTTGCGTCGTGACAAGGGCGGCCTACATTCGATGCATCGATAACGCGACGCATCAGGGGCATAACCGGGGAGCCCGCTTGGGACATTCACACAGCCATAACGACCACGACCACGCCCATGGCCACAGCCATGCCCCGGCCGATTTCGGGCGCGCCTTTGCCATCGGTATCACGCTCAACACCGTGTTCGTGGTGGTAGAGGCGGTCTTCGGCTACATCTCCGGCTCCATGGCGCTGGTGGCCGATGCCGGGCACAACCTGTCGGACGTGCTGGGCCTGCTGATTGCCTGGGGCGCCAGCGTGGCGGCGAAAAAGCCGCCCAGCGCGCGCTTTACCTATGGCCTGAAAAGCTCCACCATCCTGGCCGCCTTTGCCAATGCGATGCTGTTGCTGATCGCCATCGGCGCGATCCTGTTCGAGACGATCCACCGCTTCTTCGACCCTGTCGAGCCGCAGGGCTGGACGATGATCTGGGTGGCAGGCGTTGGCATTGCCATCAACACCGTCACTGCCCTCATGTTCATGCGCGGGCGCAAGCACGACCTGAACATTCGCGGCGCCTTCCTGCACATGGCTGCAGACGCGCTTGTCTCGGTTGGCGTGGTGATTGCAGGCGTGGCCATCCTGCTGACGGGCGTGGTGGTGATCGACCCGATCGTCAGCCTGGTGATCGTGGCGGTCGTTGCCTGGGGCACCTGGGGCCTGCTGAAGGACAGCGTGAAGATGGGCCTGCACGCGGTGCCCGATGGCGTGAACGAAGACGAAGTTCGTGCCTACCTCACGGCGCTGCCGGGGGTGGAGGCGGTGCAGGACCTGCATATCTGGCCGATGTCCACCACCGAGACAGCGCTGACCGCCCACCTGGTAATGCCCGGTGGCCATCCGGGCGATGCCTTCCTTGACGAACTTGCGCACGAATTGTCAGCCCATCACGCGATCGGCCACGTCACCATGCAGGTGATGACACAGCACAAGACGAGGGGGTGCTGTACGTGAACGAAGACCGAATACGACAGGGCAGTTGCACCTGCGGCGCGGTGCGCTATCGCATCATCGGCGAGCCGATGATGGTGCACAATTGCCATTGCCGCCTGTGCCAGCTGCAGACCGGATCGACTTCGGTCGTCAACGCCTTCTGGGAAAGCGACCGGATCGACCTGCTCGAAGGAACGCTGAGCGAGCACGAGACCGCCGGCGGCAGTGGCAATCCGCACACGATCTGCCGCTGCGCCAGCTGCGGCACGGCCCTGTGGAGCTATTATGGCAGGCTTGGTCGGCTGATGGCAGGCGTGCGCGTGGGAACCTTGGACGATCCAGACAGCGTCACGCCCGATGTGGTGATCTTCACCGCCGACAAGATGCCGTGGGTGGCGTTGCCCGACGGCATTCCGCATTTCGCGGAGTACTATGATGCGCGCGAAGTCTTGCCCGATGAAAGCCTTGCGCGGCTGAAAGCGCTGGGCGAGCGGCGCAAGGCGGGCGAGGGGTAAGCGACGCGGTCAGGCCAGCACGGCGTCCACCGCAGCGGCTGCATGCAGCGCGGTCGTGTCGAACAGCGGCAGGGGGCTGTCTTCCTGTTTCAGCAGCATGCCGATCTCCGTGCAGCCGAGGATAATTCCTTGCGCGCCGCTATCGGCCAGGCGCCGCACCACGGCCAGGTAGGAATCGCGGCTGTCTTCGAACACGTCGCCGCGCAGCAGTTCCTCGTAGATCACGCGGTGTACGGTGGCGCGGTCTTCCGCATCGGGCACCAAGCAGGCGATACCGTGTTCTTGCGCCAGACGGTCTTTCAGGAAGTCTTGCTCCATGGTGAAAGCCGTGCCCAGCAGGCCGACTTGGGTCAGGCCTGCGGCGTGGATGACCTTGCCCAGCGGATCGGCAATGTGAAGCAGGGGGATGGTCGTGGCAGCCTCTATCTGGGGCGCCACCTTGTGCATGGTGTTGGTGCACAGCAGAAGGAAATCCGCGCCTGCCGCCTCCAGCCGCCGCGCGCTGGCGGCCAGCATCTGGCCCAGCCGCTCCCACTCTCCATCGTGCTGCAAGTGTTCGACCACCGCGAAGTTGCAGCTGTCCAGCACAACTTGCGCGGAGTGGTTGCCGCCCAGTGCATCGCGTACGCCGCGATTGATCGCCGCGTAATAGAGGGCGGAGCTTTCCCAGCCCATCCCGCCGATCATGCCGATGGTCTTCATGCGAAGATATCTAGCGCGATGCGGGCGGGGCGGGCCAGAGCGGAATTTATCCGGCGGGCTGTTCGCCCGGATCCTGGGTGGGCACTTCGCCGGTGGGGTCGGTTTCCACCAACTGTGCGACCTGCGCATATACTTCCGCGTTCTGGTTCATCTGGTCGGCCACGGGCGGGTTCTGTTCGCCCACCTGGCGGAAGAACATGGCGGCATCGCGCAGCATCTTGGCAGCGAGTTCGGAATTGGTCGGCATAGCTTTGCTCCTTCGTTGGACCCCGCGCGACAGGCGCGAGGCTTAGTCAGGCGCGCCCGGATTTCAGGCGCGCGGAAGGGCAGCCCGAATGGACCGCCCGATGTTCCGGAAAGTGTGAAAGACCGGGAGGGAGGCGCGCGGCAGTCCGATTAGGCTGCCGCTTCCTTCTTGCCCTTGCCGTTGTCGTTGGCCAGCACGCGGACGGGTTCCTTGCGGCCTTCCACGACTTCGGCATCGACGACGACTTCGGTCACGTTGTCCATGCTCGGGAGGTCGAACATGGTGTCGAGCAGCAGGCCCTCGACGATAGAACGCAGGCCGCGTGCGCCGGTCTTGCGCTTGATTGCCTTCTTGGCGATCGCTTCCAACGCCTCGTCAGTGAAGGTGAGTTCCACCTCCTCCAGCTCGAACAGCTTGTGATACTGCTTCACCAGCGCGTTCTTCGGTTCCTTCAGGATCGTCACCAGCGCGGCCGCATCGAGATCATGCAGCGTGGCGATGACCGGCAGGCGGCCGACGAATTCGGGGATCAGGCCGAACTTGAGGAGATCCTCGGGCTCGCACTTTTCCAGCATTTCGCCGACCTTGGCCTTGCTCGGGTCTTCGACATTGGCGCCGAAGCCGATCGACCGCTTCTGCAAACGGTCGCCGATGATCTTTTCAAGACCGGCAAAGGCGCCGCCGCAGATGAACAGGATGTTGGTGGTGTCCACCTGCAGGAATTCCTGCTGCGGGTGCTTTCGCCCGCCCTGCGGGGGCACGCTGGCGGTGGTGCCTTCCATCAGCTTCAGCAGCGCCTGCTGCACGCCTTCGCCCGACACGTCGCGGGTGATGGAGGGGTTTTCCGCCTTGCGGGTGATCTTGTCGATCTCGTCGATGTAGACGATGCCGTGCTGCGCCTT
>CAJXJR010000019.1 GCA_913055155.1 uncultured Erythrobacter sp. | reverse complement strand
CGCCCCAATGTCGGCAAGTCGACCCTGTTCAACAGGCTGGTCGGCAAGCGGCTGGCGCTGGTCGACGACCAGCCCGGCGTGACGCGCGACCGGCGCATGGGCGTGGCGGGTCTGGCGGGCCTGGAGTTCGAAGCCGTCGACACTGCCGGATGGGAAGACGAGGACGAACAGTCGCTGCCCGGTCGCATGCTGGCGCAGACGCAGGTCTCGCTGAAAGGCGCGGACGCCGCGCTGTTCGTGATCGATGCGCGCGCAGGCCTGACCCCGCTGGACGAGGAAATCGGCCGCTGGCTGCGTCAGCAGGAAGTGCCGGTGGTGCTGGTGGCCAACAAGTCCGAAGGCAGTGCCGGCGAGAGCGGCATCCTCGAGGCCTATTCGCTCGGCCTGGGCGAACCCATACCCGTCAGCGCAGAGCACGGCGAAGGCGTTGCCGAGCTCTATTCCGCGCTGATCCCGCTGATCGGCGACAAGGCCGAGCAGATGCTGCTGGAGGAAGCGGCCGAGGCCGCCATCGCCGCCGACAAGGCACGCGCCGCTGCCGAAGCCGGCGAGGAACTGGAGGAGCTGGACCCGAGCGCCCCGCTAAGCCTGGCCATCGTCGGGCGGCCCAATGCGGGCAAGTCCACGCTGGTCAACCGCCTGCTGGGCGAGGAACGCCTGCTGACCGGGCCGGAAGCGGGCATCACCCGCGATTCGATTGCGATCGACTGGGAATGGACCGATCCCAAGTCCGGCGAGACGCGCACCATCAAGCTGATCGACACTGCCGGCATGCGCAAGCGCGCCAAGGTGGTCGACAAGCTGGAGAAGCTGTCCGTCGCCGACGGCCTGCGCGCGGTCGACTATGCCGAAGTCGTGGTGCTGCTGCTGGATGCCACGCGCGGGCTGGAAGTGCAGGACCTGAAGATCGCCAGCAAGGTGCTGGAAGAAGGCCGCGCGCTGATGATCGCGATCAACAAGTGGGACATTGCCGAAGATCCCAGCAGCCTGTTCAACGGCATCCGCGCCGCGCTGGAGGAAGGCCTGTCGCAGCTGAAGGGCGTGCCGCTGTTCGCGGTCTCCGCCATGACCGGCAAGGGGCTGGATACCATGCTGGCTGCCGCGTTCGACCTGCGCGAGGCATGGGGCCGCCGCGTGCCCACCGCCGCGCTCAACCGCTGGTTCGACGATGCCCTGGCCAACAATCCGCCGCCAGCGCCCGGCGGCAGGCGTATCAAGCTGCGCTATATCACCCAGGTCGGCACGCGCCCGCCGCGCTTCGTCATCTTCGGCACCCGGCTGGACGACCTGCCCGCCAGCTACGAACGCTACCTGCTGAACGATATCCGCAAGAAGCTGGGCTTTGGCGCGGTGCCGGTTCGCCTTACGCTGAAATCTCCCAAGAACCCCTATGACGCCAACAAGGGCGGCGGCGGCAAGTTCAGCGGCGGACAGGGCCGCGACTGATCCCCGCGCATTTTGCGACAAGGTGCTGTAAGTTTGCGGCAATCCGCATCGCCCGCCATCAGCCGGTCATGTTCGACCCCTATTCTTTCACCTGTTGGCACGAGACCGGCAGGAGCGAGAACAATGCAACGTTTGCGGCTAGACTTGGCATCCGGGCCCGGCGACAGCGGACATTCGCTCGACGTTCCCGATATCGTCACCGCGCTGGTGGTGGCCGATATCAATCTTGAACGCGGCGTCGCCCGCATCCATGACGGCGACAGGCTGGTGGCAACGCTGGAAAAGCAGGGACGCGGGGCCGCGCCCTTCTGGCAGGTCGGTTAGTCGCCGCCGTCCCCGGCGGGCTTGCTGTTCAGCTGCACGTAGTTTTCGAGGCCCATGCGCTCGATCATGTCGAACTGCGTTTCCAGGAAATCGACGTGCTCTTCCTCGCTTTCGAGGATCGAGGCGAACAGGTCGCGGCTGACATAGTCACGCACGCTTTCGCAGTATTCGATGGCATCGCGCAGCAGCGGGATCGCCTCTTCCTCCATGGCGAGGTCGGCCTTGAGGATCTCCTCCACCGTCTCACCCACCTTCAGCTTGTGGATGGCCTGGAAGTTGGGCAGCCCGTTCAGGAACAGCACGCGCTCTGCCAGCTGGTCGGCGTGCTTCATCTCGTCGATCGATTCGTGGCGCTCGTACTCGGCCAGCTTGTGCACGCCCCAGTCGTCCAGCACGCGGTAGTGCAGCCAGTACTGGTTGATGGCGGTCAGTTCGTTGGTCAGCGCCTTGTTGAGGAATTCGATGACCTTGGCGTCGCCCTTCATGGGTTTCTCCTGCGTGCGAGTGGAACTGCTTGCAGTTGGTCAGCAATTGCGCCGCAAGGCAAGCAAAACCGAGGCAGAAACCGGCGAAAATCTGCGGAAAATGGCGCTATTGCGAATGCAAGTCAGGAATGGGTCAGGCCGCGGCGAGCGGGGCCGCCATGCCTTCACGCTCTTCCGCGATCAGTTCTTCCGCTTCTTCAAGGCAATGGCCGCAGTTGGGACGCTTGCCCAGCTTGGCATAGACACTCTCCGCATCGCCACAATGCTGCCGCGCTGCCTGGCGCAGGTCATCTTCCCGGATGGCATTGCAGATGCAGGTATACATGCGTGGACGATTCCCTCTCGTTTACCCACACAGCTTACTGCGAATGGATTGCATTAGCAAGACACTTGCGAATAATTCTCAAAATCGTTTCAGCTGTTATCGACGCAGTGGGAAGAGGCGCCAGTAGGTGAGGCAGCGCCACAGCCATTCCAGCGGGCCATAGCGATATCGCGCAAGCCACGGCTTCGACCAGGCCAGCATCACCGCCCAACCCAGCGCCACCACCAGGTAAAGCTCCGAACGGGTCAGCTCGCCCCACAGCCCACCGGCCCACGGATGGAAGATCAGCATCATGAAAGCCGAGGTTCCCAGGTAATTGCTGAATGCCGCGCGACCGGCCGCCGAAAGCCGCTCTGCCAGCCATCCGTTGGCCTGGTTGCCATACAGCGCAAGCAGCAGGGCCAGGCCCAGCGTCATCAGCAGGCGCGGCAGCATGGAGAAAGGCATCATCGCTGCCATGGTGCCCCAGTAGGTAAAGCCCCCTGCCTTCACCCACAGCCCCATCGCCAGGCTCAGCCCGCCGCCCGCCAGCAGCATGGCCCAGCCCCATGCCTTGCGCTTGCCGGTCGCCCCGCCGGAACCGAACCAGCCGAAGCGATAGAAGGCCATGCCGATCAGGATCAGCGGCGCGGTTTCGAATATCATCAGGAAAATGCCGTTTATCGGATCGCCCGCGTGTTCGACCAGGTTGTGCTGCACGAAGTCGGCATAATTGCCTTCGGTCATGATCGGGAGCTCGATCTGGTCGTCTGTAATCGAAGCCTGCTTGCCTTCCTCGATCGCCGCCCGCGCCTGTTCCATCGCCACGCCTTCACCCATCGCGGTGTCGGCGATGAAATAGGCCGAACCGATCGCCAGGGTGTAGAACAGCGCGCCCATGACATAACCGATCAGCCCCAGAGTCAGCAGTTGCCGCGGCTCCCAGCGCAGGAAGCCCATCGTGGCGAACCCGGCGATGGAATAGAGCACCAGGATGTCACCACGCCAGATCAGGAAGAAGTGCACCAGGCCGAACAACAGCAGGAACACCAGCCGCCGCGCCAGCAACATCCGCGAGGCGCCGCGTTCCCAGGCCTTCTCCATGAACAGCGCCATCCCGGCACCGAACAGCAGGGTGAACAGACCGCGCATCTTGCCGTCGATCAGCACGAATTGCGCCACCCACAACCAGTCCGCCGTCTGGCCATGGCCGCTCAGGAAGCCATCGGGCCAGGAATAGGCGCTCCACGGCTGGCCAAAGGCAACGATGTTGGCGGCCAGGATGCCCAGCACGGCAAACCCGCGGATGAAATCGAGGCTGCCCAGCCGCTCCGCTGCCGTGGTGGGCACCACGCCCTCTACCGCGCCATCGGGCGTGGCCTGTTTGTCGCTCATGCTGGTCCCCTGAATTCCGTCCCGTGGATCAATATGACCCATCGTCGCGGAATTGGAAAGCAGGTGAAGGGCAGCGTCCCGGTGCTCAGTTTCGCGTCACGAGGCAATCGTGCCCGGCCCGCTGCAGACTGGAACAGGCCGCCTGCGCATCGGCACGGCTGGCATAGCCGCCTGCCTGTACCACGGTCACCCGGCCACGCGGCAGGAACAGCCGTTCGCGACCCGCGATTTCCGGGCGGGCGGACAAGCGGTCCCACAGGCGCTCGGCATTGCCGGAAACCCCGAAGGCGCCCAGCTGAACGCGCCACGGCCCGCTGGCGCGCTGCGCAGCAGGCTGGGGCGGAGCAGGCTGGGGCGGAGCAGGAGCGGGAGCGACTTCGACCGGCGCCGGTGCAGCCGCTGGACGCGGCGCAGGTGGCGGGGTAGCGGGGCGGGCATAGCTGGCTCCTGCCTCTGCCGGATCCTCGGCGCCGGTGGCTGCACGAGCCTGGGCCACGGCATCGCGCGCCGCGGCCACCGATGGCGAGACCGAGACCGATGGGATCGGTCGCGGTACCCGCGGCGCGGAAGCGGGCGCCTGCGCCGCCGGGCGCGGTGCGGGAGCCGTAGCGCCGTCGGACTGGGCGAAATCGGCAGCAGCCAGTTCCACCGAACGTGCCTGCTCGGCCTCTGCCTCCAGCTGCCGCGCCAGCGCCACGCCTTCCTGGCGCTGCTCCAGCGGAATATGCGTATCCATCTGTGCGATCGCTGCTGCGGCCTGTGGCAGCCCGGCTCCATTGGCCAAGGTCAGAAGGGCATAGGCGCGCGACCAGTCACGCTCCACCAGGTCGCCGTTGAAATGGGCGATGCCGACCAGGTATTGCGCGCGCGGATCGCCGCGCGTGGCGGCGGCCTGGACGTAAGGCAGGGCCTCTTCCCGGCGGCCATCCTGGAACAGCATCAGGCCATAGATATCGGCGGCCTGCACGTGGCCCGCCTGGGCCGCTGCGCGATAGAGCTCTTCGGCCCGCTCCATGTCCGTCGGCACCCCGCGACCAAGGCGATAGGCCTGGCCGAGGTTGAACAGGGCATCGGGATCGCCTGCCGCTGCAGGCCCTTCCCACTCTGCAACAGCGGCGGCATAGTCTCCGCGCTCCCACGCTTCCACGCCGTCGCGCACGGTTGCGCCCACCGGCGTAGCCAGCGCCAGCACCAGGCTCGCGCCCAACGCCTTGCTCAGCATTGAAAATTTGCGGTCGGACATGGTCGTTCTCGCCTCCCGTTAGGCCATCTGCACGATGCCATAGTAAACAAGCCCTTAGCAAAGCGTTTATCCGGGGGGCTTATTTGACTTCGTCAGGTCGGCTGCCGCAGCCTTCGTCCCGGCTTTGTGCTGCCACCGCGTGACGGCGAGGCACACACAAAGCGCTGGCAAATTAACTCAAAATAAAGGGTAGTCTGCGAAGTCCTTAGGCGAAGGCCCGTAATCGAGACTTGGTCGGGTCGCTTGTTCTAGGGGGAATCGCGTTGCGCGTTCTAGCATTGGCATCGCAGAAGGGTGGCTCTGGCAAGACCACTCTATCCGGACACCTCGCTGTCCAGGCCCAGCGCGCTGGCGCTGGCCCGGTCGTGCTTATCGATATCGACCCGCAGGGGTCTCTCGCCGACTGGTGGAACGAGCGTGAGGCGGAATATCCCGCTTTCGCCCAGACCACCGTTGCGCGCCTGGCCAATGACCTTGCGATCCTGCGCCAGCAGGGTTTCAAGCTGGCCGTGATCGATACGCCGCCCGCCATCACCATGGCTATCCAGTCGGTGATTTCGGTGGCGGAACTGATGGTCGTGCCCACCCGGCCCAGCCCGCACGACCTGCGCGCCGTGGGTGCCACGGTCGACCTGTGCGAACGCGCCGGCAAGCCGCTGATCTTCGTGGTGAACGCGGCAACGCCCAAGGCCAAGATCACCTCGGAAGCCGCTGTCGCGCTGTCGCAGCACGGCACCGTGGCCCCGATTACCATTCACCACCGCACCGATTTCGCAGCCTCGATGATCGATGGCCGCACGGTTATGGAAGTCGATCCGGAAGGGCGCAGCGCGCAGGAAGTCACCGCGCTGTGGCACTACATCGCCGATCGCCTGGAAAAGAACTTCCGCCGCACCGTGTTTGCCACACCGGGCAAGCCCGGCCAGCCCAACGGCGCCGGCCGCGCGCAGGGCGGAGGCTTCGGCCGCCGCGTTGCACAGTAATGGGGCGCGCCATGACGGAAAGCAACGCATTCGCCTCTCTTGGCCCCATGCTGCTGGCTCGCAAGGGCACGGCCAAACCGGCCATGCGCGTACAGCTGACGCAGAACGACCGCGTCGCCGAACTGGGCGACGATTTCGACGATCTGGCCGCAAGCCAGTCGGCGCTTGGCTGGAACGACATGGGCCACGACGATCACGTGGTTCCGCTGCGGGTCGCCAACGACAAGACCGAAATCACGGCCAGAAAGCCCGCCCGGACCCGCCGCAAGGCGGTGGACCAGGGCCGCCGCGCCGCCTTCACGCTGCGCCTCGATGTCGAACGCCACCTGAAACTGCGCCTTGCCAGCACGATGCAGGATTGCAGCGCGCAGGAACTGGTGACGCAGGCGCTCGACGCCTTCCTGGCAGACATTCCCGAACTCGATTCCATCGCCGCGCACGTCGCGGGCAAGAAAAGCAAGTCCTGAAGGGGTACAATTCGATGACCGGCAAGGAAAAGCGCAACCCGATGATCGGCCTGGGCGTATCGACCGCCATGGCTGCCGTGCTGCTGGCAGGCTGCACCAACGCTGCGACGCCGCGGGCCGAAGTCGCCGCTGCCGACGCTGAGCACGCGATGGAGAGGGGCCGCACCAGCGAAGCCATCCAGTTCGCCGAAATGGCCGTTGCTGCCGAACCGCGCAATGCCGCCTATCGCATGACGCTGGGCAATGCCTACCTCGAGGAAGGCCGCTTTGCCTCTGCCTCCACCAGTTTCCAGGACGCGATGACGCTGGGCGACAACAGCCCGCGCGCCGCGCTGAGCTTGTCGCTGGCGCTGATCGGCGAAGGCCGCTTTACCGAGGCCGGCGCCGTGCTGCGCGACTGGGAAGGCGAAATCGCCGCTGCCGACCTGGGCCTGGCCTTTGCGCTCGCGGGCGAGCCCGAACGCGGCATCCACATCCTTTCCAACGCGATTCGCCAGGGCAACAACACCGTCAAGGTGCGCCAGAACCTGGCCTATGCCTATGCCGTGGCCGGTCGCTGGCGCGATGCTCGCCTGATGGTGGCGCAAGACGTGCCTGCCGACCAGGTTGGCGCGCGCATGCAGCAGTGGGCACAGCTCACCCACGCGGAAGCATACCAGCAGCGCGTCGCCGGCCTGCTGGGCGTGCCTGCGGGCGTGCGCGACACTGGCCAGCCGATGCACCTGGCACTGGCCAACAACCCGGACGCCGAACAGCTGGCCGCCGAAGCCAGCGTCGAAGCCGCTGCCCCGGCAACGCAAATGGCTGCGCTTGACGCATCCAGCATGACCGATGCCAACGGCGAACTGCCCGCTGCCGAAACGGCGGAAGTGGGTCTGGACACCTATGGCGCTGCCGGCGACGCGCCGCCGGTGAACTTTGCCGAGGCCTTCGTCGAAAATACGCCCGAAGCCGCCGCGCTGGCACCGGTCCGCACCGATACCATGGCTTTCGTCAGCTCGCCGCTGGTGCAGCAGACCCCGGCGCGCCAGAGCGCAGAGCGTGCTGCATCGCCCCGTCCCGCTGCTCGCCCTGCTGCCCGTCCGGCAGCGCGCGCTTCGGCAGAGGCCGCCGGTACTCCGGCTGCCTCCACCATGGCAAGCAACGGCCCGGTTGCCGATGGCTCGCACCTGGTGCAGCTGGGCAGCTTCTCCAGCGAACAGGGCGCACGCCGCGCCTGGGGCATCTATGTCAGCCGCCATCCGCAGCTGGCCAACCACGAAATGGTCATCACCGAAGCGGTGGTGCGCGGCAAGCGCTACTGGCGCGTGTCGGCAGGCGGCTTCAACATGGCAAGCAGCCGTTCGATGTGCGCCAACGTCAACAGCTCGGCTGCGGGCGAAGGCTGCATCAGCTGGGCTGCCAACAGCCCGCTGCCCGGCGCGATCGACCGTGGCGGCGTGATGCTCGCCAGCCGCTGATCCTCTTTGCAAGAAGGTCTGAATGCCCCTCCCCGCCGCAAGGCCGGGAGGGGTTTTTTCATTGCCTGGAATCGGGGCTAGAGCGAGTAGCCGCCGTCGCTCACCAGCGTGGTGCCGGTGATCGTGCCAGATGCGTCGGAGAGCAGGAACAGCACCTGCGCGGCAATCTCTTGCGCGCTTTCGAAACGGCCCATGGGCGTCATGCCCTCGGCCATTGCCAGCAAGGCGGCGGCACGGTCGCCCTCGTGCCTGGCAACCAGGTCTTCGAAGAAGGGCATGCCGTCCCAGATCGCGGTGTCGACGCCGCCCGGCGCGATCGCGTTGACGCGGATCCTGCGCGGCGCGCCCTCCTTGGCAGCGATTTTCGCCATGTGAACCGCCCCCGCTTTCGAGGCGCCGTAGGGACCGATCCCCGGCTCGGCCTTCACGCCTGCCGAAGAGGCCGTCAGCGCAATCGCGGCCCCGTCGCCGGCCAGTCGCATCGCGCAGCGCAGCGACAGGAACAGCCCGTCGAGGTTGACAGCCATCACCTTGCGCCAGTCGTCAAGCGACAGCTCGGCAAAGGGGGCAGCGGTTCCGGCAATCCCGGCGTTGAGGAAGGCCACATCCAGAGTGCCACCTTCGGCCTCGATAGCGTCCCACAGCGCTTCGTCGGCCACGTCGCCTGCATGGCAGCTCGTCTCGCACGGCAGGTCAAGCGCTTCCAGCCGCTCTGCGTCGAGGTCGACCAGCACCAGGTGCGCCGCGCCATTTGCAGCCAGGGCCTGCGCCGTGGCAGCGCCGATGCCCGATGCCGCGCCGGTTACCAGCGCCCGCTTGCCCGTGAAATCATAGGTCAATTGCCACCCCGCCTTTCCATAGCATGGTTACCCGGCCCTGCGCCGGTTGCCGGTCGAACGGCGTGTTGCCGGCTGCCGCTGCCATCTCGCGCGAATCGACGATCCACGGCGCTTCCGGGTCCAGCAGCGCCACGTCGGCTTCCAGCCCTTCTTCCAGCGCGCCCGCGCCAACGCCCAGCAGGCGTGCCGAGTTGCGAGCCAGCAGGTCGAAAGCACGGACCATGTCGATCACACCGTCGCGCACCAGCGTCAGCGTCATGGCAAGCAACGTCTCCGCCCCGGCCATGCCGGGAGCGGCATCGGCAAAGGGCAGGTTCTTGTCTTCCGGCCCGCGCGGATCGTGTCCGCTGGCGATAACGTCAATCGTGCCGTCGCCGATGGCCTCGACCACGGCCTGCCGGTCGTCCTCCTCGCGCAGCGGCGGGGAAAGCCGGGTGAAGGTGCGATAGTCGCCCATCGCGAGGTCGGAGAGCATGAAGTGCGCGGGCGTCACGCCGGCGGTGATCGCCACGCCGCGCGCCTTCGCCTGTCGCACCAGGTCCAGCCCCTCGCGGGTCGTCACCTGGCGTGCGTGGATGCGCGCGCCGCTCATCTCGGCCAGTGCGATGTCGCGCGCCAGTGCCAGCGTCTCGGCCTCTTTCGGGGCACTGGGCAGGCCCAGCCGCGTGGCCATCTCGCCCGCGGTGGCGGCGGCCTTGCCGGCAATCCCGGCGTCCTCTGCATGCGTGACCACCACCATGTCGAGCATGGCGGCGTATTGCAGCAGCCGCAGCATTACGCCGCTGTCGCCGATCCACTTGCGCCCGGTGGCAATGGCCCTGGCGCCAGCCTCGCGCATCAGCGCGATTTCGGCCAGTTGCTGCCCTTCCAGGCCCTGCGTGGCGGCTGCCAGCGGGTGGACCCACATGTCCGGCTTGCCGCTTTGCGCCATGAAGCGCACGCGTGCCGGATGGTCCAGCGGCGGCGACAAGTCCGGCATCAGGGCGGCACGGGTAATGCCGCCGAAATGGAATGCAGGCTTGTCGATGGCGAACACGCCCAGGTCGACAAGGCCAGGGGCGACGAGCTTGCCGCCTGCGTCAACAACCTCATCACCATCCTGCACGTCGCCGGGGACGATCAGGCCGGCGTCGCAGCGCAGCGTGCCGTCGACAAGGCCATCGGGCGTGACCAGCGTGCCGCCGGTGATCGAAAGGGGGCGCACCTGCTTCATACCCATTCCCCCTCTCCCCAGCCGACTACGCCGCGCGCCTTGCGCGTCAGCACGTCGAGGCAGGCCATGCGGATGGCAACGCCCATCTCCACCTGCGAAGTGATGATGGCGCGGGTTGCCATGTCGGCCACTGCGCTGTCGATCTCCACGCCGCGATTCATCGGGCCGGGATGCATCACGATGGCGTCTTCCCTCGCCAGCGCCAACCGCTCCGGCGTCAGGCCGTAAAGGTGGCGATATTCGCGTGGGCTGGGGATGTATTGCCCGTCCATACGCTCGTTCTGCAATCGCAGCATCATCACCACGTCGGCGCCTTCCAGCGCGGCTTCGAAATCATGGAACGGCTGCGCGCCCATCCGTTCCACCCCGACGGGCATCAACGCTGGCGGGGCACACAGGCGCACAGAGGCACCCAAAGCCTGCAAACACAACACATTCGACCGGGCGACGCGGCTGTGCAGGATATCGCCGCAGATCGTCACCGTCAGGCCGGTGAAATCCTCCGCCTCGTTCCCGCGCTCGCGCAGCTTGTGGCGCAAGGCCAGCGCATCGAGCAGCGCCTGCGTCGGGTGTTCGTGCTGGCCGTCGCCTGCGTTCAGCACCGGGCAGTCGACATGGTTGGCGATCAACCCCACCGCGCCGGAACTGCCGTGTCGGATGACGATGGCATCGGCGCGCATGGCATTGAGCGTGACAGCAGTGTCGATCAGCGTTTCGCCCTTCTTCACGCTCGATTGCGCAGCGTACATGTTGACCACGTCCGCCCCCAGCCGCTTGCCGGCAATCTCGAACGACAGCAGCGTGCGGGTGGAATTCTCGAAGAAGGCGTTGATGATCGTCAGGCCTGCCAGCTGTTCGGAATGTTTTGCCGCCTGGCGGTTGAAGGCAACGTACTGCTCGGCCTCGGCCAGCAGGTACAGGATCTCGTGCCGCTCCAGCGACGAAATACCGATCAGGTCGCGATGCGGGAAGGCACGCGCGCCCTTGGGAAAGCGGCTGCCGGCGGAGGCGTTTTGCGGCGATGTCATTAAAGCATGGCCCTTAGTCGAGTGCCGTGAACCGCTCAAGCGCTTATCGCTGGCTCTTGCCTTCAAGGCTCCCTAGGTATGGGCGAAACCATTCAAAAGGGAACACGATTTCATGGCATTTGCAGCCAAGGTCTGGAAACTGCTGGTCGGCATCAAGGATGCGCTGGCGCTGATTTTCCTGCTGCTGTTCTTCATGGCCCTGTTTGCCGTGCTCAATTCACGGCCCAATCCCGGCTTCGTGCGCGACGGGGCGCTGCTGCTGGATATCAACGGCTCGGTGGTGGAGGAGGTCGCCCCGATCGACCCGCTGCAGGCCATCATCTCGCAGACCCTGCCGGTGCGCGAATATGCCGCGCGCGACCTTGTCTTCGCAATCGACGAGGCGGCGGGCGACGACCGGATCGAGGCGCTCGCGCTCGACCTCACCGGCTTCCTTGGCGGGGGCGCGGTGCACATGAGCGAGGTTTCCGGCGCGCTCGACCGGTTCAGCGCTGCGGGCAAGCCTATTTACGCCTATGCCTATGCCTATGGCGACGATGCCATGCTGCTGGCCGCGCACGCAGACGAGATCTGGGTCGATCCGATGGGCGGCGTGGCCATCACCGGCCCCGGTGGCGAAAGCCCCTATTTCGCCCAAGCGCTGGACCGCTTCAACATCACCGCCAATGTCTACCGCGTGGGCACCTACAAGAGCGCGGTGGAGCCTTACACCGAAAGCGGCATGTCGCCCGAAGCGCGCGAGAACCTGTCGCAGTTGCTCGCCACGCTGTGGCAGGAATGGCGCGCCAACGTGAACGCGGCGCGGCCCCAGGCCGATATCGACCTGGTGACGCAGGACGTGGAAGGCTGGCTGGCCGCATCCGATAACGACATTGCCCGGGCCTCGGTCGATGCCGGCCTTGCAGACCGCGTGGGCACGCGCGTCGAATGGGGGGAGCGGATTGCGGAAGAGGTGGGCGCGGACGATTGGTCGGACGAGCCCGGCTCCTTCGCCTCGACCGACTATGACCCGTGGCTGGCCGACATCAGGCGCGATCTCGAATTCGGCAGCAAGGGCCGCATTGCCGTGGTCACCGTGGATGGCGAAATCAGCGACGGCGAAGCCGGTCCGGGCTCTGCCGGTGCCGCGCGCATCGCCCGCCTGCTCGACAACGCGCTGGACGACGATCTCGATGCGCTGGTGGTGCGGATCAATTCCCCCGGTGGCACCGTAACCGGATCCGAAACCATCCGCCGCGCGATCATGCGCCACCGCGACGCGGGCACGCCCGTCGCCGTTTCCATGGGCAACTATGCCGCCAGCGGCGGCTACTGGATCGCCACTCCGGGGGAACGCATCTTTGCCGAGCCCGAGACGCTGACCGGCTCTATCGGCGTGTTCCTGGTGGTGCCCAGTTTCGAAGACCTGCTGGCCGAATACGGGGTGACCACCGATGGCGTGCGCACCACCGGGCTTTCCGGCCAGCCGGATATCCTTGCCGGCTTCACACCCGAAGCCGATGCCGTGCTGCAGGCCACAACCAGCAATTTCTATTCCCGGTTCCTGGCGCTCGTTGCCGAATCGCGCGGAGTCACGACAGAGCGCGCAGACGAACTGGGCCAGGGCCGGGTGTGGGATGGCGGCGCCGCGCGGCAACTGGGCCTGGTCGACCAGTTCGGCGACCTCGACGCCGCGATTGCCTGGGCCGCCGACCGGGCGGAACTGGCAGAGGGCGAATACGATGTGCAGTTCCTGGGCTCCGGCGGTGCCACCTACGATACGCTGCTGGCGCGCCTGCTGATGGGCAGCAACGATGCACAGGAAGAGGGCGGGCGCGATGTCGCATCCATCTTCGCCCGCCGCGAAGCGGCGCGAATGGGGCAAGTGCTGCGGGGGTTCGACCGGCTGCTGGCGGTGGAAGGCGTGCAGGCGCACTGCCTGGAATGCACCGCCCTGCCCGGCGCACCGCGCGGCCTGTCGACACGGGCCGCAACCGGTTCGTGGATCGCCTTGCTGGCGCGGCTGGGCCTCGATTAGGCGCGTCAGGCTACAACCTGCAAACAGGGCCTTGTCTTGCCCGCGCGAAAGTGGCAAAGGCCCGCCCCTGCCGTGAATCGGCGGGCGCGTAGCTCAGTGGTAGAGCACACCCTTCACACGGGTGGGGTCGCAAGTTCAATCCTTGCCGCGCCCACCATTATTTTCAGATACTTATTTGGTTATTGAGCGCCTCGTTTTGAGTGCGCCCCACTGCATCCCCACTATGCTGGCAAGAAAACTCCCGATTTGCCTCACAGCGAGGTGGGGGGCATGGATTGTCGTTCGCGTTCTGGGCGTAGGTAACGGCTTTCTTGGCGCCACAAAAAAATCCAAAAACGGGTTTGCTCAGTCGAGCGCTTCGCCAGAGGACTGAATTTCAGCCAGCGAAGCATCCATCGATGATTGTATTCCACCGACCGCAACGACGACCGCGACAACGATCAGCAATAGAGAAAGCAATCCTGTCACGAGGCCGATTGTAGCAGCCTTTCTCGGCTGGCGGCGGCGAGCAATCAGACCAGTCACGATGGCAACTGGCGCGAGAAAGATACTCAGGTTCACGCCATAAGGAATGATGCTCAAGACCAAGCCTGCAACGCCCGCAAATGCCGAAAGTTGACCAAGCCCGTTCTTGTCGGCCCCGTATCCGCCTGACTCGAAATCTTCCATTAGAGTGCCCCTGTATCCAGCTTCCTTGGAGTAAGATTGCTTTCTCCTTATGGCCTCTGTTTAATGAAGATTTCCTTGAATGGTAATCACTCCCCTTCCTTCTTTATTACTGGTTTCAGATTAAAGAATTCGAGGTAACGGGACTCCATTTGTTCGATCAATTTCCGTTCATGAGTTTGAGTGACTAGGAAGGAGTCATGCACAGGCAGGGCTAAGATTCCTTGCTCCTGTAAGTTTGTGATTATTCCGAGAGCCAAGTCAGAATCCTTCCTTTGAAGTCGAATGCCAGCGCCGCTGCCGAATGCTTCTGCGATCGCTGGATGTTTATCGACAACCATGTCGCGAATCTCTGCACGCTTGAAAGGCTTGAATGTAAAATTCTCAATCCTTGCCCGTTCGGGGTGACCATCGCTGTCGCCATTTATGAGTGCTTGCATGAGAGCCTTCACGGCTTCTCGAAAATGGTTCTGTGCAAAGCCATTGTCAGCTGCGAAATCCCATAGGGGCTCGATGAAGTAGGGATCTTCCTGATAATCGATGCCTCTTTCGTGATAGTGTCCCCCGTCAGCACCTATGGCACAGATTTGAGGTTGTGATTTAAGGAGGGTTTGGGCTTCGTCGTAGTGACGAAGGAACGAAGATGAAGCCCAAATCCTCAAGGTCCAAATTGCCTGCCGAGCAGGTGGTCAAGGACATCCGGCGCAAGACCCGCCGGCACTTCT
>CAJXJR010000018.1 GCA_913055155.1 uncultured Erythrobacter sp. | reverse complement strand
TTCGCCAGCTTCGCCATGCTGATGAACTTCCCGCGCTTCAACAAGATGAAGGGCATGGGCCAGATCGTCAGCTGGTCGGTGCGTGACGAATCGCTGCACTGCGAAGGCATCACCCGCCTGTTCCACGCCTTCTGCAAGGAACGCGACTGCCTGACCAAGTCCGTGAAGGAAGACATCATGGACATGTGCCAGAAGACGGTGCGCCTGGAAGATGCCTTCATCGACCTTGCCTTCGAAATGGGCCCCGTGCCCGGCATGACGGCGAAGGAAATCAAGAAGTACATCCGCTATATCGCCGACTGGCGCCTGTCGCAGCTTGGCCTGCCCAGCATCTACATGGTGGATGACCACCCGCTGCCCTGGCTGGCCCCGCTGCTGAACGGCGTGGAGCACGCCAACTTCTTCGAAACCCGCGCTACCGAATATTCCAAGGGCGCGACCAAGGGCAACTGGCAGGACGTATGGTCCAGCTTCGACAAGCGCCAGAAAGCCAAGGCCGCGAACGAGGAAGACGTCGAGGACGACGGCCCGGACATGTTCGGCGAGGTTGCACCCAAGGGCGACGCTGCCGGGAGTGTGGCGGCGGAGTAATTACTGACGTTTCCGCTTCGCTTTCCAGTCCGCGCTGTTTACGAGCCCAAGGGCTTTGGGAATGGCCATATCGAGCCTTTGTCTCACCGTGGTCCGATGATTTCGGAGTTGCTTCCCTATTCCAGACCCAAAGTCCGCGAAAGCCTCTTCGGCGCGTTTCGCATACGTCCAGAACGTCCAGATTCCGTATAAATCTGCAACCTTTATAAAGTCTTGGACGCGCCCAGTCTTTTCCAAAACCCTGCCTTCATTTATGCTAGATCACACATAACTAGCAGATTGAGTGGGGTATCTCTTGGCGGCTGCCATGGCTGCTTTCCAAACAGCTCTTGCATTAGCGCGCCAAAAATTTCCCAGCGTTCTCTCTCGAAGATACACTTTTGTGCCGTCGTAGCGGAACCCCAAATAGTTGCAGCCCCAGCCCTTTCCTATGATGGGCATGACACGTTGGTTTTCGCCGGTCGCAAACACCAATCCCGTCTCAGTTTTCGATGCCTTAAATTCCAGGGGCGATGCCAATTCATCGAGCGCTTTGGTCAACGTTGCTATAACGTCCTGCAATACCCACTCGTCCTTGGGAAGGATCACGAAAATATCATCGCTGTAACGCCAATAACGCCCTCCTAGCGCGGCTATCACTTTTTGGGCTTCCAGATCAAAATCGCGCATATAAACATTCGCTAAAAGATCAGAGAGAGGCACACCTTGTGGGATTCCGACGACCGGTCGTCCCCTATCCTTGTACGAAATTATCAGATTGTTCCCGACGATGTACTCCCGAAATTCATCTGGGAAACAAAGCTGCGGTTCGATCTCATCTGCGTGCATGGCAAAGCCCATGCGCGCGCTGCCATCTTTAAGCTCGATGTCAGCTTTAATCCCCAATGCCTGATAAGCCCATTCCAGCGGAAGCTCCCCATGGCGAGTTAGGTTCTTGAAAACATTGTAATGGTCCGGAGGTAAATCACTCTCGCCGAGAAGATCGCACCAATCGCTCCTAATCTTCCGGTGAGACAGGTTGTCGAAGAAACCTGAGATATCCAAGCATGCGTATGTGCAGTCGCCGAAAGCCCTGATCGCGTCAAAGGCGTCTCGAGCGAACTCGATATTGCCTTTACCTCCATTCCCATTGTCCTTTGGGATAGCGCGATACGCTAGGATCGCATTCTCTAATCCATTGGTCTTAAGCCAATCCTCGTAGGCAGTTGCCAACTTGCTCCGGTAGTAAGAAAATATCGCTGCGTCTGTGCGCGAGGCGTACTTTATGGTTCTTGATTTCGTTGACCGAGTCTCGCCCTTCGGAGCGAACTGCCGCCAACTCTTTTCGTACGATACAAGTGGATAAAATCCGTGGCAGGCAACCCACTGCTCGTCACTCACAAGCTTGAGCAATTGGTCGGCACGTTTGGGGCCGTCCATATGCCTGTATCGCTTTATTTTAGGTCGCCAATCTTCATTCATTTCTAGAGAGGGCACCCCTCACGCCTGACTCGGTCAACGGAGTGCCCCCAACCACTTATCGCGAACTCTGGTTGTTCTCGTCAGGGCAGTAGACGAACTCTGGTATAATGTCGTCGTGCAGCTCGCATTCGCGAGTGTCCGCGCCATTGTCCGTAACACCAAAGGAGAACCCATGATGCTCGAAATCCTGGCAACGCTGTTAAGCGTTGACATATTCAACCTGTGACTCATGCACCCGATTCGGTGCAGATCGTATAATTATGGCGCTAATCTTGGGGAAATCAAGGGTTTCTCAAAAGGTTTTGCGAAGGATTCGTCCGCCTGTCGTTCTCCCGAACTCGTCTCTCTGATGAAGTTGGATTGTGCCGCCCTTCCCTACACGCCCGACCGTGCCCCACCCTCCGGGCCATGCCCGAACCCAAGCCAAAAACCCGCCCCCGCACCCGCCCCAAATCCCGCCGCCGCATCCCGGCCTTCCACCCCGTCCCCGTCAGCCCGCGCCGTGACGGGTGGACGCCTGAGCGGCAGGCGGCATTTATCGGCTATCTCGCGCAGACGCGCTGCGTCACCCGGGCTGCGCGCATGGTGGGGAAGGACAAGACCAGCGCCTATCGCCTGAGGAAGCGCCCCGGTGCCGCCGGGTTTGCCGCTGCCTGGGATGTCGCGCTGGGGCGGGGGCGATCATGCGTCACCCTGTCCTCGGCAAAGTCCACGGGGCTTTGTGCCGGATACCGCCTGCAGGCAGGCCTGGCGCAGGTGGTGATGTATCGCGGGAGATATCGCACAACCCATTGGAAGGCGGACAATAATGCGCTCTTGCAGCTGGTCGCGCAGCTTGCGCGCGGGGAGGGGTGCGATGGGTGAGCGGCCATGCGTTACACAGGTGATGCGCGCTCCGCATTGCGCCGCTGCACGCCCACACCCGATCTTAACCCGCGCGCGCCATGGTGCCGCCCATGTTCGGAGGCAGCAAATACCAGGCGATCTTTCGCTCCCGCTGGCGGGCCGTGCTGTGGTCGGCAGGGATCCTGATGACCGCCTATTGCACCGTCCCGCGCGAGGATGGCAGCGACCCCACGCTGGAAATCGCCGCGGCTGCCGCCGGGCAGATTGCCGGACAGCAGCAGCGCGAGGAAGAGGCGCCGCGCCACGTCAACCCGTGGGCCCTGCCGCCCGAGCAGCAGACGCACTAGGCGCGCGTAGGCCCGATCCGGGAATTCGCCCCGGCCTGTTCACGCGACAGGAATCGCACCGCGCGGGCGGCGTGTCAGCCGCCGTGTTCGCCGCGCAGCTTGGCTTCGCGGGCAGCGGCCTGTTCGGGCGTTTCCTCCGGCGCGGGCATGGCGGCCTCGCCTGCCTTGCCCTTGTCGCTGGCGGCGCCGTCGTCCGCAGGGGCGGCAGGTGTATCGGATTCGGCAGGCGCTGCGGGCTTGGCCGGGGCATCTTGCGCCATCGCAGGCATGGCCATGGTGCCGAGCACGTGGGCAGCGGCGAGTGCGGGAATGGTCTTCATCAGAATCGTTTCCTTGCGGCAGATCCCCTGTCGCCGCGCCATGTGCGCGCAGGCGGGCAGCCTGTCATCTGCGCTTGCGCCAGAGCGATGGCGGCTTGCGACAAGTCCCCTGCGCTCCAAGCCAAGTTGACCCAAGACCAAGTTGACCCAAGACAAAGAAGCGCCGAGACACTGGGGCTATTCCGGCTTGCGACACACCACTGGAAGGAACCTGAATTGTCCCAGCATACCCCCAACGAGCTGACCGAAATCTTCAAGCGCGATCACGACCTGATCTCGAAGCTGAAGCAGACTGACGCGCACTACGCCAAGCTCGCGGACGAATATCACGAGGTGAACCGCGCCGTGCACCGGCACGAAACCGAGGCCGAGACGCTGAGCGACGAGCATGCCGAAGCGCTCAAGAAGCAGCGCCTGGGCCTGCTCGACGAGATCACCGCCATCGTGACCAGGGCACGCGCCGAAGCCTGAGGGGCAAACCTGCCCTTGCCATTGCCACCAGTCCGGCTGCACAGTGCTGCGGTCTGATTTGAGGAGACTCACACCATGCGTATCACCACTGTTGCGAAATTCACCCTGCCGCTGGGCGCGGCGCTGGCGCTGGCCGCTTGCGGCGGCGCTGCCGAGGAAGAGCCCGCAGCCGAAATGACCGAAACCCCGCTCGATACCCAGGACCTTTCGGGTGGCGAGCTGATCGGCGTGAATGCCGATGCCGAAGGCGTTGATGTAGAACTGCCCGAAACGCCGATGACCAATGCTTCGGAAGAAGAGGTCGAGGCTGCTGCGGCAGAGGAAGAACCCGCCGAATAAGGGGCCGATAACCTCCTGCTTGCCGGCTAGCGAATTTTTTTCGCGTGCCCTTGAAACCAATTCGCCCGGTCTGCATTTGCATCATGCGGACCGGGCCCCTCTGGCGGGTGGCGAAAGCCTCCCGTGATGTCGGACCGCATCGGACAGCCGATGCGTGTTTGACGGGGTTCCCTTCCCCATCCCTACACCTCGGCGAAGACGCTCGGCCGTCCGATCACCTGAAACTCGCTTTGGGAGATCAAGGATGACGGCCCGATTCTACAAGCTGACAGAGCTTCACGCGAAGCTCGACACCGCCCTGCGCCGCGAAATCAACCGCCGCGCGCCCGACCAGATGAAAGTCATGGCCCTCAAACGCCGCAAGCTGCGCGTGCAGGACCTGCTTGCCCGCCTGACGCTCAGCGCGAAGCCAGCGTAAGCGGCAGGCGAGCCGTGCGAGGGGCGGGCGGGACAATAGAACCCTTCCTCATCCCCCACACCCCCCACGTCCTGGTACGGGGGTGTCCTGCCTGCCTCTCGCACACCAACCGAAAAGCCCGACGGGAGAAACCAGCTTCATGATCGCCCAGCCCGTAATCAAGCCCGTAATCGAGACCATAGGTCCGATGCTGCGCGACTTCCTGCAAAAGGAAAGCGCCGGCGGCATCACCCTGATCGTCGCCGCCGCGCTGGCGCTGGCGATTGCCAATTCGCCGTTTGCCGCCAGCTACTTTGGCTTGCTGGACGTACCGGTGGTGGCCGGCATCGGGACGGGCGTGATCGACAAGCCGCTGCTGCTGTGGATCAACGACGGGTTGATGGCGGTGTTCTTCTTCCTCGTCGGGCTGGAAGTGAAGCGCGAGGCGCTGGCCGGCCAGCTCAACAGCTGGGACAAGGCCTCGCTGCCGCTGATGGCGGCGATCGGCGGCATGGCGCTGCCGGCGGCGATCTTCATCGCCTTCAACATGGGCACGCCGGAGAACCTTTCGGGCTGGGCCATTCCGGCGGCGACCGACATCGCCTTTGCTCTGGGCATCCTGACGCTGCTGGGCCCGCGTGTGCCGGTGGCGCTGAAGGCGCTGCTGCTGGCCATCGCCGTGATTGACGATATCGGAGCCATTGCCATTATCGCGCTGTTCTACACCGCGGAAACCGACGTCACGATGCTGCTGGGCGCTGCCGCCGCGCTGGTGGTGCTGGCCCTGTTCGGGCGGGCGAAGGTCGCCTCCAGCATCCCCTACGTGCTGCTGGGGATCGTGCTGTGGGTTTTCGTGCTGAAGTCCGGCGTGCATGCCACGCTGGCCGGTGTCGCCGCCGCCATGTGCGTGCCGTTGACGTCCGGAGAGCAGAAGCCGCTGGAGCGCATGGAGCACGCGCTGCACCCTTATGTCGCCTTCCTGGTGATCCCGATCTTCGGCTTCGCCAATGCCGGGGTCTCGCTGGCCGGCGTGGGCCTCGATGCGCTGTTTTCGCCCTTGCCGCTGGGCATTGCCGCGGGCCTGCTGATCGGCAAGCAGCTGGGCATCCTGGGCTTTGCCTGGGCTGCGGTGAAGGCGGGCGTCGCCACGCTGCCCGAAGGGGTCAGCTGGCGGCAGATGCACGCGCTTTCGCTGATGGCCGCGATCGGCTTCACCATGAGCCTGTTCATCGGCAACCTTGCCTTTGCCGATCCGGCGCAGGTGGACGCGGTGAAGATCGGCGTGCTGTCAGGTTCGCTGGTGGCGGCGCTGGCGGGCTATGCCCTGCTGCGTGCGACGCTGCCGGCCGATGGCGGCGAGGCAGCCGAGGAACGCAGTCCGGCCTAGAACAGCCAGGTCTGCGGGTTGGGCATCGCTTCCCGGTTGCCCGATTTGACGATCGACAGCACCGCGCGCACGCAGAACCACACGGCGGTAAGCATGAACAGCGCGCCGCCGCCAAAGAAGACGACGAGGAAGCCGACGGGGATCGAATCGTTTTCCACCGCCTGCGAGGAGGCAATGCCGAAGGCGGTTGCGATCCACACCATGACCCCCGCGCCGATCCAGAAAGTGCGGATCAGGTAGGTGTAGTGGGTGCGTTCCCACTCCTGCGCCTGGTCTTCGGCGCGCCAGATGTAGGCCAGGATCAGCCCGATGAAGACCGAGAAGCCCAGGAAGATGTTGAGCAGGTAGAGTAGCGCCACGATCAGCGGGCGCTGCATGGTCAGCGCGTTGCTGCCGGATGGCGCTTGCCCCGTGGTGTTGTTCGTCTCGTCCATCGCCTGTGCCTCGTTCTGACAGGTCGCAAGCTTACAGGCTTGCGGGCAAGGCGCAAAGCTGTGGCGGCAAGAGGGGGGAAGGGGAGATCAGCCGCGCGGGTGGGCGCGGCGGTCCTTGCCGCTGCGGCGTTCGCCCTTGCGGCGATCGGGGAAGTCGATGGGCACCTGCTGCTTGCGGCGGTCCCATGCTTCCGGCTTGTCTGTACTGGCAGTCATGCCCGCCTCCCGGTTTGCGAACGGGCCTGCTGCCCGGACTATCGCGTAGCCGTATCGCAGGAAAGTGTTTGGAAAAGCTTAACCTTGTTTGTTGCGGTGGCCCCGCTGGTTAGCACCAGTCGCGCTCCTCGGCGCTGCGCCGGGCAAGGCCGCGTTCTACCATCGTATCGGCCAGCGCCTCGCTGTCGCGACGCGCCTGGCGCAGTTCGCGGCCATAGCGGTCGCGCGGCGGTTCGGCCCCGCCGTCCAGTTCGAACGGGCCCGCGCTCAGCCAGTCCGCCAGGGCATCGCGCGCTTCGCGGGCCAGCTGGCGTTCGGCTTCGCAATCGCCATCCAGCTCGGGGGCGTCGAAACCGGTGAGGCGAATACGCCGCTTGCCCACCGCCAGCGTGTCGCCATCTATCACGCAGGCCTCGGAGCTTTCCTTGCCGCAGACGGTGAAGGTGCGCGCAATTGGCTCCCACTGGCCCTGTGCCCAGCCCAGCTGCTGCGCCAGCAGCCACGCGCCTGCCAGCAACGGAACGGCCAGCAGCCAGCGCCACCGTCGCCACAGCGCCTGCCAGCGGCGGCGGCGCTGCCACGCGGCATCGAAGCGCGGAGCGCGGGCCAGCGGATCAATCCTCCAGCGGGAAGGGCGGGATGGGCTTGAGCAGATCGAACTGTTCGTCCAGCGGCGGGTGATCCAGCTCCGGCCAGTCCAGCTCGTCTTGCGGCACCTGGGTATCGGGCAGGCGATCGAGCAGGTTGCGGATCAGGGTGAGGCGACCATGCTTCTGGTCGTTGTAGTCCACAACCGTCCACGGTGCGTGTTCGGTATGGGTCGCGGCAAACATCGCCTCGCGCGCGGCAGAGTACTCGGCAAATTTGGTACGACTGGCCACGTCGATGGGTGACAGTTTCCAGCGTTTGAGCGGGTCTTCCAGACGCTCGGCAAAGCGTTCTTCCTGGGCTTCCTGGTCGCACGAGAGCCAGTACTTGCACAGGCGGATGCCATCGTCGACCAGCATCTGTTCGAAGATCGGCACGGCGTGCAGGAACCGCCAGACCTCGTCGTCGCTGGCAAAGCCCATCACCTTCTCCACGCCCGCGCGGTTGTACCAGCTGCGGTCGAACAGCACGATCTCGCCGGCGGCGGGCAAGTGCGGGACATAGCGCTGGAAGTACCACTGCGTGCGTTCGACATCGCTGGGCTTGGGCAGGGCCACCACGCGCAGCTGGCGCGGGTTGATGCGCTGGGCGATCGCCTTGATCGTGCCGCCCTTGCCGGAGGTGTCGCGCCCTTCCAGCAGCACGCAGATGCGCTCGCCCGTGGCTTTCGCCCAGCGCGCCATGGCCACCAGTTCATGCTCTAGCTGTTCGAGATGCTTTTCATATTGCTTGCGTTTCATGGGGCCTGTGTGTCCCACCACAGGCCCGTCCCCGCAAGCGCCTATTGGCGAGAGCCGCGCCGGGGGCTAAGCGATTCGCCGTGATGACCCATACGAACGACACTAGAATGCTGGCCAAGGCCGAGACCCTGATCGAGGCGCTGCCTTACTTCCAGCGCTATGCGGGCAAAAGCTTCGTGGTGAAATACGGCGGCCATGCCATGGGCGATCCCGAGGCGGCGCGCGACTTTGCCGAGGATATCGTGCTGCTTAAGGCGGTCGGCATCAACCCGGTGGTGGTGCACGGCGGCGGCCCGCAGATCGGTGCCATGCTGAAGAAGCTGGGCGTCGAAAGCCAGTTCATCGACGGCCTGCGCGTGACCGACAAGGAAACCGCCAGCGTTGCCGAAATGGTGCTGTCGGGTGCGATCAACAAGGAACTGGTCAGCTGGATAACCCAGGCCGGCGGCAAGGCCATCGGCATTTCCGGCAAGGACGGCAAGATGGTGGTGGCCGAAAAGGTCAGCCGCACGGTGAAGGATCCGGACAGCCAGATCGAACAAGTGGTGGACCTGGGCTTCGTGGGGGAGCCGAAGGAGGTCGATACCACCATCCTGGAAACCGCCAGCAAGGCGGGCATGATCCCGATCATCGCGCCGATTGCCACCGATGCCGAAGGGCATACCTACAACATCAACGCCGATACCATGGCGGGCGCGATTGCCGCGGCGCTGGGCGCGGCGCGGCTGTTCCTGCTGACCGACGTGGCCGGCGTGCTGGACAAGCAGGGCAAGCTGATGACCGACCTTCGGCCCGCAGACATTGCCCGCATGCGCGAAGACGGCACGATCAGCGGCGGGATGATCCCCAAGCTGGAAACCTGTGTCCACGCGGTGGAAGGCGGGTGCGAGGCGGCCGTGGTGCTGGATGGGCGCGTTCCCCATGCCATGCTGCTGGAATTCTTCACCAGCCGCGGCGCCGGCACGCTGATCAGCGCCTGACGCGGGGCAGGGGGCTGTGCCAGGTCTTGCGCATGCCTTGATCCGTATTACCTGTATGATACACTTGGTTTGAACCGGTCGCCGTGGCGGCCCCAGACGTATTGGAATTTGCGAAGTGCTGCTTGTCACCCTTGCCCAGATCATCGGCTACATCATCTCGGTCATCGTGATCCTGGTGATCGTGCAATTCGTGGTCAGCCTGCTGTTCGCCTTCAACGTGATCAGCCCGTCCAACGACTTCATGATGGCGATCTACCGCTCGGTAAACGCGCTGCTGGAACCGATCCTGGCACCGATCCGCCGGATCATGCCCAATACCGGCCAGATCGACTTTTCGCCGCTGGTGCTGATCGTGGGCCTGAACATCCTGCGCATCGTCGTCACCAACGCCGCAGTGGCCGGTTACTAGGCTTTACAAAAACGAGGTGGGGGCGCAGGGCGCGAGAATGATTTCACGCGCTACCATTGCCCCGGTCATGGTCCTGGCTGCCGCGGCGACGCTGGTGGCCTGCACCAGTCCGCGCCAGCAGGCCATCAACCGCCAGGCACGTGCGGCGACCGAATTTCTCGAGCGGCAAGGCTCCATCGGCGATCCGGGCCGAGTGGCCGCGGCAGACTTCGCCTTTGCCAGGATGGCCCGGGACGAGGGGCAGTGGACCGCCTTTCGCGCCTATGCCGCAGGTGATGCGGTGATGGATGCACCCGATGGCTTTGCCCCGGTCTCCGAAGTGCTGGACGGCCTTGCCGATCCGGCAGAGCCGATCCGCTGGGCGCCCACCGATGTCTGGTCCAGCTGCGATGGCACGCTGGCAGTCTCGCTGGGGCGCTTCATCCGCCCGAACGGGCTGGTGGGCGACTATGTCACCGTGTGGGAACTGCAGAGCGACAACAGCTACAAGTGGATCTACGATACCGGCACGCCCGACGATCCCCAGCCCGTGCCCGACCCGGGCGAAGATCTGCCGGAAGACGCCATCGTGGTGGAAGGCATGACCTCGATCGAGGGGCGCATTGCCGATTGCCAGCCTGCGGTCGGCCATTCCGCCTTGCCGCTGGCTATCACGGGCAATGCTACCCGCGCCTCCACTTCGGCCGATTCGAGCCTGACCTGGCAGTCCAGCCTGCAAGATGACGGCGCACGCCACATGCGCGCCTTCTATCTGCGCAACGGCGCGTGGGAACAGGTGGTCGACCTGACCATTCCGGGTGACGAGTAACCCATGGAACAGCTCTTCATCTCTGCCTTCATTACCCTGTTCGTGGTGATCGACCCGCCGGGTTGCGCGCCGATCTATGCCGGCCTCACCAAGGGTGCCTCGCCCGCGCAGAGCCGCAACATGGCGATCCGCGCCAGCGTGATTGCCTTCGTCATCCTGCTGGTGTTCGCACTGTTCGGGCAGGACCTGCTGGGCGCCCTGCATATCGAGCTCGACGCCTTCCGCATCGCGGGCGGGCTGATGCTGTTCTGGATCGCCTGGGAAATGGTGTTCGAAAAGCGCACCCAGCGGCGAGAGGAACGCGCCGAGCGCGCCGCGCGCGAGCATGTGGAGGACGTATCGGTCTTTCCCATGGCGATGCCGATGCTGGCAGGGCCCGGCGCAATTGCTGCCATAATGCTGCTGCAGAACGAGGCCGAGGGGCTGGAGGAATCGCTTGTGGTGCTGGGCGCCCTGGTGGCGGTGCTGCTGCTGACCATGGTCGCGTTGATCGCGGCAGGCCCGCTGATCAAACTGCTGGGCGAACGTGTCGAGGCTGTCATCACCCGCTTGCTGGGCGTGCTGCTGGCCGCGCTGGCAGCGCAATACGTGATCGACGGGCTGAGGGGTGCATTTTCGCTTTAGCCCCTCAAACGCCGGACGGACGCCGTCCGGCGTCCTTGGCTTTCGGCCTACCGGCCGGCGCGCCGTTGCGCGCTGTCGTCGCCTTTCAGGCGCCGATAGTTGCACTCCAATTCGAGAGTAGTGCTGTTCTCGGTCGCGACTAGCGACCGCAAGGGCGAACGCCCGCCCGCAGCGGGCGCGCAGCGAAGCGGAGCGCGTCTAGCGAGGACGAAAGCGCGGAGGCGCTTTCGAAAGACAAGCTACTGAAGAGTCACGTGCTCGTCGTCGGGGTCGCCCCGACCGAAGAATTCCATCAATTGCACCAGCAGGTCGCAGCGCTCGCGCAGGTTCGGGGCTTCCAGCAGCGCCTGCTTGGCCGCCGCGTCGAAGGGGGCGATCTGCGATACCCCGTTGATCAGCGAGACATCGTCCAGCCGGGCGACCGAATCCCAGTCGATGGCGTAGCCCTGGCTGTCGGCGAACTTGCGCGCTTCGTGCTCGAAGCTGGCGCGTTCACCCAGCGAGAGGTATTCCTCGCTCGGCTCCTCGATCAGTTCGGCTTCGACCTGGCGAAACGGCGTCGTCACTTCCAGTTCGCGCAGTACGCGAAAGCGCGCTTCACCGGTCAGCACGATATTGTAGCGCCCGTCTTCGCTGCTCTCGACGTCGTCGATCTTGCCGACACAGCCCACTTCGTACAGCGGTGCGCGTTCCATCGAATCCTGCGGCTGGATCATGCCGATGCGCCGGTCGCGCGCCAGAGCATCGCCCACCATGGCGCGATAACGCGGCTCGAAGATGTGCAGCGGCAGTTGCAGTCCGGGGAACAGGATTGCACCGGTCAGGGGGAAGATCGAGAGCTTCTGGCTCATCCGAACAGCAGCAGCGATAGCTTGCGGCGCTGGGCAGAGACCCACGGGTCTTCCATGCCGACTGCTTCGAAAATCTTGAGCAATGTCTCCTTGGCCTGCGGGCTGCCTTCCTCGCCGCCCGCCTGGATTGCGCGCAGCAGCACCTCGGCAGCCTCGTCGCGCTCGCCAGCGGCAAAGGCACCTTCGGCCAGCGCGATCTGTGCCTCGACGTCGGCCGGATTGTCTGCCGCCGCCTTGCGCAGTCCGTCCAGCTCTGCGGTGTCGACTTGCGGTCCGGCCAGTTCCAGCGCCGAGTGGGCCTGCTGCACGAGGGCATGGTCCTTCAGCTCTTGCGGCAGCGCGTCGTAGGCTTCGCGCGCGGCATCGGCCTGTCCGGCGGCAACCAGCGCGCGAATCAGGCCCGAATGCACTTCGGCCTTGTCCGGAGCCATCTGCGCCAGCTGGGTGAAGACGGCAGCGGCCCGTTCGGCATCGCCATCGGCCAGCACCTGCTCGCCCATGGCCACCAGCTGGTCGAGATCGGGGGCCTGCTGGCCTTCCGCGCCCGGCTGCCCGTCCGCGGCGCCTGCCTGTACCGGTACCTGCTGCAGGATCTGGTCGAGTGCGCCCTTCAATTGCGATTCGGTGCGTGCAGGCGTCAGGTCGGCCACCGGCTGGCCCTGGAACATGGCATAGACCGTGGGGATCGACTGCACCTGAAACTGGCTGGCGATGAAGCGTTCCTCGTCGACGTTGACCTTTTTCAGCACCACGCCCTTGTCGGCATATTCGGCGCAGACCTTTTCCAGCACCGGGGTCAGCGCCTTGCACGGCCCGCACCATTCGGCCCAGAAATCGAGCACCACCAGCTTGGTCTGGCTGGGGTCGACCACCTCCTTGCGGAATCGTTCGACTGCCTTCTGCTCGTCCATGCTGAGGCCCATGCTTGCCAAGTGTCTGCTCCTGCTTTTCGCTTTGCTGTGTGTGCATAATGTGGCGCTTTAATGCCCAATGTGAAGAGGAAAGCGGCGCTTGGCCACGCTTTGTGCGATTGGCGCATTTTTGCTCTTGCCCGGTGCCAGACTCGCTGCTAACTGCGCCGCTCCCCAGCCGGATACACATCCGGTCAGGCGCCAGTGAGCGGGCGTAGCTCAGGGGTAGAGCACAACCTTGCCAAGGTTGGGGTCGTGAGTTCGAATCTCATCGCCCGCTCCATTTTTCCCGTAGAACAACAGCTTTGCGCCACACCCGGTGATGCCGCAGGCGTGCGCTATTCCGGCAGCAATCCCTTGCCTTCGAACCGCGCGACCGCGTGGCGCACCACCTTGTCCAGCGCCTCTTCCGAAAAGAAGCCGCCGGGAATCAGGCAGCGTTCCACCAGCACGCGTGCACTGGCCAGACTCGGGCAAGAGCCTATGATCGGCGCCACCTCTGCGGCGTGAGCGGCGGCAAACAGGGTGAACGCTGTGTTATCAATGTTTTTACTCCGCAAAGCTAAGGCCGGGGGGTGGTTGAGCTGTCTCCAGACCCCCTTTTCGGCGCGCACGCTGTGACGCCCGTCCTGCTCGTGATCGGGACCCGTCCCGAAGCAATCAAGATGCTGCCCGTGGTGCGCGCGCTGCGGGCCTTGCCCGAGGTGGACCTGAAGGTGGTCACCACCGGCCAGCACCGGCAGATGCTGGACCAGGTCTTCGCCGTGTTCGGAGAGCAGGCGGATATCGACCTCGACCTGATGACGCCGGGACAGACCCTGTCCGACATTACCGCTCGCGTGATGCGCGAGATGGATGGCCTGATTGCGAGCTATCGGCCGGGCCTGGTGCTGGTGCATGGCGACACCACCAGCGCCATGGCGGCGGGGCTTTCGGCCTTCTACAACCGCGTGCCCGTGGGCCATGTCGAGGCTGGCCTGCGCAGCCATGACATGATGCGCCCCTAGCCCGAGGAATATAACCGCATTTCCATCGACGCCGTGGCCGAGCTGCTGTGGGCTCCGACCGAGGGCGCGGCGCAGAACCTGCGCAGCGAACGCCCGACAGATCGCCATATCGAAGTTACCGGCAACACCGGCATCGATGCGCTGCTGCACGTGGCCGAAGGGTTACAGGGGGACGAGCTGGACTCGCTCCCCGTTGCGCTCGACCCGGCCAGGAAGCTGGTGCTCGTCACCGGTCACCGGCGCGAGAGCTTTGGTGACGGCTTTGCCCGGATCTGCGATGCGCTGGCCGCCATCGCGGCGCGCGGCGATGTCGAGATTGTCTACCCCGTCCACCTCAATCCGCAGGTGAAGGACGTGGTCGAAGCGCGGCTGGGTGGCACCTCTGCCGTGCACCTCATCCCGCCGGTCGACTACGTGCAGATGGTGGCGCTGATGAAGCGCGCGCACCTTGTCCTCACCGACAGCGGCGGCATCCAGGAAGAAGCGCCCGCGCTGGGCAAGCCGGTGCTGGTGATGCGCGAGGTGACCGAACGGCCCGAGGCAGTGGAGACCGGGGTTGCCAGCCTTGTCGGCACCGACGTTGCAACAATTGTCGAAGCGGTCGCGAGGCTGCTCTCGGACGAAGACCATTACGCCAGCCGCGCCCGCGCGGTGTCCCCCTATGGCGATGGCACGGCAGCGCAGAAGATCGCCGCCAGCGTTGCCGCATTCGTGAAAGAACACGCCTGATGAAAGTCTGCACCGTCGGCCTTGGCTATATCGGCCTGCCCACCGCTGCCATGCTGGCCAGCCGCGGGCACGAAGTGGTGGGCCTCGACGTGAACGAAAGCGTCGTCGAAGCAGTGAACGAGGGGCGTGCGCATTTCCAGGAGCCGGACCTGCAGATGTTGCTGTCCGCCGCTGTCGATACCGGGCGCCTGCGCGCCACGACCACGCCGGAACCGGCCGAGTTCTTCCTGATCGCCGTACCCACGCCGATGGTGAACGAAGGGCCGGACATGACCTATGTCGAGGCCGCTGCGCGCACCATCGCGCCGGTGCTGGAAAAGGGCAACGTGGTGATCCTCGAGAGCACCTCTCCGGTTGGCAGCACCGAGCGACTGGCGGAGATCTTTGCCGAGGAACGCCCCGATCTCACCTTCCCGCGCTACCGCGACGAGGACCGCGAGGCCGACGTTGCCCTGTGCCATTGCCCCGAACGCATCCTGCCGGGCCAGATGCTGCGCGAACTGGTGAGCAACGATCGCATCATCGGCGGCATGACGCTTGCCTGCGCCAACAAGGCCGCACGACTTTACCAGTCCTTCGTCATGGGCACCTGCTACGTCACCGACAGCCGCGTGGCAGAGCTGTGCAAGCTGTCCGAAAACGCCTATCGCGACGTCAACATCGCCTTTGCCAACGAGCTGTCGATCATCTGCGACAGGCTGGGCACCGATGTGTGGCAAGTGCGCGAACTGGCCAACCAGCACCCGCGCGTGAACATCCTGATGCCGGGCGCGGGCGTAGGCGGGCACTGCATCGCGGTGGACCCGTGGTTCATCGTCTCCAGCGCTCCGGAAGAGGCCCGCCTGATCCGCACCGCGCGCGTGGTGAACGACGACAAGCCGCACCGCGTGGTGGCGCAGGTGCGCGCGCTGGCCGACCGCTTCAAGGTACCGACGATCGCCTGCTATGGCATCACCTACAAGCCCGACGTGGACGACGTGCGCGAAAGCCCGGCGCTGGAAATCGTCGAGGAAGTGGCCCGGATCGAAGGCGCGCAGGTGCTGGTGGTGGAACCCAACCTCGACGCGCTGCCCGCATCGCTGGCCGGCCTGCCCAACGTGCGCCTCGTCGGTTCGGACGAAGCGCGCGAAGCGTCCGATATCGTCACTTTCCTGGTCGGCCACCGCCAGTTCAAACGACTGGAAGGCGACAGCTACCTGTCGAAGGCCGTGGTCGATACCACCGGCATGTTTTCCACCCGCAAGGCCAAGGCAGTCGAGCGCGACTAGGCGCGCTTACCCGTCGTAGTTCTCCAGCTCGTCGCCCTTGAGGGTGACGATATGGACGAGGTTGGTTGCCCCGGCCTGGCCGAACGGCACGCCTGCCAGCATGGCAATGCGCGCGCCTTCGCCCGCAAAGCCGTGGCGCAGGGCCATGCGCTTGCCCTTTGCGATCATTTCCTCGAAGCTGCCGATATCCTTGGTTGCCACCGGGTGGCCGCCCCACAGCAGGCACACGCGCCGCGCCACCGCCATCGACGGGGTCAGCACCATCAGCGGCACCGCCGGTCGCTCGCGGGCCACGCGCCGGGCGCTGCTGCCGGAACTGGTGAACACCGCGATGGCATTGATGTTCACCGTATCGGCAATGGTCATGCAGGCATGCGACAGGGCATCGGCCAGGGTGGCATCGGGCGGGGTATCCAGCATGCGCACACGCTGCTTGTAATCCTCGTCCTTCTCCACCTGCCGGGCGATCGAATCCATCATCAGCACGGCTTCCTCGGGCCACGATCCCGCAGCGGTCTCCGCGCTCAGCATCACCGCGTCGGCACCGTCATACACCGCATTGGCGACGTCGGAGACTTCGGCGCGGGTGGGGGCGGGGCTTTCGATCATCGATTCGAGCATTTGCGTCGCCACGATCACCGGCTTGCCGATCACGCGGGCGGCGTTGACGATCTTCTTCTGCAGCGGCGGGACTTCCTGCGGCTCCAGCTCAACGCCCAGGTCGCCGCGCGCCACCATGATGCCATCGGCCAGGTCGATGATCTCTTTCAGGCGGCGCACCGCCTGCGGCTTTTCGATCTTGGCGCACAGTGCACCCTTGCGCTCGCCATTGGGGGCCACCATCAGCTTGCGCGCTTCGGCCAGGTCGTCCGGGCGCTGCACGAATGACAGGCCGATCCAGTCGACGCCCTGTTCCATGGCGAAGGCCAGGTCGCGCCGGTCCTTGTCGGTCAGGGCGGGAATGGGAATTTCGGCGTCGGGCACGTTCACGCCCTTGCGATCGGAGATGACCCCGCCGACTTCGGCCTTGCACACGATCTTGCCGTTGGTCACCTCGGTGACGCGCAGGCGGATCTTGCCGTCGTTCACCAGCAGGCGCTGGCCTTCTTCCACCACGTGGAAGATTTCCGGGTGCGGCAGCTCCACGCGGGTCGCATCGCCCGGTTCGCTGTCGCGGTCGAATGTGAACGTGCCGCCATGCGGGATGGTGGCGCGGCCATCGGCGAACCTGCCCACGCGCAGCTTTGGCCCCTGCAGGTCGGCCAGGATGGCGATGGGGCGGCGGAATTCCTTCTCCAGCGCGCGGATATTGGCAATGGTGCGCGCATGCACCTCGTGCTCGCCGTGGCTCATGTTGACGCGGAAGGCATCGGCCCCGGCCTGGAACAGGCGGCGCAGCGTGTCGATATCGTGGCTGGCCGGGCCGGTGGTCGCGAGGATCTTGACCTTGCGGCTGCGAGGCTGGAACTTGGTTAGGCTGGATTTGCGGGCATCGACGTTCGGCATGGCTCCCGCCTATGACAGGCCCGCATGACAAGACAAGGATATATCATGAGCGAACCCCAAGATCCCCTCGACATGCTGCCCGACGAAGTGGCTGCAGAAGCCTTTCGCCGGCTGGTGCGCCACCTGCGCATGCGCCACGATGCACAGAATATCGAGCTGATGGGCCTTTCGGGCTTTTGCCGCAACTGCCTGGCCGACTGGATCCGCGATGCCGGCTATGACGGCGACAAGGCCATGGCGCGGGAGCTGATCCACGGCATGCCGATGGATGCATGGAAGGCGAACTACCAGACCGAGGCGACGCAGGAACAGCTCGACGCGATGGCCGCCAGCCTGGAGAAGAACAAGGCCATGGCAGGCTAGGGCCACCTAGGCTTTCCCGAGCTTGTACAGCTCCACCGCGCCGAATTTCTTTGCCAGCTCCACCGTGCCCACGGGGGTGAAGGTGCACACCTGGCTGTCGGACACCAGCAGCGCGGCAGCGAAACTGTCGGTGCAGTAGACCCCGCCAACGGGCGTAACCGGCTCGATCCGGGCGGTGCGGTTCACTTCGCCGCCGTACCACAGGCGGTTGCCGGTGATGCGGTCGGTGCCCACCCAGATCGGGCCATAGTGCACGCCGATCCGCATACCGGCCTGGTCGCCTGCGGGCACCAGGTCGGGTGGAAGGTCCGCCAGCTGGTCCTGCAGCTGCAGCGCGATGGCGGCGGCGCATTCGGGCTCGTCGACCACGGCATAGATCGCATCGCCCCAGGTGTTGCGAAACTCCACGTGGTCGCCGTGGGCGTTCAGCACTTCGGCAATGCGGCCCATGACGTGGTGCATGAACAAGGGCAGCTCGCGTTCGCCAAGGCGCGAGAAACCCTTGTAGTCGGCAAACAGGATGGAGCGGATCTCGCGCCGGGTCCCGCTGGTGATCGCCTCGTGCCGGGGGAACACCAGGTTGCGCGGCACCGGGCCGGCGGGGATCGCCTCGGTAGTGCCGCCCAGCGCCTGCCACAGCTTGATGTCGGCCACGGTGCCCGCCAGCCCGGTGACGGAGAGTGAGGCGACCTTGTCCGACACCACGGCCAGCTGCACCGTCTGGCAGCCTTCCATCTGCGCGCGCAGGTGGACAAGGCCCATGGCATAGCGCGAATTGTAGGCGAACTGGTTGTCGTCCCCGACATAGGCGGCAGGCGTGGCAAAGCGCAGCCCGCTCGCCGCCTCGCGGCAGGCGTGGTAGCGTGGCAGCCAGTCCTCCCCGCCGCACAGCACGCTTTCGGCGATGAAATCCTCTTCCCTGAAGGGCAGCACCAGCTGCAGTTCGCAGCCGCGTGCCAGCAGCGCTTCGGCAATCAGGATGTCGGCGCCGCAGGCCAGCGGGCCATAGCCCACGGTGACGCCGTGCTTTGCGATCGCCGCGTCGATCCGCTCTGCCAGTGCGGCTTCGGCAGCTGCATCGGCATTGAACATGTGGCCGCAGTACATGGCGATGTTGGTCATGACGCGGCCTGTCCTGCGCAGCTAGTTGAAGTAGATTTCGTAGACGCCGCAGACGTTGACGTTGGGCCGCACGATCTCGCGCCCGCTGGCGGTGACGGCCATGAAGTCGAAATTGCACGCGCCGGTGCCGTCGTCGATCGTCACATTGGCGCTTTGCCCGTCGGGCCAGACGTCGGAACCCAGCTGGTCCGGCCCCCAGTTCTGGTCGTTGGTGTTGGACCAGTACATGTACATGATGACCTCGCCCGCCTGGTTTATCAGCGTGACATCGCGGTTGTAGGCATCGGGTGCGGGCGCCTGTTGCTGCGCCGGCGGGGCCTGCTGGGCAATCGGCGGCGGTGCCTGGGCAGGCGCATCGTTGCCGCCCACCAGCGCCCTGTCATCGTCCGGGTCGACGGGCTTGCCGCTCGCGTCCGTTGCCTCACCGGTCTCTTCCACGGCAGCGATCGTGGCCGCGTCGTCGTCACCGGCCTTGTCGTCGCCGGAAAAGGCCCAGGCAAGGCCCGCGCCCACCAGCACCACGGCACCCACCACGCCCAGCACCAATGCGGGCGAGTGGCCCTTGCTGCTGCTTGCCGGCGCCGGTGGCGGCGTGGAGGCAGATACCTGCGCGGGCGCGGTGGCGGCGGGTTCGGGTGTTGGCTCCGGCGGCGGCGGTGGAGGAGGTGGTGGCGGCGCGGCGACCGGTACAGGCGTCGGCTCGGGCGCCGGGGCTGCCGCAGCTGCGGGCGCTGACTTGCCCTCGGGCTCTCCGCACAGCGCCACCAGGCTCTGCTTCACCTTGCGCCAGCCGGGGTGGTCGTCCTCGCCGTGCCAGTCTGCCAGGTTGGCGCACTGGATCTGGTTGAACGGCAGCGGCGGGATGATGTCGGCCAGCGCCGTCTGGATCAGCTTCTTGTGGTTGCGCGCGGCATCGGCCTCGGCGCGCACCCATTCGCTTTTCGAGGCATCGGCGGACCACACCACCACGGCCGCCTTGGCGTTCTCGATCTTGTCGGTGATGACATCGCCATAGCTCATGTGGGGCGGCAGTTCCTCGTCCCACCAGACCTCGTAGCCTTCGCCCTCGATCGCGGCGGCAAGCTCGGCCACCCGCTCCTTGTCGGCGCGCGAATAGGAAATGAAGACATCGGTCATCGAGCGTCTACCCCCTCGTGGACTCTCACAAGTGATTGATAGCCCCATAATGCCGCGCGGCACAATGGCGCTGGCACGGCGGGCGGCAAGAGAATCGCGTGGAGAAGGCACAAGGCACCTTCACCAAGCGGGCAGTGGCGGCTAACCAGCCCGCCAACCGATTCTCACACCCTTACCGGAGCATTACCCCCATGGCCGAAGCCACCGACGACCGCCTGCGCCTGCTGATCGAGCGCATCGAACGCCTCGAGGAAGAGAAGAAGGGCATCGCCGACGACATTCGCGACGTTTACGCAGAGGCCAAGGCGGTGGGCTACGACCCGAAGATCATGCGCCAGGTCGTGCGCCTCAGGAAGATGGACGCCAACGACCGCAGCGAACAGGAAATGATCCTCGATACCTACAAGGCCGCGCTCGGGATGGGCTGAGCCTGCGGGGCGGCAGCGTGCGGAACATTGCCGCCGCGCCGCCCGTTGATCCTGCAAATAGCCGATTTTGCAGGACAACGACCATGACGCAGACACTCGAAAACTCCGCCAGCGCCACCTTCATCGAGCCGATTTCCGAAGAGCCGGACATGCCCGGTCACGAAAGCGCGCTGGATCGCAAGCCCAGGTGGCAACCGCGCTATCCCGGTTCCGGCCGGATGACAGACAAGGTGGCGATCATCACCGGCGCGGACAGCGGCATTGGCCGCGCCACGGCGGTACTGTTCGCCCGCGAAGGCGCGAAAGTCGCCATCGCCTACCTTTGCGAAGACGATGACGCAGCGAAGACGCAGGAACTGTGCGAAGCCGAAGGCGGCGAGGCCTTTACCTTCCGCTGCGACCTGGGGCGCAAGGAAGATGCGCAAAAGCTCGTCGACAAGACCATCGAGATCTTCGGCCAAATCGACAGCCTGATCCAGATCGCGGGCGAACAGCACCCCGATTACGACGTGACCGATATCACGCCCGAACAGCTGCAGCGCACCTTCCAGTCGAACATCTATTCGATGTTCTACGTGGCACAGGCCGCACGCCCGTACCTGAAGCCGGGTGCCACGATCGTGAACTGCACCAGCATCACCATATACCAGGGCGCGCCGATCCTGCTCGATTATTCCGCGACCAAGGGGGCGATCACGGCCTTCACCCGGTCGCTCAGCGGCAACCTGATCGACGACGGCATCCGCGTGAACGGCGTGGCGCCAGGCCCGATCTGGACCCCGCTGAACCCCTGTGGTGGCATGCCGGAAGAGGAGATGGACGGCTGGGGCGAGGACGTGCCCATGGGCCGCGCCGGAGAGCCCAACGAGGTGGCACCCGCCTTCCTGTTCCTGGCCTGCGAGGACAGTTCCTACATGTCGGGGCAGGTGCTGCACCCCAATGGCAGCGAAGTGGTGGGCGGATAGCCTGTGCTAGAATGTTGAAGCGAAGGCGGGGCTGGGCTAGGCCCCGCTTTCCTTTTCAGACACCGCTAGAAGAACAACCATGGCAGGCCATTCCAAATTCAAGAACATCATGCACCGCAAGGGTGCGCAGGATAAGAAGCGTTCGAACCTGTTTTCCAAGCTTTCCCGCGAGATCACCGTGGCGGCGAAGCTGGGCACGCCCGATCCCGACATGAACCCGCGCCTGCGCCTGGCCGTCAACACCGCCAAGGCGCAGTCCATGCCCAAGGACAATATCCAGCGCGCGATCGACAAGGCGAGCGCGGCGGATGGCGAGAACTACGAGGAAGTGCGCTACGAGGGCTATGGCCCCGGCGGCAGCGCGATCATCGTGGAAACGCTGACCGACAACCGCAACCGCACCGCCACCGCCGTGCGCACCGCCTTTTCCAAGCACGGCGGCAACCTCGGCACCGAAGGCAGCGTGGTCCACGGGTTCGAGCGCGTGGGCTATATCGAATACGGCGCTGATGCGGGTGACGAGGAAAAGGTCCTCGAAGCCGCGCTTGAAGCAGGGGCAGAGGATATTTCCTCCTCCGAAGACGGCCACGAAATCTGGACCGCCGCAGAAGACCTGCACGAAGTCGCCTCGGGCCTTGAAAAGACGCTGGGCGAGGCGAAGGAAGTCAAGCTGGCGTGGAAGCCCAACATCACCGTCGAGATGGACGAGAAGAACGCCGGCACCCTGCTCAAGCTGATCGACGTGCTGGACGACGATGACGACGTGCAGACCGTGTGGGGCAACTACGAGATTTCCGACGAGGTGATGGAGAAGGTCGGGGGCTAGGCGCCCGACCGATCCTTCCATGCTGATCCCCTCATGCTGATTTTGGGCCTCGACCCCTCGCTCAGCTGTACCGGCTGGGGCGTGATCCGGGTCGAAGGGAGCCGCCTGTCGCACGTCGCCAACGGCCAGATCGCCACCTCGCCCAAGGCGGCGATGCCGCAGCGGCTGGCCACGCTGCAGAGGGGCATCGCCGAAGTGATCGCCGCGCACCGGCCAACCCGCGCGGCGGCGGAAGAGGTGTTTGCCAACAAGAACCCGCAGTCCACGCTGAAGCTGGCGCAGGCGCGCGGCGCGGTGCTGGCGGCGTGCGGTGCGGAGGGGTTGGAAGTGCGCGAACACGCCGCGCGGCTGGTTAAGAAGGCGGTGGTGGGCACCGGCGGTGCTGACAAGACCCAGGTGCAGGCGATGCTGAAGGTGCTGCTGCCCGGCGCGCAGGTGGCAGGGGCGGACGCCGCCGATGCGCTGGCGGTGGCCATTGCCGATGCGAACCTGGGATAGCGGTCCCGTGTATCTGGTGGTCTTCCGCAATCGCAAACGCGCCGATATCGACCGCGCAGCCTACGACGCCCAGGCGGTGGAGATGGAAGCGCTGGCCCGCCAGCAGCCCGGTTTCGTCTCGTTCAAGAGCTACAGTGCCGACGACGGCGAGGTGGTAGCCCTGTCCGAATGGCAGGACGAAGCCTCTGCCCGCAGCTGGGGCAAGGTGGCCGAACATCGCGTGGCGCAGGCTGACGGCCGCACGCGCTGGTATGCCGACTACACGCTGTTTGCCTGCGACGATCCGCGCGTGCACCGCTTCCCCTGACCTGTCCTACAGCCGGTACGCCAGGCAAGGTGCGCGCATGGCTGCCAGTGTCGCAAATCTGCCCGAAAGCCGCGCTATCCGGGGATGGGGCGAGGGCGGTGCTGACAGGGCGGAGACTTTCCCGTTAGGACAGTGCTCCATGTGCTCCACATTAGACGCGAAAGGCCCGCCTGCATGACCATCCACTTCTACGGCATCCCCAACTGCGACACCGTGAAGAAGGCACGAAAGTGGCTGGAGGGGCAGGGTCTCGATTACACCTTTCACGACTACAAGAAGGAAGGCGCGGACGTTGTGAAGGTGGAGCGCTGGATCGGTGCCGAGGGGATCGACACCATTCTCAACCGGCGCGGCACCACCTGGCGCAAGCTGCCGGATGAAGACAAGGCGCGGGCCGAAGATGCGGCGCGCGCGGCGCAATTGCTGGTGGAACACCCCAGCATGATCAAGCGCCCGGTTGTCGAGCATGAAGGCGGCCTGCTGGTGGGCTTCAAGGAAGCGGACTGGGAGGCCGCGCTCGCGTGAAGTGGCTGCTTGCCTTGCTGGCGCTGGCCCTCTCTACTCCGGCTATGGCGCAGGATAGCGACTTCATCATCATCGCCCATCGCGGCGCCAGCGGAGAACGGCCCGAGCATACGCTGGCGGCTTACGAACTGGCGATCGACCAGGGCGCGGACTACATCGAGCCCGACCTTGTCGCCACGCGCGACGGCGTTCTGGTGGCGCGGCACGAGAACGAGATTTCGGGCACCACCGATGTCGACCAGCGCCCGGAATTCGCGGCCCGCCTGACCACCAAGATGATCGACGGCGAGGAAATAACCGGCTGGTTCACCGAGGACTTCACGCTGGCCGAACTGCGCACCCTGCGCGCGCGGGAGCGATTGCCCGAGATCCGCCCGCAGAACACCCGCTATGACGGCCTGTATCAGGTGCCGACACTGGAGGAGATCATCCAGCTGGTGCGCGCCAAGGAAGCCGAGACGGGGCGGGTGATCGGGCTCTATCCGGAGATCAAGCATCCCGGTTATTTCGCCAGCATCGGCCATGACCTTGCCGCCATGCTGGTCGAGCAGCTGGCGGAGGCCGGCTACGAAAGCGCAGACGCGCCGGTGTTTATCCAGAGCTTCGAGGTTGCACCGTTGCGGCGGCTGGGTGACATGACCGACTTGCGGTTGGTTCAGCTTATCAGCGCCGAAGGCGGCCCGGCGGACGATCCGTCGCTGAGCTATGCGGACATGGTGACGCCGGAAGGGCTGGGCATGATCGCCGCCTATGCAGATGGCATCGGTGTGGACCTGAGGCTTTTGCTTGGCGCGGATGGGCGGTCGACCGGCCTTGTCGAAGCCGCGAACGAGCGGGGCCTGGTCGTCCACGGTTGGACGCTGCGCAAGGAAAACGCCTTCCTGCCGGAAATGGCGCGCAGCGATGCTCCGTCCCATGTCACGGGCTTCCCCGCCATGGTTGCCGATGCGATGCGCCATGCCGGTCTCGATGGCGTGTTCACCGATGACCCGCGCCTGATCGTTGCCTGGCGAGTAGGTGAAGGGGGTGCCGGATGCCGCGCTGACTGAATGTCAGGCGCGGCGCGCAGTCACCACGTAGTTCAGCGAAAGATCGTCCGACAGGTGCAGGCCCTTGCCTACAGAGAAGGCGATGCCCTTGGGGTCGCCCATGGCCAGCCCCGCATCTGCCAGCAGCGCCTCCAGTTCTTCAGGCGTGACGAAATCCTCCCAGTTGTGCGTGCCCTTGGGCACCGCGCCCAGCGCCTCTGCTGCGCCCACCATCAAGGTGCGGCTTTTCAGCGTGCGGTTGGGGGTGGAGAGGATCATCAGTCCGCCGGGTGCAAGGTGGGCAGCAAGCTGGGCCACGAAGGCCGTCTTGTCCTCGACATGCTCGATCACCTCCATGCTGGTGACCAGGTCGAACTGGCCAAGGCCCAGCGCGGAAAGCTCGCCGTGGCGGTAGTCGATGGCAAGGCCAGCCCCTTCGGCATGGGCCTTTGCTGCCGCCACGTTCTCCGCCGCCGCATCGACGCCGGTTACTTCAGCGCCCAGCCGGGCGAGCGGCTCGCACAGCAGGCCCGCACCGCAGCCGACATCCAGCGCGCGCTTGCCCGCCAGCGGTTTCACGCTCTCCACGTCGCCGCCCCAGTGCATGTCCACCGCCTCGCGAAGGAAGCCAAGGCGCACCGGGTTCAGCTTGTGCAGCATGGCGGAAGAACCTTGCGGGTCCCACCAGTCGGCCGCCAGCGAACCGAAGTGGGCAGCCTCGTCAGGGCGGATGGTTGCAGTTGAGACAGTTGCGTCAGCCATGCTTGCTCCCTAACAGCGCGCGAAGCATTCAACCAGTGAACACTTGAAGGACGTATCTTGGCCCGCATCGTGATGAAATTCGGTGGCACTTCGGTGGCCGGTACCGAGCGCATTCGCCGCGTTGCCAACATCGTGCGCGCGCAGGCCGCTGGCGGCAACGAGGTGGCCGTGGTCGTCTCCGCCATGGCGGGTGAGACCGATCGCCTCGTCAATTTCTGCCGCGAAGCCAACCCCTTGTACGATCCCGCCGAATACGACGTGGTCGTCTCCAGCGGCGAACAGGTGACCAGCGGACTGCTGGCGCTGACGCTGCAATCGATGGGGTGCAAGGCGCGCAGCTGGCTGGGCTGGCAGCTGCCGGTGAAGACCTTTTCCGCCCATGCCAATGCCCGCGTGGGCGAGATCGACGCCCCGCGCCTGCGCGAATCGATGGCGGCGGGAGAGATCGCGGTGATCCCCGGTTTCCAGGGCGTATCCGACGAAGGGCGCATCACCACCATGGGGCGCGGCGGGTCCGATACCTCTGCGGTGGCCATCGCCGCTGCCGTGGGTGCCGACCGCTGCGACATCTACACCGATGTCGACGGGGTCTACACCACCGACCCGCGCATCGTCGCGCGGGCGCGCAAGATCCCTTATGTCTCCTATGAAGAGATGCTCGAACTGGCCTCGGTCGGCGCCAAGGTGCTGCAGACCCGCTCGGTCAGCCTGGCGATGAAACACAACGTGCGCGTGCAGGTGCTGTCCTCGTTCGTAGAGGAAGGCGCACCTTCTGCCGATACGCTGCCCGGCACGATGATCGTCTCCGAAGAGGAGATGCAGAAGATCCTGGAGGATTCGAATATGGAACGTCAGTCCGTCACCGGTATCGCCCACGACAAGAACGAAGCCCGCGTGGTCCTCACCCGCGTGCCCGACAAGCCGGGCGCTGTGGCCAATATCTTCACTCCGCTGGGCGCGGCCGGCATCAATGTCGACATGATCATCCAGAACGTGGGCCGCGAAAAGGGCGAGACCGACGTGACCTTCACCGTGCCGCAGGCCGAACTGGCCCGCACCCAGGCGCTGCTGGAGGACAAGAAGGATTCGATTGGCTTCAACCGCATCATCACCGACAGCAAGGTGGCGAAGATTTCCGTCGTCGGCATGGGCATGAAGAGCCATGCGGGCGTGGCTGCCACGATGTTCCAGTCGCTGGCCGATCGCGGAATCAACGTACAGGCGATCAGCACGTCGGAGATCAAGGTCTCCGTGCTGATCGACGAGGACGAGACCGAACTGGCCGTGCGCGTGCTGCACACCGCCTATGGCCTCGATGCGGAGGACGAGGCGGCCTGATCGAACAGGCCGCCGCGATGGGGCGTCCCGAGGCGGTGCGGATCGCGGTTTAGCGGCGCCGACGGCTTTCGTCGGCCACGCGGAAGACGAATTCGTTGTCTCGTTCGCCGCGGTTGATGGTAAGCAAGCGCAGCGCCTGGCAATCTTCATCACCTTCGCGGGCGATGAGTGTGCTGGTCCGGTCCCCGTCGCCGTAATCGCTGTAGACGACCTGCTCTCGTTCGTCCCAAACGATGAAATCCAAGTCGGTGGTTTCCTGACCCGTCAGGGTCAGCCGGACTTCGGGTGCGCAGATCTCGAAATGCAGGTTGTGGCTACCACCTGCCGGCGCGGTGAACATGTCCATGGTCGCGGGCCGACCGCTGTCCGGCAGGGTGTCGGTAACCTCGGGCCCGCCAGATTGCGATATTGCCGGAGACGTGGCGCTAACTGCAAGCAGCAGGCCCGCGAGGTGTCCTTGCCGGATGAGTTGGCTCCGTTGCATCAGTTAAATTGCACCGTCCATACGGCGCACACGTTCACGTTGCGGCGTTCGATCTCGCGGCCGTTGGGCAGGCGGGCCATGAAGTCGAAGCGGCAGGCGCCCGATCCGTCGTCCACCGTCACGTTCCAGTCCTGGCGGTTGGCGAGCACGCCCGAGCCCAGGCGATCCTCGCCCCAGTTGCTGGCCGCGACGTTGGACCAGTAGAGGTACATGATCGTCTCACCCGTACGGTTCTGGATGGTGATGTCGCGGTTGTTGCCGTCGCCCGACCCGCGTGCCTGCACCGCCGGTGCGGCGCGATCCCGCACCACGTCTTCCAGCTGCACGGTATAGAGGTTGTAGACATCGCCGAGGTTGGTGGTGGTCAGCTCGAAGCTTTCGCACTCCACCCCGTTGCGGCGATAGAGCGTCGCGCTGGTGCGGTCGGTCAGGTCGTAGTCCGAATGCACGATTTGCCCGCGCGAATCGCGGATCACGAAGTCGAGGTCGGTATCGCTATCGCCGCGCACGGTGATGCGGACCTGCGGGTTGCAGATGTTGAGGTCCAGCCGGTGGGTGGCATTGGCGTTGACGCGGTAGCTGTCGGTATCGACCGGGTTGCCGCTGTCGGTGCGGATGTCTTCCAGGCTGATGTCGAGCAGGTTCCACACGTTCCCGAGGTTGGTGGTGCGCAGTTCGAAGTTCTCGCACTCCACCCCGCTGCGGCGATACAGCGTCGCGCTGCTCTGGTCGGTCAGGCCGTAGTCCGAATGCACGATATCGCCGCGCGAGTTGCGGATCACGAAGTCGAGGTCGGTATCGCCATCCCCGCTCAGCACCACGCGCACTTCGGGGTTGCAGATGGTGAGTTCGGTGGTGTGAGTGGAATTGGCCTCGATCCGGAAGGAATCGCTTTGCGCCTGTGCCGCCTGCGGCATGGCTGCCAGCCCCACAATGCCGCAAAGCGCAGCCACGAAACGCCGGAAATTCATTTGTCTTGCCCCTCTGTTGTTCCGCCGCGGCAAAGCGCAGCTTCGACCGATCGGGCAAGACTATGCCAGCAATCCGGCGGTGGGCAACCGACATGCGTCAAACACCGGATTCATAACGGTGATTGTAATGCCTGGCGGATGGCAAGCCGCTTGCGCTTGTCGGCATCATCGCCTGCCCCTAAGGACCATGGCCATGACCAGCTATCCCAAGACCAGCGCACTGATGGCGCGCGGCAGTGAATTCCTCGGCTCCGAATACGCGATCCTGTGCGGTGCGATGAGCTGGGTGTCCGAACGCAACCTCGTCTCCGCCATCAGCAATGCCGGAGGCTTCGGCGTGATCGCCTGCGGTGCGATGACGCCCGACCTGCTCGATACCGAGATCTCCGAGACGAAGAAGCTGACGGACAAGCCCTTTGGCGTGAACCTGATCACCATGCACCCGCAGCTGATGGAGCTGATCGATGTGTGCGGCAAGCACGGCGTCGGCCACGTGGTGCTGGCCGGCGGCATCCCCCCCAAGGACAGCGTGGAAGCGATCAAGGCCCACGGCGCCAGGGTGCTGGTGTTCGCCCCCACGCTGGCGCTGGCGAAGAAGCTGTTGCGGTCCGGCGCCGATGCGCTGGTGATCGAAGGCAACGAGGCCGGCGGCCACATCGGCCCTGTCGCCACGTCCATCCTGGCGCAGGAATTCCTGCCCGAACTGGCGGAGGACTTCATCGTCTTCGTGGCGGGCGGCATCGGCACGGGCGACATGATCGCCGCCTACCTGGAAATGGGCGCGGCGGGCGTGCAGCTGGGCACGCGTTTTGCCTGCGCGACCGAATCCATCGCGCACCCAGACTTCAAGAAGGCCTTCTTCCGGGCCAAGGCGCGCGATGCGGAAACCAGCGTGCAGGTGGACCCCCGCCTGCCGGTGATCCCGGTGCGCGCGCTGAAGAACAAGGGTACCGAGGCCTTCACCGCCAAGCAGCGCGAAGTCGCGCAGCTGCTGGACGAAGGCAAGGTCGACATGGCCGAGGCGCAATTGCAGATCGAGCACTTCTGGGCCGGCGCGCTTCGCCGTGCGGTGATCGATGGCGATGTCGAAGGCGGCTCGCTGATGGCGGGCCAGTCGGTCAGCCTGGTGAAGGAAGAAGAGCCGGTGGCCGAGATCATCGCCAGGCTTATGGAAGAAAGCGAAGCCGCCCTGACGCGGCGCAATCGCCTGTAAGGCAAGGGAGCACGTGCGCATGATCGGAAAGCGGTGGCGAGTTCTGGCAGCGGCCTGGCTGGCCACGGCAACACCGGCCATGGCGCAGGATGCCCTGCTGGTCAGCAATGTCGGGCCCGACGGGTACTCCATCTTCATCGAGGACGGTGTGGTCGTCGCCAGCGGCCACGCGATCCTGCCGCCCGAGGATGGCGCGGTGGTCGATGCCGCGGGCGCCTTCGCCACGCCGGGCCTGATCGACATGCACGTGCACGTCTGGGGCGAGGCGGAGCTGGCGGCCTTCCTTGCCCACGGGGTCACCACGGTGCGCAACCTGTCGGGCATGCCGTTCCACCTGCGCATGGCGAGCGAGATCGAGGCCGGCACGCTGGAAGGGCCGCGCCTGCTGACCAGCGGGCCGATCCTCAATTCGCCCGGCCCCAATGCGCAGATCAACCACGTGATGGTCTCGACAGCCGAGGGCGCCCGCGCCGCCGTGCGCGCGCAGCACGCGGCGGGCTACACCCGCGTGAAGCTTTATTCCAACCTCACCGGCGAAGCATTCCATGCGGCGTTGAGCGAAGCGCAGGTGCTGGGCATGGCGGTCACCGGCCACCCGGTGGAAGGCGCGCGCGAGGAAGGCATTCCCTTCGAACGCGATTTCCTGGTGCCGATTGCCGAGACGCTGGCGGCCGATTTCGAGACCATCGAGCATACCGAGAGCATCGCCTTCCACGGCCTGCGCTCGCAGATCGACCGCGCGGGCGGAGAGGCCCTGGTGACGCAGATCCTCGCCAGCGGATCGACTGTCACGCCTACACTGGTGGCGCATCGCAACCTGGTGCGGGTGGCCGAGAGCAACGGGGCCTATGCCCGGCGAGCCGGTATCGAGACGCTCAATCCCGTCACCCAGATGACCGAGGCGGAGAACATCGCCGCCTGGGCCGCGCGCGACCCGGCCTATGAAAGCGAGCGGGCCGAGTTCTATTCGTGGCTGACCGGGATCATGCACTCTGCCGGTGTGCCACTGGTGGCGGGCAGCGATGCGGGCATTTTCGTGAACCTGCCGGGCGATGCCCTGCATGACGAGCTGGAACTGCTGGTGGAGGCCGGGCTGACACCGTCCGAAGCGATCGACACCGCGACCGTGAACGCCGCCCATGCATTGGGCCAGGAAGGGCGCCTTGGCTGCCTTGGCGAAGGCTGCGTGGCAGACATGGTGCTGACCGCCTGCGACCCGCACGCCGAGATCGGCTGCATCCGGCAGGTTGTGGGCGTTGTGCGCGCTGGCCGCTGGTACGGGCCCGAGGACATCGCTGCCTTGCACGAGCGCGCCACGCAGCACGACATGGACCGGATCATGGCCGACCTGCTGTCGGGCATGGAAGCACAGGGCACGCCGCTGGATCCGGCGCTGCTTGGGGGGGCATAGGGCAAGGGCAGGAATGGCCGAAGCACAGCGACAGTCCGGTGCGGAGCCCCTGGCCCACCAGCAAGGTGCCAGGCTGGAAGCGCGACCGGGCTGGCCAGCGAAGATCTTTCGTATCGCGTTCGAATCCGAAACGCCGGCGGGTCGGCTGTTCGACAAGCTGCTGATCGTTGCCATCCTGCTGAGCGTTGGCGTGGTGATTGCGGACTCCATCCCGCGCCTGCACCAGCACTGGTATCTCGCCTTCGATATTGCCGAGTGGTTCTTCACCATTCTCTTCACCATCGAATACGTGCTGCGTATCATCAGCCTGAAGCGGCCAATGCGTTACATCCGCAGTTTCTATGGCGTGATCGACCTGCTTGCGGTCCTGCCAACCTATGTCGCGCTGGTGTTCCCCGGCATTCACGTGCTGATCGACGTGCGCGTGTTGCGGCTGCTGCGCATCTTCCGGATATTCAAGCTCACTGCCTATATCACCGAATACCACCAGCTGGCCCTGGCGCTGAAGGCCAGCCGCCGCAAGATCCTGGTCTTCCTGGCAACGATATCGCTGATCATCGTGGTGATGGGATCGCTGATGTATGTGGTGGAAGGCCCCGCGCACCGCTTCACCAGCATTCCGATCTCCATCTACTGGGCGATTACCACCATGACCACGGTCGGCTACGGCGACATTACCCCGCAGACGGGGTTCGGTCGCTTCGTGACCGCGCTGATGATGTTGCTGGGCTGGGGTACGCTGGCGGTGCCGACGGGAATCGTGACCAGCGAGATAGCGGTTCGGCAGGCCAATCGGGAAGCCGCGGAAAAACGAGGCACTGCCCCGCCGAAGCGGCAATGCGCCGCCTGCGGTGAGACGGAGCACTTGCCGCGCGCGCATCATTGCCATGCCTGCGGCGCGCGCCTGCCGAGGGTGGAACCGGGCCTGCCCGTCTAGCGGCCCAGCCTAGCCCGCCAGCGCCAGCAGCACCTGTACCGTCAGGTCGGGATCGTTCTGCATCACGAAGTGATCGGTGTCGGTCTCGTGATAGTCCCAGCCAGCTTCCTTGGCCTTTGCAGCGAACCCTGCAAACGGGGTCGGCTGGTAGCCGGTGGCGAAGATGTAGCTCTTCTTCGGTATCGCCTGCTCGTCTCCGCTGAAGGGGATCGCTTCCAGCAGCGTCAGCAGTGGGTGGTAGCCGACGACGCCCGGCACATGCTCGAAATCTATCGAGCCGATGGGCTCGACCAGGCCGGGCCGGTGGCGCTGGCTGTCGATGTACCAGTTGTGCTCGAACTCGCCAGTGATGTCCCACAGCGACTGGTCGCTATCGGGCAGGAAGGCGTCGATATAGCAGATCGCGTCGATTCGCTTGCCAAGGCGGCTGGCGACGGCGGAAATCACCATGCCGCCGTAGGAATGGCCGGCAAGCACGAAGCGGTCGATCCCGGCTGCCTCGATCTGCTCGCACACCGCATCGACATGGTCGGTAAGCGTAATGCCGGGGTGCAGTTCATCCTGCCGCGCGCCGAGGCCGGGCAGGGTGCAGTTGAGCACCGTGTGCCCTTCCGCCTCAAGCCGCGCGGGCACTTCGCCATAGGTGTGATTGCCGCCCCAGGCGCCGTGGACGAGTACGAAATTTGCCATGCAGTATCTCCCTTTGCCGCTACCCTAACACCGGGCAGCAAAAAGGGGAGACAGCTTGCGCTGCCTCCCCCGATTGTGTTTGCCGATTGGCTGCGAAGACTTACGAGAACGTCTTCTTGGTACGCCAGCCGGTGGCATAGGTGTCGGCAGCCATCTTGCCGTAGGGCACCGGCGAAACGATGACCTTGACGTCCAGCTGCTTGTGGGGCTCGACAGTGGTCTTCTCGGTGCCGCCGTTTTCTTCACCCCAGGTGAGCGCAAGCTCGGTGCCCAGCGGAACGTCGGCATCGACGAAGCCGAGCGACAGCGCCTTCTTCTCGTTCCACGAGTAGCCGGTGAACATCGACTTGCCGATCACGGTGCCGTCGGCATCCTTCACGGCGTCGAAGCTGGAGTTGCCGTAGTTGGCCAGCGGCAGGTCGAAGAACTTGTACTGCTCGCCTTCCGGATCGAACATGGAACCGACGATCTTCTTCATGTCGTCGGCATTCCACTCGAAGGTCACCTTCTTGTAACGATCCTTGGTGCCGTCTTCTTCCATCTTCTTCAGCGCGTCGGCACCGATGAAGTCGTGGTCGAACTTCACGAACGGGCCGTAACCCAGCTGGTAGGGGTTGGTGTAGTAGTCTTCGATGTTGTCGGAGACGAACGAACCGGCGATCGAACCGGTGGCTTCGTAGCCATTGGCCGGCAGCCACTTGCGATAGTCTTCCAGCTCGTCACCGGTGTAGATCGGAGGCAGCGGGCTGGGGATCCAGCCGGATTCCAGCGTGTTCGACGGATAGGCGCGCGAACCGACCGGGATCAGGCCGAATTCTTCACCGGCTTCGAGGATCTTGTCGCGGACATATTCCTGCTCTTCGTACGGACCCCAGATTTCCAGGCCCGGCGAACCGGCCATGCCGTGACGCAGGGTGCGGATCGTCTTGTCGCCGATCTTCATGGTCGACATGTTGAAGAACTTCAGCTTGTCGAGCGGCTCGCCGTTGAGCTTCTCGATCACGTCCCAGGCGCGCGGGCCCTGGATCTGGAAGCGCCAGGAAATGCGCTTCACCGGCTTGCCCATCGGGCGCGAGGGCGAACGCGGGTCGTTGATGATGTCGACGTTGTAGCCGCCCTTTTCGGCCTGGTACATCAGCCAGTTGGCAGCCGGCGCACGGCCGACATAGACGTATTCTTCTTCGGCCAGGCGGAAGATGATGCCGTCGCCGATCACGTGGCCATAAGGCGTGGTGGGGACGTACTGCTTCGCCTTGTTGACGTCCCAGCCCTTCGACGAGTTGACCATCGTGTCGGACAGCAGCTTACCGGCGTCCGGGCCGTTGATGTACAGGTCGAACATGTGGTGCGACTGGTCGAACAGCACGGCGCCGTGCTGCCAGGCCCACTGCTCGTCACGCCAGTTGGAAAATTCCGGGGCGACGACCGGGTACACATAGGCACCGATCTTGTTGTTGCGCAGCTGGCCGACGATGTCGCCGTTCGCTTTTGCCAGCACTTGTTCCAGATTGTCGGCCATTGATGGCTCCTCTCTTCCATGGTTGTGAATGAATCACGTATGCGAAATTTGTATGCGGTGCATACAATATTCGGCTACAGGTGCAAGGCGAATCCGCAAGCCATGCGACAGGAGAGGTACAATGCAGGTTGAAGCGCTGGATCACGTCAACATCATCACTGACGATCTGGATGGCACGGCGAAGTTCTACGAGGACTTGCTGGGCCTGGAACGCCGCGATGCGCCCCCGCCGCTGACGCCGGAAACCGCCACCTGGATGTACGATGCCGAGGATCGCGGCATCATCCACATCAACTCGCTCGACTGCATCCGCGCCTACGACCGCGAAGTGAAGCCGGGCGAACTGACCGGCGCGCTGCACCACGTGGCGCTGCGGCTGACGGGCTATGAGGAAATGAAGGCGAAGCTCGACGCAAAGGGCGCCGACTATCAGGAGAACCTGGTGGAAGCGATTGGCCTGCGACAGATTTTCACCGCCGACCCCAACAACGTGCTGCTGGAGCTGAACTTCTTTGGGGAGTGAGGCAGCGGGGGTGGGAGCGTAGCGCGCGCAATCCTCCTAAACCGGCACGCCGCCTGCAATCGTGGTGCGATACATCTCGCGGCGGAAGCCGTCGTAGTCGTTGGGCCCCAGGTGCATCGTCGCCGCATTGTCCCACATGCAGACCATGCCCGGCTGCCATTTCAGGCGGCAGGTGAAGGCGTGCTGGGTGCAGTGCCACACCAGGTAATCGATCAGCGGCTTGGCCTCGTGCGTGGTCATGCCTTCGATGCCGGCGGCATAGGTGTCGCAGATATACAGTGACGGCTCGCCCGTGTGCGGGTGGGTGCGCACGAAGGGGTGGTAGGTGCCTTTCAGGCCCTGTTCGCGCTTTTCCGGCGTGCCGAAATCGATCGCTTCGCCGCGCAGGAAGGCCTGTGTGGCAAAGTTGTTCGCCGCGCTCATGTGTACGCGCAGGGGGCGCAGCATGTCCTGGTATGTCTGCGAGAGGTGCCTGAAGGCCAGCGCGCAATTGGTCCAGGTCGTGTCGCCGCCGTAGGGCGGGCCTTCCACTTGCCGCAGGAAGGTGATGCTGGGCGGTTCGGGCAGGAACGGGCTGTCGGTATGCCAGCCGCCGCCGAACAACGAAGGCGTCACCTCGTCGGCTTCCTTGATGATTGGGTGCACGTCGCGGTGCCCCTCCACCCCCTGGGTGTATGCATCCACCGCGAAGGGACCGAGGCGGCGGGAAAATTCCTCGTGCTCGGCATGCGAGAGGTGCTGGTCGCGCAAGTAGATCATCTTGTGCTTCCACAGCGCCTGCTTCAGGCTTTCGACGCCTTCGTCGCTGAGATCGGGCAAGCGCACGCCGGTAATTTCCGCGCCCATGGCGGCGGCCAGCGGCACGCATTCGAAATGCTCCGACTGGAACGGGTGGTTATCGAAATCGCCGCACGGCGAAACGCGCACTTGCCACATGGTCTCGTGTCCTCTCCCGGTTATCGATCCGGTTTCCACACCATGGCGCCAAGCCGCGCCTTGACGTGGCTCAACCCAGCGAAATCACCGTCTTGCCGAAGCTGTCCGGGCCCCAGCCGAAGGCATAGGCCTTGTCCGCTTCCTCGAAGGAGAAGGTCTTGCCCACGGGCACCTTGATCGCGTTCTTGTCGATGAAGGTGTTGAGGTCGCTGGCCATGCGGGCGGAGCCGACGAAGATGCCGCGGATCGAGGAGCCGGTGAACATCAGCGCGTGCGGATCGGGCGGAGTGCCTTGCGACAGCACGCCGATCAGCGCGATTTCCGCCAGCGGCGCGCAGGCCGTCATCGACTGTTCCAGCGTGCCGGTGCCGCCCACTTCGACGATCTTGTTCGCCCCGCCGAAGGTATCGCGCACGTGCGCGCCCCACTCGGGGATGTCCTTGTAGTTGATCGTGTGGTCGGCCCCCAGCGCCTTCACCTGCTCCAGCTTCTCGTCAGACGAGCTGGTGGCGATCACTTCCGCACCTGCGGCCTTGGCCAGTTTCAGCGCGATCAGCGACACGCCCCCGGTGCCCAGCACCAGCACCTTGTCGCCCGCCTTCAGCGGGCTGCCGCCTTCGAACAGCGCGTTCCACGCGGTCACGCCGGCGCAGGGCAGGCAGGCGGCCTGGCCCATGTCCAGGCTGCGGGCGATGGGGATCACACCGTGTTCGGGCAGCACGACCTTTTCGGCCAGCATGCCGGGCGCCTTGCCGTCGCCCAGGGCGGGCACGAACCTGGGCGGTCCGTTCAGCCAGCCCTGGAAGAAGGTGGACTGCACCTCGTCACCCGGGCGCACCGACTTCACACCTTCGCCTACGGCCACGACCTTGCCCGCGCCATCCGACAGCGGCACCGAGGGTTCGGTGATCGGGCCGCCGAAGTACTTGCCGGCGGCAACCGCGAAATCGCGGTAGTTCAGCGACCAGGCGGTGGGCGCGACCAGGATCTCTCCCGGGCCAGGTTCGGGATCGGGAAGCTCGTCCAGATAGAGCTTGTCAAAGCCGTCGGAATCCTTCGGCAGCAGCCATGCGCGCATCGTTATTCTACCCCTCTTTTCAGACTTCCAGCGTTTCCAGCGTGCCGCCGTCAACCGCCCAGTCCTGTCCTGTCACATGGCTTGCGGCATCGGACAAGAGGAAGACGGCGACTTCGGCCAGTTCCGCCACGCTGCCCATGCGGCGTTGCGGAACGCGACCTTCTATCATGCTGCGTTGTTCTTCGGGAATACGGGCAAGAGCCTCGGTCTCGATAAAGCCGGGAATCACGCAGTTGCAGCGCACGCCGTGCGGCGCCATTTCCATCGCCACCGCGCGCGACAGGCCTAGCAGGCCATGCTTGGAGGCGACATAGGCCGGGTTCATCGCCATGCCGCGCTTCGATGCCATCGAGCCGGTTACGAGGATGGAGCCGCCCTTCGCTTCGACCATGGCGGGCAGCACCTTCTGCACCGCCCAGAACACCGATGTGAGGTTCACCCGCAAGGTGTCCTCCCACAGGTCTCCGGGATAGTCGAGCAGCGGGGTAAACCCGCCGGTCAGCCCGGCATTGGCGAACAGGCCGGTGATCGGGCCGTTGGCCTCCACCGCCTTGTCCAGTGCGGCTTCCAGCTTTTCCCGGTCGCCCACGTCGGCCGTGGCCCAGGCGGCTTTGTCGCCCAGTTCCTTCGCCGCTTCCTCCAGCTTGTCCGCACGCCGCGCGATCAGCGTGACGGCGGCGCCGCGCTGCGCCAGCATTCGGGCGGTCTCCAGCCCGATGCCCGAGGATGCACCGGTGATGGCGATATGCTTGCCCGAAAAATCCATAGCTCTCTCCCGACTGCCCCGAGCTTGTCGAAGGGCTGACCTGCCTTGTTATGACCTGCGGGATCCCGGCTCAGGCCAGCCCCAGCACCTTGGCGGCGTTATCCTTCATGATGCCCGGCATCACCTCGTCGCGGAAGCCCACGTCCTTCGCCGCGGCAATCCACTTGTCCGGGTGGATCAGCGGGAAGTCGCTGCCGAACAGCATCTTGTGCTTCAGCTGGGTGTTTGCGTACTGGATCACCTGCTTGGGGAAGTACTTCGGACTCCAGCCCGACAGGTCGATGAAGACGTTATCCTTGTGCAGCGCCATCGACAGGCTCTGGTCCACCCACGGCCAGCTGGGGTGGGCCAGGATGATCTTCATGTCGGGGAAGTCCACCGCCACGTCGTCCACCAGCATCGGCTCGCCATATTTCAGCCGCATGCCGCCACCGCCGCGCATGCCGGTGCCCATGCCGGAATGGCCGGTGTGGAAGATGGCGGGCAGCTTGTATTCGTTGATGACCTCGTAGATCGGGTAGCCCATGCGGTCTGCCGGATGGGCGTTCTGGGCGATGCCGTGGAACTTGAAGCCCTTCACCCCGTGGTTCTCGATCAGGTCCAGCGCCTCGCGCGCGCCGTACTTGCCCTTGTGCGGGTCGATGGAGGCGAAGGGGATGCAGATATCGTCGTTCTTGTTGGCGATCTCGGCCACTTCGTAGTTGGAGACGCGCTTGGCGCCCATGCCGCTCTCGCAGTCGACCGTGAACATGCAGAAGGCGATGTTCGTCTCGCGATAGAGCTCGATGATCTCGGGCATCTTGGGCCGCTCACGCGGGGCCTTGAAGTATGCCGATGCGGCGTCGAAGAACTTGCCCATCACCGGGTCTTCCGGATCGTGGCAGGAAACCTCGGCGTGCACGTGCACGTCGATGGCGCGGATCTTGTTCAGGTCTATGGGCAAGCTGTATTCTCCTGATTGGCGGCTGTCCCGCCTTCCTTCGCCAGTCGTTCGACCAGGCGGTTGAAAATGGTTACGCCCTTGTCGTGGGCGGTCGGCATCACGCGGGGGTTCGGCGTGCGGTCGATAACCTTCTGCTGCGCTTCGATCATCACCTTGTCCTCGCCGAAAGCCATGTCGGCCATGCCCATCAATGCATCGCGCACCTTTTCGTCGCCATGCTGCACGTGCGGGCCCCAGCTGAAGAAATAGCGCGAGGTGCGGGGGGCGGTCGGGGTCACGGCCTGGCTGGTAAAGGTGACGCCGCCGATGGCATCTGCGATGGCGGGCCGACCGAAATCCAGTTTCGCGGCCGTGCCTTCCGGATAGTTGCCGCCGGTCATGAGGAGAACCCCGGGCACAAGGAAGTCGTAAGTCATGTGGCTGTCGACAGGCGTGTCCGACTTGCGGGCGGACTGGCCGTAGGTGCTGGTCGTCCAGCGTGTATAGCGGATACCGCGCTCGAGCGGCTCCAGCTTGGGCAGGCTTTGGGCAAATTCCGGACCGGCGCCAAAGCTGTTGGCATGCACATATGTCAGGTGGCTGAAATCGAGGAGGTTGTCGTTTATCAACCGCGCCTCGGCATCGTAATCCAGGAAACCGTGGCCGAGAATGTAGTTCGGATCGTCCAGCCCCACGGCGGGCGGGATCAAGGCTTCATCGGCCTGCGCCGGATCGCCCATCCAAACCCATAGCCAGCTGTGTCGGTCCACGACCGGATAGGAACGCACACGCGCATCCTTTGGAACAAGATCCTGCCCGGGAATTTCCACCACCTTGCCATCCGTGTCGAACAGCAGGCCGTGGTACATGCAGCGCAGGTGATCGCCTTCGCAGCGACCAAGCGACAGCGGCGCGAGCCGGTGGACGCAGCGGTCCTCCAGCGCATGCACCGCGCCACTTTCTCCGCGAAACAGGACTATGGGTTCGTCGAGTATGGAGACGGCAAGTGGCTTTGCCGTCTCCAACTCGTTGCTCCACCCGGCAACATACCAGGCATTGCGAACATACGACCCCATGGCCATGCCGCAGCCTTACAGCTTCATCATCACCGTCTTGGTTTCGAGGTAGGCCTCGAGACCCAGGCGGCCCTGTTCGTGGCCGATGCCGCTTTCCTTGTAGCCGCCGAAGGGCAGCGCGGGGTCGATCATGGCGTGGCAGTTCACCCACACGGTGCCCGCCTGCAGGCGGCTGGCGATGCGGTGTGCGGCGCTGGCATCCTTGGTCCACACGCCGGCGGCGAGGCCGTAATTGGTGTCGTTGGCGTCCTTCACCACTTCGTCGAGGTCTTCAAAGCGCTGGGCTACCACGACGGGGCCGAAGATCTCCTCGCGCACCACGCTCATCTGCGGGTTCACGTCGGTGAGGATGGTCGGGTTGACGTAGTAGCCGCCGTCGTTGCTGGGAACGTCGCCGCCCATCAGCACGCTGGCGCCATCACGCTTGCCTGCATCGATATAGCCCAGCACGCGCTCGTGCTGTTCCTTCGACACCAGCGGGCCCATGTGCGCTTCGGGATCGAGGCTGGGACGCGGCGCCCAGAAATCCTTGGTCTCGGCCATGCCTTCCACGACCTTGTCGAACACGCTCTTGTGCGCATAGAGGCGCGAACCGGCGACGCAGACCTGGCC
>CAJXJR010000017.1 GCA_913055155.1 uncultured Erythrobacter sp. | reverse complement strand
TCATCAGCTCCTTCCAAGCCGTAAATAGCCGAAATCCTAACTCTCAAAACGGACCACTTTCTTGGGGGAAGGTCAGAGATATTACTGCCAGCGTTACGAGAATTTACCATTTTTCGCAACTTCCGCGCCGCCTAAATATCTGAAAAACAGACTTAGTTCTAATGCCCTAACAAAAACCTTCCAGCTGTTAATCAGTTATGGGAAACATAATGGCGAAGGCGGGATGTGGTTACAGCCACGCTCCAAGATTTCTTCGAGGTTTTGGCGAACCACCAGAGGTTCCGCTTTTCAAAATCCGGAAATAGAGGCCGGGACTTTGCTAATATCCGATCGCTGATCGGTTTTGAATAACAAATATGGGGAAATATAATGCGCAACTTTATGGAACAGTTCATTCGCGATGAGTCCGGCGCTTCGGCTGCCGAATATGCTCTCATTCTCGTCATCGTAGGTATCGCTATCGTTCTGGGCGCGATCACTCTCGGCGGCTCTATTGGTGACGCCATGAACAACACGGCGAATTGCATCAATACGGGCACTGCGAACAGCTGCTAATACTAATAGCTAGTGCTAAAGTGTGACGGTCCGTTCCCAAATCGGGACCGGGCCGTCATTCTTGTTGAGTAATTTTTTTTTCTGCGCCACAGATGGTGCGTGAGCAGGGGGGGTAGATGAACCAACGAAACATCATCATTTTGGTCGCCGCGGGCCTGTTGGGTGTGCTTGCAGTCTATCTCGCAAACACTTGGTTCAGCGGAGTTGAAGAGCGACAACAGGCATTTGTTGAAGAGCAGGATCTCGTCAATGTTGCCGTGGCGTCACAAGAACTCGAATTCGGAACGGCCTTGAACAACGAAAATGTTCGTCTGGTCAGCTGGCCTGCAAACTCTGTGCCGCAGGGGGCTTTTAATGACCTGAGTAGCATCGAGCCGGGGCAGGTGGCCATCCGCCCAATCGCAATTGGTGAGCCGATCTTGCAGTCTCGTATTTCGGGAAGGGCCTCGCTTTCAGCCAATTTGCCGGTCGATATGCGTGCGGTTTCCATCCCGGTGAACCAGGTCTCCGGCGTCGCAGGTTTTGTGCTTCCTGGAGATGTCGTTGACGTCATGCTCACGCGGGAAGAAACGACAGTCGTGCTTCTCGAAAATGTACAGGTTCTTGCCATTGACCGACGATCAAACGAGCAGGATACAGAGCCCGCGGTTGTCGACACAGCGACCCTTCAAGTCGATCCGATATCAGCGCAGCGTCTCACGCTCGCAAGGCAGGTTGGCAGTCTGTCCTTGGCCTTGCGCAACGTTGAGAACCAGGAAGTTGGTCCTACGCCAAGCGTAACCGTTTCCAGCCTTGGGTATTTTCGGCCGCCCCCTTCTCGCGTAAGGACTGCCAGCGCTCCACCGCCGCACCAATCTTCCTCTGCTCCGGCTGCAGCCCCTGTCCGTCAAACTCGTTCGGGGCCACAGATGACGATTGTTCGCGGTACTGATTCAACAAACTACGAGGTTCCTCGTTATGGCTCGCGCTAATTTGCTAACTGCCGCATCGCTGGCAATTGCAGGGCTGGGGTTGGCGCTGTCCACTCAACCTGCGGCGGCGCAATCCGAAGTTCAGAATGTTCATGGCGGCACGGTCGACCTGCCCCTTAACAAGAGCCGGGTCATAAGCGTTGATCGGCCGATCGTTCGAGCAATGGTGGGTAATGCTGACATCGCGGACATTCTCCCGTTGACGACCCAGTCCGTTTATGTCCTCGGCAAATCAATGGGCACGACAAGCCTCACGCTTTACGGTGAGGGAGGAATCGTGCTGACGGTGCTCGACGTTGCGGTCGGACCCGATGTCGAGGCCTTCGAGGAGCAGGCCGCGCAGCTTATTCCGGGCGCCGACATAGAAGCGTCGATTTCGGGCTCGTCCATGGTCCTGACTGGCCTCGTTTCAGATGCGGGTGCTATTGATCGGGCGATGCAGCTCGCTCAGACCTATGCTGGCGACAATGTTGTAAACATGATTTCGCTCGGCAGCAGCCAGCAGGTCATGCTCGAGGTCCGGTTTGCCGAGGTCAATCGGTCGGTCGCCGATCAGCTGGGTGTCGGCGGGATTGGTAGCTCTGAGAGCGGAAGGTTCAATGGTGCTTTTGGCGATGCCGTCACATTCCCCGTGGATGATGAAGGTGGGTTCGCAGGGCTGCCTGGTGAGGCCTTTGGTATCTTTTCGAGGGTTTTTAGCATCGGCAATGTTGATATCGAGGGAACGTTGACCGCACTGGAGCGCAGGGGCTTTGCCAGAACACTCGCTGAGCCCACCCTTGTTGCTCTTTCGGGGGAAGAGGCTTCATTCCTCGCCGGAGGTGAGTATCCTATCCCTGTTGCCCAGAACAACTCCGGCGGCAACGGGCCAGTACTCTCTATTGAATTCAAGCAATTCGGCGTCAGCCTGGGTTTCGTGCCTACGGTCTTGGCCGACAACACCATAAACCTGCGGGTTCGACCGGAGGTTTCGTCTATCGATCCTGCATCCTCTGTGAGTTTGAACGGCATCACGGTGCCGGGCCTGCAGACGCGTCGCGCCAACACTGTGATTGAGTTGCGGGATGGCGAAAGCTTTGCCATCGCCGGGCTTTTGCAGGAGGATTACGAGACAGTCGTGCGACAACTACCAGTCCTCGGCTCTATCCCGATCCTTGGCTCTTTGTTTCGGTCCACGGAATTTCAGCGCGGTGAAACGGAGTTGCTGATCGTCGTCACGCCCCGGTTGGTTCAGCCAATCCGGCCTGATCAAGTTCGCCTGCCGACTGATCGCGTAGCCGTGCCCGAACCGGCTGAGGTCTTTTTGCTGGGAGAAGGCGAGGATCCGCTGCCGGCGCGAGGTGGCGCGCAGCCTGGTCCTGGCGATGCCGAAGACTATGAAGGAAGCGATTATGAATACTGAGAAGAAAATTATTTTCGCTTCTGCAGCTGCAATCCTCTTCAGTGGGTGCACAACTGACTCAATCCTTGAGGAGCCCGGCGACAGCACTTTTGGCGAAGCCAATCGGCAGACGATGATGGCTCAAGTCGTCAATCCCGAGCCCGTCTACGTTGACCCAATGACCACCAGCGGAGAACATGCAGCCGATGCGATTGAGCGATATCGCAACAACGATGTCCCGGACCCCACCGGTGAAAGCACGACCTCGGGTGTGACCGGTGGGAGCGGCGGTGGCGGAAGCGGCGGCAACTGATTTCGCTAGAAAAGTGAGTGCAAGTGGATGGCCAAGGAGAATGTAGCGAAATTTTTGGTCGATGAATCGGGCGCCGTGGCCGCGACCTATGCACTTGGGCTCATTGCTTTGATCGCCATCGCGGGTGTGGGTTTCGATTATGCGCGCATGGCCGGAATGCATACGGAGTTGCAAAATGCGGCTGACCAGGCGGCCTTGGCAGGTGCAAGCCAGTTGGATCAAGAGTCAGGTGCTTGTTCTCGTGCCGCCAACGCAGCAGCCAGTCTTCTGACGAACGAAACCCTCCTTGGGAGGGTCGAGGGTGGCAGCCTTGCAGTTTCCATAGCTACAGAAACTGCTTGCGATGCAACAGGGAAAATTCGCTTTTGGCAGGACGCAGACAAGACGACAGCCGCCACGAGCGATGCGACTGCTTTCTTTATCGAGGTGGTTGTTGACGAGCGGACGGCCGACTACGCCCTAACGCCCATTGTGGGTCTCCTTGATTCCGGTGGCCTCGATGCTGGTGCGACGGCGGGCGTCGCCTCTGCCGTCTGTGAGGTGCCGCCGCTAATGATTTGTCTGCCAACCGAGGGGCTGGCCCCGGGGATAGGCATTGAGGCTACCAGTCACGTCGGAGGAAACACGTGGGGGCCGGGTGATTTCGGCTTCCTAGAGGTTGGCTCCGGATCTATCGCCGATTTGGCGAAAGCCATTGCCTACGAAGAAGTGCCTCTCGATTGCGTCCCGGTCGATGGCACCTTGCCGGAGACTGGTAATGCGCAGGAATTGTACGAAGCGTTCAACACCCGCTTCGACATCTATCCGCAAGGTAACCAGGCTCCTTTAAATGCTTGTCGCTTGAGTGGCGCGTGTCCCGCCGCACCAAATCAAGTTAAGGACCTGGTACAGGCAACGCCCGGAGGTACGACAACGAACCAATGTCGAATTGGCAGCCAGGGTTGGCAATTGCCTGAAAACCAGTTCAGTCCGGGTGCTGATGCCGGTCAGACGAATCCTTCACTAGAGCTGCAAGATGAGGATGGCCGGGTCGATGCGATGGGCTATTCTCGCGATCTATGTCATTATTTGAGCTTTGGCGGTGGTGATTGTGATAATTCCGGGACGGTTACCGAGGGCGATCGCTTTGGCGACGGCGAGTGGCCGAGGGCTGATTATTTTTACTATAATCACGGCGTTACCGATATCAGTATATACCCAGAGGTCCCGGATTGGACGCGGTACGAGACCTATCTCTGGGAGCGGAATTTGCTCCCCAACCCTGACAACAAAACGAGGCCGACAAGTCGATGGCCAAATATGGCTACAGGAGAGGTTGCTCGCCCAGTTTGCGAGCCCGCCGCTCCGAGTGGTACGGTCGACCGCCGGGTAATTACAGTTGCTGCAGTGACCAATTGCGCTTCACTAAGTGGGGGTTCAGTCGCGATTGAGGTGGACGAGTGGTGGGACATGTTCCTCGTCGAGCCAATTATCAGTGGCGATAACGGCCGCGATAACGACGAGATTTACCTTGAAGCAATCCGCGAGACATCGATCGGTACGGGTAGTGGGGGTGGTTCACAGGCCGTGAGGCGCGATGTGCCTTATCTGGTGCGCTGATGCGGAGGCTTAGGACCTTCATTCAATGCCGGGAAGGGGCAGCCGCGGCGGAAATGGCGCTGATTTTGCCACTGCTGGTCCTTCTTCTGTTTGGAGGGCTAGAGGCTGGCTACTATTTGTGGAGCGAGCATAAGGTTATCAAGTCGGTTCGTGACGGCGCACGGTTTGCTGGTCGTCAATCTTTTTCGGTTGTTGATTGCGATTCAGGGACATTCTCCGACAGCACGGTCATTGCCCGTATCAAGAACCTTACGCGAACAGGAACAATTGATGCGAGCGAGCCGCCTGTCGTCCCCGGTTGGGATGACAACGCTACGCAAGTCACAGTCACCGTCGAGTGCGACAGTGATACGAACACGGGCATATGGGCGGAGGAGCCAAGCGGTGCTCCCATCGTTACCGTATCGGCTGAAGTCGATTATCCCGCTCTCTTTGGCTCTATTGCACTTGGGATCAATGGATCCAAATTGCGAGCTAGTTCTCAGGCGGCGGTCATGGGATTATGATATTTAAGCGAGCCTTCAAGTGTGATTCCGGTGGGACAGCGGTGGAATATGCCCTGCTGCTGCCGCTCATCTTGCTTTTTCTTTTCGGCATCATCGATGCCGGCCGTTACGCTTGGGAATTCAACAAGGCTGAAAAGGCTACCCAATCAGGAGCGCGCTATGCTGTCGTCACGGATTTGGTCGCTGACGGCCTGAAGAATGAAAACTACAGTTTCGCTGTGGACGGCGGAATTCCTCAGGGGACCGTTGTTCCGATCAGCGCTTTTGGTGGTATCAGTTGCAGCTCATCCGGTGGGGCCGTGACCTGCACCTGCTTGGACAGTTCTGCCTGCGATTTTGGCGAAGAGGCCGATGGCGATGCTTTCAATAATATCGTTGCAGAGATGCAGCTGATAAAGCCCGATATTTCTGCAGACGATGTTGTGGTAGAGTACCTCTGGTCGGGCCTCGGGTATTCCGGTGATCCCAATGGCCCCGATGTCGCTCCACTCGTTAATGTACGACTTCAGGACGTGGAGATGAATTCCATTTTGCTTTTTGGAGGAGAAGTTCCATTACCCGACGCGAGTTACTCTCTTACTCTTGAAGACGGACAAGGCGACGAAGCAGATTCGTAATGACGAAGGAAAGCAACATCTTGAATGGTTCTCAAGGCCAAGTGCAGAAGCTCCCTGCGTGCGTGTCGGTCGTGGGTTCGAGCGCGGCACTCGAATTATTGAAGAATAATTTTGACCAGGTGAACTCGGACCAATTGCGCCTGGTTGACCTTGCAGTTGATGCAGAGGTGCCGGCCGAGATTGTAAAGGAAGCGGAGATACTGGTTGTTGAGGTCGATCCTTCCATAACATCCTCGCTAAAGCGCATAGAACAGATCGTCCGCCTCAGACCGCATCTTCCCCTCGTCGTAGGTTTGCGTGATGCAAGTGTTTCGACTGTGCGCACTCTCTTGCGACAAGGCGTGGAAGACGTCGCCTCCATTCCTTTTCAACTCGATGAGATGCTCGACTCAGCGGCGAACGCGTTCGAAAACGCCGTTGTCGAGGACGAAGATGTCGTCGAACTGGCTCCTCTAATCGCTGTCGTAAAGGCGCGAGGCGGGGAGGGCGCGACCACGGTATCAACGCATCTTGCCAGCCACCTATTGGAATGGGCCCCTCACGATCGCGGGGTTTGCGTCATCGATCTCGATATCCAGGCGGGCGCCATCGCCTCTTACCTTGGAGTTACGCCACGACGTAGCCTGGAAGACTTGCTGGAAGCTGGTTACCGCCTCGATAGCTCAGTCCTTCGATCGATTGCTGTCGAGCGCGAGGACGGCATCAGCGTAATTTCTGCGCCTTTCGATATTCAGCCCCTCGAGCAAGTCGATGTTGAACAGTTGCTGCGTGTAATCGAGCTCGCTCGTAAGGAATACGATTTCGTAGTGATCGATTTGCCGTCCAATTGGACAAGCTGGAATCTGTCAACTCTCGTGGATGCTTCCGAAATCCTGATGGTTGTCGAGCTGGATATCTCGAGCTTACGGCAGGCGAAGCGGTGGCTTGAATTGTTCAATACGGTCGGTGTCAAGGCATCTAAAGTATCGGTCGTGGTCAATCGCGTCGAGAAAAAGCTCTTCGGCAGCATAAGCCTCAAAGACGTGAAGGAGGCGCTCAAGAGAGACGTGCTTGTCGGGCTACCCAATGAGGGCGGTAAAATTTCCACGGCACAGGATCAGGGGCTGCTCTATTCTGAGGTCCAGACCAAGAATAAGTTTGATGCGGAAATTGCGAAGCTTGCCGAAATCCTGTGTGCCCGACTCTCCGAGGAGCAAGCGACGTGAAGTGGCAAGTTAAAGGGCTCAAACGTGAGATAGAGTCTGAGGGCGAGCAGGATGATGAGACCCTGCCTGCGCCTGTCGCAGAATCCCTTGTCGAAGAGAATCCGGCAAACGTCGAACGCTGGCTCAACCTCAAATCGACCATCCACAGAAAGTTGCTCGACCGAATAAACCTCAGCATGCTCGACAAGCTTTCTCGCGAGCAGATTGACGAGGAAGCGGGAGATATCATCCTTGAGCTCCTTGCGGAGGAGAATGCAGCGCTAAACACGCAAGAGCGTACGCAATTGGTTGATGAGGTGCTGGACGAGCTTTTGGGGCTCGGCCCGCTTGAGCCTCTACTCGAGGATGAGACTACGACCGATATCCTGGTGAATGGATACAAGAACGTCTTCGTCGAGCGTTTCGGGCTCCTCGAGAAAGTCCCTGTCCGCTTCCAAGACGAAAAGCACCTGATGCGGATCATTCAACGTATCGTGAGTGCAGTTGGGCGACGCATCGACGAGTCGTCGCCGTTCGTCGATGCCAGGCTTGCCGATGGCTCCCGCGTCAACGCGATCATAGCTCCGCTAGCCATCGACGGCTCTCTTCTCTCGATACGTAAATTCTCAAAGAAACCGTATAGCCTGGATCGTCTTGTCGATATTGGCAGCATTCCTGAGCAAGTTGCCGAAGTCCTGAAAGGCGTTGTACGGGCACGCCGAAACGTTTTGATATCAGGCGGGACAGGCTCAGGTAAGACCACGCTGCTCAATGCGCTTTCTGCTTACATCGATAACAAGGAGCGCATTGTCACTATCGAGGATTCTGCGGAGTTGCAGCTCCAGCAGGAACACGTCGCACGCCTCGAGACACGCCCCCCTAACATCGAAGGGAAAGGTGAAGTCACCCAACGTGACCTGGTCAAGAACGCGCTGCGTATGCGGCCAGATCGAATTATCTTGGGTGAGGTTCGTGCAGGCGAAGCTTTCGATATGTTGCAGGCGATGAACACAGGCCACGATGGCTCCATGACCACAGTACATGCCAATACGGCTCGTGATGCCCTGTCTCGTCTTGAGCAAATGATTGGCATGAGCGGGATCGATATTCCAGCTCTCGCAGCTCGCGCTCAGATTGCCTCGGCCATCAACGTCGTGATCCAGATCGCCCGGTTCTCCGATGGTCGGCGGCGCATGGTAAGCCTATCCGAAATCAGTGGTATGGAGGGGCAGACGATTACGATGCAGGAGATTTTCCGTTTCAAGCAGACGGGACGTTCGGAAGATGGGGCTGTACTCGGCGAATTTGAGGCCACGGGGATCAGGCCCAAGTTCTTAAATTACGCAATGGAGCACGGGATCGAGATGTCGCCTGAGCTCTTTAGGCCAGGGCTCAAGATCGGATGACTGAATTTCTCGATACCTCGATAGGTCGGTTTTTCATTTTGCTGGCGATTTTCGCCACTGTCTTCCTTTTTATCCAGGTTATTCTCCGCGTTGGGGTCGAAAATCGCGCCTATGCTTCGGCGGTGAACAAGCGCCTGAAATTGATTGCGCAGGGCACAGATCGTGAGCGCATCATGTCGTACTTGCTGCGGAACGATCCCAATCGCGGATTGGAATTGCCCGGGCTCTGGGGCCGAGCTGTCCGTAGCCTGAAGCGCAATCTGATGATGGCATCGTTGCCTTACACGCCGATGCAAGTAATTTTGCTGATGGTGATATCCTTCGCTGTCTTGCTCCTTCTGGTGCTTGTGCTTGCCTGGGCAGCCAGTTTTTCTCTGACCTTTGGGGTCATTCAGCTGATTGCGGCATTTGCAGCTGCAGTATCCATCGGCATTCCCCTTCTTGCGATCAGTTTTCTTGCCCAACGGCGCCGCAAGAAGATGCAGGATCAGTTTCCAGTCGCGCTCGATATCTTTGTTCGCGCATTGCGGTCAGGACATCCGGTTGCATCGGCTATCGACCTGCTGACCAAAGAGATGGAAGACCCTATTGGAAGCGAATTTGGTCTGGTTTCCGACGAGGTATCCTACGGCGCAGAGCTTACGGAGGCTCTCAACGCTATGGCGGAGCGCTGGGATCTCGATGACATCCGAATGTTTGTTGTATCTCTTTCGCTGCAGAATGAGACGGGGGGCAACCTTGCGGAAATTCTCGAAAATCTTGCACATGTGATCCGCGAACGCGCCACTCTTTATCTGAAGATAAGAGCTTTAAGTTCCGAAGGTCGGATGACAGGTTGGATCCTGACTGCTTTGCCGGTCATCACCTTTGTGACGCTGTTCGTGCTCAATCCGCCATTCTATTTGGAAGTCGCGACCGATCCGATCTTCTATATCGCTTTCCCGGTAATGATCGCTTGGTATTTTGTTGGGCTCTTTGCTATCCGCAAGATGGTCAATCTGGAGGTCTAGAATGCTCGACTTCATCGCCACAAATGACGTCGCGCGCGCCGCAGCATTGATCTTGGTATTCTTGGTCGTTCTAGGCTTGGTGACCGTTGCTGGGAGGTTCCTTGCTGACAGGGCTGCTGTACAACGAGAGATCGCCAACATTGGAGCATCGAAAGGTGTTAGATTGCAGGCTGGGCGGCTTGCAGAGACCAAAAATAGTGCATGGATTGGACTGCTAGAGAAGATTGAGAAGAGCGGTCTCAGCTTAGCCGATACGCGGGGCGATAAGCTGCGCAAGCAAATGGTTGCAGCGGGCTACCCTGCTCCTTACGCGCCAAAGGTCTACACCCTCACCAGAATTGGACTGGTTCTCGCCCTTCCTGCACTCTTTTTTCTCGTTTTAAGCCTCACCAACCAGGACCTCAGCCCTGTTCAGCTTTACCTTTTTGGTGTCATCTTTGCGGCCGTCGGCCTTTTCTTGCCGTATCTCTACATATCAGCAAAGGCAGACCGGCGTCAGGAAACGATCCGCAAGGGTTTTCCAGACTGTCTCGACCTCATGTTGGTGTGTGTTGAGGCAGGTTTGGGGCTCGAAGCTGCCATGGACCGGGTCGGAAGGGAAATGGTCAGGACGCAACCGCTTATTTCGAACCTCCTGTCGCTCGCGACCCTAGAAATGCGTGCTGGAGCATCGCGCGAGGACGCCTTGCGCAAGATGGGCGATTTGAGCGGTGTCGATGAAATTCGCAGTTTCTCGACCCTTCTGATACAATCAGATAAGATGGGTACAAGCGTTGCAGAAACGCTACGCGTGTACTCAGATGAAATGAGAGAAAAGCGCAGGCTGCGAGCGGAAGAGAAAGCTCACCGCTTGCCTGTCTTGATCTCTATTCCGCTCGTTGTTTGCATGCTGCCAACAATGATCGGTGTCCTTATGATACCTGGGGTCATAAGGGCGGTTAGAACACTTTTTCCAGCGCTTTCGGGGGGTTAACCATGAGGACTCTACACAGAACTGGCATTGTCGCGGCAGCGGGCCTCTTGTTGTCGGGTTGCAGTCTTTTTGGCGGGCACCATGCCACCGCCATGAACGGCGGCCAGGATGCCGAAATGGCGACAGCTGAGGCCATCGCGGAAATCCAGCTGGAAGTGGGACGAGAAAACCTCGCTGATGGTAACCTTGCTACTGCAACTCGGTATTTGCAGGGTGCACGTATGCACCCGGCGACACGCGCCGATGCGACGAACGCCCTGGGTGTCGTTTACGTCAGGCTTGGACGCCTTGATGTGGCCCAACGATATTTCCTGGAGGCATTGGAAGTCGAGCCTGAGAATGCTCGCTTTGCAACCAACCTCGCCCGCCTCGAAGGTGACGTCAGTTTTGCTCGAATGAGAGCAAGCGATCCGGTCGAAGATGCCGTGTCCGAAGAGGCCCTCGCAAGCTTGCTGACGGCGGCAGTTCCCGATTTACCTGAAGTGAGGGTTGAGGCTGAGTCTAATCGGCAGCCACACGTGATTCATATCCAGACGGCCGAGAACGTCGAAAATGGGCCCCCGCGCATGGAAGTCTATGCTAGAAGGCCCGTTGTGCAAGTGGTCGATCGCGAGCAAGCCCAAGACGAAAGGCCAGACACGGAGCGCGGATTTTCGCGCGCCAAGATCATAGACTATCCAGTCAGGATTGAAATTTGAGCATTGCTGGAGGCGTAAGCCTCTATCTTTGCTTGGCGCTTTCACTCGTTGCAGCAGGATGGGATGTTCGCACTAGGCGGATACCCAACCTGCTGTGCGCAGTGATTGCATTGACTGCAATCGCATCTAGCTACTTCAATGGTGGTTTTGAGATGCTCGGCCTTAGCGCCCTGCATGCATTAGCTGCGCTGATCGTAGGGATGGCTTTGTTCGCCATTGGCTTCATCGGCGCAGGCGATGCCAAGATGTACAGTGCGATCGCTTTTGCGATTGCACCCAATAATGCCTTCGAAATGCTCGGGTGGACGTCCCTTGCAGGGCTATTGCTGCTTGTCTTGATGGCGGTGGCCAGGCGTGCCTCGGGCAAGCCACTTAGAGAAAATGGGAAGAGTTTCACCGTGCCTTACGGTGTACCCATATCTCTTGGGTTCGTTCTGACGACATTTTGGTGAAGGGTGGGCAGCAGTCAGCGTGAATTATCACACGGGCTGTCCGGAGCTGGTTTTCTTAACTGCCTTCGACGGGTTTGTGGCGCGCTACAAATTTCTTCAGTTTCTTTGCGGCGAAGAGTGGAACGAGCACCGAAAGGGCGATTCCTCCAAGCGAGCAAATGGCCATCCAGATTGCCATCAGCGTGCCGCCAGCCTGATAAAGGCCGTAAAAGACCGGCGCAGTCAGGATTACGCCGCGAACCTCATTTGCTACCAGCAGGATCGCAAAAGCTTTTCCAAGAAGATCGAGCAAAGGCGCTGACAAAAAGCTCATGTCCGTTGTCTAGACGCTCGAGATTGACAAAAAGTTTCCCGGCAAAGCTCGATATTTGAGAGGGCCCCACCAAACCTGAGATTGCTACTCGGGATTTTCGCTCCACTCTCACCGGTCTTGCCTGCTTACTCACAGGATTTTGCGATTGGCGCGGCGGATCGACCTTCTCTCGACTTTAGACGCCGTCTATTAAAGGCACTTCCGTTGCTCCTGGCAAAATTGCGCCGTGAGCTTGCCAACCATGTGACCGGGCAAATGTGTGCGCCGTCAAAGCCATGACTTCGGGCGGGAGAGAGACAATTCCGAATCCGCAAAATCTCGACGATCACTCCATATCTGACGAGGATGTGCCTTCACGCGCAAAGCCTCTCGGCTGGGGTAGATTTGCTCTTCAATTCTTTACGGTATTCGCAGCGTTCTCGATCACCTCTGTCATTCCGATCCTCTTACTTGGGCAATCTGGGCTCGGCCTGGTTCTCTCTGCAGCCACAAGTATGGGAGCCGCATTGTTAGTCGCCTGGCTTTGGTTGCGGAAGGATGGCGCAGTAGCTGTCGCCTTCAATCTGTCAGAACCGAAGAGCTGGCCGCAAACGTTGCTGCAGGCTGCGATAACCACAGCCGCGGTCATGCTGATCCTGATTGGCGGCGGTTCGCTTATGGATGCCATCGGTCTCGGCGCTCCGAATGTCGTCGATGTGATCAGCATCGTGCGCGAAAGCCCATGGATGCTGCTGCTCTGGATCTCCCTCGTCGCTTGGGGGACCGCGGCATTTGGAGAGGAATTGCTCTGGCGCGGTTTCTTGATCGACCGGCTTTTGCGTTTGAAAGGCCTTTCAGGAAAGGTCACGCTCATCGTAGTAATCCAAGCGATCATTTTCGCTTTCCCTCACCTCTATCAAGGGTGGGGCGGTGTATTTGTGACCGGGGCTGTCGGGCTGCTGCTGGGATGGCTTCGGATGCGCAACCGCGGGAACCTCTGGGTTCTCATTATAGCTCACGGTCTTGTCGATACTATAATGCTTACAGCTGGCTATTACGATGCATTCGCGGCGATGGACCACTATTTCAGCGGCTAGCCCTCTTTCCATCCATCATAATTAAAGGGGCGGTCAAATATCGTGATGGATCCCCCCATGTTTGGGGGTCTACCTCGGCTAGATCATGCCGGATTTATCGTTTGGGAACTTGGCCTCCAAGCTTGATGAGTTGGCGCGTTATTTCCTCGCGCTTCTTCGGACAGACCCGAGTGTCGATCGTCACGAAGACGCTGCCTCTTTTGATTTCCTGCTCAAGATAATTTGTTGCAAGTCCATCGACATCAAAATCCGACAAGACTTTCGACAAGGCAGCGCCGGTTGCACCTATCACACCGCTCAAAGCCGCCACGGAGCCAAAGGCCGAAGCTGCGGCGGCACCGGCCGCAGCAACCGGACCAACCCCAGGTATGGCAAAAATCGCCAGACCGAAAAGCGCACCGGCAATACCACCCCCGGCAGTCGCTCCGGTGATCTCCAAACGACCATGGCCATTTGGCCAGGTAAGGCTATCGCCGACGAAACCCGATGCCTTGGACAAGATGCAGAACGCTTCTTCCGGCACTCCTTCATCTAAGAGCGCCAGCATCGCTTGCTCAGCCAGGTCAGGTGACTTGAAGATTGCTGTCACCGCAAACTGGCGGGTTTCAACTTCCTCTCTGACTGCGCTTTTAAAGTGACTGGCGAAGGAATTGCGTTCCTTCTCCGAAGTGAAAATCGCTCGCAACCCGGCACTGTTTTGAAGGTTCGACAGGCTGCCCGAAACGTTCTCCTTAAAAAGGGTTCTCAAGAGCTGATCGACGCTGGAGGGGCGCAGGCGCTGATCGGTGGCGCGATTGATCCACTCCACCTGCTCTGGCTTCGGGCATTCATCATCCAGATAGTTCAGGGCCGGTATCTGCTCCGGTTTGACAACGAAGCACTCGCTAGGGTCTCTGGTCGTCACCTTGATTTCCCTCTGTGTTCGGATTCCGACTTCGCGTGGAGAGCCAATGACATCTTCTATATCAGTAACACGGTTTCCTTGCGATTAACCTAATTTTTTGCGCTGCAGCAGATGGCCCGAGGTTGAAGCCTCTCTACGAGAGAACTGAAGATATCGACCTTCACGATCAGCCTTTCGAGGCGTGGATTACAGATTGACCTAGCCTATTGGTAGCTCGACTTGATTGTCTTGGCATCCTGTCCAAAGCCAAGATCTGCGAGACTGTCTATTGTTGTGAAACACAGCCTTAGGAGCGGGCGCAGCTCTCCACGCCCGCCGCGATCACGTTTGCAACGCAGTCGATATCTTTCTGCGAAATGCAATAGGGCGGCATGGTGTAAACGGTGTTGCCCAGTGGGCGGATCAGCACGTCGTTCGCGAAGAAGTGGCCGCGCAGGCGCGGGCCGATATCGGCGAGGTAACCCGCGTCATCACCCACTTCGACATCGAAGGCGATCATCGTGCCGCACTGGCGCGCGTTGATGACCTGGTTGTGCTGCGAGAGCGCGTCCAGCTTGTCGCCCAGCCGTGCGGACAACGTGGCGATCCGGTCTAGCACCGGCTCCTCGCGCCAGATCGCCAGGTTGGCCACGGCGGCGGCACAAGCGATGGGATTGGCGGTGAAGCTGGACGAGTGGAAGAACATCTTCGACCGGTCGGATGAATAGTGTGCATCGAAGATCGGCGCTGTCGCCATGGTGACGGCCAGCGGCATTGATCCGCCCGTCAGCCCCTTGGCCAGGCACAGGATATCGGGCGTGACGCCCGCCTGCTCACAAGCCAGCAGCGTGCCGGTGCGGCCCCAGCCGGTCATAACCTCATCAGCGATGAACAGGACGCCGTGGCGGGCGCAGATTGCGCGCATCTCGGCCAGCACGGCGGGCGGGTAGGTCAGCATGCCGCCCGCGCCCAGCAGCAGGGGTTCGACGATGAAAGCGGCAGCGTCGCCTTCGCCGCAGAAGCGTTCGAGCGCATCGTAGGTCGGCTGCGGAAAGCTGCCCGGGAAGGGCACGGTGCCCACATCGAACAGCAGGGCTTCGTAGGCGCGGTTAAAAACGCCGCGTTCGCCAACGCTCATCGCGCCGATGGTGTCGCCGTGGTAGCTATGCTCCATTACCAGGACACGGTGCCGCGGCTCGCCGCGATTGTGCCAATATCCCAGCGCCATCTTCAGCGCGACTTCGACCGAGGTGGAACCGGAGTCCGAGTAGAACACATGATCGAGGCCGTCGGGCATGATGTCGACCAGCCCGCGAGCCAGCGTCTCTGCAGGCTCGTGCGTCCAGCCGGCGAAGATCAGCTGGTCGAGCTTCTCGGTCTGCTCGCGCACGGCCTGCATGATGCGCGGGTGGTTGTGGCCGTGGGTGGTGACCCACCAGCTTGAAATGGCATCGATCACGCGGCGACCGTCGGCAGTGTGCAGCACCGCTCCTTCGGCGTGCGTCACCAGCGGAATGTCTTCGCCAAGGCCATGCTGGTGGAAAGGGTGCCAGACGGGAGACTTGCTCATGCCAGCAGGTCCATGCGGATATGGGCCGCAAAGGCGTCTGAAAGCGTCCGGGCGGTCAGTGGGTCGAGGCGCGGCAAGCGGCCAAGGTGGGCTACCTTGCCGATGCGCGTGATCGCGCCTTCGGCGACGGATTCCTCCTCGCCGATGAAGGCTACGCCTGCCACTTCGATGCCGCGGGCACGCAGCGCCTCGATGGACAGCAGCGTGTGGCTGATCGTGCCGAGCGTGGTGCGTGCGACGACGATCGCGGGCAGGCGCCAGCGGGCAAACAGGTCTGCCGCCAGCAGGTCTTCGCGATAGGGCACCAGCACGCCGCCTGCGCCTTCCACCACCAGCGGGCGGACGGTTTCCGGCAGGGTGAGGGCATCGTCTGCCACGGTTACGCCGTCCACGCGCGCGGCTTCGTGCGGGGAGCAGGGCGTTTCAAGGCGATAGGCCTCGGGCAGCACCTCCGCGCCCGGCGCAAGGCGCGCCACGGCCTGGCTGTCGGTTTCGTCCTCCAGCCCCGCCTGTGCGGGCTTCCAGTAGGCCGCCTTCAGCGCCTGTGACAGGCCTGCGGCGAACACGGTCTTGCCGACATCGGTATCCGTTCCGGTGACGATGTAGCCGGTCACGCTTTCCTCCACGATGCGACGGCGGCCAATACCTGCTCGACGTCAGGCGCACCAAGCGTGGAGCGGAGCGCGAAACGGATGCGGCTGGTGCCCTTGGGCACGGTTGGCGGACGGATGGGCAGGGCGGCTATGCCATTGTCCAGCAGGTGCTCTCCAAGAGCCATGGCTTCGGCTTCGGGGCCTACCACCAGGGGGATGACCTGCGTGGTGGAATCCAGCGTGTCGTAGCCGAGCTGCTGCAGGCCCTTGCGCAGTTGCTCTCCCAGCGCGGCGAGGTGCGCGCGCTCGGCATCCATGCCTGGCACCAACTCAAGCGCTGCATCCATCGCGCCCAGTACGGCGGGCGGCGGGGCGGTGGTGAAGATCAGACCGGCGCACATGTTGACTAGGTAATCGCGCACCAGCTGCGGGCAGGCGACATAGGCGCCGAAGCCGCCCAGCGCCTTGCTGAAGGTGCCCATCACGATCTGCGCGCCGGGATGGTCGGCGGTCAGTCCCGCACCGCCGGCGCCCAGCACGCCCGTGGCGTGAGCCTCGTCGACATAGAGCATGGCGTCGTGCTGCGCGGCCAGCGTGTTCAGGCGCGGCAGATCGGCGCGGTCGCCGTCCATGCTGAACACGCTTTCGGTGATGATCAGGCGGGCAGGGGCCTCGCGGTGGTCTTGCAACAGCGCGTGCAGGTGGTCGTAATCGTTGTGGTCGAAGAAATGCACTTCGGCCTGTGCCGCGCGGCAACCGGCATGGACCGAATTGTGGACAAGCCGATCGGCGAAGATGGCGGTGCCTTTTGCAGCCTTGGCCAGCGCCGGGATCACGGCGGCATTGGCTTGCCAGCCGGTGGCGAACAGCAGGGCTGCCTCGCTACGCTTGAATGCGGCCACCTTGTCTTCGATGGCAAGGTGTTGCGCACTGGTGCCGGTGATCAGCCGCGAGGCGCCTGCACCCGCGCCGAAGCGGCGGAGGTATTCGCCGGATCGCTTGACCAGCAGCGGGTGCTGCGACAGGCCAAGGTAGTCGTTGCTGGACAGGTCGAGCAGTTCGCGCCCGTCGTGAAGCAGGCGCCCGTCGCTGCGCATTTCCACGGCACGCAGCACGCGCGTGCGGTGCTTCGCCGCGATACTGTCGAGCGATTGGCGAATTTGGTCGAGCATGCTGGACTGACTCAGGTAAATTCGGCCTGCGTCTCTTTGGTCGCGCAGCCGCCGGAGCAGCCGCCCACCGCGCGCATCGGTTCCTCGCCTTCCATCGCCTTCAGGCCAAGGCGCTGGAACAGGGCTGCATCGCTGTCGTCCCCTGCATTGGGTGCGGTCAGCAGCTTGTCGCCGGTGAAGATCGAGTTGGCGCCGGCCATGAAGCACAGCGCCTGCGTGGCATCGCTCATGCTTTCACGGCCAGCCGACAGGCGCACCATGGACATAGGCATGGCAATGCGCGCCACCGCCACGGTGCGCACGAATTCGATATCGTCGATCTTCGCCATCGGCGTATCGGCCAGCATGTCGCCCAGCGGCGTGCCTTTTACCGGCACCAGCGCGTTCACCGGTACGCTTTCGGGGTGCCGTTCCAGCGTGGCCAGCGTGTGGACGAAGCCCACCCGGTCTTCGCGCGTTTCGCCCATGCCAACGATGCCGCCGCTGCACACGTTGATGCCCGCCTTGCGCACGTTTTCCAGCGTGGTGAGGCGATCCTCGTAATTGCGGGTGGTGATCACGCGCTCGTAATACTCGGGCCCGGTGTCGACGTTGTGGTTGTAGTAGTCGAGGCCCGCTTCGGCGAGCTGCTCTGCCTGTGCAGGCGTGAGCATGCCCAGCGTCATGCAGGTTTCCATGCCCATTGCGCGCACGCCCTCCACGATCTCCAAGATCTTGGGCATGTCGCGGTCCTTGGGATTGCGCCAGGCAGCGCCCATGCAGAAGCGCTGGCTGCCCGCATCCTTGGCCTGCGCGGCGCTTTGTAGCACCTGGCGCACGTCCATCAGCTTGGTCGCTTCCACCCCGCTGTCGGCATGAGCGCTTTGCGAGCAGTAGCCGCAATCCTCCGGGCAGCCGCCGGTCTTGATCGACAGCAGCGTGCACAGCTGCACTTCGTCCGGCCGGTGGTGTTCGCGGTGCACCGTGGCCGCGCGGAACAGCAGTTCGGTGAAGGGCAGGTCGAAGAGCTCGGCGATCTCCTCGCGGGTCCAGTCGGTGCGGATCATTCTATCTCTATCCCGTATGTGCGCCTGCCCGAGAATGCCGGGAAGCGCATGTCTGCGCCCTCCTTGGCAAAATGCGCGGCGCTAGTGAAGCCGTGCGTGCAGGAAAACGGAACCTGGTGGGGGCTTCGCGATTGGTCAGGAGAGGCCGCGCATATCCTTGACGCAGGCCATCCAAATACATATTTTCACTTTATGAAAGTGAATAGAGGACCGAGAAAATGACGACAACAGACCAGGCCCTCGCTGCTGCCGCCGCGCAGATCGAGCGTGCGCGTGCCGATACGGCCAGGCGCCCCACCATTGCCGGTTTCTTCGACGAAGCGACCAACACGATCAGCTACGTGGTGCACGATCCCGCCACCGACGAGGCAGCGATCATCGATTCCGTGCTGGACTATGCGCCCAATTCGGGCCGCACCTCCTATGGTTCGGCAGACCTGATCGTCGAATACGTGCAGAAGCACGATCTCAAGGTGACGTGGCTGATCGAAACCCATGCCCATGCCGACCATATCTCGGCAGCGCCCTACCTGCAGGAAAAGCTGGGTGGCAAGCTGGCCATCGGCAAGGATATCGTCCGCGTGCAGGACGTGTTCGGCAAGCTGTTCAACGCCGGTACCGAATTCCAGCGCGACGGGTCGCAGTTCGACCACCTGTTCACCGACGGCGAGACCTTCAAGGTAGGCGAAATGGAAGGCATCGCGCTGCACGTGCCTGGCCATACGCCTGCCGACATGGCCTTTATCATCGGCGATGCGGCCTTCGTGGGCGATACGATCTTCATGCCCGACTTCGGCACCGCGCGGGCGGATTTCCCCGGCGGTGACGCGCGGCAGCTGTTCCAGTCGATACGCCGCCTGCTGTCGCTGCCCGACGATACCCGCCTGTTCCTGTGCCACGACTACAAGGCGCCAGGGCGTGACGAATACGCGTGGGAGACCACCGTCAAGCAGCAGCGCGAGGAAAACGTGCACGTGAAGGACGGCGTGACCGAGGACGAATTCGTCGAGATGCGCACCACGCGCGACAAGACCCTCGACATGCCCACCCTCATCATGCCCAGCGTTCAGGTGAACATCCGCGGCGGGCGCCTGCCCGATCCGGAGGCCAATGGCGTGAGCTACATCAAGATCCCGATCAACGCCGTGTGATCGGTTCCTCCATGGCGAAAGGAAGAAAAGGCGGCGCACCCGGGTAAGCGGGGCGCCGCCTTTTCCTTGCCTGGCGCTTTCAGGATGGCGGCAGGCGGGGGAACCCTATTCCATTCCGGCAAGGTTGCGCAGGGTATAGCTGGCCACCAGCAAGTCTCCTGCTGCCTGGATGCGCGCGGTTTCCGCTGCAATGGCCTCACGCTCTGCATCGAGCAGCATCAGTTGCGGCTTGGCGCCCACTTCGACTTCCAGCCGGGTGGCGCGCAGCGCTTCCTGTGTGGCGGCGGCCTGCGCTTCGGTGGCGCGCAAGGCAAGGCGCGCTGCCTGCGTGGCTTCGAAGGCCTGCACGGTGCGCACTTCCACCACCTGTTCGGCCACGCGCACATCGGCTTCGGCGGCGCGGGCTTCGGCTTCGGCGCGGTCTACCGCAGCGCCGGTGCGCCCACCCGAGTAAAACCGCCAGCGACCGCGTAGGCCAACGCTAGCGCTGTCGGCCTTGTAGCCGGGGAAGAACTGGTCGCGCACGGTGGAGGCTTCGGCATAGGCGGCAATCGCGGGCAGCCCTTCCGCCCTTGCGCCGCGCAAGCCGGCCCGCGCCATTTCGGCGCCCTGCCGGGCCTGCAGCACCGACGGATTGGCTTCCAGTGCCATGGCCACGGCTTCCTCGCGCGTGGCGGGCACTTCGGGCGGCTCTGGCAGCGGATCGCTGGCATCGACTTCGTATCCCGTCAGCGCGGTTAGCTGCGCCTGCGCAGTGGCAAGGTTGCCGCGCGCATTGGCCAGTGCGGCCTGTGCGCCTGCCAGCCGCGCCTGCGCCTGCGCGATTTCGGTGTTGGTGCCTTCGCCCGCTTCGAACCGCAGCCGCGCCTGCCGCAGCACTTCGGCCAGCGAGGTTTCCAGCGCGGCATAGCTGTTGACCATTTCGCTGGCAGCGCGTGCCTGGCTGTAGGCGCGCACGGCCTGCAGCCGCAGGTCCAGTTCCACGGCGCTGGACTGCACGGATGCCATCTGCTGCCCGGCACGGGCCTGGTCGATGGCAGAGCCGACGCGACCGAAGGTGAGCAGCGGCCATTCCGCCTCTACCTGCGCCACGCGCGGGGTCACGTCGTCGGCCGGCAGGTTGAAGAAGCCTTGCGGATCGATGCGGCCAATGCCGATCTGGCCCTGCAAGGTCAGGCTGGGCATGTTTTCCGCCCGCGCCTGGTCCAGCGCCGCATCGGCGGCATCGCTGCGCGCCTCTGCCGCCACCAGCGCCGGGGCATTGGCCAGCGTATCGGCCATGACCTGGTCAAGCGACTGCGCCGCTACGGCGGTCGGCAGGCCCACAAGCGCGGCACCTGTGGCCAGCAAGGCAAGACGGGGGGTCATCGCGTGCCGGTCACTCAGTTGAAGGCGGTGCCGCTTGCGACACCCAGCTTGCGAAACACCACGGCCGCCGGGCAGAACCCGGTGAAACTTGCCTGCAGCATGTTGAGCCCGGCAAAGATCGTGAGCCCGATCCAGTACGGGTGGACGGTGATCGAGAGGATCGCGCTTGCCAGCACGACGATCCCGGCAAAGGCCATCACGGCGCGGTCGAGGTTCATGCGCTTGTCTCCAGCAATGCTGCCGCGTCAGTCGAAACGCAGCTTCTTGATGCCCAGCACGTGCAGGGCCAGCTTTTCATAGAACGGTTCGCTTTCGCCCTTGCGCACCTTGCGCAGGAAGTATTTCTCGAAGCCGATCTTGGCCAGGTGCACCCACTTGCCTTCGGAAGACCAGTTGGTGTTGCGCGGCGGGATCTGCGGCTTGGCGACGAAGGCCACGCCGCCATCGCCGAAGTCGGCGAGGCAGATGGCGTTCCAGCTGGCTTCGTGCGTGGGTTCCTGCCCGGCGAGGATTTCCTTCAGGTTCTGCGCGATGGCGGTAACCATCGATTCGATCATGAAGCCGGTCTTGGGCACACCCACGGGCAGCGGGGTGGGGCCGGTGGGCGGAATGGCGATGCATACGCCCAGCGCGAAAACGTTGGGATACTTCGGGTTGCGCTGGTGCTTGTCGACCAGCACGAAACCGCGCGGGTTCACCAGCCCGTCGATGCCCATCAGCGGCTTGATCCCGCGGAACGGCGGCATCAGCATGCCCCAGCCGAATTCGAGGTCGTGCTTGGCCTTGTCGCTGCCGTCCTCGTTCACCTCGGTGACGTGGAACACGCCTTCCTCGACACTGTCGACCTTGGCATTTGTGATCCACTTGATGTGGCGGTTGCGCATCTCGGACTCGAGCATGGACTTGGTATCGCCCACGCCATCGAGGCCCAGGTGCCCGATATAGGGTTCGGGCGTGATGAAGGTCATCGGCACCTTGTCGCGGATCTTGCGCTTCTTCAGTTCGGTATCCAGCGTCATCGCCATTTCGTAGGCCGGGCCATAGCAAGAGGCGCCTTGCACCGCGCCAACCACGATCGGGCGCGGATTGGCGCACAGTTCCTCGAACTTTGCGTGCGCGGCGGCGGCATGGGCGGTCTCGCAGATCGAGACCGTGTGCCTGTCGGGACCGAATCCCTCGATTTCGTCGAAGGCCAGTTCGGGGCCGGTGGCAATTACAAGATAGTCGTATTCGACGAAGCTGCCGTCGTTCAGTTCGACCCGGTTGTTTTCCGGATCGACCTTTTTCGCGCCCTGGCCGTCGAAGGCGATGTCGTGCTTGGCCATGACCGGGGGCAAGTGGACCTTGATCGCCTCTGGCTCGCGCCAGCCCACGGCCACCCAAGGGTTGCTGGGAACGAACCAGTAGTCGTCGCCCTTGTTGATCACGGTGATCTGCGCCTGCTTGCCCAGCGCCTCGCGAATCTCATAGGCGGCGATCGTGCCCCCCAGACCCGCGCCCAATACGACAACTTTCGACTCGCTCATGTCAGTGCCTCTCATCACATTTCGACTTGACCAATATTACATATACACGATACATGCAAGTGAGAAATAGTGAAGGATCAGAGATGTTCGGTTTCGGCAAGCGCCATCCCATCCGCGAAATAAGCCCGGGTGAACTGCACGACAGGATCGCCGACCGCGAGGTGATCGTGGTCGACGTGCGTGAGCCCGGAGAGTTCGCCGGCGGACACATTCCGGGGGCGATCAACCTGCCGCTGTCGCGATTCGATGCCAGCCAGTTGCCCAAGGCGGGCGACAAGACCATCGTGCTGAACTGCGCAGCAGGTCGCCGTTCGGCCATGGCGCTGCGCAAGTGTGCCGACGTGCCGGTCGATACGCACTTGCGCGGGGGCATGGGGGCATGGAACCGTGCCGGGCTGCCGGTAGAACGCTGAGCGGGGGAGAAGAGACGATGCGCATGGTTCGACTGATCGCTGTTGCTGCCTTGTCGGCAAATCTTGCCGCTTGCGGTGGCGAGGTGGCCGAGAATGCCCCTGCCGAACAGGCGGCGTCGGGCCGCGCCATGGTGGTGCAGCAGGCCGAGACTGCCCGCTGGACTCCCGTCGCGGCTGAAATCGCCACGGTCGACCAGGCACAGGTGCTGGCGCGCATACCCGGTATCCTCACCAGCCTTTCGGTGAGCGAGGGCGACTATGTGCAGCGCGGCGCGGTAATCGGGCGGATCGTCGATAGCCAGCTGGGCTACCAGAGCGGCGCGCTGGGCGCGCAGGCCGCGGCTGCCCAGGCGCAGGCCGCACAGGCCCAGGCCGAGCTGGAGCGAGTGCGCTTCCTTTACGAAAACAACGTCTATCCCAAGGCGCGACTCGATGCCGCCGAAGCTGCTGCTGCCGCTGCCGCCGCGCAAGTGCAGGCCGCGCAGGCGCAGCAGGGCGCGGTGAACGCCGTCGCCGGGCAGGGCGCCGTCGTCGCGCCGGCAACGGGCCGCGTGCTGCATGCCGATGTGCCGGCTGGCTCCCCGGTCGCGCCGGGCATGGTGATCGCCACGATTACCTCGGGTCCGCTGGTGCTGCGCCTCGACCTGCCCGAATCGCTGGCGAGCGAAGTCTCGACCGGCTCCGAAGTCGTGGTCGATACCGGCACCGGCGAAGAGCTGCCGGGCCGCGTGACGCGCGTCTACCCGTCCGTCGCGGGCGGGCAGGTGCGCGCCGATGCCCAGGTGCCCGGCCTCGACAATGCGCTGATCGGCAGGCGGGTGACTGCCCGCGTGCAGAGCGGCAGCAAGCGGGCGCTGCTGGTGCCGCAGGACTTTGTCAGCACGCGCTTCGGCATCGATTACGTGACCTTGCGCAGCGAAGACGGCAGCACCACCCAGCTGCCGGTGCAGACCGCGCCCAGCGCCGAGGCGGGGCAGGTCGAAGTGCTGTCCGGCCTGTCTGCCGGTGATACCATCGTCGCGCCGGCAGCCAGTGCTCCGGCCGGAGCAGCCGAATGAACCTGGGGATCTCCGGTCGCCTGACCAAGGCGACGCTCAATTCGCCGCTGACGCCGCTGTTGCTGCTCGCCTCCATCATGGTCGGCCTGATCGCCACCATGACCATCCCGCGCGAGGAAGAGCCGCAGATCAGCGTTCCGGTGGTCGATATCCGCGTCGCCGCCCCCGGCCTTGGCGCAGAGGACGTGGCCGAACTGGTGGCCAAGCCGCTGGAGACGATCATCAAGTCGATCGACGACGTCGATCACGTCTACACTCAGGCCGAAGACAACGGCGCCATGGTGACCGCGCGGTTCGCCGTCGGCTCCGATCCCGAAGACGCGGGCACGCGGGTGGACGACCGCATCCAGGCCAACATGGACCGCATTCCGGTTGGCATCCAGCCGCCGCATGTGACCGTGCGCGGCATCAACGACGTGCCGATCGTGGTGCTGACGCTGAGCCCCGAGCCGGGCGCTGCCGGGCAGTGGACCGACCAGGCGCTGTTCGAGATTGCCGACCGGCTGAAAACCGAAGTCGCCAAGGTGGACGACGTCGGCCTAACCTTCCTTGTCGGCGGGCAGCAGCAGGCCGTGCGCGTGGTGCCCGATCCGGCGCGCCTCGCCGTGCACCAGGTGCCGCTGGGCGCCGTGATCGAAGCCGCGCGCCAGGCCAACCGCGCCTTCCCCGCCGGATATGTGCGTGAAGATGGCGTGGCCGCCACCGTGATCGCGGGCCGGATGCTGGAAACCGCCGACGAGGTGGGCAACCTGCAGGTCCGCTCCATCACCGGTGCGCCTGTCTACCTGCGCGATGTTGCCACCGTGGAGGAAGGCCCGACGCAGGACCAGTCGCGCGCCTGGCGCTGGGCGCGCAGCGAAGGCGAGGGCGGCGAGCAATGGAACATGGCCCCTGCTGTCAGCCTGGCCGTGGCCAAGCGCGCCGGAGCCAACGCGGTGAACGTGTCGGATGCCGTGGTCGAACGCGTGCACGCGCTGGAAGGCACGCTGATCCCCGAAGGCCTCTCGGTCGAAGTCACCCGCAACTACGGCGAAACGGCCAACGAAAAGGCTAACGAACTGCTGTTCCACCTAGGGCTGGCGACGGTTTCCATCGTCATCCTGATCGGCTTTGCCATCGGTTGGCGCGAGGCGATGGTGACCGCCATCGTCATCCCCACCACCATCCTGCTGACCATGTTCGCCAGCAACCTGATGGGCTTCACCATCAACCGCGTCAGCCTGTTCGCGCTGATCTTTTCCATCGGTATCCTGGTGGACGATGCCATCGTGATGATCGAGAACATCGCCCGCCACTGGGCGATGAAGGATGGCCGATCGCGCGCACAGGCAACGGTGGAGGCCGTGGCCGAAGTGGGCAACCCCACCATCATCGCCACGCTGACGGTGGTGGCCGCGCTGCTGCCGATGCTGTTCGTATCCGGGCTGATGGGCCCCTACATGGCGCCGATCCCGATCAATGCCTCTGCCGCGATGGTGTTCAGCTTCTTCGTCGCGGTGATCATCGCGCCGTGGCTGATGATCCGTTTTGCCCGCAACGCGCTGGCAAGCAGCCACGAGCACGAGGATGCCCACGGCGGCAAGCTGGGGGCGCTCTATGGCAAGGTCGCCAGCCGCGTCATTGCCGACAAGAAGACCGCCTGGCGCTTCCTGATCCTGGTGGGCGTGGCGACGCTGGTCGCCTGTTCGATGTTCTACTTCAAGGGCGTGACGGTGAAGCTGCTGCCGTTCGACAACAAGTCGGAAGTGCAACTGGTGGTCGACATGCCCGAAGGAACCAGCCTGGAAGCGACCAGCCGCGTGCTGGAGCAGGCGGCCGCAGTCGCCCGCGAAGTGCCCGAAGTGGAGGCGATGGAAGTCTATGCCGGCACCTCTGCCCCGTTCAACTTCAACGGGCTGGTACGGCACTATTTCCTGCGCGACCGGCCGTGGATGGGCGACGTGATGGTCACGCTGAGCGAGAAGGCCGAACGCTCGCGCTCCAGCCACGAGATCGCGGTCGCCTTGCGTGAACGCCTGCACGGCATCACGCTGCCCGAAGGTGCATCGATCAAGGTGGTGGAAACGCCGCCGGGGCCGCCGGTGCTCGCCACCCTGCTGGCGGAAATCTACGGACCCGACGAAGCGACTCGCCGCGCGACGGCCGAGCAAGTGCAGCGCCTGTTCGAAGAGGTGCCCTTCATCGTCGATGTCGACAACAGCTATGGCGAGCCGGTGCCGCAGATTCGCCTGATCCCCGACCGGGACCGGCTGGACTATTACGGCCTGTCGCAGCGCGAGGTTTACGATAGCATCGGCGCGCTGCTGGGCACGCAGACGGTGGGCTATGCCACGCAAGGGCAAGGGCGCCAGCCGCTGCCGATCCAGATCACGCTGGACCAGTCGCAGCGCAGCTGGAGCCAGCAGCTGGGCGCAACGCCGGTGGCGGTAACGCGCGGGCCTGCCGGGCCGCAGCTTATCCGGCTGGACCAGGTGGTGGATGTCGAGCTGACCGAAGGCGGGCAGGCGATCTTCCGCCGCGACGGGCGCGGGGCGACGATGGTGACGGCGGAACTGGCCGGTCGCTACGAAGCGCCGATCTACGGCATGCTGGAAATCAACGATGCGGTGGAGAACTTCGACTGGGCCGCAGCGGGGCTCGAAAAGCCCGAAATCCGTCTGAACGGACAGCCTTCGGACGAGCAGGTGACGACCCTGCTGTGGGATGGCGAATGGGAAATCACCTGGGTGACCTTCCGCGACATGGGCGCGGCCTTCATGGTCGCGCTGCTGGGCATCTACGTGCTGGTCGTGGGCCAGTTCGGCAACTTCAAGATCCCGCTGGTGATCCTGACGCCAATCCCGCTGACGCTGGTGGGCATCGTGATCGGCCACATGCTGTTCGGCGCGCCGTTTACCGCCACCAGCATGATCGGCTTCATTGCCCTGGCGGGCATCATCGTGCGCAATTCGATCCTGCTGGTCGACTTCATCGGCCACGCAAGGACAGAGGAAAAGAGCCTGCGCGACACGCTGCTGGAGGCGGGCATGATCCGCTTCAAGCCGATCGTGCTGACGGCGGGTGCGGCGATGATCGGTGCGGCGGTCATCCTGACCGACCCGATCTTCCAGGGCCTGGCGATCTCGCTGCTGTTCGGCCTGGCCAGCTCCACCCTGCTGACCGTGCTGGTGATCCCGGCGATCTACGTCGTGCTGCGTGACGATGGCCGCCCGGCCACGATTATGGCAGAACGTGAGGCATGAGCGACAGCAAGCACCTTGTCTGCCCGTCGTGTGGCGCCATCAACCGGGTTCCGGCCAATCGGCTGGGGCAGGGGCCCGCATGCGGCAAGTGCCGGGCGGCGCTGATGCCGGGCGAGCCGGTGGAGATCGGCGCGGCGCAGCTGGCGAAAGCCATTGCCAAGAGCGACGTGCCGCTGGTGGTGGATTTCTGGGCGCCGTGGTGCGGCCCGTGCCGTACGATGGCGCCGGAATTCGCCAGGGCCGCCGCGCAGTTCAAGGGCAGGGCCCTGTTCCTGAAATGCAATATCGAGGCCCACCCGCAGGCAGGCCAGGCGCACCAGGTGCAGGGCATCCCGCTGCTGGCGCTGTTTTCCGGCGGACGCGAGGTTGACAGGCTGCCCGGCGCGCGGCCTGCCAGCGCGATCAGCGGCTGGGTGCAGTCGCTGCTCTGATTTTGCGAAAGGTCTAGCGTGTAATCCGCGCGAACCGTGCTGCGCCGCCGGGCGCGCGGTGCGCCGGGGCTTGCGTAGCGGGCGCTTCGCCGTTGGTCCCGGCCAGCGTTTCGAGCATGTCGGCCACGTCGCGCATGCGTTCCTGGTTGACGCTGTAGAGCACCTGCTTGCCTTCGCGCCGGGTTTCCACCAGCTCGGCCTTGCGCAGGATAGCCAGCTGCTGCGACAGGCGCGGCTGGGTGATGCCGGTCAGCTCCTCGATATCGCTCACGGCGCGTTCCGTGCCGCGGATGGCACACAGGATCTGCAGCCGCGTGGCATGGGCCAGCGCATAGAGTATATCGGCGTTGCTCTCGTAGTCGCGGTCGGGAAGGCCATCCATCTCAGCGCTTGTCCTCTACAGGGGAATAGAACCAGTCGCTCGATTTCTCTCCGGCGAAGATGTCGGCGGCAGTCTCTGCCGGGATCTTGAGCAGCGGATCGCCCGGCTGCCAGTCGACCGGCACGAACACGTCGCCATCGCGCACCTTCTGCAGCGCGCTGAGCAGGCGCAGCAGTTCGGGGATCGAGCGCCCCACGGTTACGGGATAGGTCTGCGAAGCGACCAGCACGCCGTCGGGATCGATGAAATAGCTGGAGCGGACGGTACCCGCATCGTCCGCATTGGTACCGATCATGCCATAGGCGCGGGCAATCTCCATCGTCGGGTCTTCCACGATCGGGAAATCCACCTTGGTGCCGGTCATGTCATAGATCATGCGGATCCATGCGAGGTGTGAATAGAGGCTGTCGATGGAGACGGCCACCAGCGCGCAATCGAGCGCCTCGAACTTTTCCTTCGCCTCTGCCAGGGCGACGAATTCGCTGGTGCAGACCGGCGTGAAGTCCGCCGGGTGTGAAAACAGCATTATCCAGCGCCCGCGATAGTCCGCCAGATCGAACGGGCCGGTGGTGCTGCGCGCAGTGAACATCGGCACGGTCTGGCCGATTCGCAGGGGGCTGTCTTCGTTTACGTGATTCATGAATATCCCCATCCAGTGAACCCCAAGTAATGGCACGAAAGTACCCTTGACTCAAGTCAGTTACAAAATTATTTGTTCCGTGAAAGTATTTAAGCGTAGAGAGGGTCGAAAACGGCGCTCGCGCTGGCGGAATCTCTTTCATCGGTCAAGGAGCGATAGAGCAACATGGAACCCAAGACATTGTGCGAAGAACTGGGCGTTGGTCCCCAGCTGACCCCTGAGCAGATGCAGGCGCTGGCCGAGCAGGGGTACAAGTCGGTCGTCAACTGTCGCCCGGATGGCGAACAGCCCGGCCAGCCGACTTCGGCGGAGCTGGAAGCAGCGGCAAAGGCGGCCGGCCTCGGCTATGCCCACGTGCCTACCGTGCCCGGCAAGCTGGGCGAGGAGCAGATCAAGGGCTTCGACAAGGCGCTGGCCGAATTGCCGCAGCCGGTCTTCAGCTTCTGCAAGACGGGCATGCGCGCCAGCTCGCTGTGGGCGCTGTGCCGGGGGCCGGAACTTGGCGCCGACGAAGTGATCGGGAAGGCCGCCGACGCCGGATACGATATCGCCGCACTCAAGCCGCGGATCGGCTAGAGGCCTGTCCATTTGGCCAAGGCTGCTGCCTCCTCCCCCTCCGTTCTGGCGCGCTATTTCCCCATCCTGGAATGGGGACGCAGCTATAACGGCGATGCGCTGAGCAGCGACCTGGTGGCGGCGGTGATCGTCACCATCATGCTGATCCCGCAAAGCCTGGCCTATGCCCTGCTGGCGGGGCTGCCGCCGGTGGTCGGCCTTTATGCCTCGATCCTGCCGCTGGTGGCCTATGCCGTTTTCGGCACCAGCCGCACGCTGGCCGTGGGGCCGGTCGCAGTGGTTTCGCTGATGACGGCGAGCGCCGTTGGCGCTGTGGCGGCGCAAGGCAGCGCGGAGTATCTGGAGGCGGCGATCACGCTGGCCGCGCTTTCGGGCGTCATGCTGTTCGTGCTGGGCGTGCTGCGCATGGGGTTCCTGGCGAACCTGCTGTCGCATCCGGTCATCAGCGGCTTCATCACCGCCAGCGGCGTGCTGATCGCTACCAGCCAGCTGCGCCACGTGCTGGGCGTTCCGGCAGGTGGCGATACCTGGCCGGAGATGATCGGTTCGATCATCGCGGGGCTGGACCAGTTGAACCCTTGGACGCTGGCCATCGGCGTGCCCGCGGTGTTGTTCCTGTTCTGGGTGCGCAAGGGACTGAAGCCGCTGCTGGTGAGAATAGGCATGCGGGCGCGGGTGGCGGACCTGGTCGCCAAGGCCGGGCCGGTGGTGGCCGTTGCCGTCAGCATCGTTGCCGTCGCTAGCCTTGGCCTGGCCGCACGCGGGGTGAACATCACCGGCGAAATCCCGTCGGGCCTGCCGCCCTTCGCCATGCCCGGCGCCGACCTCTCGCTGATCGAGCAGCTGTGGGTGCCCGCTTTGCTGATTTCGATCATCGGCTTCGTCGAAAGCGTCTCGGTGGCGCAGACGCTGGCCGCGAAGCGTCGCCAGCGCATTGCGCCGGACCAGGAACTGATCGGACTGGGTGCTGCCAACATGGCCAGCGCCTTTTCCGGCGGCTATCCGGTGACGGGCGGCTTTGCCCGTTCGGTAGTGAATTTCGATGCCGGCGCGCAGACTCCGGCCGCGGGCGCCTTTACCGCCGTGGGCATCGCGCTGGCCTCGCTGTTCCTCACGCCGCTGTTGTTCAACCTGCCCATCGCCACTCTGGCGGCAACCATCATCGTGGCGGTGCTGAGCCTGGTCGACCTGAAAACGCCGCGCCGGTTGTGGACCTATTCCAGGGCCGATTTCGCCGCGCATGTGGCGACCATTGCCATCACCCTGCTGGCCGGGGTGGAGATGGGCGTGATCGCGGGGGTCCTGGTTGGCCTGCTGCTGTTCCTGTGGCGCGCCAGCCGTCCGCATGCTGCGATCGTGGGGCGCGTTCCCGGTACGGAGCATTTCCGCAATATCAAGCGGCACAACGTGTTCACCGAAGAGCACGTGCTGTCGATCCGCATCGACGAGGCGCTGACCTTCCTCAACGCCCGCTGGCTGGAGGAATACGTGCTGGAACAGGTGTCCGAGCGCCCCAAGGTGCGCCACGTCATCCTGATGGCCAGCGCGGTGAACGAGATCGACGCCTCCGGCCTCGAAAGCCTTGAAGCCATCAACCACCGCCTGGCCGATGCCGGGATCAAACTGCATCTTTCCGAAGTGAAGGGACCCGTCATGGATCGCCTGCAACGCACCCATTTCCTCGAAGAGCTGAGCGGCAAGGTCTACCTGTCGCAGGCGCGCGCCTTCAGCGAAGCAGTGCGCGATGGCGAAGAGGGCCTTGCAGAGCCGGCGGACGCGGCGCGGGGGATGATCTGATGGCCGCGATCGTCGACAAGGATGCCAAGTGCCGCCGCATCGAGCAGCTGATCGCCAGCGGCAAGGGCGTGTGCGAGAGCTGCCGCGAGGTGGGGGTGTCGGAAAAGACCTTCTACCGCTGGCGCAAGGCCCAGAGCGAAACCTGACTTTATCGAAAGTTGTAATTGAATTGGGCGAGAAGGGCGGATTACCGCCCTTTTTTGCGCAGGAAATTCATCGCTTGCTCTAAATCAGAATATCGATTACATAAATCGCGAATTTGAGTTCGCCAATGTAACGCGAGTCGGCTATTCAGGCTGCAGTTACAAAGGAGATACGAAATGAGCCTGCACATCGGCGACACCGCCCCCGATTTCACTACCGACAGCACCATCGGTGAACTCAGCCTGCATGACTGGGCGGGCGACAGCTGGGTGTTCTTCTTCAGCCACCCGGCCGATTTCACTCCGGTCTGCACCACCGAAATGGGCGCTACCGCGCGCAATGCCGATGAATTCGCCAAGCGCAACGTCAAGCCGCTGGGCCTTTCGACCGACACGGCGGAAGAGCACCGCGCCTGGATTGCCGACGTGAATTCGACCCAGGGCGTCGACCTGCAGTTCCCGATCGTCGACGATGCCGACATGACAATCGCCCGCCACTACGACATGATCCACCCGGATGAGAGCGAGACGGCGGCCGTGCGTTCGGTGTTCATCATCGATCCGGACAAGAAGATCCGCCTCACCATGACCTATCCGATGAGCGTGGGTCGCAACTTTGCCGAGATCCTGCGCGTGATCGACAGCCTGCAACTGGCTGACCGCGCCGGTGTGGTGACCCCGGCCGACTGGACGCCGGGTGGTGACGTGATCATCCCGCCCAGCGTTTCCGACGAAGACGCCAAGGCCAGGTTCCCGCAGGGCTTCAAGACCGTGCTGCCGTACCTGCGTACGACCAGGGTCGACTGATCTACCCCCTTCCGGGGCGCGCCTCTCCCTCCCCCCTCCTCCCCCTGGCGCGCCCCGGTTCCCCTCCCGCAAGATAACGACGGGGCCGTTCGCAGGTGCGGGCGGCCCTGTTTGCCGCGCCCCGGCATTGGGGCTTTCAAAGCGCAGGCCAAGCCACTAGGCGTGTTGGAAATTATCCCCCCCCCCCCCCCCCGAGAGGAGACCTGCGTGACCGACACGTCCGATTCTGGCGACAATGACCTGAGCGATCACAAGTTCTACCATGCCGACATGGAGGCCGGTTTCTCGGACTCCTCCCCCCACGAGACCCCGCAGACCCGCCATCCGGCCTATCGCCTGGCGTTCCGCGACGAGGATTTCCTGCTGCGCGAGGAATTGCGCCCGGTGCGCTTCCAGCTGGAACTGCTCAAGCCCGAGATGCTGCTCGACGAGGCGCGCGTGGGCTCCACCCTCGTCATGTACGGCTCTGCCCGCATTCCTTCGCCCGAAGCGGCGGAAGAGATGATGAAGGGTGTGGGCGGCCTGGATGACGAGCGGCGCACCGTGGCCGAGAACCTGGCCAAGAAGTCGAAATACTATGCCGAGGCCTATCGCCTGGCGCGCATGGCCGGTGAAAAGGCGATCGTCGAGGATGGCATGCGCCAGTTCGTGGTCTGCGGCGGCGGCGGCCCGTCGATCATGGAAGCTGCCGCGCGCGGCGCCAGCGACGCAGGCGCAGAGAACATCGGCCTCAACATCGTGCTGCCGCACGAACAGGCGCCCAACCCCTATGTCACGCCGTATCTCGCCTTCCAGTTCCACTATTTCGCGCTGCGGAAGATGCACTTCCTGCTGCGCGCCCGCGCGGTGGCGGTGTTCCCCGGCGGCTTCGGCACCTTCGACGAGTTCTTCGAACTGCTGACGCTGGTGCAGACCGGCAAGATGAAGCCGATCCCGATCCTGCTGTTCGGCAAGGATTTCTGGAACCGGGTGGTGAATTTCGAGGCCATTGCCGAGGAAGGGACGATCTCGAAGAAGGATCTCGACCTCATCACCTGGTGCGAAACCGCCGAGGAAGGCTGGCAGGCCATCGCCGACTTCTACGAACTGGAGGACTAGGGGGCGCCGCGCTGCGATTCGCCGGGCTTCCCTACATTGCCCCTGCCATGGCAGGCTGGCGGGATGTCGAGAAAGCCCGCCCGCTGTGTTCGCGATTGGCTCGCCTTCGCGCGAAAGGTTACACTTTCAGCCTGCAGTTCGGGCGCAGGCGCAGGATACCTGCCGGGTGCGGCTTGTCGTGCGAAATGGCGGAATTCTGCGCCTTTCGTGCCGGTTTTCGCGAGTGGGCGCAGGGCGCGCATGGTCCCTTCGGGCCGTCTGTACGGGTTTTTCAAAACACCCCTGTCGGTGTTCCACCTTGCCGGTGGTTCAGCGCACAGCCTGGTGTCCCAGCGGGCCATTGCCGAAGCCGAAGCCGGGGGCGCTTTTCAGCGCCTCGCGTACGAACAGGCGGGCATCGGCAATCGCCGCTTCCAGTTCCAGCCCGTGGCCAAGGTTCGTGGCAATGGCGCTGGACAGCGTGCAGCCGGTGCCGTGGGTGTGCTTGGTGATGATGCGCGGTTCGCTCCACACCGTGTCCTCCATGCCGGGGCGCACCAGCCGGTCTTCCACCATCGGCCCGTCGGCATCGCCGCCCTTGGCGAGGTAGGCGACGCCGCGTTTCGCCATCGCATCCGCCCCGCCCAGCGCGGCCAGTTCGGGCACGTTGGGCGTTGTCAGCGTGGCGATCTCCATCAGCCATTCGAACACTTCGATCGTGGCCTCGTCCGCCAGGGCAGAGCCACTGGTGGCGACCATCACGGGGTCGAAGACGATGGGCTTGCCGAGCTCTTCCAGCCGGTCTGCCACCACTTCGGCGATGTCGGCGCTGCCCAGCATGCCGATCTTCACCGCCTCGATGCCGATATCCTCCAGGCAGGCATCGATTTGCGCTGCCACCATGTCGGGCGACAGCGCCTCCACCTGGGTTACCCCGCGGGTGTTCTGCGCGGTGACGGCAGTGATGGCGGTCATGGCATAGCCGCCGAGCATGGTGATCGTCTTGATATCCGCTTGGATACCCGCGCCGCCCGAGCTATCGGACCCGGCGATCGACAGGATGCGCGGCGGGCGGCTCAAGCGACCTCGCGCACGGCATCGCAGATGGTATCGACCACCCGTTCCACCTGTCCCTCGTCGTCGCCTTCGGCCATCACGCGGATCAGCGGTTCGGTGCCCGACTTGCGGATGACCAGGCGGCCCTTGCCGTCCAGCTCGTTTTCGGCAGCGGCGATCACGTCCTTCACGGCCTGCGCGTCCAGCGGGTCTCCGGCTTCGTATCGCACGTTCTTCAGCAGCTGCGGGACCGGGTCGAACAGGTGCAGCAATTCGCTGGCAGGCTTGCCGGTCCGCACCATGGCGGCCAGCACCTGCATCGCGGCAATGGTGCCGTCGCCGGTGGTGGCATGATCCAGCAGGATCATATGGCCCGACTGTTCGCCGCCGACATTGTAGCCGCCGGCCTTCATCGCTTCGAGCACGTAGCGGTCGCCCACCTTGGTGCGCACCAGTTCCAGCCCTTCGCCATGCAGGAAGCGTTCGAGGCCGAGGTTGGACATGACGGTGGCCACCACGCCGCCGCCCTTCAGCAGGCCCTTGGCGTGCCAGCGGCTGCCGATCAGCGCCATGATCTGGTCGCCGTCGACTTCCTCGCCTTTCTCGTCGATCACGATGAGGCGGTCGGCATCGCCATCCAGCGCGATGCCGATATCGGCGCCTTCTTCCACCACCCGCGCCTTGATCGCGTCGAGCGCAGTGGAGCCGACGCCGTCGTTGATATTGGTGCCGTTGGGGGAAACGCCCATGGCGATCACTTCGGCGCCCAGTTCCCAGATTGCGGTGGGGGTAACGTTGTAGGCTGCGCCGTTCGCGCAATCGACGACGATCTTCAGGTGATCCAGCCGGCAATCGGAGGGCAGGGCGCGTTTCACCGCGTGGATATAGCGCCCGCGCGCATCCTCGATCCGGCGGGCGCGGCCGATGGCATCGCCTTCGGCCAGCACCTGCTCTTGGCCCATGGCGCGCTCGATCGCTTCCTCGTCCGCATCGGAGAGCTTGAAGCCGTCGGGCCCGAACAGCTTGATGCCGTTGTCGCCGAACTTGTTGTGGCTGGCAGAGATCATCACCCCCAGGTCGGCGCGCATCTCGCGCGTCAGCAGGGCCACGGCCGGGGTGGGCAGGGGGCCGGTCATGATCACGTCCATCCCTACGCTGGTGAAGCCCGCCACCAGCGCGTTTTCCATCATGTAGCCCGACAGCCGGGTATCCTTGCCGATCACCACCCGGTGCCGGTGGTCGCCGCGCACGAAGTGGCTGCCTGCGGCCTGGCCCACCTTCATCGCCACGGCGGCGTTCAGTTTCTTGCCATTGGCACGACCGCGTATGCCGTCGGTGCCGAAATAGGTGCGTCCCATAAATGTCCTTCGCCTGTGTTAGCGCGCGCAAAATGCCATGCCGCCATTCGTCCCTCTTGTCACGGGGGGAGCGGATGGGCAGGTAGGCCAGCGGAATATTTGCGCGCAAGACTGCAACATCTGGCGGTCTCGCGCATTGGTGACACGACAGCAGAAAAACAGGAGAATGTTCAACATGGCTTTCACCCTCATGCCGCTTCCCTACGATGCCGAAGCACTGGCCCCGGCGATCACTGCCGAGACCTTCGGCTATCACCATGGCAAGCACCACCAGGCCTACGTCGACAAGACCAATGCCGCGATCGAAGGCACGGCCAATGCCGATGCTTCGCTCGAAGCGATCATCGCCGCTTCGCGTGGCAGCGATGCCGGCCTGTTCAACAACTCGGCACAGACCTGGAACCACGGTTTCTACTGGCACTCGCTGGCCCCGGCCACCAGCGGCCCTTCGGGCGACCTGGCGGACAAGATCGATGCCAGCTTCGGCTCGCTCGACGCGCTGAAGGAAGAACTGAAGTCCAAGGGCGCCGGCCACTTCGCCAGCGGCTGGGTGTGGCTGGCCGAGAAGGGCGGCAAGCTGGAAGTGGTCGACACGCACGATGCCGATACGCTGGCCGACAGCAGCGACTACAACCCGCTGCTGGTGATCGACCTGTGGGAGCACGCCTACTACCTCGACCACCAGAACGCCCGTCCGGGCTATCTCTCGGCGGTCGTGGACGGCCACCTCAACTGGGATTTCGCTGCCGACAACCTGGCGCGCGGTTCGACCTGGACCTATCCCGCCTGATCCAGCCACAAGGCTGACACGAAAAGGGCGCGCTTGCCGATCGGCAGGCGCGCCCTTTTCCGTGCGACAGGCGATCAATCGAGTACGTCATCGTCCTCGCAGCTTTCGAACACGCGGTCGATTGCCTCGCGCGCTCCGGTGACGGTGAAGCTGATGTTGAACGGCGGCGTGCCATCCGGGTCGAAGCGAACCTCCAGCCTGTCGGCCTCCACCAGTTCGCGCAGGAACGGCTCGAGATTGCGATCCCGCCGCGTGTTCAACGCCAGCACCGATTGTTCGTAGTAGCGCCAGCGCACTTCCTCGCGGTTCCCATCGTCGAATTGCAGCCACAAGGAGCGGACCTGTGGCCGCGTCGTCGTCGGGCGCAATCTTTCCGGCGATACGATCACCGCGAACACGCTGCCGTCACCCGGCTCGTCGCACTTCAGGATCAGCTGCCCGCCATCGGGCGAGACGACGCCTGCCTGCAGCGGCGCACCGTCCGCTTCGAAATATCCCCATGCCGAACCGCCTTGCGCCTGCGCCATGCCGGCACAGGCAGCCAGTCCCGCTGCGATCATTACCTTGGTTCGCATTTGTCCTCTCCCCTTCCAGCGAACAAACCCGAGGGGAAAGCTATGTCAAATCCGCCATTTGGGCAAGTCGGGCGATCAATTGTCTTCCGACAGGTCCAGCACGTTGGACCGGAACAGCGGTTCACCGAAGATGAAGCCGATGAAGTTTGGCCTGCCCAGATGATCGACCAATGCCGTCAGCGTCAGCAGGATCGGCACCGAAAGCAGGGCGCCCATCACGCCCCAGATCCACCCGAAATAGGATAACGCCAGCAGGATCAGCACCGGGTTCATGGTGAAGCGCGCGCCCAGCACGGTGGGGGTGACCACGTTCGCTTCCACCGTGTGCAGGCCAAGGTAGGCTGCTGCGGGGATCAGGCCGACCAGCACCGCATCGGCAGAGCCGATGCCGAACAGGCCCAGCAGGATCACCATGACCAGTGGGCCGATATAGGGAATGAAATTGAGGATCGCGGCAAGGCCGCCCCACATGATCGGCGCATCGAGCCCCATCAGCCATGCGCCCAGCGCCACGATCACGCCCACACCGGTATTGATGAAACCGACGGTGAGGATGTAGGCCGCCACCCGATCCTGCACCTCGCGGATGGCGCGTGCGGCCTTCAGGCTGGAGCCGACCTGCTGGCGTTCCAGCAGCAGGCGGCGGCGCAGGCGGATGCGCGCTTCGATCATGAAGAAGGCGAGCATGAAGGTCAGCAGCAGTTCCAGCAGCACGGTGGGGGTGGCGAAGGCGAGCTGTTCGAGCATGCTCGGCCCTGCCAGCACCACCTGCTGGCCGCTGTCATCGCCGGTAAGTGCAGCGATCTGCTCGTTCAGGTCGCTGACCCAGGCAAGGGCCACCTGCATCTCGGAGAAATGCGCGCTGACCTGCCGCGCCATCATGGGTACCTGGTCATACAGCGAAATGGCCGGGGCCAGCACGGCGGTGAACGCCAGCGCCAGGATCGCGAAGAAGGCCAGGAGGGCCAGGATCGAGGCAAGGAAATTGGGTAGCCAGGTCGCCAGCTTGTCTGCCAGGGGCGACAGGATGATGGTGAGGATCAGCGCGGCCACCAGCGGCAGGAACACCACCGATCCGATCGACAGCACGAAGGGCAGGGCCAGGAACAGGCCGATCGCCAGCAGCACCACGAGGGCGGAGATCAGCCGCACTTCCTGCGCGGCAAAGGTCAACTCGCGGCCTTCGCCCGTTTCGCTGTCCGGCCTTTCCCCCTCGGCGCTCATCGCGGTGGTTCTGTCTTTCCCTGGTTGACTGCGCTCAGCATGTCGCTTTGCCGGGCCGCAATCAAGCGGCGTGCTACTTGGTGGCTGCTGCTTCGCCGCGCCCGGCGGCCACTTCGTCCAGCTCTTCCAGGATCGCGCGGTGGGCGGCGGGGTCGTCCAGCGCGCGGTCGGGGATGTCGCCGTCTTCCAGCATGCTGCTCAGCGCCGCACGGGCACGGCCCACACGGCTCTTGATCGTGCCGACCGCGCAGCCACAGATGTTGGCCGCTTCCTCGTAGGAAAATCCGCCTGCGCCGACCAGCAGCAGCGCCTCGCGCCGTTCGGGCGGCAGCGTCAGCAGCGCCCGGTGAAGGTCCGACAGGTGCAGCGGTTCTTCCTGCCCGGCGGGCGCCGTCAGGATGCGCTCCGCCACGCCCTCGTCATACTCGCCGCGAAAGCGATTGCGCCGCATGTCGGTGAGATAGGCGTTGCGCAGGATCACGAAGGTCCAGGCCCGCATCGAGGTGCCCGGCTCGAACCGGTCCTGCGCGGCCCATGCCTTCAGCAGGGCTTCCTGCACCAGGTCGTCGGCCATGTCGGGGCGGCCGCACAGGCCGCGGGCGAAGGCGCGCAGGTGCGGCACGACCTCGGTCAGTTCCCGCTTGAATGCACGCTTGTCTGCCGCGCTGCGCTTGGGCAGCTCGCGTTTCTTCTTGTCCTTGCTCATTTGCCCTCGTCTTCGTCGAGCTTGGAGAGCAGGTCCTTGAAGGAATCCGGCAGCGGCTCGTCCACCACCGAATCGTAAAGCTTCTTCAGGCCCGAGGCCCATTCCGGGTCCTGCGGTTTGCAGCCGCTGCCGTCTTGCGGCTTTGCGGCCTTGTTTTTCTCGTCTCGAGACGATGACATGAATTCAGTGTTTCCCGTCGCCATGCAGATGGCCGCTCCTGCCGAGTTCGTGAAATGAGGAAGCGGTTACCAATGCGTTAGTTTCATACTCGTGTTTGCGGAACGAAACGCGCCGCCTCCGGTTCCCCCGAGTAGGAAATCTGTTTGGCTGGCCTTGCGCATGCTTGCAAGCGTGTGGTCAGTCTGGATCATGGCAGCGTGCCATATGGTTGAGGAATCGAATTGCAACAGCAGGTCAGCCGACGGAGCCGGACCAAGCGCTGGCTGATGCGCTATCCACGGGCGATGCCGCTGGGCATCTTCGTGCTGATCGCGGCGATTACCGTCGTCTCCATCTTCGCTATCGAGCGCGGCGAGCACGACCGCCAGTCCGCGCAGATCAACGCCCGCGCCACGGCCATCGCGTCTGCGCTGGAACGGCGCGCCAATGCCAGCAGCGCATACCTGAGGGCGGGCGCCGCGCTGTTGTCTACCATGGACGAAGTGCCTGCTGCCGACTTCCGCCGGTTCGTTTCCGAACTGCGGCTGGATGCAGACTACCGCGGCGCCGAAGGCATCGGCTGGGCGCAAGTGGTGCGGCCTTCGCAGATTGCCGACTTCACGGAACTGCTGGCGCAGGAAGGCACGGCCGAGGCGGAGTTCTACCCGCCTTTCAATGGCAACCAGCCATTTGCCGTGCCGGTCACCTACCTGCAGCCCGATACCGAGCGTAACCGCCGGGCGCTGGGGTATGACATGTATTCCGAACCCGGTCGGCGCGCCGCCATGATCGAGGCGGAACGTACCGCGCGCCCCACGGCCACCGATGCCATCGTGCTGCGGCAGGAGGGCGAGGGCGAAGCGCCGGGCTTCCTGATTTACATGCCGGTTTTCGAACCCGGTGCCGGCGGACGGACGTTGAAAGGCTTCATCTATTCGCCCTTCAACGCCGAGGATTTCCTGCAAAGCGCGCTGGAACTAGAAGATGCCGGTTCCTACGGCGTGCGGCTGTACGATAACGATCGCGGCGACGGCACCTTGCTGGCAGCCACCTTCGACGGCGATCTCGACAACCGTGAGACCGCGACCAAGACGGTGACCATCGCGAACAACCCGTGGCGGCTGGCAGTCAGCATTGTCGAGGATCCTGGCCTGTCCGGCCTCTCCCTCGCCACGCTGATCTTCGGCATGCTGGTGGCCAGCCTGCTGATGCTGCTGGTGCGCATGCTGACGCAGCAGGCGCAGGAAGACGAAAGCGCGCTGGCCTGGTTCGAGGAGCAGGCCAGCATCCGCAATTCGCTGACGCGCGAGCTCAACCACCGGGTGAAGAACACGCTGGCCAACGTGCTGTCGATCATCGCGCTGACCAAGCGCCGGGCGGACGACGTGGAGGAATTCGCCACCGGGCTGGACGGGCGCATCCGCGCGCTTTCCGCCACGCACGATCTGCTGACCCAGTCGGACTGGGGCTCCACCCCCGTACGCTCCGTGATCGACGCCGAATTGCTGCCCTATGCGCAGGAAGACGACCACGCGGTGGAACTGGTCGGCCCGGCGGTGGAACTGGCGCCCAACGATGCCCTGTCGCTGGGCTTGGCGGTGCACGAACTGGCCACCAATGCCGCCAAGTACGGCGCGCTCAGCCGCCCGGGCGGCAAGGTGAGCGTGCACTGGCAACTGGTGTCGGAAGAGCTGGTGCGGGTGGAATGGCAGGAGCGTGGCGGCCCGCCGGTGAAGCAGGAACGCTCGCGCGGGTTCGGTACCGACCTGATCGAACGGATCGTGGCGCATGAACTGCGGCACCCGGTGGAGCTGGACTTCGACCCCGAAGGCGTGCGCTGCGTGCTGCTGATCCCGGTGCGCCGTCCCAGCGAATTCATGATCCGCGCCCAGCGTATCGAAGCAAGCCCTGCTGGTGGCTGACCGGGCCGACAGCTGATGTGGACGGCCATATCGCGCCGCTCTAAGGGTGGCTCGCGATGAAACGCAGGTCTCTACTCATCGGATTTCTGGCCTTGGCGGGAACTGTCCTGCCTGGAGGGTGCGCGCCTGCCGAGGATACCGGACCCGTGGTGCTCGCCGCATCCAGCATGCAGGAAGGGCTTAGCGCTGCCGCCGACGGCTGGGCAGCGCAAGGGCACGCGCGTCCGGTCCTCTCCTTCGCCTCTAGCGCGGCGGTCGCGCGGCAGGCCAGCGAGGGGGCGCCTGCCGACCTGGTGGTCAGCGCCGATGCGCAATGGATGGACTGGCTGGAAGCGCGCGATCTGCTGCGGGCAGGCACCAGGCGCAATATCGCGGGCAATTCGCTGGTGCTTGTCACCCGGGCCGACCCGGCGGTGCGCCGCCTGCCCTATGCCAGCATCGAAGAGGCGCTGGCAGACCCGGCGGCGGCCATTGCCATTGCCGAGCCTGATACCGTCCCGGCAGGGCGCTATGCCAGGGCGGCGCTGCAAGCGTTGGGCCTGTGGCAGGACGTGCAGGGCAGGCTGGTACCGACCGAGAATGTGCGCGTTGCCCTGGCGCTGGTCGAACGCGGCGAGGCCACGTTCGGCATTGTCTACGGCAGCGATGCGGCGGCATCGGACAAGGCCTGGGTGCTGGCGCCTTTCGATGAGAGCCTTTATCCGACGATCCGCTATCCGCTGGCAGTCCTCGAAACATCGCAGGACCCCGATAGCGAGGCATTTGCCGATTACCTTTCCTCGCGCGACGGGCAGGTGATCCTGCGCCGCCATGGCTTTACCGGTCCGGAATGAACGCCATGCTCTCGCCCGCAGAATGGACCATTGTCGCACTGTCGCTGAAGGTCAGCCTGGTTGCCGTGCTGGTGACCATGCCGATCGCCTATGGCCTCGCCTGGGTGATCGCGCGGCGGCGATTTCCGGGGCGCATGCTGCTGGATGCGCTGGTGCACCTGCCGCTGGTGTTGCCGCCGGTGGTGACCGGCTGGCTGTTGCTGATCCTGCTGGGGCGCAACGGCGCGATCGGCGGTTGGCTGCACGAGGCGCTGGGCGTGACGCTGGTGTTCAACTGGACCGGCGCGGCCGTGGCGGCGGGGGTGATGGCGCTGCCGCTGATGGTGCGGGCGATGCGGCTTTCGATAGAGGCGGTGGACCGGCGACTGGTGGGCGCGGCGCGCACGCTGGGCGCAACGCCGCTGCATGCCTTCCTCACCATCACCCTGCCGCTCAGCCTGCCTGGCATCGCGGCAGGCGCCATGCTGGGCTTTGCCCGCTCGCTGGGGGAATTCGGCGCGACCATCACCTTTGCCGCCAATATCGCGGGCGAGACGCGCACCTTGCCGCTGGCGATCTACACCGGGTTGCAGGTGCCCGGATCGGAAAGCGAAGTGGCGCGGCTGGCGGTGATCGCCATCGTGCTTTCGCTGGGTGCGCTCTTGGTGTCCGAATGGCTGGTGCGCCGATCGCAGGGGACGCGCGCGCATGTTCTTTGACGTGACCATCGACATGGCGGTGGACGATCACCGGTTTGCGCTGGAGTTTACTTCCGACGCCAAGCTGACGGCGCTGGTCGGGCCATCCGGTGTCGGCAAGACCAGCACGCTCAACGCCATCGCGGGGTTGCTGCGACCGCAGGAGGGCCGGATCGTAGTGGCGGGCGAAGTGCTGTTCGACAGCGCGGCAGGCGTGGACCTGCCGCCCGAGCAGCGCCGCGCGGGTTACGTGTTCCAGGATGCGCGGCTGTTCCCGCACAAGCGCGTGGCCGGCAACCTCGCCTATGGCGAGAAGCTGGCGCCTGCGGACGCGCGCTTCATCACGCAGGGGGAAGTGGTGCGCCTGCTGGAGATCGGGCACTTGCTTGATCGCTTGCCCGCCACCCTGTCAGGCGGGGAGGCACGGCGGGTGGCCATCGGCCGCGCCTTGCTGGCGGCGCCGCGTTTCCTGCTGCTGGACGAGCCACTGGCCTCGCTCGACGAAAGCCGTGCGGAGACGCTGCTGACGCTGATCGAGCGGCTGCGCGACGAGCTGGACCTGCCGATGCTGCTGGTCAGCCATTCCAGCGCGGAAGTGGAACGGCTGGCGGGCCGGGTGGTCACCATGACCGCGCCCGGCCCGAACTGAAGCCTCAGGCAAACATCGCAGGATCGATCGGCAGCTTGCGCACGCGCTTGCCGGTGAGGGCGAACAGCGCGTTGGTCAGTGCCGGGATCACCGGGGGCAGGGCGGGTTCGCCAAGCCCGGTGGGGTCGTTGTCCGACAGCACCCATTCCACGTGGATCTGCGGCGTCATCGGCATGCGCGGGATCGGATAGTTGTGGAAGTTGGACTGCACGGCAGCCCCGCCTTCGATTTCCACCGCCAGCTGGATCGCTTGGCCCAGCCCGTCGATGATGGCGCCTTCCACCTGGTTCAGCGCCCCGAACGGGTTGATGATCTGGCTGCCGACGTCGCCTGCGGCCCACACGTTGTGCACCACCGGGCGGTTGCGGTCGTCCAGGCTGGCTTCCACCACTTCGGCGAAATAGCCCATGTGGCTGTAATAGAAGCCAAAGCCCTTGGCATGGCCTTCCGCCACCGGGCTGCCCCAGTCGGCCATTTCCATCACCTTGCGGGTGACCGCCTGCAGGCGCGGCGCGGAAAAGCCCGGCTGCGGGCCCATGAAGCCCATGGTGGTCGGTTCTGCCGGAACGCCGTCGGTCAGCTCCAGCATCAGCGTGGGCAGATCCTTGCCGGTGGCCTGGGCCACTTCGTCGAGGAAGCTCTGCATCACGAAGGCCATGGCGTTCGACGTGGGCGCACGCAGCGCCCCCATCGGTACCTTGCTGGCCAGCTTGGTCTGCTCGAACTTCAGGTTGTCGACGTACTTGGCGGGGAATTCGTCCGGTGCCATCGCGGCGGGGTTATAGGCCCCTTCCGGGAAGTCGAAGGTGACGAAGTGATCGGCCCAGCCGGTGATCTGCCCGTCGGCGTTCAGCGCCGCGCGCAGCTTGTGCCAGCCGGCGGGGCGATAGAAGTCGCTGCGAACGTCGTCCTCGCGGCTCCAGATCAATTGCACCGGCGTGCCGGGCATTTCCTTGGCGATGGCGGCGACCTGCACCATGTAATCGTTGTTGAGGCGACGCCCGAAACCCCCGCCCATTCGGGTAATGTGCACGGTCACCTGTGCGGGCTCCAGACCCAGGTAGCTGGCCACGGCCTGCTGCCCGCCCTGCGGCGTTTGCGACGGGGCCCACATCTCCATGGTGCCGTCTTCGTGCATCAGCGCGGTGCAGTTCATCGGCTCCATCGGCACGTGGGCGAGGAAGGGATAGCTGTATTCAGCTTCCAGCACCTGGTCGGCCTCGGCAAAGGCAGCCTCGGCATCGCCCTTCTCGGCGAACACCTCGCCACCCTGGCCCGATGCCCAGGCATCCTGCGCGGCCTGGGCATAGCCGGCGGTGGAGTGGCTTGCCCACTCGCCATTGTCCCACTGCGGGGCCAGCGCGCTGCGCGCCTTGTTGACCAGCCACCAGTTGCTGCCAATCACGGCAATGCCGTCCACCAGCTCTACGGCAGGATTGCCTTCCACGGTGAAGGCGTCGGTCACGCCGGGCTGGGCCTTGGCGGCATCCAGATCTGCGGAGACGAGTCGTGCGCCGAACACCGGCGAACGCTCGAACGCGGCATAAACCATGCCGGGCAGCTGGGTATCGACGCCGAAAATCGGCTCCCCGCGCACGATCTTGGGGCTGTCCACCCCGCCGATGGCGCGGCCGATAATGCGGAAGTCGGACTGGTCCTTCAGCGTCAGGCTTTCAGGATCGGGCACGTCCATGTAGGCGGCGTCGCTCGCCAGCTCGCCAAAGGTGGCCGAACGGCTGGTGCCGGGCTGCACCACGCGGCCCGGTTCGGTGGCCAGCGCGGCGACATCCACGCCCCAGCGCTGCGCGGCGGCAGCCATCAGCATGGCCCGCGCGGCGGCACCGGCCTGGCGCATGGGAATCCAGTTCATCGGCGTGGCGAAGGAACCGCCGGCCAGCTGCGGGCCGTACTTGGCGGCGTTGGTATCCGCCTGCTGCACGGTCACGCTGTCCCAGTCGGCATCCAGTTCCTCTGCAATCAGCATGGGCAGCATGGTCTTGATGCCCTGGCCGATTTCCGGGTTCTTGCCGATGATGGTGATGGTGTCGTCGGGATTGATGGTGATGAAGGCGTTCAGTTCCGAAGGACCGGAAACCGCGGTGGCGCGGCCTGCCATCGGGAAGGTGGCGGCCAGCGCGAAACCACCGCCGGCAAGGGCGCTGGCCTTCAGCAGGGTACGACGGGAAAGCTGCACGGAATCAGGCATTGGCCGTCTCCTCGTCACGGGCGACCTTGGCAATGGCGGCGTGGATGCGGGTGTAGCAGGCGCAGCGGCAGATATTGCCCTGCATCGCTGCCTGGATCTCGCCATCGGTGGGGTTCGGGTTGTTGTTGAGCAGGGCCGTGGCATTCATCAGCTGGCCTGCCTGGCAATAGCCGCACTGCATCACGTCGTCTTCCAGCCATGCGGCCTGCAGGGCCTGGCCGATGGGCGTTTCGCCCAAAGATTCGATGGTGGAGACTTCCTTGTCTGCGACTGCCGAGAGCGGCATCGAGCACGATCGCGTCGCCTGCCCGTCCACATGCACGGTGCAGGCACCGCACATGCCGATGCCACAGCCGAACTTGGTGCCGACCATGCCCAGCTCGTTACGCAGGGCCCAGAGCAGGGGCATGTCCCCCGGCGCGTCTATCTCGCGCGTTTCGCCGTTGATGGTGACACGATAGGCCATAGGATAAGGCTCCCGCTTTTAATCAGAATGGTTCGCGCGCAGAAACGCGTTGATTGACTATGTCTACAGGACTGGCGGCGGCGTGCCAACAGGGACATTGGGCGATATGCGTGAAGGCCAGTGTGCGAAGGCTTTGCGCATCGAGCCGCTGTGCCCTAGGCTGGCTGCACAACAACCGGCTCGGGGGGAGTTGGGCATGCATCGATCGACAATGGTAAGCCGCCTGGACGGGACGCCAGCTTGAGCGCGCAGGGGGACACCCGCGCTCCGCTGGGCTTTGTCGCAGCCACGGCACTCATCATGGGCAACATGATCGGTGCCGGCATCTTCCTGCTGCCCGCCAGCCTTGCGCCGCTGGGCTGGAACGGCGTGGTCGGCTGGATCGTCACCATCAGCGGCACGCTGGTGCTGGCCTGGGTGCTGGCTGCGCTCACCCGCGCCCGGCCACAAGCGGAGGATTCCACCGGGCTGGTTGCGGAAGCCTTCGGCAAGATGACTGCCTTTGTCGTGATGTGGTCCTACTGGATCACCTTGTGGATCGGCCTTGCCACCATCGCCATTGCCGGGGTCAGCTACCTTTCTGCCTATGTCCCGCTGGCCGATTGGCACCCGCTGGCGCCCACCGGCGCGGCGATAGCGATGATCTGGATGTTGACCCTGCTCAACCTTGGCGGGGTGAAGGCGGCGGGGCAATTCCAGGTGGTGACGCTGGCGATCAAGATCCTGCCGCTGCTGGCGGTCATGGCGATTGCGGTGCTGGCACTGGCAGGAGGAGAGGCGGACTTGCAGCCTTTCGATCCCGGCACGCTTTCGCCCGGCGCGATCAACGCTGCCGGGGCGCTGACGCTGTTCGCGCTGCTGGGCTTCGAATGTGCCAGCCTTGCCGCCAAGCGCACGCGCAATCCCGAAGTCACCGTGCCGCGCGCCACCATGTGGGGCACCGCGGCGGTCGGGGTGATCTACCTCGTGGTCTGTTCGGCCATTGCCCTGCTGCTGCCGGCCGAGGACGTGGCGGGATCCACAGCGCCGTTTGCAACTTTCGTCGGGCAATTCTGGGGGCCGGGCCCTGCCGCGCTGGTGGCGGCCTTTGCCGTGGTCAGCTGCGTGGGGGCGGTGAACGGGTGGATCCTGCTGCAAGGCGAAGTGCCGCGCGCCATGGCCGAACGCGGGATGCTGCCGCAGTGGTTCGGTAAGACCAACCGCGCCGGGTCGCCCACCGGCGCACTGGTGCTCAGCAGCGGGCTTGCCACCCTCACATTGCTGCTTACCGTCGATCCGTCCCTGCAGGGGATGTTCGAATTCCTGCTGCTGCTGTCCACCTCCATCGCGTTGTGGTTCTACATCGCGCTGGTGGCCGCGGCATGGCACCTGCGCGTGGCGCGGCCTTTTGCCTTGATCGGCCTGATCTATGGCTTGTGGACGCTCTATGGCGCAGGGCTGGTGCCCAGCCTGTGGGGCATTGCGCTGATGGCGGCAGGATTGCCGCTGTGGTGGATGGAGCAGCGCACGCAGGCCAAGGGGGCTGGACAGCCCGGCTGAAACGCGGTTTCAGTCGTAACCGTGACTTTGCAAGCTGCCGCTACCGCTGCTGACGCTGCCGATCCGCTCGACGGGTGGAGCCTGCCTGCCTGGACTTACCACGATCCCGAATTCCATGCGCTGGAGCTGGAACGCGTGTTTCGCCCCAGCTGGCAGGTGGTCTGTCACCAGAGCGATATTCCCGAAACGGGCGACTGGCACACGCTCGACTATTGCGGCGAAAGCGTGATCGTGGTGCGCGGGCAGGACGATCGCTTGCGCGCCTTCACCAATGTCTGCCGCCACCGCGGATCAAGGCTTGTTGACGGCGCGCGCGGCTGCGCGAAAAAGCTGGTCTGCCCCTATCATGCCTGGACCTACGACCTCGACGGGCGGCTGACCGGCGTGCCCGATGCGGCCAGTTACCCCGCGCTCGGCAAGGACCGCGCAGGGCTGGTGCCGGTGGAGCTGGAACTGTGGCAGGGCTTCGTCTTCGTGCGGCTGGAGGATGATGGCGGGCCTTCGGTCAGCGAGATGATGGCGCCCTACGAAGCGCTGATCGCGCCCTATCGCTTTGCCGATCTTTCGGCGCTGGGCCGCGTCACCCTGCGCCCGCGCGCGGTGAACTGGAAGAACGTGGGCGACAATTACTCGGACGGCCTGCACATCCCCGTTGCCCACCCCGGCCTGACCCGCCTTTTCGGCAAGAGCTATGGCGTGGAAGCCGAACCGCATGTCGATCGCATGTGGGGCGAACTCACAGAGCGGGAGAGCGCCAACTGGTCCGAACGGCTCTACCAGCGCCTGCTTCCGCCGGTGCCGCACTTGCCGCAAGAGAACCAGCGCAGCTGGCACTACGTCAAGCTGTGGCCCAATGTCGCTTTCGATATCTACCCCGACCAGGTCGATTTCATGCAGTGGCTGCCCACCGGCCCCACCACCAGCCTGATCCGCGAGATCAGCTATGTCCTGCCCGATGACCGCCGCGAGATGCAGGCCGCACGCTATCTCAACTGGCGCATCAACCGGCAGGTGAATGCAGAGGATACCACGCTGATCACTCGCGTGCAGGCGGGCATGCAATCGCGCACGTTCTCGATGGGCCCGCTCAGCGAGAAGGAGGTTTGCCTGACCCATTTCTGCCGCCGGATGCGCGCAATCATTCCCGAAGCGCGGCTGGAACAGCAGCCGCCAGCCGGATGGAGCCGCGCATGAGCCGGCACTACGACGCGGTCATCATCGGCGGTGGTCACAACGGCCTTGTGTGTGCCTTCTATCTCGCTCAGGCGGGCCTGAAGGTACGGATCGTGGAGCGGCGCGACGTGGTGGGCGGAGCGGCGGTGACCGAGGAATTCCATCCCGGTTTCCGCAATTCGGTGGCCAGTTACACCGTCAGCCTGCTGCAACCCAGGGTGATCGCCGACATGCGGCTGGCCGACCACGGTTACCGCGTGATCGAGCGACCGATTTCCAACTTCCTGCCGCAACCGGATGGCGGCTACCTGAAGCTGGGCGGCGGGCTTGAACGCACGCAGGCCGAGTTCCGCAAGTTCTCCGAACGGGACGCCGAAGCGCTGCCCGCCTATTACGACGCGCTGGAGGGCGTGGCCGAAGTGCTGCGCGACCTGGCGCTGAAATCGCCCCCCAACGTGGGCGATGGCTTGCGCACCCTGCTGGCCGGCGCGGCGCAGGGCTGGGGCCTGTCGCGGCTGGACCTGCAGGCGAAGCGCAACGTACTGGACCTGTTCACCAAGTCCGCCACCAGCTTCCTTGACCAGTGGTTCGAAAGCGAGCCGGTGAAGGCCGCCTTCGGTTTCGATGCCGTGGTCGGCAACTACGCCAGCCCCGATACGCCCGGCAGTGCCTACGTGCTGCTGCACCACGTGTTTGGTGAGGTGAACGGCAAGAAGGGCGCCTGGGGGCACTGCGTGGGCGGCATGGGCACGATCACGCAGATCATGGCGAAAGTGTGCCAGGATGCAGGGGTGGAGATCAGCCTCGAAAGCCCGGTGGACCAGGTGCTGGTCGATGGCGACCGCGCGGTGGGCGTGAAGCTGGACAGCGGCGAGGAGATCGCGGCGAAGCGGGTGATCGCCAATGTCGGGCCCAGGCTGCTTTACGGCAAGATGCTCGACCCCTCGCACCAGCCCGAGGATTTTCGCCGCCGCATGCGCGGGTTCAAGGCGGGTGGCGGCACCTTCCGCATGAACGTGGCGCTTTCCGAACTGCCGCGCTTTACCGCGCTGCCCGAACCGGGCGAGCATCACAGCTCCGGCATCATTATCGCGCCCACGCTGGACTACATGGACAAGGCCTTCCTCGATGCGAAGGCACACGGCTGGTCGAAGGCGCCGATCGTCGAAATGCTGATCCCCAGCACGGTGGACGACAGCCTTGCGCCGCAAGGCCAGCATGTCGCCAGCCTGTTCTGCCAGCAATTCGCGCCCGAACTGCCCGATGGCAGGGACTGGGACGAGGAGGAGGACAAGGCGGTCGATACCATCATCGACACGGTGGAGGCCCAAGCGCCGGGTTTCCGAGCCTCGATCCTCGGCAAGCAGGTGCTCAGCCCCAAGGGCCTTTACCGCAAGTTCGGCCTTGTCGGTGGCGACATCTTCCACGGGCACATGAGCCTGGACCAGCTGTGGTCGGCGCGCCCGGTGCTGGGCCACGGCGCCTATCGCGGGCCGCTAAAGGGGCTCTACATGTGCGGGTCGGGCACCCATCCCGGCGGCGGCGTGACCGGTGCGCCGGGCCACAACTGCGCGCGTGAAGTGCTGGCCGATGGCGGCAGCTTCAAGCGCTTCGTCACGATGGAGTGAGCGCGCTCTCTTCGGCCAGCGTCACGTCGACGGCGGATTGCATCTTCTGCGGGGCATTGCCGATAAAGGTGCCGTCGATCGGCGAGACATCGGCATAGTCGCGGCCCATGCCGATCAGGATGTGATCCTCGCGCGCCAGGCAATTGTTGGTCGGGTCGAACCCGACCCAGCCCAGGTCCTGCCCGCACCACACGTTCACCCAGGCATGCATGGCATCGGCGCCCACCAGCCTGGGCTTGCCCGGCGGGGGCAGGGTGCGCAGGTAGCCGCTGACATAGGCTGCCGGGATCCCGTGGCTGCGCAGCGCCATGACCATGATGTGGGCGAAATCCTGGCACACGCCCTCGCGCCTGGCGAAGGCTTCTTCGGGCGGCGTGGCGCTGGTGGTGGCCGTGGTGCTGTAAGTAAACTCGGCATGGATCGCAGCCATCAGCGACGAAACCGAGTTCACCACGCCCGCTTCGGGCAGCAGGTGCGGCGCGGCCCAGCTGCCGATCTCGTCATCGATCCCGGCAATGCGAGAGGCGAACAGGTACGGGACAGGCGACATGACCGACAAGTCGGCCACCCCGGCTGCCTCGGTGCGCAGGCGTGCGTCGACCGGGCCATCTGTCGGCATCGGCGGCGGATCGATTGCCATGGTGAATTCGCTCGTTACCTCCAGCTTGGCCAGCGGCCGGGCAAAGCCGATGTGCGTGGTGTTGACGCAGTAAGGACCCGGCGCCTGCTGGCGTAAGGCGGGCGTCGGCGTGATGCGCAACTGGCAGCCTTGCAGTTCCTGCCCCGGCCACGGCCATGGCACCAGCCGCAGGTTGAACTGCGCCTGGGTTACCGGCGCGGCATAGCTGATCGTGCTGGTATGGCGGACGCGGTAGATCATGCCAGCAACCTGACGTGCGATTTGCCGGGCGACTGGTCTTCCTGCAGGAAATAGCGCTTGCTGATCGCCTCGGACAGGGCGGCAAGATCGCTCCGCAAGCTGTCGAGATCGGCACCGGTCAGCACGTTGGCATCCAGCCCTTCAAGCCGCACGCGCAGCTGCCGCGCCAGCCGTACGGGCGGTTCCGGCATGCCGTTGTCGTCGAGCGGCGGGATGGCGGCGAGATGTTCCTCGATCCGCACCAGCTGGTGCGCCAGCCCGCGCGGTTGCGCCGGGTCCAGCAACACCATGTCGAACACCGGGGCGATGTAGGGCATCGTCAGGTAACGGCTGCGATAGAGTGCCTGCCCATCGACAAGGTCGAGCAGGGCGGAAAGGTCGCTGGCGCTGGCGCTGCCGGGCACCACCGCCTGGGCAGCCTGCAATACCATCGATCCGCGTTCCAGCCGCAGTCCCATGTCGAGGAAGCGCCACGCGGGGCCACGACTCATCCCGTCTGCCAGCAACCACGACAGCGCCGCATGGCGTTCCACCAGCCGGTCGCAGGCCAGGGTCATCGAATCGAGGTCGCCGGGGACGTATTTGGGCATGGTGCGCTGGATCGATCGCCAGGAATCGCGCGTCAGCCAGTCGCGCAGCAATTGCGCGATGCCGCGCTCGCGTTCGGCCAGCGAGCGGACCGAGCCGCTCTGCTCAAGGCTGCCCAGCGCTGTGCCGGCAAGGCGCGCCAGCGACCAGTTCTCGCTCTTCGCAGGCACCGCGCCCAGCGATCGCAGCAGGTTCGCCAGGCGATTGACGGTGCTGCTGGCCGCCGGCGTCTGTCCGGCGGTGGTCACCTGTTCCGCCAGCGCGCGGATGATCCGCACGGTCTGGTGCGCGCGCTCGCCATAGCGGCCAATCCAGAACAGGTTGTCCGCTGCCTGGCTGGACAGCAGGCCCTGTTCGCGGCGGATTTCCAGTTTGGCGGGTTTCAGCACTTCCGCCGGCACTTTGGGCGCAGCCGGATCGACGACGCAAACGTCGGTGGCGATATCGCCCATGCCCATCAGCGACGTGCGCAGGTTGCCCTGTTCGGAAACGCGGGCAAAGCCGCCTTGCAGAACCACCCATTCCCCCTTGTCGTCGCGGGCAAGGAAGGCACGCAGGGTAAAACCGCGCGGTTCGAAACGGCCATCGGCCAGCACCGGCGTGGTCGACAGGCTTACGATTTCCTGCGCGGTGTAATCCATCGGGCGCAGGGCCATGCCGCGCTCGATCTCCGCACGGTCATCGGCGTCGAGGCTGGCACCTGCCCGCGTGTGGCCATCGGGCAAGCCGGTAATCGGACGGCGGAAGGCGGAACTGACCACCAGCTTGTCGAGGTTGGCGAGGACATGCTCACGCTCCTGCTCCCCGCCGCACCACCAGGTGGCGGCGTTGGGCAGTTTCAGCGGCTCGCCCAGCAAGGTGCGGGCAAGGCGCGGCAGGAAGGCCGGCATGGCGCGGCTCTCGACCACGCCGGCGCCTGGCCAGTTGGCCAGCACCAGCCCCTGCTCGGCAGCAGTGATGAGGTTCGGCACGCCGATCTGCGACCGCGCATCGAAGGCGAGGGGATCGATATCGCGCGTGTTGAGCCAGCGCCACAGCGCATCGATCCGCTTCAGCCCGGCAATGGTGCGCACGAACAGCCGGCCATCGCGCACCGTCAGGTCGCGCCCTTCGACCAGCGAAAAGCCCAGGTGGCGGGCGAGAAGCGCCTGTTCCGGATAGGACTGGTTGAACCGGCCCGGCGTCAGGAGTGCCATGCGCGGATCGGCGCGCTCGCAACTGGCGGCAAGGCCCTGGCGGAAGGCATCGAAGAAGCCACCCTGGCGACGCACGCCGACAGAGGCCAGCAGTCCCCCAGTGGCGCGGCCGATCGCCTGCCGGTTTTCCAGCGCATAGCCGATGCCGACGGGAAAGCGCCCACGGTCTGCCAGCACGCGCCATTCGCCCGTGGGCCCGCGCGCCAGGTCCACCGCATAGACATGCAGGAAGTGCCCTCCGGTGGGCTTCCTACCGACCAGCCGCCGCGCGAAATTGTCGCTGCCGGAGATGACCGCTGCAGGCAGCTGCCCGCCCTGCACCAGTTTCTGCGGGCCGTAGATGTCGGCGATCACCTGTTCGAGGAGCTCCGCCCGCTGGATCAACCCTGCGGAGATCGCTTCCCATTCATCTGCATCGATGAAGATCGGCATGGGATTCAGTGGCCAGGGGCGCTCGTGCTCGTCCCCGGTCATGCGGAAGGCCAGGCCAAGGTCCTCCACCAAGCTATCGAGATAGGGTTGCAGCGAGGCAAGGTCGCAGTGGCACTGGCTCGACAGGCCGCCGGCAAATGCTCGCCATGCGGCGCTGGTGGTGGCGGAGGCGGAGGCAAACAGGTCCGCGCCGGGATCCTGCGGCCTGTAATAGGCCAGCGGATCAGTGCCCGGATCGGGGCCGAACAGGTCCGTCTCGGCAGACGGTCCTCCGTGGGTGAACCCCTGCGTCATCCCAGTCTTGCGGGCCTGCGCAGGTCGAGCGTCATGGGGAATTCTCCTGTGTCTTCCGCTGCCGGGATGTCTGCCTTGCCCGGTGTGTGGCCATGTTCCTGGAAGCGCGCCTTGCGCCGTGCTTCGGCTTCGAAATTGTTGATCGGCACATCGTCATAATTGCGTCCGCCCGGATGCGCCACATGATAGACACAGCCACCCAGCGAGCGATTGCTCCAGGTGTCGAACACGTCGAAGGTGAGCGGGGCGTTCGCCTCCAGCAGCGGGTGCAGGCAAGAGGCAGGGGCCCAGGCCTTGTAGCGCACGCCGCCCACCGCCTCGCCCGGCTTGCCGGTGGGGGTCAGTGGCACGCGCCGCCCGTTGCAGCCGATCACGTGGCGACCCGGCGTCAGCCCGCTGGCGCGCACCTGCAAGCGTTCGGTAGAGCTGTCGACATAGCGCACCGTGCCGCCCACCGCGCCCGTTTCCCCCAGCACGTTCCAGGGCTCCAGCGCGTGGCTGATCTCCAGCTCCACCCCGCCGGCGTGCACGGTGCCGTGAACGGGAAAGCGGAACTGGTGCTGCGCCTCGAACCAGTCGGGATCGAAGTCGTAGCCCGCCCGGCGCAGGTCGGAGAGGACTTCGAGGAAGTCGGCCCAGCAGAAATGCGGCAGCAGGAAACGGTCGTGCAGCGTGGTGCCCCAGCGCACCAGCGATCCATCCTGCGGCTCGCGCCAGAACCATGCCAGAAGGGCACGCAGCAGCAACTGGGCGGCAACGCTCATCTTGGCATCGGGCGGCATCTCGAACCCGCGAAACTCCACCAGACCCAGCCGCCCGGTGGGGCCGTCGGGCGAATAGAGCTTGTCGATGCAGATCTCGGTACGGTGGGTATTGCCGGTCACGTCCACCAGCATGTTGCGGAACAGCAGGTCGACGATCCACGGGAACCTGGGCGCTACGCCCGGCGGCGGCACCTGCGCCAGCGCGATTTCCAGTTCGTACAGGCTATCGTGCCGCGCCTCGTCGATGCGCGGGGCCTGGCTGGTGGGGCCGATGAACAGGCCGGAAAACAGGTAGCTGAGCGATGGATGTCGCTGCCAGTAAAGCACGAAGCTCTTGAGCAGGTCCGGGCGGCGGATAAAGGCGCTTTCGGTAAAGCTGGCGCCGCCCATCACCAGGTGGTTGCCGCCACCCGTGCCGACGGAGCGTCCGTCGACCATGAACTTGTCTGCCGTCAGGCCACATTCGCGCGCCGCGTCGTAAAGCCGGGTGGTTACGTCCACCAGTTCATCGAACGTGGCGGTCGGGTGGATGTTCACCTCGATCACGCCGGGATCGGGGGTGACTTTCAGCACCTGGATGCGCGGATCGGGCGGGGGCGGATAGCCTTCGATGCGCACCGGCATCTGCATGGCTTCGGCAGTGGCTTCCACTTCGGCCACCAGTCCGAGGAAGTCCTCCATCGCCTCGACCGGCGGGATGAACACCGACAGGTAAGTGCCCTTGGGCTCCACCGTCAGCGCGGTGCGCACCGCACCTTCGATGATTTCCTGCTCGACGATTTCCTGCCGGTTGCCCTCGGCCTGCTCCACCCGCTGGTGGCGCTGTTCGGGCGCAGGCGTCTCGGCCTCGCGGTCCTGCTCGCCTGCCGCCGCGCGCTGTTCGCGGTAGTCGGCAAGCGGCGCCTGCGGATCGGTTTCCACGCGCGGGTGGATATAGGGGTAATCGCTTTTCGGAACGTGCGGCAGCGAACCCAGCGGCAGGCGATAGCCCAGCGAGCTGTCGCCCGGCACGGCAAACAGCGCGCCGCGCCGCAGCCGCCATTGTTCGCTCTTCCAGCGGCCCGGTTCCTTCGCCTGCTGCACCTGCCAGCGCTGGATCGGCAGCACGTAGCCCACCGGCGCGGTCAGTCCGCGGCTGAAGGTGTTGACGATGCGCTGGCGTTCCTCCGGATCGTCAATCTTGGGATCAAGCGGCGACACATTGACGGGCAGTTCGCCTTCGCGCTCGATCCACTTCTCCGGGTCTTCGTAGACCGGGTGGATGAATTCGCCGCCCACGCCAAGCTGGCTGGCCGTGGCATTGAGGAACTCCGCGGCCTGCTCTGCACCAACGGTCTGCTCCTCCTCCTCCTCCTCCTCCTCCTCCTCCTCCTCCTTTTCGGGATCGCGGGCGATCAGTGCGGGGTTGTTCCACAGCGGCTTGCCGTCCTTGCGCCAGTACAGCGAATAGCCCCAGCGCGGCAGGCTTTCGCCCGGATACCACTTGCCCTGCCCGTGGTGCAGCAGCGCGCCCGGCGCAAAGGCCGCGCCCAGCTTGCGGATCAGCCTGTCGGCATATTTCGCCTTGGTGGGGCCTACTGCCTCGCCGTTCCATTCCGGCGCATCGCCGGCATTCTCGGCAACGAAGGTTGGTTCGCCGCCCATGGTCAGGCGCACGTCCTGCGCGGCAAGGTCGGCATCCACCTTGCCGCCAAGGTTCAGCAAGGCCTGCCAGCGGTCGTCGGTGAAGGGCTTGGTGATGCGCACCGCTTCCTTCACCCGCTCCACGCTCATCGAGAAGTCGAAATCCACTTCGGCAGGTTCGGCCATGCCTTCGATCGGCGCGGCAGAGCGATAGTGCGGGGCGGCGCATAGCGGGATATGGCCTTCGCCCGCGAACATGCCCGATGTCGCATCCAGCGCCACCCAGCCTGCGCCGGGCACATAGGCTTCGGCCCAGGCGTGCAGGTCGACCACGTCCTGCGTCACCCCCTTGGGGCCTTCCACCGGCTCCACATCGGCGACCAGCTGGATCGAATAGCCCGAGACGAAACGTGCGGCGAAGCCCAGGCGGCGCAGCAGCTGCACCAGCAGCCAGGCCGAATCGCGGCACGACCCGCGCCCCAGTTCCAGCGTCTGCTCGGGAGTCTGCACGCCGCTTTCCATGCGGATGACGTAGTCGATGCGCTGTTCCAACGCGCGGTTGACCTCGACCAGGAAGTCGATCGTGCGCCCGGTGTAGCCCTTGTGGCTGGCCACCAGCTGTTCGAACAGCGGACCCTGCTCCTCGCAGTCGAAATAGGCGGCAAGGTCCGCGGTCAGCTTGTCATCGTATACGAAGGGGTATACCTCCGCTGCCTCTTCCACGAAGAAATCGAACGGGTTGATCACCGTCATGTCGGCGATCAGGTCCACCTCGATGCTGAATTCGTTCACCGGCTCGGGAAACACGATGCGCGCCAGCCAGTTGCCGTGCGGATCCTGCTGCCAGTTGATGAAATGGCCTTCGGGCAGGATTTTCAGCGAGTAATTGGGCACCGCGGTGCGGGTGTGCGGGGCAGGGCGCAGCCGGATAACCTGCGGGCCCAGCCGGATGGGCCGCGAATAGCGGTAATGGGTGCGGTGGTTCAGCGCTGCGCGTATCATGGCAGCGATTAGACGCCGCGCCTTGCTGCAATGCAATATGAAACTTCGGAGTCGGCGGGTGAGGCAGCGCTGTGTCCTTGGTGCAACGTCATGGTTTCGTCACTTTCCTGTCAACTCGCTTACACGAAGAACACCTACGGGACTCCCGTTTTTCGAACGGAGACTCCCTGCCATGATTTCCACTCGCGTGCTTGCCACCAGCGCCGCTTCCGCGCTTGCCATCTGCCTTGCCGCCACCCCCGCCCTTGCCGGCGACGTGACCGGGGTCGTGATCGACGAAACCGATACCGTGGCGCTGCAATCGGCGGTCGTCCGCATCCCCGAACTGGGCCGCCAGGCCACCACCGAGCGCGATGGGACTTTCCGCTTCAACGACGTGCCCGAAGGCACTTACCAGATCGAAGCGCGGTTCGTCGGCGTGCCCACGGTGGTGCAGACCATCGAGGTGCCGGAACAGGGTACGGTGCGCGCCAACTTCCTGATGGGCGGCGACAACGCGGCCAGCATTCTCGTCTACGGCCAGCTGGCCAACCAGTCGAACGCGCTGAGCCGTGAATATGCCAGCGACACCATCGTAGACGTGCTGACGCGCGACGCCATCGGCCAGTTCCCCGACCAGAACGTGGCGGAAAGCCTGCGCCGCCTGCCGGGCATCAACGTGCTGAACGACCAGGGCGAAGGCCGCTTCGTGGCCGTGCGCGGGCTGGACCCGAACCTGAACTCCACCTCGGTCAACGGTGTGCGCCTGCCTTCGCCCGAAGGCGATATCCGCGCGGTGGCGCTGGACGTGGTGGCCAGCGACATCATCGAGAGCATCGAGGTGCGCAAGTCGCTGACGCCGGACATGGACGCCGACACCATCGGCGCCAGCATCGAGATCAACACCGTTTCCGCCTTCGACCGGCGCGGCAACTTCCTGACGATCTCGGGCGAGGGCAGCTACAACGAGTATGCCGAAGAGCTGAACCCCAAGGGCAGCATCAACTTCGCCTATCGCCTGGCCGATAACCTGGGCGTGTCGGGCGGTGTGTCGTTCTACAACCGCTTCTTCGAGACCGACAATATCGAGGCGGACGACTGGGAAGAGGATGGCGGCCTCTTCTACGCCGAGGAAATCCAGTACCGCGACTATGACGTGGAGCGTGAGCGTATCTCCGCCTCGCTGGGCTTCGATGTACGCGCCTCGGACAGCACCGAGCTGTTTGTGCGCGGCCTCTACAGCCGCTTCGACGACCAGGAATATCGCCGCCGCCTGACCTTCGACTTCGGCGATGCGCTGGTTTCCGGCAGCGGCACCTCGGTCAGCTATGCGGACTTCGACCCGTCCGATCCGGGCGAGGAATATGCCATCACCGTGGAGCGCGACATCAAGGACCGCTTCGAACGCCAGGAAATCTACTCGGTCAGCCTGGGCGGTGAAACCGCGCTCGAAAGCGGCTGGACCTTCGAATACATGGCCAGCTGGGCGCAGAGCTCCGAACGCGAAGACGACAGCGTCGACCCGACCCAGTTCGAACGCGATTTCGAAGCCGACGGCCTTGTCACCATGATCGACTATTCCAACCCGCGCGTGCCGCTCTATTCGGTCAGCGGCGTGAACGACTTCTACGACGCCTCCACCTTCGAGCTGAAGGACGTGGAACTGACTGACGTCTCCGACGCCGAGGACACCGAGTATTCGGCCCGCTTCGACGTGGCGCGCGAATTCGTGATGGATGGCGGCGTGTTCAGCCTGCAGAGCGGCTTCAAGGGCCGCTGGCGCGAGAAGACCTACAATGCCGATATCGCCTTCTACGAACTGGACGGCTACACGCTGGCCGACGTGCTGGGCGAGCCGACCTATCGCCTGACGGACCTGTCGCCGTTGCCCAGCTATACCGGCCACACCGACTACTTCTTCGACAACTTCGCCGACTTCGAATTCCAGGATATCGACAGCGCCTTCGACAGCGCGGTGTCGGACTACGATATCGAAGAGGATATATACGCCGGCTACCTGCTGGGCCGCTGGGAAAGCGATCGCCTGAACGTGATCGGCGGCGTGCGTTACGAGCGCACCTACACCCACATCAACGGCAACTTCGTGCTGCTGGTGGAAGAAGACGGCACGCTGCCGAGCGGCCAGACGGCCACCGACGATGTCGTGTTCGTCACGCCCGTGCGGTCCGACAACCGCTACAACTTCTGGGCGCCCAGCCTGAACGTGCGCTATGAACCGGTCGACGACCTGGTCTTCCGCGTGGCGGGTTACCGCAGCATTGTGCGCCCCGGCTTCGGTCAGCTTGCCCCGCGTTTCGCCACCGAGCAGAACGACGATGACGAGGTCGAAGGCGAATTCGGCAACCCCGACCTGCAGCCCTACAAGGCGTGGAACTTCGATGCCGGGGTGGAATACTACTTCTCCGGCAACGGCGCGATCAGTGCGGGCGTGTTCTACAAGGACATCTCGAACTACATCGTCAATGTCGAGTACAACGCCGAAGACCTGAACGGCAACGACGAGATCGACCCCGAAGAGCGCCTGACCTTCCGCGGCGTGGACTTCAACGAAGCCGTCATCCCGCTAAACGGCGACAGCGCCGAGGTGTGGGGCATCGAGCTGGGCTTTGCCATGCAGTGGGACATGCTGCCTGCACCGTTCGACGGCATCATCACCCAGGCCAACTATACCTATACCGATGCCATGGGGATCGTGCCCGATGGCGGCGTGGGGACGCTGGGCCAGATCGGCGCGACCCGCATGATCCCGCTGCCCGCCACCAGCGAGCACACGCTGAACGGCGTGCTGGGGTATGAAAAGGGCCCGATCAGCCTACGCCTGGCCGGCACCTATCGCGACGACTACCTTGACGAGCTGAACGGTGCCCCCGATGAAGATCGCTATGTCGACAGCCACTTCCAACTGGATGCCAGCGCCCGCTTCACCGTTACCGAAGGCGTGCAGCTGTTCGTGGAGGCGATCAACCTGACCGATGCCGAATACTTCGCCTACAACACCGTGGGCGGCCGGCAGAACAACTACCAGTACGAAATCTACGGCCGTACCTTCAAGGGCGGCGTGCGGGTGACGTTCTGATGCGTCTTGCGGGCCTATCTGCGGCGCTGCTGCTGGCAGGCTGCACCACCACGCCCGTCGGCTTGCCCCCGGCTTCGGTCGTCGCCCTTGGCGAGACCGAGCCGGTGGGCACCGCCAACGAGGATGCGGCCGACGATCCGGCGATCTGGCGCAATGCGGCGAACCCATCGCAAAGCTTGATCGTGGCGACCGACAAGAAGGCCGGGCTCTATGTCTACGGCCTCGATGGCGCCGTGCGCAGCTTCCTGGAAGTGGGGCAGGTCAACAATGTCGATCTCGCCACGCTGCCGGACGGGACCATCCTGGTGGCTGCCAGCGACCGCAACGATCCGGCTACTGCGCACATCGTCACCGCCACGCTCGATCCTGTAACGGGCGAATTGGCCTTGCGGCGCCGGTTCCCGGTTGGCGCGGGCGAGGGGTACGGCTTCTGCATGTCGGTCGATGCGCAGGGGGAATTCATCCATTTCTACAGCCCGCTGAAGAACGGTGACATCTACCTCACCACCGCCAGCATTTCGGCCGGCCTCGATGCAGGCACCACCTCGACCATGCTGCATAGCCTGCCCAGCCAGCCGGAAGGTTGCGTGTTCGACTCCCGCACCGACCGGCTTTACGTGGGTGAAGAAGTCGGCGGCATCTGGGTGCTGGATTTCGAAACCGACGAGCGTGCCCTGGTCGCGCCGGTCGACAACCGGTACCTCGTCGCCGATGTCGAAGGGCTGGCGCTTGCTCCCGAAGGCGATGACGGCGGTTACCTGGTCGCCAGCAGCCAGGGCGACAATGCCTATGCCGTTTTCGCCTTGCCGGACATGACCCCGGTGGGGCGCTTTGCCATTGCCGAGGGCACCTTTGGCTCCACGCAGGAAACCGACGGGATCGATCTCAAGCTCGGCGACTTCGGGCCGGATTACCCGCACGGGCTGTTCGTGGCGCAGGACGGGATCAACTCGCCCAACGCGCAGAACTTCAAGCTGGTGAGCTGGAGCGACGTTCTCGATAGCCTGGGACTGCGGTAGGGGCCGGCCTGCGGCGCGATGCCTCAGGGCTGGAGGTCGCCCAGCCAGTCACCGATGGTCGCCAGCGGGCTGCGGGGCAGCCCAAGAGTGTCATCGATCGTGCGCTGCAAGGTGTCGCCCCCAGCCAGCTCGACCGTTTCGCACCCTTCGTAACGCGCCGCCCCTTGCGCCACTTCCCCGCGCAGGCGGCGGTCTTCGCGCAGCACCTCCAGCACCGTGCCGCAGGACACCAGCCGATCCGCCTCCACGGTAACGATAAAAGGCTCGCCAGCTTCGCAGGCCACGCTGAAATGGGCCTTGCCTCTCACAAGCTCGGCCCTGCGCGGATCAGGGCGATCGAGCACGACATGCGATCCGCCGCCCAGTTCGATCGCGGCGCCGTCGGCCAGTGCGATTGTCTGTCGCTCCCCCGCAGCGGTGCGGATCGTGTAGGTATCGGCATCCGCCAGCGGAAAACGCGAGGTCAGAAGCATGCCGGCCAGCAGCATTGCTGCCAGGATCAGCCAGTGTCGTACAACAGCGCGGGGGCCCTCCAGCCCATCGTCGAAATCTTCGGCAGGCAGCGGTACCGGTGCGAAGTCGGCATGCCCGGCTTCGTACGGGCGGACCTGCGCCTGTTCGCGTGTCGCATGATCGGGGCCTGGCTTGTCATTCATGACACTTCGCCTCCTGCAGAGGCACCTCCTCCCATCGCGCATGCGGGATCGATCCGGGCACGATAGGCATTTCCCCGGGGCATTTCCACGGCGATCGGACTCGTCCATCCAGGCCCGGCCGTGTGGGCAGGAGAGTGTGGAACGAGGTGAGTATGGCATTGCTTCGCAGCGTGCCGTCGCCTTGTTCGCCACGGGCAAGCCGTCCGCATGCTCAATCCGGCACATGGAGCTGCGAAGGACATCTCTGGCTATCGAACATCGTGTCCGTCGTCAGAACATTTGGCACAACTCGCGGCGTAGATTTGCGGAGTGTGGGCCTCGTCTGGGATTGATGTTTA
>CAJXJR010000016.1 GCA_913055155.1 uncultured Erythrobacter sp. | reverse complement strand
TCGTCCTTCACGATGCGCTCGGAGATGAGGATCGAGTCCTCGTAGTTGTAGCCGTTCCAGGGCATGAAGGCGACGAGCGCGTTCTTGCCCAGAGCCAGCTCGCCCAGGTCGGTGGAGGGGCCGTCGGCGATGATATCGCCCTGCTCGACCACGTCGCCTACCTTCACCAGCGGACGCTGGTTGACGCAGGTGTTCTGGTTGCTCCGCTGGAACTTCTGCAGCGTGTAGATGTCCACGCCCGGGTTGGTGGTGTCCACCTCGCCCGAGGCACGGATCACGATACGGCCGGCGTCGACCTGGTCGACGATACCCGAACGCTTGGCCGCGATCGCGGCACCCGAATCGCGGGCCACGGTCTCTTCCATGCCGGTGCCCACCCACGGTGCCTCGGCCTTGACCAGCGGCACCGCCTGGCGCTGCATGTTCGAGCCCATCAGCGCGCGGTTGGCGTCATCGTTTTCCAGGAACGGAATCAGCGATGCGGCGACCGAGACGAGCTGCTTGGGCGAAACGTCCATCAGCGTGACCTGGTCGGACGGGCTCATCACGAATTCACCGTTCTGGCGAGCCGAGACCAGCTCTTCCACGAACTGGCCGTTCTTGTCGGTTTCGGCAGAAGCCTGCGCCACGGTGTGCTTCTGCTCTTCCATGGCGGAAAGGTAGTTCACCTCGCCGGTGACCTTGCCGTCCTTCACGCTGCGATAGGGCGTCTCGATGAAGCCGTACTTGTTCACGCGGGCGAAGGTGGAGAGCGAGTTGATCAGGCCGATGTTCGGGCCTTCCGGCGTTTCGATCGGGCAGATGCGGCCATAGTGCGTGGGGTGCACGTCGCGCACTTCGAAGCCGGCACGCTCGCGCGTCAGGCCGCCCGGGCCAAGCGCCGAGACGCGGCGCTTGTGGGTGACTTCCGACAGCGGGTTGGTCTGGTCCATGAACTGCGAGAGCTGGCTGGAGCCGAAGAACTCGCGCACCGCAGCCACGGCGGGCTTGGCGTTAATGAGGTCGTTCGGCATCACGGTCGACACGTCGACGGACGACATGCGTTCCTTCACCGCGCGCTCCATGCGCAGCAGGCCGACGCGGTACTGGTTTTCCAGCAGCTCGCCCACCGAACGCACGCGACGGTTGCCGAGGTTGTCGATGTCGTCGACTTCGCCCTTGCCGTCCTTCAGGTCGACCAGTTCCTTCACCACGGCGAGGATGTCTTCCTTGCGCAGCGTGGTGACGGTGTCTTCGGCGTCGAGACCCAGGCGCATGTTCAGCTTCACGCGGCCCACGGCGGACAGGTCGTAGCGTTCGCCATCGAAGAACAGGCCTTCGAACAGCGCTTCGGCGGTTTCCTTGGTCGGCGGTTCACCCGGACGCATGACCTTGTAGATCGCTTCCAGGCCTTCCTCGCGGTTCTCGGCCTTGTCGACCTGCATGGTGTTGCGGATCCACGGACCGGTGGTGACGTGGTCGATATCCAGCAGTTCGAGCTGGTCGATGCCGGCAGCGTCCAGCTTCTCGAGGTTTTCCGGCGACACTTCGTCGCCCGCCTCGATGTAGATGCGACCGGTCTTCTCGTCGATCATGTCCTTGCTGGCATAGCGACCGAACACTTCCTCGGTCGGGATCAGCAGGGTCTTGAGGCCGTCCTTCTCTGCCTTGTTGGCAGCGCGCGGGCTCACTTTCTGCCCGGCAGGGAACACTTCCTCGCCGGTCTTGGCATCGACCAGCGCGAAGGTCGGCTTGGCACCGCGCCACGCCTCGGCGACGAAGGGAATTTCCCAGCCGTCCTTGCCGCGCTTCCAGGTGACCTTGTTGTAGAAGTAGTCGAGGATGTCCTCGCTATCGAGCCCCAGCGCATAGAGCAGCGCGGTGACCGGCAGCTTGCGCTTGCGGTCGATACGCACGTTGACGATGTCCTTGGCGTCGAATTCGAAATCCAGCCAGGAACCACGGTAGGGGATCACGCGGGCAGCGAAGAGGAACTTGCCCGAGGAGTGGGTCTTGCCGCGGTCATGGTCGAACAGCACACCCGGCGAACGGTGCATCTGCGACACGATCACGCGCTCCGTGCCGTTGATGAGGAAGGTGCCGTTCGAAGTCATGAGCGGCATGTCGCCCATGTAGACGTCCTGCTCCTTGATATCGAGGACGGAACGGGTCTCGGTTTCCTGGTCCACCTCGAACACGATCAGGCGCAGGGTCACCTTCATCGGGGCGGCATAGGTGATGCCGCGCTGGCGACACTCGGTGGTGTCGTATTTGGGCTCTTCCAGCTCGTAATGGACGAAGTCGAGCTCTGCCGTGCCGGCGAAGTCGCGGATCGGGAACACGCTGCGCAGCGTCTTTTCCAGGCCCGAGACATAGCCGGTGGCCGGATCGGAGCGCAGGAACTGTTCGTAGCTCTCGCGCTGCACCTCGATCAGGTTCGGCATCTGCACCACTTCGTGGATGTCGCCGAAAATCTTGCGGATGCGCTTTTTCTTGGTGCCGGTGGTAGCCGGGACAGACTTCTTCGCCATATTAGAGCCGAGGCCTCTTCTTCGCGTGTGTATGCGCTGTCTCGCGGAAGACAGCGCGAAATTATGTGTCACAAGCGGGGAAAGCGTGAGGACCGGAACGCAAAAACGGCCGCAGGCCAACGCACCTCTTCCACGAGGCGCCGCCACTGCAGCCTTGATCCGGTTTTCTCACGCAGATGCCGGAACTTCCGTCCTGGGTTGCGCCCCCGCGTAAGGCGCACCTTGCTCGAAGCTTTCCGGCGATGGAGGGCATATAGGTACAGGGCCGAGTCGGGTCAATGGGCAGCATGGCCGCCAAGCTTGTTACGCCCCCCGCGCTGGAATATGGTCTCGCTGGTTCATATCGCGGGGGAGATTCGGGTGAAGGGTTACTGCGACAATATCGAGAAGCTTACGGTCGAGAACGCGGATTTCCGGCGGGTGCTCTACACCGGCAAGAACCTGCAACTGGTGCTGATGACGCTGCCGCCCGGCTGCGACATCGGCGAGGAAGTGCACCCTGATCGCGACCAGTTCTTCCGCATCGAGGAAGGCAGCGGCTTCGTCGATATCGATGGCGTAGCCAATAAGGTGGAGGATGACTTCGCTGTGATCGTGCCCGCCGGGGCGCTGCACAATGTCCGCAACACCGGCAACGTGCCGCTGAAGCTCTACACCATCTACGGCCCGCCAGAGCACAAGGACGGCGTCGTCCAGGCGACCAAGGAAGAAGCCGAAGCGCGCCACCACGACGAGGAATGGGACGGCGGCACCACCGAATAGGCGATCATCGACTGCAGTTTCGCAAGATCAGGAGAACAGGCATGGCCAATCAGGATAACACGTTCCACATCAGGGAGGCCGTCGCCTATTTCGACAGCGGCAAGGACCTTGAGGCTGCGATCGACGACTTGCTGAGCTCGGGCTTCAACCGCGCGGAGATCAGCCTGCTGGCAAGCGAGAAGGCCGTCGACCAGGAACTGGGCCACAAGTACCAGAAGGTGGCCGAGCTGGAAGACGACGCGACTGTACCGCGCGCCTGTTACATCCCCACCGAAACGATCGGCGATGCCCAGGGGGCGGTGATCGCCACGCCGCTCTATCTCGCCGCGCTCTCGGCAATCGGTGCCATCGTCGCCTCGGGCGGCTCGATCCTGGCCGTTCTGGTCGGCGCCGTCGTGGCCGGAGGTGCCGGCGGTGCACTTGGCGCGGGGCTGGCGAAGATCATCGGCGACCAGCACGCCCAGCGCATCCAGGAACAACTCGACCATGGCGGCCTGCTGCTGTGGGTGCGGACCTGGGACAGCGCGGACGAGGAGCGGGCCGTGGCGATTCTGTCGCGGCATTCCGGTCACGATGTTCACGTCCACGGGGCGGCAGCCTAGCCAGCCGACGGCAGCACATTTTCTTATCCGCAACACCTGTCCGGCAGCAGCCAGGCAGGACCTTGCCATGCGCGTGGCAAACCTGCGCCCGCGGGCCGCTCCCGCCCCTCATTTACGCAAAACAATAAGACTCATATCGTTTTTCAATATTATTGATTGACAATAAGCTCCGACCCGGTCATATCGATTTTCAATAACCCATATCAAGGAGATCGATAAATGACCCGCATGTTCAACAATTCGCTCGCTGCCGTGGCCGCTGTCGTCGTCGCACTCACCTCGCTTTCGGCCATCACCAGCGTGCCGGTGCAGCACTCCATCGCGGTCGCCGCGCCGCTGCTCGCCTGATCGCACTGCCGCCTCAGGAGGAGGAGACCCATGACTGCAATGCAAGACACCAAGCCCAACGATCTGCTGCTTCTGGCGGGCAAGATCATCACCTTCATCATGCAGGGCGCGCTGGCCATCGGCGCCATCGCCCTTGCGATCGTCACCCCCGCGCTGCTGATCTTCCGCAACCGTGTGATCGAGGAATTCGCGACCGAAGCCGGCAACCCCGAAGTCGCCTTCCCGCTGTTCCAGCTGGCCGGCGTGATGCTGATCGGCCTCGCCATCGTGGTCATGCTGTTCGTGTTCTTCGGCACGCTGCGCAAGATCATCGCGACGGTTGGCCAAGGCGATCCCTTCGCACCCGAGAATGCCGACCGGCTCTCGCTGATGGGCTGGCTGATGCTGGGCGTGCAGCTTGCCCTGATCCCCGCCACCGCGCTGGGCATCGCATTGGCCCGCTTCGCCAGCGAGATGGACGACATCCACCTGACGGTCGACGGCGGCTGGGACATCGAAGGTATCCTGCTCGTCATCATCCTGTTCATCCTTGCCCGCGTGTTCCGCCACGGCGCCGCGATGCGCGAAGACCTGGAAGGAACCGTGTGATGGGCGCAGATTCGGAAGGAACCAAGATCGTGATCAAGCTCGACGACCTGCTGCATGACCGCCGCATGACGCTGACCGAACTGGCAGAGCGGGTGGGCCTGACGCTCGCCAACCTATCGATCCTCAAGACCGGCAAGGCCAAGGCCATCCGCTTCTCCACGCTGGAGGCGATCTGCCGCGAACTGGACTGCCAGCCGGGCGACCTGCTGGGGTACGAGGCAGGCTGAGCCGCACCTGTCCTACAAGGCTCCGGCCCTGCCAGCGCGCTTCGCATGAGCTCGTCAGCCCCGATACCGCCCCCGCTGCGCCCCCACGCAGCGGGGGCGGACTTGTTTGCGCAGGACAGTGCTCTAGGTGCTCCACATTACCGCACGGGGCGGAGCGGCACGGCAGGCGAATCGCTTGACTTTCACGCCCTCGCCGCTAATTGCCCGCTCGTCCTTTTCGCAGGACATCCGTCCGAGACAGTTGGTGAGCGGAATATGCCGCTCTTAATTTCCAGCCTAGACGGGGAAAAGAGTTTCCAGCGCCTCGCCCTTGCGATGCGCCAGCAGCGTGATGCGTCACGCACCTCCTTCCCCATCAACGGACCTTGCCATGCCGCATGAGCGGCGTGGTGATTTGAGCCGGTCGCCTGCACCAATACGCATGCGGCCATAGTGAAGGAGTACGGCATGGATCGTTCGCAGAAAACCGAAGCGGTCGCCCAGCTCAACGCTGTGTTCAACGAGGTCGGCGTGGTGGTTGTCACCCGCAACCTCGGCATGACGGTGGAACAGTCCACCGACCTGCGGAACAAGATGCGTGAAGCCGGCGCGACCTTCAAGGTTGCGAAGAACCGTCTGGCCAAGCTCGCCCTGAAGGACACCGATTACGCGGGTATCGAAGAATATCTCTCCGGTCCCACCGCGCTGGCCTGGTCGGAAGACCCGGTCGCTGCCGCCAAGGCAGCTGTCGATTTCGCCAAGTCGAACGACAAGCTGGAAATCGTCGGTGGCTCGATGGGCACGCAGGTTCTCGACGAAGCAGGTGTGAAGGCGCTCGCCTCCATGCCCAGCCTCGACGAACTGCGCGGCAAGATCGTGGGTCTCGTCAACGCCCCGGCAACGAAGGTTGCCCAGGTCGTCAACGCGCCCGCCGCCAAGCTTGCCCGTGTCTTCGGTGCCTATGGCGCCAAGGACGCGGCGTAACAGACGCTTTCTCGCATACGAGACGAAACATCATGGGGCATTTGAAAGGCCCCGCCCAATTTGGAGTGAACCATCATGGCTGATATTGCCAAGCTTGTTGAAGAACTGTCGGCGCTGACCGTCATGGAAGCCGCTGAACTCGCCAAGGCCCTGGAAGAAGAGTGGGGCGTTAGCGCCGCTGCTGCCGTGGCTGTTGCCGGCCCCGCCGCTGGCGGTGGCGACGCTGGTGCCGCTGCCGAGGAAAAGGACGAATTCGACGTCGTCCTGACCGGCGACGGTGGCAAGAAGATCCAGGTCATCAAGGAAGTCCGCGGCATCACCGGCCTCGGCCTGACCGAAGCCAAGGCCCTGGTCGAAGGTGCCCCGAAGGCGATCAAGGAAGGCGTTGCCAAGGCGGAAGCCGAGGAAATCAAGGCCAAGATCGAAGCCGCCGGCGGCACGGTCGAACTGAAGTAATCCGTCGAGGCGGATCGGCTTCCGGTCCACCTCACAGATTGATTTCACGAAGGGCGGTTCCCTATGTGGGAGCCGCCCTTTTCGTTTGCCTACAGGATACCCGATGCGCCCTGCCGCCCTGATGCCCCTTGCCAGCCTTGCTCCTGCCTTTCTCGGCCTCGCCGCCTGTGCCAGCATGCCCGAGGCGACGCCGTTGCAACAGCAGGCAATGCCGATCCACGGCGCCGACGGCCAGGTCGTTGCCGCGGCGCAAGGCGTGTGGCAATCGCGCGCCAACGGGTGGATCCTCGATATCGACGCCGATGGCATCACTCGCTGGCAGGATGCGCCGGGCGCCTGTTACCGCGCCGACCAGGGCGGCGACAATGCGGCCACCATGGGGACGATGGAATACCGCTATGTCACGCTCGCGGCGAACGGCGAGCAGGCCGTGTTCCGGTACCTTCCGGGCGACACGCCCACGCGCTTCACCCGGCTGGCCGCGCTGCCCGACAGGTGCAGCGGCCCCGCCCCGACCGGCGAGACTGCGGTGTTCGACCTGTTCGCGGGCGTGGTCTCACGGCACTATGGCTTTTTTGCGGAGCGCGATGTCGACTGGGACGCGCTGGTCGCCCAAGCGCGCCCGCAGGTGCACGACGGCATGGGCGAGGCGGCACTGTTCGACGTGATGGGCACACTGGTGGAAGCGCTGGGCGATTCGCACACCAAGCTGATCGCCACCATCGCTGGCGAACGCCGCCGGGCGCAGGGCGGGCTGGGCCAGACCTTGCCGATGGTGCGCGAAGGCATGGGCGAAGGCGCATGGCTGGGTGCGCTGGTCGAGCAGCTGCAGGGAGAAGTCCTCGACCCGGGATCGCGCATGCTGGCCAATGACCGGATGATCGCCGGGACCCTCGCCGATGGCCGGATCGGGTACCTGCAGGTCTTCACCATGGGCGGCTTCGTGGAAGGGTACGAAGAAGGATCGCCCGAATGGGCCGCTGCCGAAGTCGAAGCCTTCGATGCCGCCATGGACGAGGTGCTCGGCTCTTTCGCCGGGACCGAGGCCATGATCCTCGACCTGTCGAACAATCGCGGCGGCTACGACGTGATCGCCAGGGCCTTTGCCGAACGGCTGACCGAACAGGCCTATCTCGGCTATACCGTCACCAACACGGGCGGCGGAGAAGCCGTACCCTATGTCATCGATGTCGCCCCGGCGCCGCGTTATTCCGGGCCGGTCTACCTGCTGACCAGCGACGTGACCGTATCGGGCGGCGAACTGGCGACGCTGGCGCTGCGCCAGAACCCGCGGGTCATCCATGCAGGAACCACGACCCGCGGATCGTTTTCCACCCCGCTGGCCAAGCCGTTGCCGGGCGGCTGGTATCTGGAACTGTCGAACGAGGCCTTCCGCGCGCCCGACGGCACGCTTTACGAAGGGCGCGGCATCGCCCCGCAATGGCCGGTCGAGGTCTATCCGCCAAGCGATCCCGTCGGCGGCCACCGGGTGGCGCTGGAATGGCTGGCGGACGCGATCGTCGCCCGCCAGTAAGGCCGCTTCCTACAGCGTCTTGAGGTAGTTCACGATCGCCTGGGCATCGGCTGCGCTCACGCCCGGATTGGGCATGGTCCCGCCCGGCACCATGGCATGGGGATCGGCGATGTAGTTGCGCAGGTTTGCCTCGGTCCAGGTGATGTTCGCATCGCGCATGGCCGGGCTGTAGGTTGCCCCGGCAACGCTGCCCGACTGGCGACCGACCACACCGGCCAGCGACGGGCCGATCATGTTCTGGCCCGGTTCCACCGAGTGGCACACGGCGCAAGTGGTGAAGGCCTGCGGCGGCGTGGCCGGAGCAGCGGCGGCAACCTGGGTGGGCGTGGCTGTGGGCGTGGGCGTGGGCGTGGGCTCCGCGTCGGCGGCCTCGGCAGGTTCCCCTTCGCCCTCTTCCTCGCCCAGGGCGATGGCTTCGGCCTCTTCGACATCACCTTCGGCCGCAGCTTCGCTGGCGGCGCGGGCTTCGTCCAGCTGTTCCTCGTCGACCGAAGTCGTATCGTCTGCCGGTTCCTCGGCAGGCGAGCCGCAAGCGGAGAGTGCAAGGGCAAGGGCAGTAGTGGTGGCGAAAGCAAGCTGGATACGCATGACGTCCTTCCAATCTAACTTCGATCCAGGGGATCTTTGACAATGTCCTTTAGTGGCCAAATCCCCTGATCGGCAAGACTTGTTACTCCATGGCCGCAGTCTTTCTGCATCAGCCGAGCAGGCCGGGCTTTGCGCTTTCGCAAACGGTCCTGCGCGCCTATCCGGACCGGCTGCCCCAGGCAGTCTGTATCATGCGACCTGTTGCGCACCCTCCCACGCCCGGCTGGAAGGCCGAGACCGCCGAAACGCTCCGCCTCGCGGGGCCGCTGGCGCTTGCCAACCTGCTGCAGATGCTGACCTACGCCATCGACGTCATGTTCATCGCCCGGCTGGGGACGGACGAGCTGGCCGCAAGTTCACTCAGTATCGCCATTTTCGGGTTGCTGATGTGGTCGCTGCAAAGCCTCACCGGCGCCGTCGCCCCGATCATCGCGGCAGAGCTGGGCGCACGCGGGCCGGCACTGCGTCCGGTGCGCCGGGCCATGCGCATGGCACTGTGGCTCAGCGTGATCCTGGGGCTTGGTGCCATGCTGCTGTGCGCTTTTGCCGAACCGTTCATGCTGCTGACCGGGCAGGAGCCGCGCATCGCCGCGCTGGCGGGCGAATACATGGCGATCCTGCTGTTCTCCACCATCCCGATGATCGCCGCAGGCGTGCTGCGCAACTTCGTTTCGGCGCTGGGTCGACCGGTATTTGCCACGGCTATCACCGCGCTGGGCATCGGGGTGAACGCACTGGGCAACTGGATGTTCATCTTCGGGAACTGGGGCGCGCCTGCGCTGGGCCTGCAGGGCGCGGCGGTGGCCACGCTGATCACATCGCTGGCGATCGTCGCCTTCTACGTGATCGCCATCCGCCTCGATCCGCGTCTGGCGCGCTATCACATCTTCGGCTTCTTCTGGCGGCCCGACTGGGCAAGGGCGAAGGAAATCCTGCGCATCGGCACGCCGATCGCCTTTACCGTGCTGGCCGAAGCCGGGGTGTTCGGCGCGGCGGTGTTCCTGATGGGGCGGATCGGCGCGCTGGAGCTGGCCGCCCACGCCATTGCCATCCAGATCGCCGCGCTGGCATTCCAGGTTCCGATGGGCGTGGGGCAGGCCGCCACCATCCGGGTCGGCTATTTCTATGGCGCCGCCGATCACGAAGGCATTCGCCGCGCCGGCTGGACTTCGCTGGCCATGGGCACCGGCTTCATGCTGTTCACCGCCGCGGCCATGCTGGCGGCACCCACGTTGCTGCTGGGCATCTACATCGAGACCGACACGGCGGAAAACGCCGCGCTGGTCGCGCTGGGGGCGAAACTGCTGGTGGTCGCCGCCGCGTTCCAGCTGGTGGACGGGGTGCAGGTGGTGGCGGCCGGCGCGCTGCGCGGGCTGAAGGATACGCGGGTGCCCATGCTGATCGCCATTTTCGCCTACTGGGTGCCCGGCTTCGGCACCGCCGTGGTACTCGGCTTCCAGACTCAGCTGGGCGGCGTGGGCGTGTGGATCGGGCTGGCCACGGGTCTGGCCTTTGCCGCCGTGCTGCTGCTGTGGCGCTGGCACGGACGCGAGCGGTACGGCCTGACCTTGCGATCCGCCTGACCCGCCCCATCTGCCTGATGGTGGGCGAAAGGAGCAAATTTTTTGCCCCGTGCCCCATTGACTCCCCGCAGGCACACTCCCAAATGCGCGCCGCTGGCACTCTTGAGAGGAGAGTGCCAATCGTAACAACTCTAATTCACAGGAAGAGGTCATACACATGGCATTCCGTCCGCTGCACGACCGCGTACTGGTCCGCCGCCTCGAAGCCGAAGAAAAGACGGCCGGTGGCATCATCATCCCCGATAGCGCCAAGGAAAAGCCCAGCGAAGGCGAAGTCGTCGCTGTCGGCAACGGCTCCAAGGCCGAAGACGGCACCGTCACCCCGCTCGACGTGAAGGCCGGCGACCGCGTGCTGTTCGGCAAGTGGTCCGGCACCGAGGTGAAGATCGACGGTGAAGACCTGATCATCATGAAGGAAAGCGACATCATGGGTGTGATGGGCTGATAACCCACTCCCTGACTGCTTTCCCAATTCAACGAAATTCCAGGAGAAACGAATATGTCTGCCAAGGACGTGAAATTCGGCCGTGATGCGCGCGAACGCATCCTGAAGGGCGTCGACACGCTCGCCAACGCCGTGAAGGTGACGCTGGGCCCCAAGGGCCGCAACGTGGTGATCGACAAGAGCTTCGGTGCTCCGCGCATCACCAAGGACGGCGTGACCGTCGCCAAGGACATCGAACTGAAGGACAAGTTCGAGAACATGGGCGCGCAGATGCTGCGCGAAGTCGCCAGCAAGGCCAACGACGCTGCCGGTGACGGCACCACCACCGCCACGGTGCTGGGCCAGGCCATCGTGCGCGAAGGCATGACCGCGGTTGCCGCCGGCATGAACCCGATGGACCTGAAGCGCGGCATCGACCTTGCCGTGTCCAAGGTTGTCGCCGACCTGCAGGCCCGTTCCAAGGACGTGTCCGGTTCGGAAGAGATCGCCCAGGTCGGCATTATCTCCGCCAACGGCGACCGTGAAGTCGGCGAGAAGATCGCCGAAGCCATGGAAAAGGTCGGCAAGGAAGGCGTCATCACCGTGGAAGAGGCCAAGGGTCTCGAATTCGAACTCGATGTCGTCGAAGGCATGCAGTTCGACCGCGGCTACCTCTCGCCCTACTTCGTCACCAACCCGGAGAAGATGACGGTCGAGCTGGAAAACCCCTACATCCTGATCCACGAGAAGAAGCTGTCCAACCTGCAGGCCATGCTGCCGGTGCTGGAAGCCGTGGTGCAGGCCGGTCGTCCGCTGCTGATCATCGCCGAAGACATCGAAGGCGAGGCGCTGGCTACCCTGGTGGTGAACAAGCTGCGTGGCGGCCTGAAGGTTGCCGCGGTGAAGGCACCGGGCTTCGGTGACCGTCGCAAGGCCATGCTCCAGGACATCTCGATCCTCACCAACGGCGAGATGATCTCCGAAGATCTGGGCATCAAGCTGGAGAACGTCGGCCTGTCGATGCTGGGCGAAGCCAAGACCGTCACCATCGACAAGGACAACACCACCATCGTCGACGGTGCGGGTGACCAGGAAGCCATCAAGGCCCGCGTCGAGCAGATCCGTGCGCAGATCGAAACCACGACGTCCGACTACGACCGTGAAAAGCTGCAGGAACGCCTGGCCAAGCTGGCCGGCGGTGTTGCCGTGATCAAGGTCGGCGGCGCTTCGGAAGTCGAAGTGAAGGAACGCAAGGACCGCGTCGACGATGCGCTGCACGCAACCCGCGCTGCCGTGGAAGAAGGCATCGTTCCGGGCGGCGGCACCGCGCTGCTCTACGCCACCAAGGCGCTGGAAGGCGTCACCGGCGAGAACAACGACCAGACCCGCGGTGTGGAAATCGTGCGCCAGGCCATCATGGCTCCGGTGCGCCAGATTGCCACCAACGCCGGCCACGACGGTGCCGTTGTCTCGGGCAACCTGCTTCGCGAAGGCGATGAATCGCAGGGCTTCAACGCAGCAACCGACACCTACGAAAACCTCGTGGCAGCCGGCGTGATCGACCCGACCAAGGTCGTGCGCACCGCGCTGCAGGATGCAGCATCGGTTGCCGGCCTGCTGATCACCACCGAAGCGGCTATCTCGGAAATTCCCGAAGACAAGCCTGCCGGTGGCGGCATGCCCGATATGGGCGGCATGGGCGGTATGGGCGGCATGGGCGGCATGGGCTTCTAAGCCAGGCTGCACACCGTCTCACCGACGAACAGAAACGGGGCCGGAGGGAGCAATCCTTCCGGCCCTTTTCATTTGCAACCAGTCGCTCCATGATGCGCGCGGGACACCAAACCACATTCTCGGGGAATTCCTTCACCATGAAACGCCTTGCCGCGCTGCTGCTGGCCTCTGCCGCACTTACCGGATGCGATATGGCCGCTGCCGATATCGCCACCATCGAATGCACCGAAACCCAGACCGAGTGCATCAACGCCTGGTTCGACGAGAAGTTCGAGGAGGAACTGGCCTTCAGCCCGCTCCGCCAGACGATGCTCGGGCGCAAGACCGATTACGACAAGCTCGACGATTTCAGCGTGGCGGCAGCAGAAGAAGAGATCGCCTGGTGGCAGCAGGCGCTGGCCGAGATGGAAGCCAATTTCGACTACGCCGAATTGTCGGAAGAGGCACAGCTTTCCTACGACATGTTCAAGTACCGCGCCGAGATGGCGGCCCGGTCGGGTGAGTTCCTGGGCCAGGAATACATCCTTCACCAGATGCAGGGCATGCATGTCGCGCTGCCTAGCATCATCCTCAGCCAGCACACCGTCGAAGACGAAAGCGACATGGTCGCCTTCATTGCCCGCCTCGGCGCGCTGGGCCCGGCGATGGACCAGTTGCTGGCCCGCGCGCAGGCCAATGCGACAGGCGGCGTGCGCCCGCCGCGCTTTTCCTACGATGCGGTGATCGCGGAATCGCAGGGCATGGTTTCCGGCGCACCCTTCGATGATGGCGAGCCCTCGTCGCTCTGGGCCGGCACCGAAGAGCGCCTTGCCCAGCTGGTCGAGGACGGCACGATCACTCAGGAACGCGCCGATGAACTGCGCGCAGAGGCCCGCACCGCGCTGGTCGACCAGATGGCGCCCGCCTACCAGCGCGTGATCGACTGGTTTACCGAAGACCGCGCGAATACCGACGAAGTGGCACGCGGCGTTACGGCCCTGCCGAATGGCGAGGCCTTCTACGCCCACAGCCTGAACCAGATGACCACCACCGACATGACGGCGGACGAGATCCACGAACTGGGCCTGGCCGAAGTCGCCCGCATCCGCGGCGAGATGGAAGCGGTGATGGAGCAGGTGGGCTTCGACGGCACGCTGCAGGAATTCTTCGTCTTCACCCGCACCGATCCGCAGTTCTTCTTCCCCGATAACGAGGCCGGCGCGCAGATGTATATCGACCGCGCCAGCGAGCATATCGATGCGGTTACGGCACGCCTGCCCGAATTCTTCGGCACCTTGCCGCAGGCGCAGCTGGAAGTGCGCCGGGTGGAACCCTTCCGCGAACAGGATGGCGCGGCGCAGCACTATCGCCCCGGCACGCCCGACGGATCGCGCCCCGGCGTCTACTATGCGCACCTTTCCGACATGACGGCCATGCCGATCCCGCCGCTGGAGGCGATCGCCTATCACGAAGGCAATCCGGGCCACCACATGCAGGTTTCCATCGCGCAGGAACTGGAAGGAATTCCGCTGTTCCGCGCGCAGGGCCAGTTCATCTCTGCCTTCGGCGAGGGCTGGGCGCTCTATGCCGAGGCACTGGCCAAGGAAATGGGCGGCTACGAGGATCCCTATTCGGAATTCGGGCGCCTGCAGAGCGAGATGTGGCGCGCCATCCGGCTGGTGGTGGACACCGGCATCCACGCAAAGGGCTGGACCGAGGACGAGGCGGTTGCCTACTGCCTGGAAAACTCGCCCAACCCGGAAACCGTGGCACGCAGCGAGGTGCAGCGCTATTTCGTGCTGCCGGGGCAGGCCACCAGCTACAAGGTCGGCATGATCCGCATCCAGGAACTGCGCGCCCACGCCGAAGAGGTGCTGGGCGAGGATTTCGACATCCGCGGCTTCCACGATACCGTGCTGGGCGGCGGCGCCGTGCCGCTCAATATCCTCGAGACGCGGGTGAACAACTGGATCGCCAGCGCCCAGGAGGCCTGACCCGGCGTTTGACAAACTGACCTGTTTCCCCTTGTCTTGCCGGCAAGGGGAAACAGACAGATGGACCAGGGCAGTGATCGAGACAGAAAGCCGCCCCGCGTCATCGGTCTTGGCAGTGCGGTGCTCATCAACCTCAACGGCGTGGTGGGCGCGGGGATCTTTGCCCTGCCCGCCTTGCTCTATGCCGGCGCCGGCAGCCTTGCACCGCTCGCCATCTTCGCCTTCGCCCTGCTGACCGCCAGCGTGCTCGCGGTGTTCGGCAAGCTCTCCACGCTGTTCGACCAGTCGGGCGGCGGGCAGCTCTACATCGAAACCGCCTTCGGTCGCTTTGCCGGGTTCGAGGCTGGCTGGTGCATCCTTGGCGCCAACATCGCCGCGCGCGCGGCGAACTTCCACGTGATCGTCTCCTACCTCGCCGCCGTCTTCCCGGTTTTCGACGACCCGGCGATGCGTACGGCGACGATCCTGGCGCTGATCGCGGCTTTCACGCTGCTGGCGATTTCGGGCACGCGCCGCTCCATCGGCGCGGTGTGGGTGGGAACGGTGCTGAAACTGGCGCCGATCCTGCTGCTGTGCTGTGTCGGCCTCGTGACCAATGGCCTGCCAAGCACCTTCGTGCCGCCGCAGTTCAGCGAAGTGGAAGCGACCGCGCTGCTGCTGGCCTACGCCTTTTCCGGCGGCGCCATGTCCACCATTGCCGCGGGCGAGACGAAGGATCCGCATCGCACGGTCTACCTGTCGATGTTCATCAACCTTGCCATCATCGCCGCGCTCTATGCGCTGGTGCTGCTGGCCTATGTTGCCATCGCACCCGCCGATGCGAACGTGGATCGTCCGCTGGCCGCCGCCGCCGATGCCGTGTTCGGATCGTGGGGCGGCGTGCTGATCGGCGTGGCGGCGATCTTCTCCATCGGCACCGGCCAGCTGACCTATTTCGTCGCCATGCCGCGCCTGCTCTACGGCATGGGCCGCAGGGGGCTGCTGCCCGCCGCCTTTGCCCGTGTATCCCCGCGCTTCGACACGCCGTGGTTCGCCATTGCGGTATACGGGCTGGTGGTTGCCTTCCTGGCGCTGAGCGGAACTTTCCAGTCATTGGCCGCCCTGCTGGTGGCAGCAGAAACGCTGGTTCTGCTGGCCGTGCTGGTAGCCTTTGCCGCGATGTGGCGACGCAATACCGCCGGCATGGCAGCCACGACCGGCCCGCGCTGGCTGGCGATCCTGCTGGTCGCTGCCGCGTTCGAGCTGTGGATGCTGGCGCAGGTGCCACTCAGTGCCGCTCTGCCCACGCTGGGCATCCTTGTGGCGGGCGGCCTTGTCTTCCTGCTGGCGCGCCGATCCGGCGGCGACGTGGAGCCGATTCACCTTGGCTAAGCCATCGGCAGGCGCGCTTATGTCCCCGGCGTCGGCGTATCCGGGTTCACGCTCGCCTCGAATTCCGGCACCGGTCGCGCCTCGGCCTCGGCCAGTGTCGTGGCTCGGCCGTTTTCGTCGATATCGTTCAGCAGCCAGCGCATCTCGTCGATTTCGCGCCGCTGGGCGCGGATGATGCCGTTGGCCAGTTCGCGCACGCGCACATCGTCGATCCCGGCGCGTTCGCTGGTGAGAATGGCGATGGAATGGTGCGGGATCATGGCCGACACGTAGTCGCTGTCGTCGATGGTCGCCTGGCTGCGAACGAGGAACAGCGAGAGACCGAACGTCACCACGGCCACGCCGATGATTATCCAGTTCTTGGCGGTGTTGCGATACATGCCCCACATGAACAGCAGCATCACCACCGCCATCACGCTGCCCATGACGAACATCATCCAGAAGCGGGTCTCGCTCCAGAACACGTGGTCGATCACGTAAGTGTTGAGGTACATCAGCGCCAGCATGACGAGCGTGGACGTGCCCACCATCGCCATGAAGCGTTTGTAGTTTCCTTCCCTTTGCATTGCTCCTCCTTTCGGATGGATCAACGCTTCGCTTTGGCAAAGAGGTCCACCAGCTCTCCGAACTTGGCGCGCTGCTCCTCCTCGTCGCCCGAAGCGATGGCATCTGCCACGCAATGCGCGGCATGGCGCTTGAGGATCTCGTCCTCGGCCCTGGCCAGCGCTGCCTTCACCGCCTGGATCTGGTGCAGGATGTCTATGCAGTAGCGATCCTGCTCCACCATGCGGGTGATGCCGCGCACCTGGCCTTCGATGCGGCCAAGCCGGTTGAGCAGCGATTTGGTTTGCTGGACCATGTTCTTTCGTCCCCTTGAAATACCCCCATAGGGTATGTAGGTCGGCCGCATGAGACAACCCCCCCGGTTTTCGCGACGCGGCTTCCTCAAAACAGGCGCGCTTGCCACGGCAGGCCTTGCCATTCCCGCCTGGGCGCGTGGGCAATCGTTGACCCATGCGCGCCAGGGCTTTGGCGAGCTCTCGGGGGAGGTGATCGACCTCACCATCGACAACCACCAATTCGGCAGCGGCGGGCGCAGCGGCCATGCGATTGCCGTCAACGGTTCCGTGCCCGGCCCGCTGATCCGCCTGCGCGAGGGGCAGGAGGTGACGCTCAACGTCACCAACAACCTGGACGAGGACAGCTCGATCCACTGGCACGGCCTGCTGCTGCCGTTCCAGTACGACGGCGTGCCCGGCGTCAGCTTCCCAGGCATCCGTCCGGGCGAAACCTTCACTTACCGCTTCCCCATCCGCCAGACGGGCACCTACTGGTGGCACAGCCATTCGGGCCTGCAGGAACAGGCGGGGCATTACGGCCCGATCGTGATCGAAGGCGAGCACGCCCATCACATGCCCGACCCGCGCCATGACCGCGACTACGTGGTGCTCTTGAGCGAGTTCACGCCGCGCCACCCACACGAGATCGCGCGCATGCTGATGGTGGGCGAGCACTACTTCAACCGCCAGATGATGACCGTGGGCAGCGGGGAAATGTCGCTGGAAGACCGGCTGATGTGGGGCGCGATGCGGATGAACCCGCGCGACATATCGGACGTGACGGGCGCAACCTACACCTATCTCGTCAACGGCCACGGCCCGGCAGACGACCTGGAATTCGCCTTCACGCCGGGAGAGCGGGTGCGGCTGCGGATCATCAACGGGTCCGCCATGACCTTTTTCAACGTGCGCATTCCCGGCGTGGAGATGACGGTGATCGCCGCAGACGGGCAGGAGGTCGATCCCGTACCGGTCGACGAGTTCCAGATCGGCGTGGCGGAAACCTACGACGTGATCGTGACCCCGCCCGATGGCAGCCACGCCTTCGTGGCCGAGGCGATGGACCGTTCGGGCATGGGCGTTGCCAGCCTCACCTCGCACGCGGGCCACCGTGCCACGCCGCCGCCGCTGCGCGAGCCGGTGACGCTGACCATGGCCGACATGGGCATGGGCGGCATGGGCGGGATGGACCACGGCAGGCATGGAAAGATGGCCGGGATGGATCATGGCGCGGACGGCATGGACGGCATGGATCATTCCATGCGCGATACCTCGCTGCTGCCCGAAAGCGTGGAAGTCGGCCCCGGCATCGACATGGTTGCCCCCATGCCGGTGGACCGGATGGACTTTCCCGGCCTTGGCCTGAACACCGTCGACCACCGGGTGCTGCGCTACACCGACCTGCGTGCAAGGAATGCCAATCCCCACCGCATGCCCACCCGGCAGATGGAGATCCATCTTACCGGCAACATGGAACGCTACATGTGGTCGTTCGACGGCAAGCAGTTCAATGCCGTCACCGACGACCCCATCCGCTTCGGCTATGACGAGCGGGTGCGCGTGAAGCTGGTGAACGACACGATGATGGCGCACCCGATCCACCTGCACGGCCATTTCTTCGAACTGGTGAACGGCGCCGGCATGACGAACCAGCCGCTGAAGCACACGGTGATCGTGCAGCCGGGCGGCACGGCGACCTTCGACCTGACCGCCGACGAGCCGGGCGACTGGGCCTTCCACTGCCACCTGCTCTACCACATGCACGCCGGCATGATGCAGACCGTGACCGTGCGTCCCTTCCCCGAAGAGGGAGACGCCTGATGCGCGCGCTGTTGTTTGCCACCGCCGCGCTGATCGCCACCCCCGCCGCCGCGCAGGACCATTCGGGCCACGAGGGGCACGGCGCTGCCGCGCAGGAGCCGATGGACCACGCACAGCACGCGATGGACACGCAGGAAGAGCCTGTGATGGATCACTCGCAGATGGACCACAGCCAGCACGGGCAGATGGACCACGCGGCGATGGATATCCCCATGGGTCCACCACCGGCGCGCGCCTTCGACGGGCCGCAGCATGCTGCCGATCTCTACTTCGACCAGCGCCAGATGGCCGCCGCGCGCGCCTATAACCACGCCACCCACGGCGGAATGACGACAGGCCGGGTGCTGGCCGAGCGGCTGGAAGCGCATGTTGGCGATGGGCACGATACTTATGTCTGGGATGTCAGCGGCTGGTACGGCAGTGCCACCGACAAGGTGGTATTCAAGACCGAAGGTGTCGGTGAGTTCGGGGGCACGGTGGACGATGCCGAGATGCAGCTGCTGTGGAGCCATGCCATCGGCCCCTTCATCGACTTGCAGGCCGGCGCGCGCCTGGACGTGGAGCCGGATATCACCGCCCACCTTGCCCTGGGCGCATCGGGCCTGGCGCCCTACATGGTGCATTTCGATACCACCGCCTTCCTCTCCGACGAGGGCGACCTGACCGGGCGGATCAAGGCGGAGCACGACATGCGCCTGACCCAGAGCCTGATCCTGCAACCGCGTGTGGAGGCAGAGCTTTCCGCGCAGGACATTCCCGAACGCGGTGTGGGTGCCGGGCTGTCGAAGATCCACCTGGGCGCGCGGCTGCGCTACGAAATCGTGCGCGAATTCGCGCCCTATGTGGGCGTGGAATACGAAGCGGCGACAGGCCGCACGGCGGACTTCATCCGCGCCGAGGACGGCGATCCCGATGGCGTGGCGGTGTTGCTGGGCCTGCGCTTCTGGTTCTGAGCCTGGCTGCCGGCTACCACAGATATGGTAGCCAGCCGCCGCCATATCGCTGGTATGGTCCTGCCCGGTGAAATCATCGGATCGAGGGACATCATGGCCGAAACCACCCAGCCCCCGCGCACCCACGACACGCGCACCCGCAACAACTGGTTCCTGTTCCTGCCGCTGGTGTTGCTGAGCACCGTCTTCACTATCGCCGGTGCCCTGGTGGCCTATTACCTGTTCACCGACCAGCTGGGCTACAGCGGCGGCAAGTCAGGCATCATCTACCTTGGCGGCGCGGTGGCCGGCTTTACCGTCACCTCGCCGCTGTGGTCGCTGTATCGCAAGCGCTACCCCAAGGCGCCGAAGGGTTAGGGAATTCATCGATGTGTCACTCGGTTGGCGACTAGCCGACCGCAAGGGCAAACGCCCGCCCGCAGCGGGCGCAGCTATGCTGCGCGTCTAGCGAGGATGCTCACGCGGAGGCGTGAGCGAAAAACAAGAATTCCTATCCCCCCATGCGGCTGCGTTCGGCCGCCTCGACCTGCTCCTCGCTCCAGGTCACCGGGTACTGCGTCTGCGGGTTGAACAGGCCGTCGGCATGCACCGCGTTTTCCGCTGCTTCGATCTCCTCGGCCGTCAGGAACTCGCTCGGCTCCAGCGCGAACACGTCGATACCGCGGGTGATCTCGGTGCCGTAGATGCGCCCGTTGTACCAGTAGGCCGACCAATAGCCGCCGGTCACCAGCTGCTCGTCGTTGATCGGGCCGCGATCGAAATAGGCGATTTCGAACGGATTGGCCGGATCGGTGAAGTCGATCACCGAGATGCCGCCCTGGTACCATGCCTGCACGAAGATATCGCGCCCCGGCACCGGGATGATCGAGCCGTTGTGCGCGACGCAGTTTTCCTTGTCACCCTGCGGTGCGGGCAGCTTGAAGGTGCCGCGTCGTTCCAGCTGGCCATCGACGATTTCGTAGAAGGCATCGGCGCCCCAGTGGCGCGGATCGCTGGCGCGGCAGCGCGGCCGACCGCCACCGCCCCATTCATCGGTGAACAGCACCACGGTGCCATCGTTGTTGAAGGTGGCCGAGTGCCAGTAGGCGAAGCCTTCATCCACCACCTCGTCCATGCGGGTGGGATTCAGCGGGTCGGAAATGTCGAACACGATGCCGTTGCCCGAGCACGCGCCGGCGGCGATGTTCAGGCTGGGGAAGACGGTGATGTCGTGGCACTGGTCGGTGCGGTTGGTGTCCTGCGTGTCGTCGCCGTGGTCGCCGCCCTGCCACAGGCCGGCCAGCCGCCCGGTCTCGGGGTCGGCGAAGACGCGCGGGGAGGAAACGATGTGCGCCGCGCCCGGATTGGCCAGCGGGATTTCGATCACGTCGATGCTGAACAGCGCGGTGCGATCGTCGCCCGGCACGTCGCCGATGCAGAACGACAGCTCCTCTTCCTCGCGCACCGAACCGGTGCCGGAGTTGTAGACGATAAGGGCGTCATCGGTCTGCGTGACGATGGAATGGGTGTGACTGCCGCGGCAGGTCTGCACCTGCCCCACCTGCACCGGGCGGGTGATATCGGAGATGTCGAAGATGCGCAGGCCGCGGAAGCGGTCTTCGCTCACCCGGTCGGTCACGCCTTCCAGGCCGCAGTCGGTGCGCCCGCGCGTTTCCTCCACGCTCATGATCAGAAGGTCGCCCGCGATCGATACGTCGCCCTGCCCGCCGGGGCAGACGACCGAGCTGACCAGCGTCGGCACGCCGTCCTCGCCCAGGCGATAGGCGTTGAAGCCATGGTAGTTGCCCGCCACCATCATGTCGCCGGAGAAGGCGATGTCGGTGTTGGCAAAGTCCAGCAGCCCGCCGCGTTCGGCAAAGCGGCGTTCTTCTTCCTCTTCCTCCGGATCGCGAGGCTGGTCGCCGCCTGCCATCATCGCGTGATCGGCGTGGTCGGCATGGCCCTCGTGGCCTGCCATCGCTTCGGCGGCCTCCCCTTCCTCCTCCTCGGGAATTTCGGGACGCAGGTCGCCGGGGTTCTCCGGATCGAAGAACCCTGCGGGCTTGCGCAGCGAAGCCACGTGGCGAAGGTTGAGGATTGCCTCGCCCGCATCGAACAGGCCTGCCGCCAGCGTGGCGCGCGGATCGTCGGAGAGGCTGGCGAGAAAGGCGTTCATCCGCTCGATCTCGGCGTTCTGGTCGTTCACAACCTCGCTGGTGAATTCGTACATCACCGGGTCTGCGGCGGTGCCGCGCTGGTTGTGCAGGTCTTCCACCATGTACACCGCGCCCTGGTGGTGGCGCACCATCAGCTCCAGGAACAGCCGGTCGAAATTGGTACCGCGCGCCTCGGCCAGCGCGGCCATCTGCTCGGGGCTGGCCATGCCCTGCATGTCGGCGTGGTGGGCATGGCCCATGCCCGCCATTTCCACCGGCTCGCCCCGATCGGTCAGCCAGCCGCGCATGAATTCGATCTCGTCCTCCTGCGAGGCATCGATGCGCCCAGCGATGGCCAGGATCTCGGGCGTGCTGGTGCGATCGGCCGCCAGCGCCGCCATGTCGACGGCCTGCTGGTGGTGCACGATCATGCCCTGCATGAAGGCGACATCCGCCGGGGAATAGCCGTTGCGCGCAAGGTCGATTGCCTCTTCCTCGCTCAGCGTGCGTGGCTGCGCGCCGACAGGGCCGGGCTGGACGATGGTCACTTCCTGCGCGGCCACGCTGGCCCCGCTTGCCAGAAGCAGGGCGGCGAGTGATGCGCCGGTGGCAAGCCGCAGGCGAGTGGTGGTGGTGGTCATGTGCGTGGTTCCCCGAAAGACTGGTTTCATCTGCACCCATAGGCCCTGCGAATGGCCCATCCGTCAAGACGGGACCTTGGGCAGGCAATGTTTGTGCGAGGCCGCTTGCCGCGGCCTGCACATAGGGTTAGCTTTCGCCACGAGTGAACGAGGGGAGAAGAAGCCTTATGCGTGCAGCGATCTTTGCCACCGCCCTGCTGGTCGGCCTGTCGGCCTGCGGCGGCGATGCCGACACCGGGGAAACCGAAACGACGCAATATTCGGCGCGCAGCTACATGCAGGCGATCAACGATGTCGCGCGCATGGATGATCGCCAGTATGACGAGGCGCGCCAGCCCGGCGAGCTGCTGGCCTTTGCCCAGATCGACAAGGGTGAAGTGGTTGGCGACTATATCATGGGCGGCGGCTACATGACCCGGCTGCTGGCCATGGCGGTAGGGGCCGATGGCAAGGTCTATGCCTTCCAGCCGGAAGAATTCATCGCCTTCCGGCCCGAATATGCGGACGAGCAGGATGCTGCAGTCGCGCCCTATTCCGACGATAACGGCAATCCCGTGCGCGTCTTCCCGCTGCGCGGCCCTATCACCGATCCCGGCTGGCCCGAGCCGCTCGACACCATCATCACGGTGATGAACCTGCACGACCTGTATATCTCGCAGATGCCCGAAGGCACGGCCGACGCGGCAATCCAGATGCTGTACGATTCGCTTAAGCCCGGCGGCACGCTGGTGGTGGTCGATCATCTGGCCGCCGAAGACGGCGGGGCGGAGGCAGCGGACGAACTGCACCGCATGGATGCGCAACTGGCGCTGGATGCCCTCACCGCAGTCGGCTTCGAACTGGAAGCGGAATCGGACCTGTATTCCCGCCCCGACGATCCACGCACGGCCAATGTGTTCGACGATTCCATTCGTGGAAATACCGACCAGTTCGCCTGGCGTCTGCGCAAGCCCGAATAGGCCCTTTTTTGCGGCACGTTTCCCGGTCGCGAGCGTTGGTTGCACGAAAGCAAAAAGCAGGAGAAAAGCCCGATGAAGGTTCCGCACAAGGCTCATGTCGCACTGGTCGATGGCACCCGCTTCCTGGTGCTGCGCAACGTTGGGCCGATCTTCGAGCCCAAGCTGTCCGTTCTGGAGGAGCCCTCGCTCGATCCGAGCAACTACAGCGCGGCGGTGAGGAACCAGGACGATGCCAGCCAGCTAAAGGGCAAGACCGACCTCGATGAACTGGCGCATGCCGCAGCGGCGGCAGAGTGGCTCAATGCCAAGGCCATTGCCGGAACCTTCGAAGACCTGGTGGTGATCGCCGATCCCAAGACGCTGGGCGAAATGCGGCGCCACTACCATCCAGAGCTGGTAAAGCGGCTGGCGGCAGAGGTCGACAAGGCGCTGGCGCACGAGCCGCTGGACAAGGTCGAAAAGGTTCTTGCCAACACCTGAAGCAGCAGGATTCCGGCAGAACCGGGCCGTTTTCGGCCTGCGCGACTCGATACGTCGCCAATCCGGCGCGATTCGTCGCGCGCCCATCGCCAGACCGTGTGCTATTAAGCAATTGATAAGCACGTTTCTGGCAACGTCCACGGTATGGATACTTCGGTGATCGCACGTATTATTGCGCTACTGGCATTGGCTCTCGCCCCCTTGGCGAGCGCGAGCGCGCAGGCGCAAGGCGCCACCGGTGATTTCGAAAGCGCGTTCGACAGCGCCTTTGGCACCGAAGTCCGCGAACCGCCGCAGTTCCTCGAAGAGCCGAGCACGCCGCTGGAACGGCGTATTGCGCAACTGGCCGATGGCAGCGACGGCCGCATCGGCGTTGCCGCGATCGACCTTGCCACCGGAGAGGAAGTGTCGGTGCTGGGCGACCAGCGCTTTCCCATGGCCTCGACCAGCAAGATCGCCATTGCCGCCACCTACCTTGAAGGGGTGGACCAGGGTCGCTGGAGCCTGACCAGCGAATTCCCGCTGCTGTGGGCCGTGCGATCGCAGCCGTTTTCCACTGCCGCCGCGCCGGTGCGCGAAGGCGAGTACATGACCGCGGCAGAACTGATCGATCTCAGTCTGACACGCAGTTCCAACCCTGCCACCGATGCGCTGCTGGCTGCCGTGGGCGGCCCCGAGGCGGTGAACGACTGGGCGCGCCGCGCAGGCCTGACCGATTTCAGCCTCGACCGCGACATCGCCACGCTGGTGCGCGACGATCGCGAATTCGACCCGGCCACCTACATCGACATGCGCGACAGCGCCACGCCCGAGACCATGGTGCGCCTGCTGGCCGGCATCTACCAGGGTGAATGGCTGAGCCCGGAGAGCCGCCACATTATCCTGGATGCCATGGAACGGTGCCGCACGGGTCGCCGCCGCATCAGAGCCGGCATGCCCGAAGGCGTCACGGTGGCGCACAAGACCGGCACGCTCAATCGCCTGGCCGGCGACATCGGGATCGTCGAGATGCCCGATGGACGCGCCATCGCCATGGCCATCTACGTCACCGGGCAAAGCGCTTCGCAGGCAGACGAGAACGCGAACAAGAGCCGGGCACGCGCCTTGCGCGATTCGCGGATCGCCTCGATCGCGCGGGCCCTCTACGATGGCTATGCCGAGCAGGCAGACGGCCGGGCCTTTGCCAACGCCGAATATGCAGCACCAGCAGCTGCCGCGCGCTGAGGCAGCTGCAACAGGGCGCCCCGCCCGGAGCAAATACCTTTCAGGCATGGAAAAAGGGCGCGGCCATCGCTGGCCACGCCCTCAATCCGTGTAAAGCCTGGAAGGCTGCGAGGATTACTCGGCAGCTTCTTCTTCCATGGTGGCTTCAGCGTCGTCAGCCATTTCTTCGACGGCGTCGGTAGCTTCGTCCATGCTGGCTTCGGCGTCGGCGACGGCTTCGTCAGCGGTTTCTTCCATGGCTTCCATGTTGGCTTCAGCGTCAGCCGAAACTTCTTCCATGGCGTCGGTGGCGTCTTCCGAAGCGGTTTCGCCGCAAGCGGCGAGGGTCAGAGCAGCGCCAGCGGCGGCAGCGACGAGAACGATCTTACGCATAGGTATAAACCCCTTGAATTGCATAATTGTGGGAATGGCTGATGCCGGTCCCGGAACCGGCCTTCCCGCCAGTTCTGCTGCCTAAATAATGCCACATTTTGACCCACGCAAGCACATTATGGCGCAATTGCGGCGAACCGAAGGCAACAATAAGGCGGAATCTTTGATGCTTACAGCCGGGGAACGCCCATGCTAGCAGGCGGAAATGCCCGATAAACAGCATCTCTACCTGGTCGATGGCTCGGCCTATATCTTCCGCGCTTACCACCGTCTGCCGCCCCTGACGAATCCGGAAGGGACGCCCGTGGGCGCGGTCTATGGCTACACCACCATGCTGTGGAAGCTGGCAGAGGATCTCGACAAGGCCGAAGGTCCCACGCACCTGGCCGTGATTCTCGACAAGTCGAGCAAGAGCTTCCGCAATGATATCTACGACCAGTACAAGGCCAACCGGCCGCCGCCGCCCGAAGACCTGGTGCCGCAGTTCCCGCTGATTCGCGACGCGACGCGCGCCTTTTCGCTGCCCTGCATCGAGGAACCCGATGTCGAGGCAGACGATATCATCGCCAGCTATGCCCGCGCTGCGCAGGCCAAGGGATGGGATGTCACCATCGTGTCCTCCGACAAGGACCTGATGCAGTTGGTGGGCGAAAAGGACGGCGCCCGCATCGACATGCTCGATACGATGAAGAACGCGCGCATCTATATCCCCGAGGTCGAAGAGAAGTTCGGCGTGCCGCCAGAGAAAGTGGGCGACGTGCTCGCGCTGATGGGCGATTCGGTCGACAACATTCCCGGCATCTTCGGTGTCGGCCCCAAGACCGCCAGCAAGCTGATCGCAGAGCATGGCAGCCTCCAGGCGGCTCTCGATGCGGCGGAAGACATGAAGAAGTCCAAGCTGAAGGAACGCTTGCTGGAGCACCGCGAGGATGCCGAACTCAGCCGGGTACTCGTCACGCTGAAGGAGGATTGCGAACTTCCCCAGCCGCTCGAGGATTTCAAGCTGGACGGCGTGCCGCCCGGACCGCTGGCGCAATTCCTCGAAACGCACGGCTTCAACAGCCTGCTGCGACGGCTGGACGCAGGCACCGGCAGCCCGGACAAGCCCAACGACCTGAATCCGGCCAAGGCCGATACCAAGGGCGCAGCAGCCTCCGGCGAAGGCAACAGCCAGCCGCTGCCCGATTGGCCGGATGTGGATCGCAGCGCCTACGAATGTGTGCAGACGATGGAGCGTCTGGAAGAGTGGGTCGAACGCGCCTTTGCCGCACGGCTGGTGGCGGTCGATACCGAAACCAGCGACCTCGATGCCATGCAGGCCGACCTCGTCGGTTTCAGCCTTGCGCTTGGCCCCAACGATGCCTGCTACGTGCCGCTGGCCCACGGCAGCGACGACATGTTCGACGAGAAGCCCGCACAGGTCGATCGTGACCAGGCGCTGGCCGCGATCAAGCCGCTGCTGGAAAGCGATGCCGTGCTGAAGGTGGGGCAGAACATCAAGTACGACCTCAACGTGCTGGCGCGTTACGACATCGAGGTGGCGCCGATCCACGATACCATGGTCATCAGCTTCGCCATGGACGCTGGCCGCGAGGAAAGCGGTGTCGGCGGCGGCCACGGGATGGACGAACTGGCCGAGCGCCACCTTGGCCACACCTGCCTGAAGTTCAAGGACGTGTGCGGCACGGGCAAGAAGGCCATCCCCTTCGGCCAGGTGCCGCTGGACAAGGCCACCGAATATGCGGCGGAAGATGCCGACGTGACCTGGCGCCTCTACCAGCACCTCTATCGCCGCCTTCCGGTGGAAGGGGCAACCCGCGTCTACGAACGGGTCGATCGCCCGCTGATCCCGGTTGTGGCAGGCATGGAGCGTGAAGGCATCAAGGTAGACCGCGCCGCGCTGTCGCGCCTGTCCGAACAGTTTGCCGAGACCACCGCGCGGATCGAGAAGGAGATCCACGAGGAAGCCGGCGAGGAGTTCACCATCGGCAGCCCCAAGCAGCTGGGCGAAGTGCTGTTCGACAAGCTGGGGTACAAGGGCGGGCGCAAGGGCAAGAGCGGGCAGTACTCGACTGACCAGTCGGTGCTGGAAAAGCTCAGCGCGCAAGGTGCGACGATTGCCGACAAGGTGCTGGAATACCGCCAGCTTTCGAAGCTGAAATCGACCTATACCGATGCCCTGCAGGAAGCGATCAACCCGAACACAGGCCGCGTGCACACCAGTTATTCGCTGGTAGGCGCGCAGACGGGCCGCCTGTCCTCTACCGATCCCAACTTGCAGAACATCCCCATCCGCACCGAGATCGGGCGCGAGATCCGCAAGGCCTTCGTGCCCGAAACCGGCAACGTGCTGCTGGCGGCCGACTATTCGCAGATCGAATTGCGGCTGGCCGCGCACATGGCCGACGTGCCGGAGCTGAAAGAGGCCTTCGAACAGGGCGAGGACATCCACGCCCGCACGGCGAAGGAGATGTACGGCGAGGTCGACCGCGACACGCGCGCCAAGGCCAAGACCATCAACTTCGCCATCCTCTACGGCATTTCGCGCTGGGGCCTGGCGGGCCGGCTTGGCGTGGAACCGGACGAAGCGCAGGAAGTGATCGACACCTATTTCAAGCGCTTCCCCGGCATCCAGAGCTATATCCACGAAACGCTGGAGAGCGTGCGCGAGAAGGGTTATTCGGAGACCCTGTTCGGCCGCAAGACGTGGTTCCCGCGCATCAATTCGAAGAACCAGGCCGAGCGCCAGGGCTCCGAACGCGCGGCGATCAACGCGCCGATCCAGGGCACCAGCGCCGATATCATCAAGCGCGCCATGGCCCGCATGCTGCCCGCGCTGGCAGAGGCAGGCCTTGGTCACGTACGCATGCTGCTGCAGGTGCACGACGAACTGGTGTTCGAACTGCCCGAAGGCGACGTGGATGCAGCCTCCCCGGTGATCGAACGGGTGATGGCCGATGCAGCCTTGCCTGCCGTCAAGCTGAGCGTGCCGCTGGGCATCGAGATCGGCACCGGCACCAGCTGGGATGCCGCGCACTGAGCTTGCTAGGCGGGCCGGCGGTCTTTACTGCATTGCACCATGAATGACTGGCTGACTGCCCTTCGCGACACCGTGCCCGATGCCATTGAGTCCTGGCTGGTCGCCGCGCTGGCGGCGGCTATCGGTGTCCTGCTGGCGCTGCTGGCGCATCGCATCCTGTTCCGCATTCTCAGGAAAGTCGCCAAGGCCAGCGACAGCGAGGCGGACAATATCGTCGTCAGGCACCTGGCGCGGCCCACCAAGTGGGCCATGGTGGCACTGGGCGTGGTACTGGCGGCGCGCGAAGTCGCGGTGCTGGAAAGCGTGTGGGAGAAGATCGCCGGCTTCGTGATGCCCGCGCTGATCGGCTGGATCGCGTTGTCGATCATGCGCGCATTCGTGGCGGCGATGGAGCTGCGCGCCGATATCGACGTGGCCGACAACCTTCAGGCGCGCCGCCGCCGCACGCGGCTGGCCATATTCAGCCGCATCGGCACCTTCTGCATCATCGTCATCACCGTGGGGCTGATGATGCTCTCGATCCCCGGCGTGCGCAGCGTGGGGGTCACGCTGATGGCCTCTGCCGGACTTGCGGCCCTCGCCGTGGGTGCGGCCGCCCAGCCTGCGCTGAAGGCGCTGATCGGCGGGCTGCAGATGGCGCTGACGGAACCGATCCGCATCGACGATGTCGTCATCATCGACGGCGAATGGGGCCGCATCGAGGATATCCGCACCACCTATGTCGTGGTGAAAGTGTGGGACGAGCGGCGCCTGATCGTGCCCTCTTCCAAGTTCCTGGAGGAAACCTTCCAGAACTGGACGCGCAAGGATTCGCAGCTGCTGGGCACGGTCTACCTGCACCTGGACCCGCTGGCCGACGTGGCCCGCCTGCGCACCGAGTTCGAGAGGCAGATCGAGTCCAACCCGCTGTGGGACCAGCGCGTCAAAGCGGTGCAGGTCACCGATACCACGCTCGATTCGATGGAACTGCGCCTGCTCATGAGCGCGCAGGACGCCAGTGCCGCCTTCGACCTCAGGTGCCAGATCCGCGAAGGCATGCTGGCCTTCATCCGCGAACAGATGCCCGAAGCCATTGCCGTTCGCCGCGTCACCTCTGCAGCAGAGATGCTGTGGGAAGGCGGCGAAGCGGGGATTACTTCGAACCGGGACTAGTGCTTTGAATCCCGCGTGCTCTCCACCATGCCTTCGGTGATGAAGCCGATTGGGCGCACTTCCGCGGCGCGCTTCTTCAGTTCGCCCTTCATCTTCTTGTACTCGGCTTCCATCTTCGCGGTAACCGTGGCGCGGCTGTCTTTCAGCGCGTCCTCGAAATCGGCCATGGCGACGCTGTCCGGTTCACCGTTGGTGCGGCGGATGGCGGTCAGGCCGGCGCGGCGCACCACGTCTTCCAGGTCTGCGCCGGTGAAGCGATCGGTTTTCTTCGCGATGGCGCCAAGGTCGACGTCTTCGCCCAGCGGCATACCCGCGGTGTGGATCTTGAGGATGTGCTCGCGGCCAGGTTCGTCCGGCGCGCCGACGTAGACCAGCTCGTCGAACCGGCCGGGGCGCAGCAGCGCCGGGTCGACCAGCGTCGGGCGGTTGGTCGCACCGATCACCACGATGGAGGACATCTCCTCCATCCCGTCCATTTCGGCCAGGATCGTGTTGACCACCCGGGCCGTCACCTGCGGTTCGTTGGCAGACGATCCGCGCGCCGGCACCAGGGAATCGATCTCGTCGATGAACACGACGCACGGCGCCACCGCGCGCGCACGGGCGAACATGCGGGCGATCTGCTGCTCGCTTTCGCCGTACCACTTGGACAGCAAGTCGCTGCTCTTGATCGAGATAAAGTTGGCTTCTGCCTCCTTCGCCACCGCCTTCGCCAGCAAGGTCTTGCCCGTTCCGGGCGGGCCGTAGAGCAGGAAACCCTTGGCCGGACGGATACCCAGCCGCTCGAACGCGCGCGGGTTCCTCAGCGGCAGTTCGACGCCTTCCTTCAGCGAGGCGATGGCTTCGTCGAGGCCGCCAAGGTCCTGCCAGCCGACCTTGGGTGCCTGCACCATCACTTCGCGCATGGCGCTGGGCTGCACGCGCTTCAATGCTTCGCGAAAGTCGTTCTTCTCGACGCACAGTTCTTCCAGCACTTCGGCAGGCACTTCGCGCGCGTCGAGATCGAGCCTGGGCATGATCCGGCGCACCGCTTCGATCGCCGCCTCGCGCGTCAGTGCGGCGATGTCCGCACCGACAAAGCCGTGGGTGGAGCGCGACAATTCGCCCAGGTCCACGCCTTCGCCCAGCGGCATGCCGCGCGTGTGGATGGCCAGGATCTCGCGCCGACCGCTTTCGTCGGGGACGCCGATCACGATCTCGCGGTCGAAGCGACCGGGGCGACGCAGTGCCTCGTCGATGGCATCGGGCCTGTTGGTGGCGGCAATCACCACCAGGTTGGCGCGCGCCTGCAGCCCGTCCATCAGCGTCAGCAGCTGGGCGACAAGGCGCTTTTCCGCCTCGCCCTGCACCTTTTCGCGCTTGGGCGCGATCGAATCGATCTCGTCGATGAAGACGATGGCCGGCTGGCTGCGCTCGGCTTCCTCGAACACCTCGCGCAGCCGCTTTTCCGATTCGCCGTAGGCGCTGCCCATGATTTCCGGGCCGTTGATGGTGAAGAACTCGGCATCCGATTCGTTCGCCACCGCCTGGGCCAGCCGGGTCTTGCCGGTGCCGGGCGGGCCGTGCAGCAGCACACCCTTGGGCGGGTCGACGCCAAGGCGGGTGAACAGCTCAGGGTAGCGCAGCGGCAGTTCCACCATCTCGCGCAGGGCCTTGATGGTCTCGTCCATGCCGCCGACGTCGTCGTAGTTGATCATGCCGCGGGCATCGCGCGGTTCCTCGAACTCGGCGCGCAGTTCCACCTCGGTGTTCTCGTCGATGTGGACGAAGCCCTTGGGCACGGTGGAGACCACCTGCAGGCGGATCTGCGTCAGCGCATAGGCGGGCGCATTGAACATGCGGCGCACTTCGGGCGGCACGTTCTGCACCGGCTGCTGGCCATGGGTAGCAACCAGGTCTCCGGCAGTCAGCGGTTGCTTGAAGAACACCCGCTTCAACGCCTCGCTGGGGCCGTGCAGGCGCATCTCGCGGCGGGCGGGCGCGAACACCACGCGCGTGGCCGGCTTCGTCTCTGCCCGGCGCACGATCACGTGTTCGCCGGAAGAAGTCTCGGCATTGCCGCGCTGCAAGCCATCGAGGCGAATCACGTCGAGCGCTTCGTCCTCGTCATAGGCAGGGGCGGCGATGGCGACGGTGGCGCGCTTGCCTTCGATCTCCACCGCGTCGCCTTCGGTAATGCCCAGCGCCTGGAAAGCAGACCGGGGCATGCGCACCACGCCGCGGCCCGATTCCTCCTGCCGGGCGGCAGCGACCTGCAGCCGCACCGTTCCCGCTTCCACCTGTGCTGCATCCGCTTCGGCCATGTGTGGTCCTGTCCAGTTATGCCTGTTGTCTACAGCGGACCTAGGGAGCGCCCGCCACTATTGCAAACCTGCAAGCAGCCGGAAGGTGCCGGGAAAGCCGCCAGCGGATGGATCAGGCGCTGCGGTACGGCTCCTGGGAGCGGGCAAGAAAAAAGGCCCGGTCGTTGCCGACCGGGCCTGGGAAGTTTTGGGAGAGGATGCCTGAAAGGCAGGGAGAGATATGCGCGGATCGACCCGATCTCGCAAGTGCGAAAAGGGCATCATATGTTGCACCTTTTGCAACATATCGGTATATTAGCGAAAATGCAGTGACTTAAGGGCTTACATGAGTGTCAGCCCCTGGCGAAAATCGAATCGATATTCAGGTTGAGGCGAATCGCTATTGTGCAGTGCGGCATCGGGCTTTGGCTGGTGACACGAAGCCGCCCGGGCTCTAGTGTCCGCACGATTCCACAGCCCAAGGATGCCGCGATGCAGAAACTCTATCCTTCCGCCGAAGCCGCCCTTGAAGGGCTGCTGCACGACGACATGCTGATTGCGTCCGGCGGGTTTGGCCTGTGCGGCATCCCCGAACGATTGCTGAAGGCGATCCAGGACAGCGGCGTGAAGAACCTCACCTTCGCCAGCAACAACGCCGGGATCGACAACGAAGGCATCGGCATGCTGCTGCGCACGCGGCAGGTAAAGAAGATGATCTCCTCCTACGTCGGCGAGAACAAGGAATTCGAACGACAGTACCTTTCGGGCGAGCTGGAGGTGGAGTTCTGCCCGCAAGGCACGCTGGCCGAACGCATGCGCGCAGGCGGCGCAGGGATTCCCGGCTTCTACACCAAGACCGGCGTCGGCACGCAGGTGGCAGAGGGCAAGGAGCACAAGGAATTCGACGGCGAGACATACATCCTCGAGAAGGGCATCTTCGCCGACCTGTCGATCATCAAGGCCTGGAAGGCGGACGAGACAGGCAACCTGGTGTTCCGCAAGACTGCGCGCAATTTCAACCAGCCTGCCGCCACCTGCGGCAAGGTGTGCGTGGCCGAGGTGGAGGAAGTGGTGCCCGCCGGTTCGCTGGACCCCGATTGCATCCACCTGCCCGGCGTCTTCATCAACCGCATGGTGGTGGGCGCCCCCTACGACAAGAAGATCGAGTTCGTCACGACGCGCCAACGCGAGACGGCGTGATGCCCGGCATACCGATGATGCAATCGGTGCGCAGTGCGAGCCTGGCCCATTCCCGAATCACGGGATTGAGCGCCGCGGGGGCACCTGCCGGAAACGGGAAAGGGCTCGACATGGAACGGGCAGGCAATACCACCGGGCTGAACACGTTGCAGGATGACATGCGCGAATGACCTATCGTAACCTTTTGCTCCTCGGCCTTTCTTCCATCGCCCTGCAAGGCTGCATCGCGGCGGCCGCGCTGCCGATCGTGGCGGGCGGCGGCGCGCTGGTTCGCAATGGCGTGTCCGACGACGCGCGTTCCAGCAGCCGCGAAAGCGTGACGGTGGTCAATCCTCCGCTTGTAACTCCGGCAGCGGCCCCCACGCCCACGCCGACTCCTGCCCTGGCCGCCGCGGAGCCTGCCGAACCGGTTGCGGCAGCGGCGGAGCCGATCTCGCCCCAGGCCACGCCGACACCCGCATCCACACCCACTCCGCTGGCATCTGCCACGCGGGAGCCGGTGATCGTCGCCACCCTGGGGGATGCGTCGCAGGATGCACTCTATGTCGAACGCTATCCGGGGGAAACCAAGCAGTCGCGCCGTGCCGCGCTGGCGCAGACGCGCTGCGTGATCGCACTGGCGGGTGACGAGCGCTCGGACTTCGACGACCTTTATAATTTCCTGCGCGACCTCAACGATGCGCGCTCGCTGGAGATGATGCTGGGCAACGGCTGGTTCCTCATCCCCAACCCGGTCGGCGAATAGCCGCGCAGACACACCTTTCCCCCAAAGGAGAACGCTCAATGCCCTGGACCCGCGACGAGATGGCCGCCCGCGCCGCGCAAGAACTGCAGGACGGTTATTACGTCAATCTCGGCATCGGCATCCCCACGCTGGTGGCGAACCACATTCCCGAAGGCATGCAGGTGACGCTGCAAAGCGAGAACGGCATGCTGGGTATCGGCCCCTTCCCTTACGAGGGCGAGGAGGACGCCGACCTCATCAACGCCGGCAAGCAGACCATCAGCGAACTGCCGCACTCTGCCTATTTCGATAGCGCCACCAGCTTTTCGATGATCCGCGGCGGGCATATCGACCTGACCGTGCTTGGCGCCATGGAAGTGGCCGAGAACGGCGACATCGCCAACTGGATGATCCCCGGCAAGATGGTGAAGGGCATGGGCGGCGCGATGGACCTGGTGGCAGGCGTGAAGAAGATCATCGTGGTGATGGAGCACACCTCCAAGCACGGTGACCCGAAGTTCATTCCCGAATGTACCTTGCCGCTGACGGGCACCAATGTGGTCGACATGATCATCACCGACCTTGCCGTGTTCCAGCGCCCCAACCACGACCTGCCGTTCAAACTGGTGGAACTGGCGCCAGGCGTAAGCGCAGAGGAAGTGGCCGAGAAGACCACGGCGCATTACCTGAGCTGACAGGGTTTGGACCGGTTTGTCCGCTTCGTCTGGATCGGGGCGTTCCTGATCGGTGCCGTCAATCACGCGCGCGATGTGCTCTCCGGCGGCTGGTTGCCCTACGATTTCGCCCCGCTTGCGCTGAACTGGTTCTGGTCGCTGCTGCTGCCGCTCGATCTGGCCGCCGCAGCCTTGCTGGCACTGCGATACCGCGCAGGCGTGGTGCTGGGCCTGGCGATCATCGTGGTCGATGTCGGCGTAAACACATGGTTTGCCTACGAAACCGATTGGATGGACCTGTTCAAGGCGCTGCAATGGCAGAGCCTGTTCCTCGGCTTTGCGCTCGCTTCGGCACCGTTGCTCTGGCGCGGCAGGTAGGCTGCAAGCGCAAGCCTATCTTTTGCCCGCGGCACCTGCTAGGATGACGTCGGAATATGCGACGGACTTCGAGATTTGCCGACCGCCGGTCATCCTTCTTGCGAAGGCCCGGCGCAATCCAGACGACGACTTCCTTTCATCAGACGATTTGACGCGACAACCGCCCCCGCATGGTGCGGGGCGGCAACCCTTACGTTTCTTGAAAGGAACGACACATGGCCAAGATTGGCACCGTAAAATTCTTCAACACCGACAAGGGCTATGGTTTCATCCAGCCCGACGATGGCTCGGCCGACAGCTTCGTGCACATCACCGCCGTTCAGGCGGCAGGGATGCAGACGCTCGATAAGGAGCAGCGCCTCAACTACGACGTCGAAACCGGCCGCAACGGCAAGGAAAGCGCCGTCAACCTGTCGGCTGCCGACTGATCTTCCGGGGCGGGGGCGCTGCGCCAAGGCGTCGCCCCCGCCCTGCCCTTCCCCCACACCCATCATCAGGAGAAGGACCATGGCCCAGACTTTCGAATTCTATCGCGACCGCGCCGATGCCGCCGCCGCAGCTGCCGAGCAGGCGACGCTGGACAACGTGCGCGAGCGCGAACTGCGCGCGGAACGTACGTGGCGCGGGCTGGCCGAACAGGCGCGCAAGGTGGCCGAGGACCGCGAAAAGGCGGCCCGCGAAAAGGCCGAGCAACGCGCTGCAGAAGCCGAGGAAATGCGCGCCAGCTAGGCGCACGTTTGTTGCAGGCAAGACCGCCCTTGACGCGTCGCTTCATTCCTGTATTTCGGAAATTACAGAAATTCAGGAATGTGAGTCGGAACTCGTGAAAGTAACCGATATCCCCGAAGCCGAAGCGTTCATCCTCCACTGGGGGGAGATGGGTTCGCACTGGGGGGTGAACCGCTCGGTCAGCCAGGTGCATGCGCTGCTCTACCTGTCCGACAGGCCGCTCAATGCCGAAGAGATCTGCGACACGCTGGGCCTCGCCCGCTCCAACGTCTCCACCGCGCTGAAGGAACTGCAAGGCTATGGCATCATCCGCCGCCAGCACGTGATGGGCGACCGCCGCGATCACTTCGTGGCCGAGACCGACCTGTGGGAGATGCTGATGCGCATCACCTTGGAACGCAAGAAGCGCGAGATCGACCCCACGCTGCTGGTGCTGTCGGACCTTTCCGCCCAGTTGGAAGGCCGCGACGATGTGCCCGCGCACATCCGTGAGCGGATAGAGCGCATGCACACCTTCATGGGCACGCTGACGGGCTGGTTCGACGACGTGCGCAAGCTGCCCAAGGGCACGCTGGTTTCGCTGATGAAGCTGGGCAGCAAGGTCGCGCGCTTCATCCCCACTCGCAACCAGACGGGCGGCTAACCTCCAACAGCGAAAGGATCACCTGCCATGACTGCCGATCCACGAGATAGAGTTTCTGGAATTACAGAAATTCCGAAAGATGGCTTCGGGCCTAATGCACGGAATTTCGCGTCGGCGTGGGGCTGGGGAACTGCGGCATTCGCCATACTGCTGCCTATCGGCATGATCGCTGACGGCGCGTCCGTCAGCGGGTTCCTTGGCGGCATGCTGCTCTGCGGTTTCGTGGGCGCGCTCTTTGTCATCGTCGGCCTGCTCCTGATCGGCCTGCCGACCACGCTGCTGCTCAAAGCTGCCGATTGGGAGATGGCCGCCCTTTATGGCCTGATTGGCGCGCTTGCAGGCGCGGCATCCATTGCCCTGCTGTTTAGTGGCGAGCTGTACACCGACAACGCCCTTTCCATTTTTGCTGGCGTTGGCGGGATCGCTGGAGGAGCCACAGCCTATCGCTGGGGTCGCTGGCGCGAAGCCAAGCAGTCCATTCGCAACAATGCTGCTGAAAAACCAAACAACCCCTTCCACGACATGATTCACTAAGCAGGAGAAGTCCGATGACCGAACTCAGCTATTTCGCCTACCTCATCATCGCCATTGCCCTTACCGGCTGGGTTGCACGCACGCTCAGCGTCAATGGCGAGGTGTTCCTGGTCGATTGCTTCGGCCACGACGAGGTGCTGGCGCGCAGCACCAACCACTTGCTGGTGGTGGGCTTCTACCTCGTCAACGTGGGCTTCATCCTGCTGACCATCAGCCTGGGCAGCGAGCCCGCCACCCTGGCCGAGGCGATCCGCTTCGTTGCCACCAAGGTGGGGCTTGCCGTGCTGGTGCTGGGCTGCTGGCACTTCTTCAACATGCAGATGATCGCCCGCTACGGCCGCAAGGTGGGCCGCTGGGTGCGCGAGAACCACGGGGCACTGCCGGCCGGGGCTTCCGTCCCCAGCACCAAGCGTTGAACCAGTCTATCACGCGAAGGGGCGGCTCCATAACGGGGCCGCCTTTTCGCGTGCGCGCTCAGCGTAGCGGCGCGCGGCTGCCGTCCTTCACGTGCAACAGCACCAGCGCGGCCACCAGCGCAGCAAGCGTCATGTAAAGCGCAGGCGAGGTCGCCAGCCCGGTCTGCGCGATCAGCAGCGAGGCGATCATCGGCGTCAGCCCGCCGAACACGCCCAGCCCGATATTGAAGGCCACGCTGTATCCCGAAAGCCGGTCTTCGGCGGGGAACATCTCCACGAACAGCGCCGGGCCCGAACCGAGCGGCACGGCCAGCACCAGGAAGAAGCACAGGTGCGTCACCAGCACCGAGGCCAACGATCCGCCCGACACCAGCATCCATTCGTGCAGCGGCCAGGCCAGCAGGACCAGCAGCCCCATGGCAACGGCGATCCAGGTGCGGCGCGGCATCACCCGGTCGCCCACGATCGCAGCCAGCGGCATGGCCAGGATAACGATGAAGGTAACCCCCGAATTGATCGCCAGCGCCGTGCCGCGTTCCATCAGGCCCTGCGCGGTCAGCCATTCGGGCAGGTAGACCACCGCCATGTAGAAAGTGGTGCCGTATGCAGCGGCAAAGCCGACCGCCAGCAGCGTTTCGCGCCGGTTGCTGGTAAAGGCCTGCAACAGCGGCGAGGTTGCCGCGCGGTTCGCATCCTGGCGGCAGAACCGCTGCGAATTGTGCAGGTCGGAGCGGATCCAGAACGCCAGCGTGCCCAGCACGGCTCCTGCCAGGAAGGGCAAGCGCCAGGCCCAGTCCTGCACCACTTGCGGATCGAACAGGTTGGTCGTCAAAGCCGCCGCGCCCACGCCCAACAGCGAGCCGGACATGGAGCCGACATTGGCCCAGCTGCCGATCAGGCCGCGCTTTTGCATGGGCGCGGTTTCGACGAGGTAAGTGGCGGACGAGGAAAACTCCCCGCCCACCGACAGGCCCTGCATCAGCCGCACCAGCACCAGCAGTACCGGCGCAAGCATACCGGCCGTGGCATAGCTGGGCAGCAGGCCCAGCAGCAGCGTGGGCATGGCCATCAGCGCGACCGAGATCTGCATCGTACGCGCACGGCCGTGCAAGTCGCCGAACCACCCGAACAGCGCCGCCCCGATCGGCCGCATCACGAAGCCGGCGGCAAAGATGCCGTAAGTGGCGATCAGTCCTGCCGCGGGGCTGGATTCGGGAAAGAACACCGGCGCGATCACCCCGGCGAGATAGCCGTAGAGGGCGAAATCGTACCACTCCACGACATTGCCGATGAACCCCGCCATCACGCGGTGGCGAAGCTGCGGCGCCCTGGCTGCCTGTTGCTGCGCTATCTGCGATGCTCCATGCCCAAGGCTGCCCCTCCTAGCGCTTGATCCAGCTCCTGGCCTCGTCCAGCTGGGCCAGATCGAACAGCTTGAACTCGGTCGGCACCAGCGGCGTGAACACGCGCAGCGACATGCGCAGCCAGCCGATGTCGGTCACCACCGCGATGCGTTCGAACCTGTTCCAGTGGCGCACACCCAGCAGCATGTCGTTCCATGCGGCCTCGCCGGTGTAGGCGATGAACTGCTCGTCCACCACCAGCATGCACTTGATGCGGTCGTGCTTTTCCAGCTTGGCGTCCATCAGCGGCACGAGCTTGTCGGCATAGGCCTTGCCGGTGATGATGCCCTTCGCCTGCACCGCCACCACGTCGTCGGGGAACCCATCGAGCAGTTCGAACGTACCCGGCTCGTCGCCCTCGCTCTCCAGCCACGCGCGGGCCTCTGCCAGCTTGCTTTCCGGGAAGCGACGGATCTTCGCCTTCACGAAATGGTCGGCCATTTCGGGCACCACGGCCAGCAGCGGATTGTCGCCAACCACGGCCAGCTTCTGCACCAGCTTGTGGTGATCCTTCACCAGCTCGAAATGGTCCTGCAAGGCCTTCGGACTGTCCCAGTGCACCATGGCGTGCATGTGGATCAGGATATTGGGCACGCGGTCGTGCCGGTTGATGTAGTCATCGATGGTAGCGCGAACCTTCGCGAAATCTTCGCTGGTCAGCGCGCCTTCGAATTCGACTTCGGCAATACCTGCATCAGAGATCGTAATCTCGATCATCGTCGTCTCCTCTCACTCCGGCCCGAGTCGGGTATACGCCTTTGCGTGCTGCAGAACCAGAATTGCCGTTCACCGCGACAGGCCGCTTTTGCTGCCTTCCGCTGTGCCCGCGGCGTGCTAGAAGCAGGCAACGGGAGAGGACATGCAGACACGCAGCAAATCGCCATGGCTGGCGCTGGTGGTGATCGCATCGATCGCCACGGTGGGCTTTATCGACCGCATCGTGGTGAACGTGCTGGTGGAGCCGGTGAAGGCCGAGTTCGGCCTGTCGGACGCACAGGTTTCGCTGATGGCCTGGGCTTTTGCCTTGCTGAACATAGGCGCCGGGCTGGTGGTGGCGCGTATTGCCGAACGGGTGCGGCGGCTGACGCTGATTTCCTTCGGCACCATTTTCTGGTCCAGCGCCACGGCAGCCTGCGGCTGGGCGGGCAGCTGGGTGCAGCTGCTGGTGGCGCGCATGGGCGTGGGGCTTGGCGAGGCGATCGGCCTGCCGGGCAACCAGTCGGTGGTGGCCGACTATTTCCCCGCCAACAAGCGCGGTTTCGCGATTTCCTGCCTGCTCCTTTCCCCGCCGCTGGGCGCCTTCATCGGCTTTGTCGGGGGCGGCTGGATCGCGCAGGAATTCGGCTGGCGGATGACCTTCCTGATCGCCGCCATCCCGGGCCTGGTGATGGGCTTTGTCGCCTGGTTCTTCGTCGGCGAGCCCAGGCGCGGCCAGCACGATCCGGGCGCCAGCGACGATGTGCCGCCGGTTTCTGCCGTGCTCGGCCGGCTGTTCCGCCTGCCCAGCGCGCGCAACCTGGTGATCGGCTCGGCGCTCGCGGCCATGCTGGGCTTCGGCCTCAACTTCTTCTTCGCCAGCCTGATGGTGCGCGAATTCGAGGTAGGGTTGGCCGAGGCAGGGCTTTACGCCGGCCTGATCGCCAGCCTGCCCGCCGCGCTTTCGGTGGTAGGCAGCGGCTGGCTGGGTGACCGCTTTGGCGAAGGCAGCCCGCGCGCCTATGCGCTGATCCCGGCGATATCGCTGCTGCTGGGTGGGCCGCTGTATGCCTTCGCCATATTCCAGCAACAGCTGCCCCTGCTGCTGGGGCTGGTCAGCGTGGCGACCTTCCTCAACTTCGGCTACCTCGGCATCACCTACGCCACATTGCAGAACCTGATGCACCCGCGCATGCGGGCCACGGCAGCGGCGATCCTCAACGGCGTCTACGGCGTGGCGGGCGGACTGGGCCCCTCGCTGCTGGGCTGGCTGAGCGACAGCCTGTCGGTGGAAATGGGCGCAGCGCGCGGGCTGGCCACGGCGATGGCGATAACGGGCCTGGCTTACCTGTGGGCCTCGGCGCACTATTTCATGGCCGCGCGCAAGCTGCCTGCCGACATGGCTTCGGTCAGGTCTCCCGCCGCCGGAACGGCAGTGCCCTGAGCCCCGCGAGGCTGCGCCACGCCCACTCTGCCGGGCCTTGCCGGAATCGGGCGAGCCACATTGGCGACCACGCCAGCATCAGCGCAATCGGCACCAGCGCCAGCAACAGTATAGGGCCGCGCGACACTTCGCCGAACAGGCCCAGCCCCCAACTGGCGAACATCGCCGCGAACACCAGGCTGGTGGCAAGGTAATTGGTCAGCGCCAGCCGTCCCACTGCGGCAAGGCGACGGGTGATGGCACGGTCTTTCAGGGCGCCGCCGAACAGCGCCATGGCAAGCGCGGCGTAGCCGGCGCCCAATACCACGTCGAACGGGGCGGAAATGACGATGGCGTTCGCCGCCGTCACGATGGCATCGAAGCCGCTGAGAATGTCCCACGCGGCCAGCGCCAGCAGCACGGGGAGGCTGGCAAGCGCGCAATTTCGCGCCAGCCGCCGGGCGCGCGCCGCGTCCCATTTGCCCGCCAGCAGGCCGCTGCGCCACAGCGCCATGCCCAGCAGCATAGCGGCCAGCGCCGAAGGCATGGAGGCGACGATGAAGCGGCCTTGCATCGGCAAGTCCGACAGGCGCCGCGCCAGCCGCCCGGCAAAGCTCTCCGCGCCTTGCGCCAGGCTGTAGGCGATGGTGTCCGGATGGCCGCCATAGGTGCGCTCGGCCATGTCGCGGGCGGCAAGGTCCACGGGCATACCGCTGGCATACTGGTACCAGTAGTGCAGCCAGCCCCAGGCGAACCAGCCCGATACGGCCAGCTGCCCCGCCAGCAGCAGCACGGCAGCCCACAGCAGACGCCGTGTCGGCCAGCGCGCAGCGATCGGCAACAGCAGGCCGCACACGGCATAGATCCGCAGCACGTCGTTGTTGGCCAGCAGCACCGCATGCGCCAGGCCGATCGCCAGCAGCACTGCCATGCGGGCATAATGCGAACGCAGTGGATGGGGCACGTCCTTGCCCAGCAGGATGGCCACGCCCGCGCCGAACATCATCGCGAACAGCGCGCGAAACTTGTCTTCCACGAACACGAAGCCAAGCGCCCACAGCGTGGTTTCCAGCACATCGGTGCCGCCCCACACGCGCGGGTTGAGATAGGCGTTGGCGGGCATGGCAAACGCGATCACATTCATCAGCGCAATGCCGATGACGGCCAGCCCGCGCAGCGCGTCGAGCGCCTCGATCCGGTGCTTTGCAGAAGGCGCGGCGGTCAGGGCAGTGCCCGAAACGCTCACGCCCTCATCTCCTTACGCGAGCGCGGCCTTCAGGTCCGCGGCAAGATCGGTACGCTCCCAGGGGAACAGGTCGCCTTCCGCCTGGCGACCGAAGTGGCCATAGGCAGCGCTGGTGGCATAGATCGGCTTGTTCAGGCCAAGGTAGGTGCGGATGCCACGCGGGGTCAGGCCGCCCAGCTTCTCGATCCCGCGAATCGCGTCCTCGATCTTTTCATCGGCCACCGTGCCGGTGCCGTGGGTATCGACATAGAGCGACAGCGGCTGCGACACGCCGATGGCATAGGCGATCTGGATGGTGCACTTGCTGGCCAGGCCCGCCGCGACGACGTTCTTCGCCAGGTGGCGAGTGATGTATGCCGCGCTGCGGTCCACCTTTGTCGGGTCCTTGCCGGAAAAGGCGCCGCCGCCGTGCGGGGCCGCGCCGCCATAGGTATCGACGATGATCTTGCGCCCGGTCAGGCCGGCATCGCCATCGGGACCACCGATCTCGAAGCTACCGGTGGGGTTGATGTGCCATACGGTCTCGTCGGTGATGAAGCCTTCGGGCAGGATCTTGCCCACCACGCCCTTCACATAGGCGCGCAGCTCGGCTTCCTTCTCGCCTTCGTCATAGCCCGGCGCGTGCTGGGTGGAGACCACCACGGCGGTGCAGGCGACCGGCTTGCCGTTTTCATAGCGCAGGGTGACCTGGCTCTTGCTGTCCGGCTCCAGGAACGGGGCAGTGCCGTTCTTGCGGTCGGTGGCCATCTGCTGGAGGATCTTGTGGCTGTAGTCGATCGGCGCGGGCATAAGGTCGGGTGTCTCGTCGCAGGCAAAGCCGAACATGATGCCCTGGTCACCCGCGCCTTCGTCCTTGTTGCCGCTGGCATCCACGCCCTGCGCGATGTGCGCGCTCTGGCCGTGGAGGTAATTCTCGAAGGTCAGCGTTTTCCAGTGGAAGCCGTCCTGCTCGTACCCGATGTCGCGCACGGTATTGCGCACCGTGTCCTCGATCTCCTGCTCGATACCCGGTGCCCACTCGTCGCCCTCGATGATGCCCTTGCCGCGGATTTCGCCGGCCAGCACCACGCGCTGCGTCGTCGTCAGCGTTTCGCAAGCAACGCGCGCTTCGGGGTCCTTCGACAGGAACAGGTCGACAATGGCATCGGAAATCTGGTCGGACACCTTGTCCGGATGACCTTCGGAAACACTTTCGGAGGTGAACAGGTAGGATTGGCGCATGTTGGAGATTGCCTTCTCGTAAAAACACTGATGGTTCAGCGCGGGCTCTAACTGTGCCTCTTGCGCATTGCAACCAAACCCGCCGCCAGCAGCAAGACTGCCCAGCCAAGCGACAGCACGTTGCCGAAACGGGCGAACAGCGTCGGCGGCGTAGCCTGCGGCACCACGGTATCGATCCGCCCGCGCACATGCTGGCCAAGGTAGTCGCGCACCACGCCGCGCGCGTCGATCACCGCGCTGATGCCGGTGGTGGTGGCGCGCAGCACGGGCAGGCCTTGCTCGATCGCGCGCATGCGGGCCTGGGCCAGGTGCTGCGGCGGGCCGAAGGCGCCGAACCAGCCGTCGTTCGATGGGTTGAAGATATAGTCGGGCCGATTGTCGGGCTCGGTCACGTCGCCCGCAAACACGATCTCGTAGCAGATCTGCACCCCGGCCCGCCCTTGCGCGCCAAGGTCCAGCGTACGCGGTCCCGGCCCGGGCCAGAAGTCGATGCTGCCCGCCACCAGCCGCGACAGGCCCAGCGGCTCCAGCCATTCGCGCATGGGCAGGTATTCGCCATAAGGCACCAGGTGCGCCTTGGCATAGCCGCCCAGCAGCTCGCCGTCTGCACTCACTGCCGTCACCGCGTTGCGCGCGCCCAGCGCGCGTACCCAGCCGGTCTCGTCCGGTCCGATCTCGAGGTCGACTGCGCCGGTCAGCAAGACCGAGCCTTCGCCCACGGTCGCGCCCAGTCGGCGGCGCGCATAGATCGGGCTGCCCAGTGCGGTGGTGCGATCGTAGTAGCGCTGCGGATAGCCTTCGCGCAGGTAGTCCACCATGCCGCTTTCGGGCCACAGCACGATACGCGGTTCCTCGCTTTCCTCCAGCCGGGGGGAAAGCTGGGCAAGGCGGGTGAAGTGGTCCTCGTAATACTGCGGATCGGACAGCGTCTCCTGCCGGATATCGGGCTGGGCGATGGTGACTTGCAGATCGCTGTCATGCGGCGCACCCGCAGGCCAGTACATGCCCGCCAGCAGCAAGGCCGCCAGCGCCCCGCCGGCCAGCCAGTTGCGCTCGCGCAGCAGCAGCACCAGCGCGCAGCCCAGCAGCACGGCAAGGCCGGACAACGCATAGGTGCCCATCACCGGCGCGATCGCAGCCAGCCCCGGCCGGTCGAACGGGCCCAGCAGCGCCATGGCAAAGGGATTCCAGGCATAGCCGGTGAAGACCCAGCCGCGCATCCATTCGGTGACGATCCATGCCGCCGCAAAGACCAGAGCAAAGGCCCAATTCGGACTTCCCTGGCCAGAGCCGCGTTTCACCAGCAGGCGCGCCAGCAGCGCGGCAAGCGCGGGGTAGACGGCAAGATAGAGCGACAGCAGTGGCACCGCGGCCCAGCCGAGAATGGCGGGCATTTCCGACTGGTAGGTAAAGGCCGTGGCGATCCAGTTGTTGCCCAGCGTGAAGTGCGCCAGGCCGAACAGCCAGCCCAGTCCGAAGGCGCGCAGCGGTGTGGTGGCCCGGGCCGCCAGAACGGCAAACAGCCCCATGGCCAGCAGCGCGACCGGCCACAGGCCCAGGGGCTGGAATCCGGTTGCGGAAAGCAGGCCAAGCAGCAGGGCCGCCAGCCGCGATCGCGCCAGCAGGGGGTCGAGGACAGTTTTCCCGCTGGCCATCGCCGTCAGCTCCCGCCCGCCTGCCTTCGCTTCAACCGCCGGTATCAGTTGACGGCTTCGAGAGCCTCTTCGCCATCATCGTCGTCGGACTGCTTGCGCCGCGAACGCGCGGGCTTGCGGCGGGGCTTTGCATCCTCGTCGCCATCGTCGCCCTCGTCCGAACCGCGCGCGATGGCGGGCGGCAGCATATCGGGATCGAGACCGCCCTCGTCATCATCGCCGTCGTCACCTTCATCGCTTTCCGGCTTGCGCTTGCGCGTGGCCTTGCGCGGCTTCTTGCCGCGGTCGTCGCGGGTGAAGGGATTGTCGTCATCTTCCTGGTCGCCCGATGCGCCTTCGACGCCTTCCTGCGGCTCGGCATCGTTGCCACGACCCTTGCGCGGGTTGCCGCGACGCGAACGCGAACGATCCTGCTGGTCGTCGTCGTTATCGTCGTCGTCGGACCTGTTCTGCTCGCGCTCGGCAGCGCGCTTGGCCTGCGCCTCTTCCTTCTGCGCCTTGTTGTCGGCAATGACGCGGAAGTAGTGGTCGGCGAACTGCAGGTAGTATTCGGTCTGCACCCGGTCGTCGTTCAAGGACGCTTCGTGCGCCAGCTTCTTGTACTTTTCCAGCAGCTGCGGGGCGTTGCCACGCGCGCGGGAATCGATCCGGTTGGACTGGTTGCCACCACCACCGCCACGGTTGCTGCCGCGGCCGCGACGACGATTGCTGTTTCGATTGCTATTCAAGGGAAATTCGCTTCCTCAATCTGGCTACGATCCAAGTCGCTTCGCCATATGACCCCTCGTGAATACACCTCATTCGCGAGGTATTTCTTCTCCGTTGTCTGCGTGCTTGCGCTGCGGCCCTGGGACCGCGGTACCGGCAAATGTCGGAGTTCGGTCCAGCGCCCGTGCGCTGTCGACCTATGCGTAGAGTTAGCTACTCGATTCGTCTTTGCCAAGTGTTAATCGCAATTCCAGCGCCCTGTCACGTCCACCAAGGTCCTTGTGTGCAATTGCGGTAAAGCCGTGTTGGCGGGCGATTTCGGAGACCTGGCTTGCCTGCGTTGCGCCGATTTCGAGTACGGCGACGCCGTCTTTCGTCAACAGTTGCGGCAATTGCGGGATGATGACGCGATAGTCGTCGAGCCCTTCCGGACCCGCGAAAAGCGCGCTGGCAGGCTCGAAATCGCGCACGTCGGGGTCAAGCTCGGCGCCGTCCTCGACATAGGGCGGGTTGGCGAGGACGAGGTCGAAACGGCCCAGTTCGGCGTGCCAGCCGGGCCTCGTCCAGTCGCCGGTCTGCAGGGCGGTCCGTTCGGCAAGGCCGCGGCTGGCAGCGTTTGCGCGAGCCACCTGCAGCGCCGCTTCGGATGCATCCACACCAATACCCTCGGCCTCGGGCAATTCGTTCAGCACCGCCAGCAACAGCGCGCCCGAGCCCGTGCCAAGGTCGAGCACGCGCCGGGCATGGGGCGCTGCATCCAGTGCGACGCGCACGATCGTCTCGCTGTCGCCGCGCGGGATCAGCACGTCGGTCGTAACGGCAAGGGTCAGGCCGTAGAATTCCTGCCGGCCAAGGATGTAAGCCACCGGCTCGCGCGCGAGGCGTCGCTGCAGGAATTGCGCGAAACGCGCCGGGGCAGTGGCCTGCTGGTGACGCAGCAACATGTCGGAGCGCGAGACGCCCAGCGCATGGGCCATCAGCAGCTCGGCATCGAGGCGCGGCGTGTCGGAAGTGCCCAGCAGCATGCGCGAAGCTTCGCGCAGGGTCGCAGCCACCTCGGCCATGGCGTCAGGCGTCCATCGCCGCCAGGCGCTTCGCCTCGTCCTCGGCGATCAGCGCGTCGATCAGTTCGCCAAGGCCGTGCCCTTCGAGGATTTCCGGCAGCTTGTGCAGCGTCAGGCCGATGCGGTGATCGGTCACCCGGCCTTGCGGGAAATTATAGGTGCGGATGCGTTCCGACCGGTCGCCGCTGCCGACCATGGCCTTGCGCGCTTCGGCCTCGGCGCCGTGCGCCTCCTCGCGGCGCTGTTCGTACAGCCGTGCACGCAGCACCTTCATCGCCTTGTCGCGGTTCTTGTGCTGGCTGCGCTCGTCCTGCATCGCCACCACGATTCCCGAGGGAATATGGGTGATTCGCACCGCAGAATCGGTGGTGTTGACGTGCTGCCCGCCCGCGCCGCTGGAACGATAGATGTCGATGCGCAGGTCCTTCTCGTCGATGGTCATGTCGACTTCGGTCGGCTCCGGCAGCACCGCCACGGTCGCTGCCGACGTGTGGATGCGCCCGCCGCTTTCGGTAACGGGCACGCGCTGCACGCGGTGCACGCCGGATTCGAACTTCAGCTTGGCGAACACACCATTTCCGGTGACGTTGGCGACAATCTCCTTGAACCCGCCCGCGTCGCTGGCGTTCATGGAAACAGGTTCCACCTTCCAGCCCTGTTCGGCGGCATATTTCTCGTACATGCGATAGAGGTCGCCCGCGAACAGCGCGGCCTCGTCGCCGCCGGTGCCGGCGCGGATTTCCAGCATGGCCGGGCGCGCATCGGCGGCGTCTTTCGGCAGCATGGCGATGGCCAGCTTGCGCTCGGCATCGGGCAGCTGCTTCTTCAGCGTCTCCAGCTCTTCCTCGGCCATGGCCTTCATCTCGGGGTCGGAGAGCATCTCTGTCAGCCCGGCAATCTCTTCGCGCATGGCGGAAACCTGCGCCGCGATCTTCGCCACCGGCTCCAGCTCGGCATAGTCGCGGCTGGCAGCCACGAATTCCTCGCCCTCCAGCTGGCCCGAGGCCATGCGTGCCTCGAGCTCGGCGAAGCGGTTGGCGATCTGGTGCAGGCGTTCGGCGGGGATGGTCACTGTGTCTCGAAACCCGAATTGGCGAACAGCGCCTCTATCCGCATGACCGCATCCGGCACCCTGCCGTGCTTCTTCAGCGTGCCACTGGGTTCGCCGTCGCGGATATCGAGCGAGATGATGACCCCCGGATCGGTCTTGCGTGCGCGGTCGAAACGCTTGCGCGGGCTGCCGGTGGCGAAAATCTCGGTCTCGATCCCGTGCTGGCGCAGGTTGGCGACCAGCGCGATGGCATCGGTTTCGCGGTCGCGGTTTTCTGCCACCACGGCCACGTCCGCGCCCTGCTCGCTCGCACAGTCGACCAGCATGGCCAGCCGCTCGATCCCGGCGGCCCAGCCGACAGCGGGCGTGGGCGCACCGCCGAGCGATTCCATCAGCCCGTCATAGCGGCCGCCGCCAAGAATGGTGCTCTGGCTACCCAGCGCGTCGGCGGCTGCCGAGCCTTCGTCAGGGATGAACTCGAAGGCCGTGTGGCGGTAGTAATCCAGCCCGCGCACCAGGCTTTCGGCGCGCGTCCACTTCACGCCTGCGGCATCCAGCCCGCTGGTGACGGCATCGAAGAAGGCGCGCGCGTCGTCGGACAGGAACTGGTCGATCTTCGGCGCATCGGCCACGAACTTGCGGTCGCGCGGATCCTTGCTGTCGAGGATGCGCAGCGGGTTCTTCTCCAGCCGCTCCTGCGAATCCTCCGAAAGCTCCCCGCGCACCGCGCCGAAGTACTCGATCAGCGCCGCCCGCCATGCCTCGCGGCTGTCGCCGTCACCCAGCGTGTTGAGATGCAGGGTCACGTCTGTGATGCCCAGTTCGCGGATCACCTGGTCGGCCATGGCCAGCAGTTCCACGTCGGCCTGCGGCTCGGCGGCGCCGATGATCTCGGCGTCGATCTGGTGGAACTGGCGATAGCGGCCCTTCTGCGGCCGCTCGTAGCGGAACAGCGGGCCGTGCGTTGCCAGTTTCAGCGGCGCGTGCTGCTGCCAGCCGTTGGTGAGGAAGGCACGCGCGATCCCGGCGGTGAATTCGGGGCGCAGCGTCAGGCTTTCCCCGCCGCGATCCTCGAACGAATACATTTCCTTCGAGACGATATCGGTCGTCTCGCCGATGCTGCGCGCGAACACCTCGGTCTTTTCGAACACCGGCATTTCCACGCGGCGGAAACGGTACAGCTTGCGCACGCGCTCGAAGGTCTCGACGACGAAGGCAAAGGCCTCAGCGTCGGGTCCGAAAATATCCTGCGTGCCGCGAATGGCCTGAGGAGTCTTGGTCTTGCTCATGGGGCGCAGCCTTTAAGCCGCGCCCCGCAAACACGCAACGGCTACTCCGCCGCCTCCATGAACCGCTCGTCGATGCTCGTCTCCGCCTCCCAGCTCTTTACCTCGGGCAGCACTTCCTCGGCGAACAGCCGCATCGAACGCACCGCGTCCTCGCGCGGCATGCCGCCGAAATAGACGTGCGGGAAGAAGCCCTGCGGCTGGTAGATTTCCTTCAGTTCCCACATCCTCTCGAGGATCATCTGCGGCGTGCCGGTAACGGCGGACTTGCCGAACTTCTCGCAATAGGCGTCCACCTCTTCCGGCGAATGCAGCATCATGTTCTCGTAATGCTCGTAGCCCTTCACATTGGCGAAGGTGCCCGGCTTGGCGAGGCTGTAGTTCTTCACCGCCGCACGCATGGTGTGCTCGAGGTATTTCTGCCCCTGTTCCTCGGCGTAATCCGCATCCTCGTGGATGTAGAAATTGCCGCTGAGCATGGGCGGCGGCGGCTCGCTGCCGTCCTTGTGTACCTGCTGCCACACTTCCTTGTACTGGTTGGGCGGTGCCTCCTGCCCGCGCTGCGGCAGCATCAGCACCATGTTGCCAAAGCCGTGGCGGGCAGCTGCCACCATCGAATTGCCCGACAGCGAGCCGCAGAACTTGCGCCCTTCGAAGCTCTTGATCGGGCCGGGCATCAGCTCGGTGCGCGGAATGGTGCCAAAGGCGCCCTCGCCTTCGATCACGCCGGTTTCCAGCGCCGGGATCAGCACGTCGAGAATATCGTTGTAAAGCGCGCGGCTCTTGTTCTGGTCGATCCCCAGGCCGGCGAATTCCTGCGGCGCCAGCCCGCCGCCAAAGCCCAGCACGGCGCGCCCGCCCGACAGGATATCGAGGTTGATGATATGCTCCGCCAGCCGCACAGGATTGTGCCACGGCACGATGATGCACTGGGTGCCCAGCTTCACCCGCTTGGTGCGCCCGGCCAGGTAGGTGAGCAGCTGCAGCGGGTCGTTGGACACCGAATAGTCGGAGAAGTGGTGCTCGGTGATCCACACCGAATCGAAGCCCAGTTCTTCCGCCAGAACCAGCTGGTCCACTTCCTCGCGCACCAGCTGTGCGCCATCGTAGGAATCCCCGCGCTGGTGCGCGAATCCCGTCCCAATGCCTACATGCATGTCCCGCTCTCCTCTCCAAAACGACTCTTGTTGATTTTGTCCGCAAATAATGCGCCTTTTCGCCGGCAAAGACAATCGGGGCTGGGCAAGCGCGCCGTGCTGGGCTAGGCGCTCGCCCGAGTTTTGGGAGGGGATGCAGTTTCAACCCGCTAGAGGACCTGAGCATCCATGCGTATCGAACATATCCCGGTCGGCGATAACCCGCCCGAGAGCCTGAACGTCATCATCGAAGTGCCCACCGGCGGCGAACCGGTGAAGTATGAATTCGACAAGGCCAGCGGCGCGCTGTTCGTCGACCGCATCCTGCATACGCCGATGCGTTACCCGGCGAACTACGGCTTCGTGCCGCACACGCTCAGCCCCGATGGCGACCCGCTGGATGCGCTGGTGATCGCCCGCTCGCCGTTCATCGCCGGCTGCGTGGTACGCGCCCGCCCGATCGGCGTGCTGAACCTGGAAGACGAGCACGGCGGCGACGAGAAGCTGATCTGCGTGCCGGTGGACACCACCTTCCCCTATTACTCCGACGTGGGCGAGACGAAGGACCTGCCCTCGATCATCTTCCAGCAGATCGAGCACTTCTTCACCCACTACAAGGACCTTGAGACCGAGAAGTGGGTCCGCATCGGCGCCTGGGGCGATGCTGCCGAAGCGCGGCAGATCGTGCTCGAGGCGATCGAGCGGTACCAGGCGGACAAGGGCTGAGGCGCTTCAGGTTTCCGAGCCGGAGTCCGATTCGCTTTCGCGCAGTATGAAACAAGCAGCGGCTCCCGGATCAGGTCCGGGAGCCGCTGGCGCAATATCGGCATGTCCGTTTGCGACCCGATTGCGGACCTTCACGCCATTCGCCATACTCGAAATATGAAGTGTCGAATGCACCCGGTCGTAAACGTCATCTGCCATGGAGTGCAAAGGCCTCAAAGAAGATGGAAAAGGCCGCTTCTCACTTTGCTATCGCTTCCGATTATTGCCTTCGGTGCGGTCTTGGTGTTCGTAAGTATCGCCGAAAATTGTGGGTGTTGATACTAGGGTTGCCGGTTCTCACGTTTGGCTTGTTGGCCTTCATGGTCGCTATCTTGGGTTGCGATGAATGCGTCGCGAAAATTTTGGGCGATTGGAAGCATGGCTGGCCCTAAGCCATCGACCACATACATATTCCTGAGCCCATGGCTGCGGCGTTGATCGAGGTAGCGGCCAATTTCCCAAGAGCGTGCAGCAAAGTCCGCTTCCCACCCAATTCCAGACAGTCACTCCACCGGCCTGCCGGAATCGAGCAGATCCTTTTCCTGCCCCGGTGCGCCGGCGCGTTCTTCTTCCACCATGCGGGCGATCTCGTCCTCGGGGGCGACATCCTCGCTTGTCGGCGGTGGCGGCGCGGGCCTTGGCGGCGGAGCAGGCGGCTGCGGCGCGGCGCGCCCCTCGCCCACATTCTCGAACGGCAGCGGCACGGTGCGCTGGTCGAAGCGCAGGCGATAGATCGGTTCGGGCAAGGCGAAGCCGCCGTCTTCCAGCGCGCGCTTGCTGGTGGCGATGGCGCGGCTGCGGGCCTTGTACCAATCGGCCTCGTTCTGGTCGATCCAGCCCAGGAAGGTGAGCACCACGTTGGAATCGCCCACGTGGTCTATCCGCACTTCGGGCGGCGGGTCGGCCAGCACGAAGTCGAGGCCTGCCAGCGTCTCGCGCCCCAGCTGGCGTGCGGCCTCCACGTCGTCGTCGGCATCCACGCCGAGCTGGAAATCGAAGCGGCGCTGCGGGTTGCGGGTGTAGTTCAGGATCACCGCCTTGAAGACGGTGGAATTGGGAATGCGCAGGTGGTTGCCATCCAGCGTCATCAGGATGGTGGCACGGCTGGTCAGGCGGATCACGCGGCCTTCGTGCTGGTCGATCACCACGTAATCGTTGGCGCGGAACGGCTGGCGCACGCTCAGCATCAGCGAGGCGACGTAGTTCTCCACCGTATCGCGCATGGCAAAGCCCAGGGCGATGCCGACCACGCCCGCGCCGCCCAGCACCGCGCCCATCAATGCGCCCGCGCCCAGCATGTCGAGCGCCACCACGATGCCGAACACCACGAAGATGAAGCGCAGGGCGCTGGCGATCAGTTCGGCAAGGAAGACGTTGGTGGCCACCCGCCGCCACAGTCCGGTGAAGGAGGCGAGCAGGTAGCCGAAGCCGGCGATCAGCAACGCCACCAGCAGCGCCGCGCCCAGAAGCGGCAGCATGCGGGCGAACATGTCCCAGCGCTCCTCCAGCCCGCTGATCCCTTCGCCGATGTCTACCGACAGGTCGCGCTCGACCGAATTCTCCACCGTCACCACGCCCTGCACACCGGTGGCGATGGCTTCGGCGCGGGCCACGGCGGCCTCGTCGGGCACGGTGCCGGTCAGGGTGACGACGCCCTGGTTCACCTGCACGGCAACGCCGGTCAGGCTGGGGACATTGGCGAAGATATCGGTCAGCCGCGCAGCAATGCGCGCGTCTTCGCCGGCATCCTGCTCCTGCTCGATAGAGCCCGCGCTGGGCGTTGCCGGCGCCGGTTCCTGTTGCGGGACGGTTTCGGGAAGCAGCGGCGTAGCGAGCGCCTGCGTGGTCAAAAGGGGAGCCGTCAGCAGGGGTGTCGCCACCAGGCCCAGCAGCAGGGCAGCGGCGAGGCGCAGCATGGCGGTCAGAACAGCGCGGCGACGGCCTTGAAGCCGAAAGTCAGGGCCACCGGCAGGCCAAGCGCGGCCAGCCACACCAGCGACACTTCGCGGCGGAACTGCGGCGCCAGCGCCGGGTCTGCGGCCTCATCGTCGGTCAGTACGCTCCACCGCGCTTCGAACCAGCGACAGGCCGGGATGATCGCCGCCACCAGCACGATCAGCGCGAAATAGGGCAGCACCGAACCGCTGGAGCTTTTCAGCTGGGTCATGGTGACGAAGATGTGCAGGCCGGTATAGACCAGCAAGCCAAAGGCCACGTGGTCGCTGACCTTGCGACGCCAATCGAGCTTGTGCCCGCTGCGCGCCTGTGTGCTTTCGAGTGCCTTGGTCATCAGGCTTTCCTCTCATCCAGTCCCGATTCGAATTATTCCATTTCGCAGGCGCGCTGGCAAGGGCGTCAACCATGTGTTCAGCTTTGCCAGTCATTTGCTGCGGATAGCCATGCAGGAATCTTGCCAAACACCCTTCAAAGCCGGTGCAATCGTGCTAGATGACAGGTCATGAGCGCGCTCGACAACGAATTCCTCGACGAAAAGGCCCTGGCCGAAGCGATGGCGGAAGCGCCGGCGGGGGCCGCGCCCGACCTGCCCGAAAGCGGCGGGCTGGAAGTGGTCTCCATCGCCAAGAGCTATGACAAGCGCGCTGTCCTCAGCGACATCTCGCTGACCGTGGCGAAGGGCGAGGTGCTGGGCCTGCTGGGCCCGAACGGCGCGGGCAAGACCACCTGCTTCTATTCCATCATGGGGCTGGTGAAGCCCGACAGCGGCCGCATCCTGATGGACGGCGTCGATGTGACGAAGCTGCCGATGTATCGCCGCGCGATCCTGGGGCTTGGCTACCTGCCGCAGGAAACCAGCATTTTCCGCGGCATGACGGTAGAGCAGAACATCAACTGCGTGCTGGAAATGGTGGAGCCGGACAAGGAGGTCCGCCGGCAGGAACTGGAGCGGCTGCTGGAGGAATTCCACATCACCCGCCTGCGCGACAGCCCGGCCATGGCGCTGTCGGGCGGTGAACGCCGCCGCTGCGAAATCGCCCGCGCGCTGGCCGCGAAACCTTCGATCATGCTGCTGGACGAACCCTTTGCCGGGATCGACCCGCTGTCGATCAGCGACATCCGCGACTTGGTGAAAGACCTGAAGCGACGCGGGATCGGCGTGCTGATAACCGACCACAATGTTCGCGAAACGCTGGATATCGTCGACCGCGCCTGCATCATCTACGGCGGGCAGGTGCTGTTCGCCGGCAGCCCGGCGGAACTGGTGGCCGACGAGAACGTGCGCCGCCTGTACCTGGGCGAGCACTTCGAATTGTGATGCCTTGCCGACAATGATTTGCGGGTGGGGGGTCTGATATGGCTCTGGGGCCACGGCTAGACCTCAGGCAATCGCAATCGCTGGTGATGACGCCGCAGTTGCAGCAGGCGATCAAGCTGCTGGCGCTGTCGAACCTGGAAATCGAGACCTTCATCGGCGAAGCGCTGGAGAGCAATCCGCTGCTCGAGGCAGGCGAAATACGCGCCGAAGACCGCGACGCGCCGCCCGAAAGCGACCAGCCGGAAATCGCCGACGCCACCGCCACGGGCGAGGAAGCACTCGATATCGACCCCGCCGCGCTGGATACCGATCGCGATACCGGCGACTGGTCTGCCGACATTTCCGGCGCGGGTGCTGCTGCCGAAGGGCCGGACCTGGAAAACCGCAGTGACGAAGACCTCTCGCTGGCAGACCACCTAGAGGCGCAGGTCGGCGCGGCCGCGCCGGACGCAGTGACCGAATTCATCGCCCGTCACATCATCGGCCTGCTGGACGATGCGGGGTACCTTTCCGGCGACCTGCGCGAGATCGCCATCAGCCTGGACGTGCCGCTGGCGCGCGTGGAACAGGCGCTGGAAGTCGTCCAATCGCTCGATCCCACGGGCGTTGGCGCGCGCTCGCTGTCCGAATGCCTGGCGCTGCAAGCGAAAGAGGCGGACCGTTACGACCCGTGCATGCAGGTGCTGCTCGGCAACCTCGAACTGGTGGCCAAGGGCGCCTTCGCGCACCTCAAGCGCATCTGCGGCGCGGACGACGAGGACATTGCCGACATGCTGGCCGAACTGCGCGGCTACGACCCCAAGCCGGGGCTCAAGTTCGGCGGCTCCGCCAGCGGCGCGGTGGTGCCCGACGTGCTGCTGGCAGCGGTGACCGATGCCGAAGGGAACGAGGGCTGGGATATCCAGCTGAACGAGGCCACCCTGCCCCGGCTGGTGGTGAACCGCAGCTACTACGTGGAACTGCGCGCAGGCTGCACCGGGAAGGAGGCGAAGGGCTGGCTTTCGGAAAAGCTGGCCGATGCCAACTGGCTGATAAAGGCGCTGGACCAGCGGCAGAAGACCATCCTGAAAGTCGCCGCAGAGATCGTGAAGCAGCAGGAAGGCTTCTTTCGCAAGGGCGTGAGCGAACTGCGCCCGCTGACGCTGAAGGCCGTGGCCGAGGCGATCGAGATGCACGAGAGCACGGTATCGCGCGTCACCAGCAACAAATTCCTGCATTGCGAACGCGGCACGTTCGAGCTGAAGTATTTCTTCACCTCTGGCGTTGGCCGGATTGGGGGCGGCGGAACCGACGGCGAAGGCGCCAGCGCCGAAGCAGTGAAGGCCCGCATCAAGGCGCTGACCGACGCCGAAGACCCGAAGAAGATCCTCTCCGACGACAAGCTGGTGGAACTGCTGAAAGCAGAAGGCTTCGACTTGGCGCGAAGGACAGTGGCAAAGTACCGCGAGGCCATCGGGATCGGTTCAAGCGTGCAGCGGCGACGGGCGAAGAAGTTGCAGGCTATGGGGTGAGGGAAAGGGCTGCCTTCCCGACGGCGAGGTTGCAAATGTTACCGGATGCGCCCACCCACGTCAGCGAACAGGAACGGAGAGACGCATGAAGACCTTTGCCGCAGCGATCGCACTTGCCACTGCATCTGCCATCACCTTGCCCGCCGTGCCCCTGCACGCGCAAGAGGCAGCGCAGGCGCCGGCGACGCCTGCATGGGTGGAGACCAGCAATGCCTATACCGAGCGAGTCATCGAGATGCAGGCCGGCTTCTTCCCGACCAATGCCTCATCGATGGGCTACGAACAGTACGACGGGCTGGTCAACGACATGTCGCTCGACCGCGACGAAAGGTATATCGCGGCAGCCCGCGCCCTGGTGGCCGATTTCGAAGCCGCCAAGGCGAACGAGAGCAACCCCTTCGTGCGGCAGGACCTGCAGATCCTGATCGACTCTCTCCAGCAGGACATCCGGGGGATCGAGCTTGGCAATCGGCTGACGCTGGAGTTCACGCAGGTAGCGCAGGGCATGTTCGGTGCGACCGGCCAGCTGCTGTCGGACCAGACCGCCGAGAACCGCCGCCCGAAGGCGCTTGAACTGCTGCAGCGATTCACGGGCACCTGGCCCGACACCGAACCGATGACCGAACTGGCCAAGGCCCGCTTCGAGGCGAGCCGCGGCGACAGCAAGATCGGCCCCTACCGGGTGGAAGTCGCGGAGTCGGTCAGCAACATCCCGACCTTCATCGCCGGCATTCGCGAACTTTTCGAGCGGTACGAAATCGACGGTGCCGAGGAAGCGCTGGACGCGATGGAAGCGCAGCTGACCGAATACGGCGAATGGACCGAGGCAACCGTCCTGCCAGCCAGCCGGGATACCGCCCGCCTTCCCGAAGAGCTCTACGCCCTCAACCTCGAACAGGTCGGCATCGACCAGGACCCGCGCGCATTGATGAGCGAGGCGCGTCGCGGCTTCTATGAACTGCGCGCCCAGATGGAAGCACTGGCCCCGCAGATCGCCGAAAAGTACGGCTGGGAGGAAACCGACGCGGCCTCTGTCATGGCCGGGCTGAAGCAGATGACCGTCCCCAATGACGAGATCGAGGACTTCTACCGCGACGTGAACCGCCAGCTGGAAGCGGAAATCCGCCGCAACCATATCGTCTCGCTGCCGGATACCGAATTGCAGATGCGCGTCGCCACCCAGGCGGAAAGCGCAGCGCAGCCCGCACCGCACATGCGCCCGCCGCGCCTGATCGGCAATACCGGCGAACAGGGCACCTTCGTGCTGACCGTCGGCAATCCTACCGCAGGGCCGGAAGACCGCTATGACGATTTCAATTTCCCGGCGGCCAGCTGGACGCTGAGCGCGCACGAGGCACGTCCCGGCCACGAGATGCAGTTCGCCGCCCTCGTCGAACAGGGCGTCAGCCTGGCGCGGATGCTGTACGCCTTCAACAGCGTGAACGTGGAAGGCTGGGCGCTGTATGCCGAGGCCGAAATGCTGCCGCACGAACCGATCGAAGGCCAGTTCATCGCGCTGCAGTTCCGGCTGTTGCGCGCCGCCCGCGCCTTCCTCGATCCGGCGCTGAACCTGGGACTGATGACCCGCGACGAGGCCGAGCGCGTGCTGCGCGAGGAAGCCCTCTTCTCGCCCGGCATGACGAAGCAGGAGCTCGACCGCTACCAGTTCCGCATGCCCGGCCAGGCCGGATCCTACTACTACGGATACCGCAAGCTGATCGATCTTCGCATCGAGACCGAACTGGCGCTGGGCGAGAGGTTCGACGAAATGGCGTTCAACGACTTCCTGCTGAGCCAGGGCATCATCCCGCTCGACCTGATCGCCCAGGCAGTGCGAGAGGAATTCATTCCCTCGCAGCTGGGACAGGAATGACGCGGAGGTCTGTTGAAAGACTGCGAGGCTATCGGGATCGGCCAAGTGTGCAGCGCCGGCGGGCAGAGAAGCTGGCGGCTACGGGGTGAGGGGAACGTCCGCAAACGACCCGATTGCGGACATTCGCGGAGATCGCCACAACGGTGGCGTGAGCAATCTAAGCAGATACGCAGGTAGGACGGTCAATGAGCGGCTCTTCGATGCTGGTCTGATGGACGCCTTTGACTCCGCAGCGAGAGCACGGAATCGTGCGGAGATGATCCGGCTATTGAGGGACGTGGATGTTGATGATGCCCCTTCCTCTGCGGACACAATCTTGGAGAGCCCGAAACGCTACGGCTATTGAGGCGTCGGCTTCCCACCCACTCCCGGACATTTTTAGGCCGTCATTCCCGCGCAGGCGGGGAGTCGTAGACGAGCGAAGCCAATCCAGTCAGCGCAGCGCCTCGAAACCGAAATCACATGCAAGATCGCGCCAATCGGGATTGCCGTCCTCGATCAGGCGCAGCTTCCACGCGCGATTTCACTTCTTGATCCGCTTTTCCCGCTGGATCGCGGATTACATCGTTGCGTGCTGCTCGAACCATACAAGGATCTTCACATCGTGCCGAGAAGTGAACCCCACGATGCTCCCATCACGATGCTGGGCGATGCGCTGCAGGAGATGTGACGTGACGCCTCAATAAAGGGTGCCATTTCGCTTTGACGCCATCAGATAGACGCACGGCTGGAAATCCGGATGCATTTCGATGGCTTACTGGATTCCCGCCTGCGCGGGAATGACGAGTGGGAGAGGCTCGGTCCCCGCGCGATTCCCCTTTCCTACACCTGCACCCCATGCCCCACTCCCCGGAATGAGCCATCCCAATGACACTCGCGACAGCATCGCTTCGCCCACGAACTCCGCGGCGAAAATTCCTTCCCCAGGACACTGCTCCATGTGCTCCACATTAGCCCCGCGCCGCCCAAACCTTGCCGCGCGAACCCGCGCAAAACCGCCGGTTCTTAACGGCTCGCGCACTGTGACTCGAAAGACTCACTCCGAAAGTCTTAACGCCGCAAACCAATTGTTAACCTTTTTCGGTGAGAAATTGCGTGGTTAATACCGGGCTACACCTCCAGCCGAGGAAATGGCCTGCGGGGACACACAAGGGGTAATACGATGCGCGTTCTGCTGATCGAAGACGAGCCGACAACCGCCAAGGCGATCGAGCTCATGCTGACGACCGAGGGGTTCAACGTCTACTCGACCGACCTGGGCGAGGAAGGCCTCGATCTGGGCAAGCTGTATGATTACGACATCATCCTGCTCGACCTGAACCTGCCCGACATGCACGGCTATGACGTGCTGAAGAAGCTGCGCGTCGCCAAGGTGCAGACGCCGGTGCTGATCCTCTCGGGCATTGCCGAGATGGATAGCAAGATCCGCTCGTTCGGCTTCGGTGCCGACGACTATGTGACCAAGCCCTTCCACCGCGACGAGCTGGTTGCCCGCATCCACGCCGTGGTGCGCCGTTCGAAGGGCCACAGCCAGTCGATCATCCGCACCGGCAAGCTGGCCGTGAACCTCGATGCCAAGACCGTGGAAGTCGACGGCGCGCGCGTCCACCTGACGGGCAAGGAATACGCGATGCTCGAGCTGCTCAGCTTGCGCAAGGGCACCACGCTGACCAAGGAAATGTTCCTCAACCACCTCTATGGCGGGATGGACGAGCCCGAACTCAAGATCATCGACGTGTTCATCTGCAAGCTGCGCAAGAAGCTCTCCAGCGCCTGCGGCGGTGACAACTACATCGAAACCGTCTGGGGCCGCGGCTATGTGCTGCGCGATCCGGATGCTGCCGAGGAAACCGAAGCAGCCTGATACAAGAACGTACCCGGAAACGGGGGGACACAGCAAAACGGCCCGCTACCAGCGATGGTGACGGGCCGTTTTCGCTTTCCTGCACCTTTCCTACACGGGACGTGTCCGCTTGGCCCCTTTGACCGTGAGCCAAAGGGCAAACCCGATCTCGCCAATCATGGCAGCAAGTCCGCCGATGCCGGACATGACCATGCCTGCGCCGTCTTGCTGGAAGGTCGGGTCGAAAACAAAGAAGGCGAAAGATACGACATAGTGCAGCCCGCCAATCGTCAGCAGGATTGCAAGCCAGCGTGGCACGATTTCGCTGGCGCGTGCCAGTTGCGCAAGCGGCAGCAGCCACAGCCCCCAGAACATCACGGCCACCTGCATCATATTGTTGGAGCGTCCGAGCGACGCGCTTACCGCATCAGCCAGTGCTGCACCGGAAAGGACTGGCAACCCCGGATGGCCAGTCACCATTTGCGCGATATCCAGCCGGATCGCCATCGCAGCGAGAGAGACCGGTACACTCACGGCTACAAAGGCCAGCATGATATCGGCAGCGGGCGGGCAGTTTGCGCGCAAAAGCCGATGCAGCAACATGGCAAGCACGAGAAAGACAATAAAGCCGACCACGCCCAGCAATGTCATGACCTGGAACGAAAGGAGATTGTCAGACAGATAGGCCAAGGTCTCGGCCGGCTCTGGCTGCACGGCCAGCAATCCTCCCATGATCGCGGGTGCCGCGGTCGGCAACATCAGCAGATATGTGACACCGGCCACGCGGGCCAGCTTATCATCCGTCACCTTCGGTTGGTCTGTCGCCATGAGCGCCACCCCCTTTCCCCTGTCCCGTCAGGGACATGGGGGCGAAGTGGCGCAATTGCAAATCAGCCGGTCAGGTCACGCCCACGCTGGAACGGGCATCGCGCACGTCCATTCCGCTCGGCTCCTGGAACAGGCGCAGGCCGAATTCCGGCAGGATGGCGATCAGGTGGTCGAACACGTCGGCCTGGATGCGCTCGTACTCCACCCAGTTGGTGGTGTTGGTGAAGCAATAGATCTCCAGCGGCAGGCCTTGCGGCGTGGGTGCCAGCTGGCGCACCAGCAGGGTGAAGCCCTTGTCGGTCAGCTCCGGATGGGCACGCAGGTAGGCAATCACATAGGCACGGAAGGTGCCGACATTGGTAATGCGCCGCGCGTTCACCGGGTTGCTATCGCCCGCCAGTTCGCGCGCGTTCCACTCGGCCAGCTCCTTGTCCTTGTCGGCAAGGTAGTCCTTCAGCAGGCGGAAGCCGCGCAGCGTGTCGACTTCCTTGTCGGACAGGAAGCGCACCGAGTTCTGGTCGAGCATCAGCGCGCGCTTGATCCGCCGCCCGCCGGCCTCGCTCATCCCGCGCCAGTTGCGATAGCTTTCGGCGATCAGCTTGTAGGTGGGGATGGTGGTGATGGTCTTGTCGAAGTTCTGCACCTTCACCGTGTGCAGGGCGATGTCGATCACGTCGCCGTCGGCATGCATGCTGGGCATCTCGATCCAGTCGCCCACGCGCAGCATGTCGTTGCTGGTCAGCTGGACCGAGGCGACGAGCGAAAGGATGGTGTCCTTGAACACCAGCAGCAGCACCGCCGCCATGGCGCCAAGGCCCGACAGCAGCAGCAGCGGCGACTGCTCGATCAGCGCGGAAATGCCGAGGATGACGGCGCCGCAGTAGACCGCGATCTTCAGCACCTGCACATAGCCCTTGATCGGGCGCATGTGCGCATCCGGGCGGCGGCGATAGACCTCCTCCACGTAATCCAGCGCCTTGCTGATCGCCATGGCAATGCTGAGCACGATGGTCGCCTCGGCCACGTTCTGGATCAGCAGCCACAGCTCTTCGGGCAGGTTGGGCACGTGCTCGATGCCGTTGGCAATCACCAGCAGCGGTGCCACCGTGGCAAGGCGGAAGGCGGCCTTGTCGGCGGTCTGGCTGCGGGTGTCGAGGAAAGGCGCGGCAAGCCGCAGGATCACCTTCTTGAGCAGGAAGTTGACCAGCAGCGCCACCAGCACGAGCGCGACCAGCGCGATGACGGTCTGCGCCCATGCGGGCTGGGCGTTGAAGAGTGCGATTGCCTGTTCCATGGCCAGTCGCCTAGCCGAGAGCCATGCAGCTTCTCAACCCCGTGGACACGAGTCATCTGGACAAGCGCCCCCTGCCCGCTCTAGCGAGCCGCGCATGACAGCCTACAAGGACGGCGATCCCACTACGCTCAACAGGCTCTATGGCCGCAGCCAGGGCAAGCCCCTGCGCGCAGCCCAGCAGGAGCTGGTCGATACCCTGCTGCCGAAAATCGCCGTGCCCGAGGAAGGCCCGGTGACGGCAGAGCGGCTGTTCGGGGAAGACTGCCCGCTGCATTTCGAGATCGGCTTTGGCGGGGGCGAACACCTGGCCTACCGCGCCGACCTGCTGCCGAACCACGGCTTCATCGGGGCAGAGCCATTCCTCAACGGCGTGGCCCAGGCGCTGACTCACGTGCGCGACCAGCAGCTGGCCAACGTGCGAATCCACCACGGCGATGCCCTGCAGGTGCTCCAGCGCATTCCCGACGGCGCGCTGACCATGGCCTACCTGCTGCATCCCGATCCCTGGCCCAAGGCCAAGCATGCAAAGCGGCGGATGATGAACGATGGCCCGGTGCGCATGCTGGCGGACAAGCTGAAGCCGGGCGGCGAATTCCGCTTCGGCACCGATCACCCGGTCTACGTGCGCCACGCACTGATGGTGATGCGCCGCTTTACCGACGTGTTCGAATGGGTGATCGAAGGGCCGGACGACTTCCGTATCCGCCCCTCCGGCTGGTGCGAGACACGCTACGAGCACAAGGCCCGCACCAAGATGGGGCACGAGGTCTGGTACTTCCGCTATCGCCGCAAATAACGTCGGAACGCTCTGGCCGCATCGCCCGTTCGGCAGGAAACGAACGAAAGGACTTGCAAGCATGAGCGACAAGACAGCGATCATCATCGGCGCATCGCGCGGCATCGGACTTGGCCTTGCGAAGGAGCTCGCCAGCCGGGGATACAAGGTCATCGCCAGCGAACGCAGCGAGAGCGCGGAGCTTCACGGAGCGGCAGAGGCGCACGAAGGCGCGATCGAGATCGTGCGATGCGACGTGACCGACCCGGCCTCCGTCGCCGCCATCAAGGACAGCTGCGCCGAAGGCAGCGTCGACCTGCTGGTGATGAACGCGGGCGTCTACGGCGGCAGCGAGCAGGAGCTGGACCAGCTTGGCCGCGACAGTGTGGCCGATATCGTGATGACCAATGCCGTCGCCCCCACGCAGGCCGCGCTCGACCTGCTGCCGCTGGTGAAGCGCGGCGGCACGATTGCCATGATGTCGAGCAAGATGGGCTCGATCGACGATTCATCGGGCGGGGTGAACCTCTATCGCCTGTCCAAGGTCAGCCAGAACATGCTCGCCCGCTCGCTGTTCGCAAAGCACGCGCAGCCGCGCGGCGTGGGCGTGGTATCGCTGCATCCCGGCTGGGTGCAGACCGACATGGGTGGCCCCAACGCGCTGATCGACGTGGAAACCAGCGTCAACGGCATGCTCGACGTGGTGGATCGCGACGACGGCCAGAACCACCGCTTCATCGCCTACGATGGCAGCGAGGTGCCCTGGTAGGCGGGTTCAGTCCCGCCCGTCGGCTGACCGCACCAGCCAGGGAAACAGGGCGAAGGCCAACTGGCCGGACAGGCCGATAAAGCCGGCAGGCGTCGCCATGTCGGCAAGCCATTGGTCCGGCGAATTGCCCGGCATGGCTATGGTCAGCACCGCTTCGCTCGCCATCAGCATGGCAAAGGCAATGCCGCCCATGGCAAGTGCCCTTCGCGCTAACGCGATGGCAAGACGTCGCACCAGCCAGCGGGCGGCCAGCCAGCTTGCCCCCAGCATCACCGGCAGCTCGATCAAGACGGCGGGCAGCTTTCCGAGAGCAGGCTCCACCAGCAGGACGCGCAAGGTTCCGAGAGCAAAGCCCACGGCAAAGACAATCGCCCAGTAGGCGGCGCCGGCAACCACGACGTTGCCGGGCCGCTGCGCCATCATCCCACGACGCCCGCTGCGGCCAGCACGGCCAGCGTCAGCACGTCGGGCGCGATCGAGGTCATCGGAGCGATCTGCACCGGCTTCTCCCCGCCGATCAGCATGGGGCCGATCACCGCATCGCCCGAAAGTTCGCGCAGCAGCTTGGCTGACAGGTTGGCGCTTTGCAGCCCGGGCATGATCAGCACGTTGGCCGGGCCGGAAAGGCGGCTGAAGGGATAGAGCGCCATCACCTTGTCGTTGAGCGCGGCATCGGGCGCCATCTCACCTTCGTATTCGAAGTTCACGCTGTCATCTGCATCGAGCAGGGCCACCGCGTCGCGGATATTGCCCAGCCACTGGCCCGACGGATTGCCGAAGGTGGAATAGGACATGAAGGCCACGCGCGGTTCGTGCCCCATGCGCCGCGCCACGGCGGCGGTTTCCTTGGCGATATGGGCCAGTTGTTCGGCGGAGGGACGCTCGTTGATCACGGTGTCGGCAAGGAAGGTGGTGTGATTCTTGCCCAGCACCATGTGCACGCCGAAAAGCGTTGCGTCCGCCTTGGGATCAAGCACCTTGGCCACTTCGCGCGCAGTCTGGCTGAAAGTGCGGGTGAGGCCGGTAATCATGGCATCGCCCTTGTCCAGCGCCACCAGCAGGGCGGCAAAGACGTTGCGTTCCTGGTTCACCATGCGGCGCACGTCACGCTCGGTATAGCCGCGCCGCTGCAGCCGCTTATAGAGGAAGTCCACCATCGGCTCGATCCCTTCGTAGTTCGCCGAGTTGGCGATTTCGAAGTTTTCCGGATCGTCGACCTGCAGTTCCTTCAGCTTCTGCAGCACCTTGTCGGTACGGCCGACCAGGATCGGCGTGCCGTAGCCGAAATCGCGGTACTGGATCGCCGCCCGCAGGGCCACGTCCTCTTCCGCCTCGGCAAAGACCATGCGTTTCGGGTTGGCCTTGGCGTCCTCGTAGACGCGGGTGAGCGCGGCGGTGGTGGGGTTGAGACGGCTGCGCAACCGCAGCGTGTATTCCTCGAAATCCTCGATCGGATCCAGTGCCACGCCCGAATCCATTGCCGCCTTCGCCACGGCGCAGGAAACACGCTCCATCAGGCGCGGATCGAACGGTGCGGGAATGATGTATTCGCGGCCGAACTGGTGGTTCATGCCATAGGCGGCAGCCACTTCCTCGGGCACGCGCTCGCGCGCCAGCTCGGCAATCGCGCGCGCGGCGGCGACCTTCATCTCCTCGTTGATCGCGGTCGCGCGCACGTCCAGCGCGCCGCGGAAGATGAAGGGGAAGCCCAGCACGTTGTTGACCTGGTTGGGGAAATCGCTGCGCCCGGTAGCAACGATGGCATCGGGGCGCACGGCCTTGGCCTCGTCCGGCATGATTTCCGGCGTGGGGTTGGCCATGGCGAAGATGATCGGCTGGTCTGCCATCTTCGCCACCCATTCGGGCTTCAGCGCGCCCGCAGCGGACAGGCCGAGGAAGATGTCCGCGCCTTCCAGCGCCTCTTCCAGACTGCGCGCCTCTGTGGGCACGGCATGGGCGCTTTTCCACTGGTCCACCCCGTCGCGGCCGGGATAGATCGGGCCGGAACGGTCGCACACGATCACGTTTTCGTGCGGCACGCCGACCGACTTGATCAGCGCGGTGCAGGCCAGCGCCGATGCGCCCGCGCCGTTCACCACCATTTTCACGTCCTTCAGGTCACGGCCCGTCAGGTACGCGGCGTTGATCAGGCCGGCAGCGGCGATGATGGCGGTGCCGTGCTGGTCGTCGTGCATGATGGGGATGTTCATGCGTTCGCGCAGCGCCTGCTCGATGATGAAACATTCGGGCGCCTTGATGTCTTCAAGGTTGATGCCGCCAAAGCTCGGCTCCATCAGCGCAACGGCTTCGATGAAGGCGTCGGGGTCTTCGGTGTCGAGCTCGATATCGATCGAATCGACGTCGGCGAAGCGCTTGAACAGCACTGCCTTGCCTTCCATCACCGGCTTGGATGCCAGCGCGCCAAGATTGCCCATGCCGAGGATGGCGGTGCCGTTGGAAATCACCGCCACCAGGTTCGACCGCGCGGTATATTTCGCCGCGTTGGCGGGATCGTCGGCAATCGCCTGCACCGGCACGGCGACACCCGGCGAATAGGCCAGGCTGAGATCGCGCTGGGTGGTCATCGGCTTGGAGGCGATGATCTCGATCTTACCCGGACGGATCGTCTCATGGTAAAACAGCGCCTCGCGCTCGGTGAAGCTGGAATTCTTTTCGTCGGCCAAGCTGTGTCTCCCCGTGTTCTTCCCAGCCATAAAGAGTGATTGTCATTCGCGATAGGGGAAAGCGGGCTTTGCTGCCCTTCCCGAATCGCCATGCAGCCTTGTAATCCCGCACCCTCATGGCCGGTTCCGCAACCCCGATGATGCAGCAGTATTTCGACCTCAAGGCAGAGGCCGGGGACTGCCTGCTGTTCTACCGCATGGGCGACTTCTTCGAACTGTTCTTCGACGATGCGAAGACAGCGGCGGGCGTGCTCGATATCGCGCTGACCACGCGCGGCGAACACGGCGGGGAACCGGTACCGATGTGCGGCGTGCCGGTGCATTCGGCGGAAGGCTATCTCGCCCGCCTGATCCGCGCCGGGTGCCGGGTGGCGATTGCCGAACAGGTGGAAACGCCCGAGGAGGCGAAGGAACGCGCCAGGCGCGAAGGCTCGCCCGTGTCGAAGGCGCTCGTGAAGCGCGATATCGTGCGCTTCGTTACGGCGGGTACGCTGACCGAGGAAGCCCTGCTGGAACCGCGCCGGGCCAACATGCTGGCCGCCGTGTGCGACCTGCGCGGCACCTGCGGCGTGGCGGCCTGCGATATCTCCACCGGCGCGATGAGCCTGGAAGAGTGCGCGCCCGAACGCCTGCCTGCCGTGCTGGCGCGGATCGGCGCGAGCGAGGTGGTTGCGCCCGAGAATTGGGACGAAGCCCCGTTCGATGCCGTCATGCGTCCGCGCGGGGACTTTGCCAGCGACGAGGGCGAAGCGCGGCTGAAGAAAGTCCACGGCGTCGCCACGCTGGATGGTTTCGGCCAGTTTTCGCGCGCCATGCTGGCCGCCGCCGGCGGGCTGGTTGCCTACCTCGACCATGCCGGGCGCGGCGAACTGCCGCTGCTGCTGCCGCCACGCGTGCGCGCCAGCGGGCAGCACATGGCGATGGACGAGGCGACGCGCGCCAGCCTCGAAATCCTGGCCAGCCAGCAGGGCGGGCGCACCGGCAGCCTGATCGCGGCGATAGACCGCTGCGTGACCGGTGCAGGTGCGCGGCAGCTGGCGGAAGACCTGTCCGCACCGCTGGCAAGCCGCGCCGAGATCGAGGCGCGCCTGGCGCTGGTCGACTATGTGCTGCAAGACCCGCTGCTGCGCGGCGATGTGCGTGCCATGCTGCGCAGCCTGCCCGATATCGGCCGCGCGCTGGGGCGGCTGGTGGCTGGGCGCGGATCCCCGCGCGACCTTGGCCAGATCCGCGACGGATTGAGCGAAGCGCGGCGCATTCACGAGCTGCTGCAAGGCAAGGCGGATCGACCTGCCCTGCTCGAAGAGCTGTTGCCCGACCTTGCAGGCCACGGCGAGCTGACCGACCTCTTGCGCCGCGCGCTGGTCCCCTCCCCGCCGACCGAGCGCCAGAACGGCGGCTACATTGCCGAAGGCTACGATGCCGCGCTCGACGACCTGCGCGAGGTTTCCGGCAATGCCCGGCGTGCCATCGCCGCGATGGAAGCGCGCTATCGCGAGGAAACGGGCACGCCTTCGCTGAAGATCAAGCACAACGGCGTGCTCGGCTATTTCATCGAAGTGCCCAGCAAGCACGCCGACAAGCTGATGGCGCCCGATAGCGGTTTCTCGCACCGCCAGACCATGGCCAATGCGGTGCGCTTCAACTCGCTGACCCTGCACGAGGAGGCAACCCGTATTGCCGAGGCGGGCGGGCGGGCGCTGGCTGCCGAGGAGGCGCATTTCGAAGAGCTTGTGGAGCGCATTGCCGCCCGGCGCGAAGCCATCGCACGGACCGCCGCCGCGCTGGCCCGGCTGGACGTCGCCGCGGGCCAGGCCGAGCGTGCCAGCGACGGCGAATGGTGCCGTCCCGACATATCCGAAGAGCCGGCGCTGGCCATCGAGGCCGGGCGCCACCCGGTGGTGGAAGCCGCGCTGGCCGCCAGTGGCGAACGCTTCGTCGCCAACGATTGCGCGCTGGGGCAAGACGATCGGCTGTGGCTGGTCGGCGGCCCCAACATGGGCGGCAAGTCCACCTTCCTGCGCCAGAACGCGCTGATCGTGCTGATGGCGCAGGCGGGCGGCTTCGTCCCGGCGCGCGCAGCCCGCATCGGCCTGGTCGACCAGCTGTTCAGCCGTGTCGGCGCGTCGGACAACCTTGCGCGCGGGCGCTCCACCTTCATGGTCGAGATGGTCGAGACCGCGGCGATCCTTTCACAGGCCACGCCGCAAAGCTTCGTCATCCTCGACGAGGTCGGGCGCGGCACCAGCACCTATGACGGCCTGGCACTTGCATGGGCCGTGGCCGAGGCGATCCACGAGACCAACCGGAGCCGCTGCCTGTTCGCCACGCACTATCACGAGATGGCGCGGCTGGCGGAGACCTGCGAGGCGCTCTCGCTCCATCACGTGCGGGCCAAGGAATGGAAAGGCGACCTGGTGCTGCTGCACGAACTGGCCGAAGGCGCGGCAGACCGGTCGTACGGCCTTGCCGTCGCCAAGCTGGCGGGCGTTCCGGCGCCGGTGGTGAAACGCGCCAGGAGCGTGCTCGACAAGCTGGAAAAGGGCCGCGCCGAGACTGGCGGGCTGGCGGCCGGACTTGGCGAATTGCCGCTGTTCGCAGCTGCGCTGGAAGCGGAAGAAGAGGAGTGCGATGCCTTGCGCGAAACGCTCCACGCGCTCGACGTTGATGCGCTGTCCCCGCGCGAGGCGCTGGACATGCTCTACCAGCTGAAGCGCCAGGCGCACGAAGGCTAGGGTCCAGCTCTGGACTGCGTCCGATAATCGGCTAGCTTCCGGTCATGGCGCAAGACGACCCTCCGGAACATGAAGACCAGTCCACGCACTGGGCGGAATTCCGCACCGACCTGGCAGAAGACCGCACCATCATGGCGATGGAGCGGACCTATGCCGGGTGGATTCGCACCGCTTTTGCCGCAATCGGCATCGGGCTGGGCTTTCGCGCCGTGTTCGGCGATTTCGAACCGCCGTGGCTGGCACGGGCGATTGCGACGGTGTTCATCCTGGCTGGCGGATGGCTGGCGCTGGCAGCCGCGCGGCGTGCCGATAAAACGCTGTCGAGACTGCACGCGCACGAATTGCAGGGCACCAGGCCGCCCAACTTCCGGCTGCTGTCTTACTGCGTTGCCTTCGGCGCAGTCATGCTGACTGCGGGCCTCTGGATCCTCAACGACGGCAGCATCGCCAGCGGCTAGCGCTCAATCCGGCCAGCGGCTAGCGCTCAATCCGAAGGCAAGCCCGGATCGACCTTGTTGGCCTTGCCATACTTGCCCTCGTTATCGTCGAGGTTAGGCTCGCCGGCATAGGCATCCATGTCGATGCGCCCCGAACTTTCCATGTCGCGCATGCGGTCGATCGTATCCTGCGTGGGATTGCCGAAAATGCCGGTCCCGTTCGGGCCCTTCTCGCTTTCGGTCGGCATGCGCGTAGTCACCGTGGTGCGGCGCGCCTCCTCCGACACTTCCTGCGCCTGCATGCGATGATCGTCCTGTTCGTCGTTGTGCATTTCGGGCGCAAGGTCGGCCATGCGCTGTTCCTTGGCGGCGGGCTTCCGGTTGGTCATCTGAAAATCTCCTTTGCCGTTCCAACGGCTGGCAAAGGGGGCGGGTTCCGAATCCGGCGACCAGTCTAGCGGTTGGCGCCGGGCACCCAGGTCACATCACACTTCCCGCCGTCATTGGCGACGCGCGCGGCGACGAACAGATAGTCCGACAGGCGATTGATGAATGCGAGTGCGGACGGGTTGACCGCGTCCGCCTCTGCCAGCGCGGTCATCCGCCGTTCGGCCCGGCGTGCCACGGTCCGCGCCAGGTGCAGCCGCGCGGCCAGTTCGCTGCCGCCCGGCAGCACGAAGCTGGAGAGCGGTTCGAGCGCCTCGTTCAGCGCGTCGATGCGAGCCTCCACGTGCGCAACCTGCGAAGGCACCACGCGCAAGACCATGTCGGACGGTTCGAAGTGCTCACCGGGAGTGGCCAGGTCTGCACCCAGGTCGAACAGGTCGTTCTGGAAGCGCACCAGGTCGGCGTGGAGAAAGTCCTCCGCCACCACGGCCGCAGAGCCGAGCGCGGCGTTCGCCTCGTCCACGTCCCCCACCGCCTGCATGCGCAGTGCATGCTTTGGCAGGCGCGAGCCATCGACCAGCCCGGTGGTGCCGTCATCCCCGGTGCGAGTGTAAATGCGATTCAACTTTACCACGGGTGCTGGCTTTGCATTATTTGTTTGTTCCCTCAAGCGCCGGGCGCAGCGCGTCCGCGCGGCTTGGCTTCCGGCCTACCGGCCGACCCGCGGTCGCGGGCTGTCGGTCGCTGGTCGCGACCGAGACTTTCGCCAATCTCGCATGAAAACGCGGGTAACGGTTCGCGACTAGCGGACCGCAAGGCCGAACGGCTGCCCGCAGCGGGCGCGGACCCCGGACTTGATCCGGCGGGAGCGCGTCTAGCGAGGACGCACCTGCGGAGGCAGGTGCGAAAAACAAGCAAGCCTCACCTAACTATTGATCGCCAGCAACACGGCCACCACGACGATAGCCAATGCCTGGTACTTGATGCGCGAGAACATGGCCTTGTTCTGCACTTCCATCAGGTGTTTCGAATTCTCTCCGCCGCTTTCCAGATCGATCTTGGTCGTCTGCAGGAAGGCCACGATGCCGCGGACCAGCGAAACGACAGCCATGATGGCGAAAATGACGAGTAGGATGACGAGAAATGTATTCATGCTGCACCATGTGGGAAGCGGGAGAGCGTTATGCCACCCGGCATTTGGCCCATGCGTAGCCTTTCGGCAAGCGCACGCCCGTCTTCGCCGCCTGCCCGCCGCTCTGCCAGGCCATGGCCAAGCTCGCCCGACTGGCGGCTTTTCGCCAGCTTCCTGCCATCGGGATCAAGCAGCAGGCGGTGGTGGTGCCAGCGCGGCACGGGCAGGCCCAGCATCGCCTGCAGCAGGCGATGGATGTGGCTGGCGAAGAACAGGTCCGTGCCGCGCGTCACCAGCGTCACGCCGTCAGCGGCATCGTCCAGCGTGGCGGCCAGGTGATAGCTGGCGGGCGCATCCTTGCGCACCAATACCACGTCGCCGAATTCGCGCGGATCGGCGACTTGCACGCCCGCCTCGTCGTCCTCCCAGGTGAGCTTTCCGACCCGTTCCATCGCCGCATGCATGTCCAGCCGCAGCGCGGCCGGCTTTTCGGGATCGACCCTCCAGTTCCTGCAGGTTCCGGGATAGATCGCGCCCTCGGGGCCGATCTTCGGCTCCAGCGCCATGATCTCGGCGCGGGTGCAGGTGCAGGGATAGAGCAGGCCCTCGGCCAGGAGGCGCTGCGCCGCCGCTTCGTAGCTCGCAAGGCGCGTGGACTGCGCCGGCACTTCCTCCCATTCCAGCCCCAGCCATTCCAGGTCGCGGCGGAATTCATCGGCCAGTTCGGGGCGCGAACGGGCGCCGTCGATATCCTCGATCCGCAGCAGGAAACGTCCGCCAGCCTCTCGCGCAAGATCGTGCGCGACGATCGCCGACCAGGCGTGGCCAAGGTGCAGCGGGCCGTTCGGGCTGGGGGCGAAACGGGTAACGATCATGCGCGGTTCGACTCACCTGTTAGCAGGATGGGTGTGAATATCACTGTGGATAGCCTGTCTGTAACAGTCTTGACCCTTTCCCGTGCAAGTGCATCTTCACATGCATCAGGGAGGGCACCAACCGTGTTCAAAGCCGAACTGATCGAACGGGCCGCGAAATTCCGGAGCGCGGAGGATGACCCGACCCGGTCGCTGGAAAGCTGTCCGGCGCTCGTGCTCAATGCGGATTACACCCCGCTATCCTACTATCCGCTCAGCCTGTGGCCCTGGCAGACCGCGATCAAGGCGGTTTTCCTGGAACGGGTGGATATCGTGGCGAGCTACGACCGCGCGGTACATTCTCAATCGCTCGACATGAAGGTGCCCAGCGTGATCGCGCTGCGGCAATACGTGAAGACCAGCGAGTTTCCGGCCTTTACCCGCTTCAACCTGTTCCTGCGCGACAAGTTTTCCTGCCAGTACTGCGGCAGCCAGCAGCACCTGACCTACGACCACGTGATCCCGCGCAGGCAAGGCGGCAAGACCACCTGGGAAAACATCGCCACCGCCTGCGCACCGTGCAACATGAAGAAGGGCGGGCGCACGCCGAAAGAAGCGGGAATGCAGCTTTCGGTAAAGCCGATCCGCCCGACCAGCTGGCAATTGCAGCAGCACGGCAAGGCCTTCCCGCCCAACTACCTGCACGAGACGTGGCGCGACTGGCTGTACTGGGACATCGAGCTGGAAGAGTAGGCACAGCCTGCGAAGGCTGGACGCCTGCCGCGCCGGCGGGCAATGTCTCGCCCGCGATTCCACCAATCCGGCGAGAGGTTCACCCACATGTCCAACACCACCACGACCATGCAAGACGATCCCGCTTTCGAGGACTGGAGCGGCGAAATGGGCGAGCGCTGGCTTGCCTATCTCGACCAGTTCGAAGGCATGATCGCACCGGCTGGCGAAGCCGCCGTGGCCAAGGCCGCAGCCCAGCCGGGCGAACGCGTACTGGATATCGGCTGCGGCGGAGGGGCGACCACGCTGGACCTGGCCCGGGCGGTCCAGCCGGGCGGGCATGTCACCGGCCTCGACATATCGCCGCAGCTGATCGACTACGCGGGCAAGCGCGCCCAGGCTGCGGGGCTCGGCAACGTCTCGTGGATGGTCGCCGATGCCCAGACCGAAGCGCTGGAGGAAGGCGGCTACGACCTCGTCTTCTCGCGCTTCGGCATCATGTTCTTCCGCGATAACGATGCCGCCTTTGCCAACCTGTGCAAGGCCAACAAGGGCGGTCGCCTGTGCTGCGCAGTCTGGGGTCCGCCGCCGGAAAACCTGTGGGTGCTGAAGATGGGCGAAATCGTCGCGTCGGTGGTCGAACAGCCCGAGCCCGATCCGACCGCGCCCGGCCCGTTCCGCTTTGCCGATCCCGATGGCTTCCGCGCGATCCTGGAAAAGGCCGGTTACCGCGAGGTGACGATAGAGCCGTGGCACGGCCCGCAGCTGGTCGGCGGCCCCGGCGCCACGCCCGCGCAGGCGGCGCAGTTTGCCATGACGGCCTTCAACCTTGCCGAGGCGGTGGAATCCGCAGGCGAAGAGGGCAAGCGCAAGGTCGCGACAGACCTTGAGGCGCTGTTCGCGCAGTATCACACCGACGAAGGCGTCTCGATGCCGGCAATGACCTGGCTGGTGACGGCGCAGGCCTGAGCCGGCTCCGCTTCAGGTCACCGCCGCGCGCGTCGCATATTCGGGTTTGCGCCATTCGCCGCTGTCGAGAATGTCGCGCAACTCCCTGACCGCGCGCCAGCAATCGGCAAAGCGGACATAGGCCGGCGCGAAGCCGAAGCGCAGGATATCCGGCGCGCGGAAATCGCCCACCACGTGCCGCGCAATCAGCGCCTGGCACAGTTCGTAGGCGTTTTCGTGAGCGAAGGAGAGCTGGCTGCCGCGCTGTCGGGAATCGTCCGGCGAAATGCACGGCAGTTCGGGAACGAGGGTTTCCATAGCGGCACGGGTGAATTCCGAAAGCGCGCGCGATTTTTCGACCAGCGCCGGAATCCCGATGCCCGAAACCAGGTCCACCCCCACTTCCAGCGCGCGCATGCCCAGGATCGGCGGCGTGCCGCAGAGCAGTTTCTCGACGCCCGGCGCAGGCTCGTAGTCGTCGGAAAAGGCAAACGGCGCCTTGTGCCCCATCCACCCGCTTAGCGGCTGCTTCAGTGCCGCTAGGTGCCTTTCAGCGACGTAAGCGAAAGCAGGCGCGCCCGGACCGCCGTTCAGGTACTTGTAGCCGCAGCCGACCGCGAAATCGGCACCCGCGCCGTTCAGGTCCACCGGCACCGCGCCCGCCGAATGCGAAAGGTCCCACAGCACCAGCGCGCCGGCATCGTGGGCGGCTTTCGTGAGGCGGGCCATGTCGAACATCTCGCCCGACTTGTAGTGCACGTGGGTCAGCAGCAGCAGCGCGACATCATCGTCCAGCGCCTCCGCGATCGCGCCTCGTTCTGCCAGCCGCCGCTCGGCCAGGCCCTGCCCTTCCAGCCCTTCGATCATGTACAGATCGGTGGGGAAATTGCCGGACTCGCTCAGCACCACCTTGCGGCCTTGCCGCAGGGCCAGCGCCGCACTTATCAGCTTGAAAAGGTTGACCGAAACACTGTCTGCTACAACCACTTCGCGCGGCCCGGCCCCGATCAGCGGAGCGATCTTCGCGCCCAGTTCCCGCGGCAGGTCGATCCACCCGGCAGAGTTCCAGCTGCCGATCAATCCCTCGCCCCATTCGCGCTCCACCACGTCGGCAATCCGCGCCGGCGTCGCTTTCGGCAGCGCCCCCAGCGAATTGCCGTCGAGGTAGGCGAGCTCGCCATCGAGCAGGAACTCGTCGCGCCACTTCGCCAGCGGGTCGGCGGCATCGAGCCGTACAGCTTCGGCTTGCCAATCCGTCACAGCTCGGTCCTTACTGCCAGCAGTTCGGGGAAAAAGCCCTGCTTCAGCACGCTTTCGAGGTAAGGCACGCCCGCCGTCCCGCCGGTGCCGCGCTTGAAGCCGATGATGCGCTCGACTGTCTTGAGATGCCCGAAACGCCAGCGCTGGAAATGGTATTCGAGGTCGACCAGTTTTTCCGCCAGTTCATAGAGGTCCCAATGCGTCTTGGGGTCGCGGTAGACCTGCGCCCAGGCCTCGACCACTTTCGGGCTGGAGGCGTGCGGACCGTCGAGTTCGCCGTCGACAACGCCCGCCGGGATGGCAAAGCCGCGCCGCCGCAGCAGGCGCAGGACCTCGCCATAAAGCGAAGGCCGCGCCAGTTCGGCGCGCAACTTTGCGGCGACATCGGGCGTCGCCTCGTGCATCGTCACCATGTCGGGATTGCGACCGCCCAGGATGAATTCCATCAGCCGGTACTGCGCCGACTGGAAACCGCTGGAATTGCCCAGGTGGGGGCGAATCAGGGAATAGTCGTGCGGGGTCATGGTGGACAGCACGTCCCAGCTGGAAATCAGCTGTCGCTGCGCCTGTGCCACCCGCGCCAGCATCTTGAAGGCAGGATCCAGATCGTCGGCAATCACCAGTTCGCGCGCGGCTTCCAGCTCGTGCAGGCACAGCTTCAGCCACAGCTCGCTGGCCTGGTGGACGATGATGAACAGGAATTCGTCATGCGCCTGCGAAGCGGGATGCTGCGCCGACAGGATCCGGTCGAGATCGAGATAGGATGAATAGGTAACGTCGCGCTTGGCCATGGACCCTCGCCTAGGCCAAAGCGGTCGCAAAAGAAACTACCGGGAAAACTACTGCTCGATCACCTTCGAGCCGGGGTGATGCTTGTCGAGGTGCTTCTTCACGATGCGCAGGTTGCGGGTGTTGGAGCGGAACAGGAAGTCGAACACGTCGCCCACCATCGGCACAGCGCCCACCGCACTGTCGAAGGCGACGTTGCCGGCCATGTGCAGCAGCTTCCACTTGGGCATGTCGAGGTTGCGGGCTTCCCACACGATATAGGCGCCCATGCCCATGGCGATGATATCGCCTACCACCGGCACCAGCCCGATGATCGCATCCAGCCCCACCGGGCGGTTGATGCCGGGGATCGTGAAACTGCGCTCCAGCACCATTTCCATTGCCTCGATCCGGCGGCGGATCGAGACCGGGTCCTTGCCCAGCGGCAAGTCTTCGGTGATCGTCATCGGGCGCGGTTTCTGTGCGGTTTCAACCATGAACCAGGGTCTCCTTGCCCTTTATCTGGGTATTTGCGCCATCTCCGGCAAGGGATGGAAGGCGTAGGGGTTGGCGACGAAGGCATCCACGCTGCCACGCACCAGCGACCAGCGCAGCGGCGCGCCGATGGGGATATAGACATTCGCCAGCGTCAATTGCGCCTCTGCCTGCGCCATCATGCGGGCGCGCAGGGCGGGGTTGGTTTCGCCCAGAGCCTGCTGCACCAGCGCATCGACATCTTCCGCGCACAGCCCGCGTTCCAGCGCGCAATGGAACTGGTTGAGGAACCAGCGCGGCGAAGGATAGCGCGCCACGCGGTCGACCAGCACCAGGTCTGCCGTGCGCGCATCCTCTGCGCGGTCCAGTTGAAGGCCGATGGTGGCAAGCTGTTCCGAAAGGTCACGATAGAACAGGTTCCAGCCGGGCGCCTCTGGCAGGGCGATGGCTACAACGGCCGGCTGCGTAAGGTCGCCTTCGTCGAATTGCTCGCGCCAGGCGGTAATGCGGGCGCGCGCTTCGGCGCGCAGGTCCTCGATGGGATCGTCCTGCCAGCGTTCGCGCAGCAGGCCGGGATCGCCCGGCAAGCCCGGTGAGACCGGGCGCGTGGTAGGAACCCAGCCGCTGATGTTGTAGCGCTCCATCAAGGCACCGCGATCGATGGCCATGGCCACCCCTTCGCGCACGCCGCTGTTGGACAGCAGCCCCTCCTCGCTGCGCACCTGCAGGCCGAACAGGCCGAAGGTCGTATCCAGCCGCAAGGTGCCCGAAGACAGCGGCCCGGTTTCCACCAGCGGGAAACTGCCCAGCGTACCGCCGATCACGACCTCGGCAACGCCATCGTCGAACATGGCGATGGATTCGGCGGCAGGGGCGATGTGCAGCTGGATTTCGCGCACGCCCTCCTGCCACTCCTCGTCATCGGGCAACCCGCGTTCCAGCGGCGGCTTGAAGCGCAGGAAAATGCCGTCGTCCTCGCGTTCCAGCACCATGGGCCCGGTCTCGCCGCCAGGCTGGCGCAGGGCCAGTTCGGGCTGGGCGAGCAGTTGCAGCAGGTACGGCTCTGGCGTGGACAGGCGCAATTCGATCACTCGCCCGGCCATGGCGCGCACTTCCTCTATGGGTGCAAGGTCCTGCCCCAGCGAGGTTCCTTGCAAGCCATCGATCGCCTGCACCAACGCATCGCGCGCGGTGGCAGCCGTCAGCTCACTGCCGTTGGGCCAGGTGCCTTCGCGCAGGCGGAAGATGAAGCTCAGCCCGTCCTCGGTCACGATCCAGCGCTCTGCCAGCGCAGGCACGGTTTCGCCCTGGATATCCAGCGTGACGAGACCCGATTGCGTCGCCGCGCGAACGGTCTGGGCCGGGCCGGACAGGCGCAGGCCATTGGTCAGCACGGTGTCTTCGTTGCCGATCAGGGCGACGCCCAGCGCGCCTTCGTCACTCGACCCGCAAGCCGCAAGGCCGGTGCACAGGGCGACAAGGCAAAGGAGGCGGCGTGCGATCATCCCCACAGCGAATAGGCTGGGGTGGCGCCTGCATCAAGCGCGCAAACCGTCAGGTTACAGCTTGAGGAAGCGCTGGCCGGGTTGGCTGTGACCGGGCGTGCCATCAGGATGGCGGGCCACGGTGGAGCCGGTAACCTGCGCGCGGGCGCGTTTCGGGTCGATCTCGTCGACGAAGGCAATGCCGAAGCGGTTTTCCTGCTTCCACGCCACGGTGCCCTCGATCCAGCCGAGGTTGCGCAGCTCCACTTCCACCAGCGCGCCGCGCATCACCTTCACGTCGCCTTCGGCCATCATCCCGCCAGCGGAAAGGTTGCGCACCTTCACGCGGTAATTCTCGTCACGCCCGTCGACGCGCAATTGCGCCAGAAGGAAAAGGCTGTCGCGATCGACCTGGCGGGTATCGACATTGCTCATGCGTGCTTGCTCTTCGACATGGGGTTACGGTCCTGTGTGCTCCGGCCCGTCTCGCCGGAGCGAAAAGCGGGCTTTTGGAGCTACAGGGTCGGGGTGCGCCGAATTGGCTAACCAGTCGTTAACGGCACAGCTGCTCAAACAGACTGTCCCGCTTTGGGCCAGTCCGGCGCTGCCGGTGCGTGAAGCGATCAGTCGTCGCGCGAGACCTTTTCGCGGCGCTCGTGCGCCTGCTGGGCTTCCACGGTCATGGTGGCGATCGGGCGAGCGATAAGGCGGTTGATGCCAATCGGCTCGCCGGTCTTGTCGCACCAGCCGTATTCGCCCTCGTCGATGCGGCGCAGGGCCGCGTCGATCTTGGAGATCAGCTTGCGCTGCCGGTCACGCGTGCGCAGCTCGATGCCCCAGTCGGTCTCGCTGGAGGCGCGGTCGTTCAGGTCCGGCTCGCGGATGGGGCCGTCCTGCAGGTTCTGCAGCGTCCCTTCCGATGCCTGCACGATCGAACGCTTCCATTCGAGCAAGAGCACGCGGAAATAGTTCAGCTGCTTTTCCGACATGTATTCTTCGTCTTCGCTAGGCGAATAGTCGGCGGGCAGGGCACGCTTCGCCTTGGCGAGGATATCGATGTCATCATGGGTGGCGGTTGCCATTCAGTCACTCCGAAATCCGATCGCGGGGGGCTTCCCCTGCTGCATCCGGTGACCGTCCCGTTGTTGAATCGGGATCTATTCCCCCGGCTGCCGAAGCCGTGATCCGGCGGGCCTATAGAGGTCACGCCAAGGCGGCACAAGCGGCAATCGGGATAAGCAGGGGTCAACGGGCGAAATCGACAAATTCGTGTCGGCGTTAACCATTTCTTGACCACGTTCATCAAAACATCGCCTTGCCCGGACGATTTGGGGACCGGGGAGGAAGACAGGGGACTTCAAGATCATGGAACTTGCCAAGATCGAGACATTCGCCAAGGTCCAGCCGGCCGACGTTTCGGGCGCGGACATGCTGGTTGCACGCTGCCTGGCAGCTGCCGCCGATGGCGATAGCAATGCCTATTACGACCTGGGCGTGGCCTATTCCACCGGCAGCCACGGCGTCGATTGCGACCTGGTGGAAGCGCACAAGTGGTTCAACCTTGCTGCCGCGCAGGGCCATGAAGCTGCCAGCTGGTGCCGCGCCGACGTGTCGGACGAGATGACCGCCCGCGAAATCGCCGAAGCCCAGCGCCGCGCGCGCGAGTGGTTGCGCCAGGGAGCCAGCAACGCGGCCTGAATGACCGGGCTTTCCTAGCCCTTCTTGAACGGCGTGCGTTCGGCGAGGTGAAGCCGGTCCACGCCGACGCCCATGCGCTCGCACGAGAGGAAATTCTCCACCGCGGCGCGAAAACCAGGATCGGCAAGATAGTGCATCGACACCGTCGCCACCGGTTCATAGCCGCGGGCCAGCTTGTGCCCGCCCTGCGCGCCCGCCTCCACCCGGTCGAGGCCCAGCTCTATCGCCGCGTCGATGGCGCGGTAATAGCACAGCTCGAAATGCAAGAAGCGCCGCTCCGCCAGGCAGCCCCAGTAGCGGCCGTATAACGCCTGCCCGCCGATGAAGTTGAGCGCGCCGGCAATGGGTAAGTCGTCCTCGAAGGCGAGCAGCAACAAGAGCCTGTCCGCCATACGCTCGCCCATCAGGTCGAAAGCCTCGCGTGTCAGGTAGGGCGTGCCCCACTTGCGAGCGCCGGTATCCTGGTAGAACAGCCAGAAGGCGTCCCAGTGTTCTGGCTTGATGTCGGCACCGGTCAACGCACGCACGTCCAGCCCCTCGTTTGCAGCACGGCGTTCCTTGCGCAGGTCCTTGCGCTTGCGACTGGTCAGCGTGGCAAGGAAATCTTCGAAACTGCCGAAGTCGCGGTTGTACCAGTGGAACTGGATATCCTCGCGCCGCAACCAGCCTGCCTCCTCGAACAGCGCCTGCTGGGCAGGCTCGATGAACGTCGCGTGCGCGCTGGACCAGCCGTTCTGAGTCACCAGCTGCTCTGCTGCACGCAGCAGGGGGACGGCATAGCCATCATCCGCCAGCAACAGGCGGGGACCGGTGGCCGGGGTGAACGGCACGGAAACCTGCAGCTTGGGATAATAGTCGCCGCCCGCGCGGTGCCATGCATCGGCCCAGGCATAGTCGAACACGTATTCGCCCTGGCTGTGGCCTTTCAGGTAGCTGGGCAGCGCGCCGACCAGCTTGCCGGCGGCATCTTCCAGCACCAGCGGCGCAGGCTGCCAGCCGGTGCCGGGGCCGACGCTGCCCGAATCCTCCAGCAGTTTAAGGAAGGCATGGCTGGTGAAGGGATTGTCATCGCCTGCCAGCCGATCCCAGTCGGCAGCAGCGATATCGCCAACGGCAGGAACCAGTCTTGCGGTGAGCGCGGAGTCGGCCATCGGTGCCAATCTAGGCACCCGCCTCCCACGCTGCCACCCCTGCCCCTTCGAGAATCGGCACCGCACCACTGCGCAGGGCAGTTTCGAGCTGGGCGGCGCTGCGCAGGGTCCAGCTGAACAGCGCCCGGCCTTTCGCGGCCTGCTTGCGGGCAAGGCTGCTGGGCAGGTCGCGCACATCCAGCGCCAGGAAATCGGGCCGTGCATGGGCAACCGACAGCTTGCGCTTGATCGCCGCCATCAGCGTGCGCGAATCCTGTTCGCTCACCACCAGCCCGCGCAGCACGTCCGGCTCATGCTCGGCAAACCAGCGCGGCACGCGCGGGTCGAAGCTCATCACTGCGGCAAGGCCCTGATAGCCATCGAGATCGCGCCGCACTGCACGGCAGATGGCGTCGACGGGACGACGATCATCGCTCTTCACTTCCAGCAGCAGCGGCACCTTGCCCGCCACCAGATCCAGCGTATCGCGCAGGGTGGGGATGGTTTCTTCGCTGCCGGTCAGCTTGATGGCAGTGAGGTCGCCCACCGAGCGTGCACCCATGGCGCCGGCGCGGCCCGTCAGCCTCTCCAGCTCGGCATCGTGGAAGACCACGGCGCGCCCGTCGCTGCTCTTGCGGATATCGCATTCGATGCCGAAGCCTGCCGCCATGGCCGCGCGGAAGGCCGCCAGTGCGTTTTCCGGCACGCCATCGCCATGCAGGCCCCGGTGGGCATAGGCATAGGCTGCCAGGGTCTGGAGCTTGTCAGGCCGCGCCAAGGGCAATCACCGCGTCCACTTCCACCGCCGCGCCCACCGGCAGGCTGGGCACGCCCACCGCGGCGCGCGCGTGGACGCCTTTGTCGCCGAACACCTCGGCCATCAGGTCGGAAGCGCCGTTCACCACCTTGTGCTGGTCGGTGAAATCGGGCGTGGAGGCGACGAAGCCGCCGAGCTTGACCACGCGTTCGACCCTGTCGAGCGTTCCGATCTCGGCGCGCAGCTGCGCCAGGATCATCAGCCCACAGGCGCGCGCGGCGGCAATCGCGCGGTCCATTTCCACGTCCTTGCCCAGCGTGCCGGTCACCAGCTCGCCATCGATGAAGGGCAGCTGGCCGGAGACGAAGGCGAGGTCGCCGTGCACCATCACCGGCACATAGCTGGCCAGCGGAGCCGAAACTTCGGGCAGTTCGATGCCCAGGTCTTGCAGCCGCGCTTCGATGCTCATCGCTTGTCTCCATGCAGTGTTTCCAGGACCCATGGCAGAGCCTCTGCCCAGTTGTCTATCCGCGCATGTGCGTGGCCTGCCTCAAGCGCGCAGGGGATGTGCGGTGCGATGGTCGGTTCGCCGCAGAAATGCAGGCGGTGGACATGCGGCACCTCTTCGGCGGCGGATTCGTGGTGCTTGGCGATATCGTCGATGAAGACCACCCGGCTGGCGGCATGTTCGTCGACGATCCGGCTTAGCGCACCGCCCTTGGGACCCTGGTTGGTGTAGACCGGCGCGGTGATGCCCAGCGCCTGCAACTGGCGCCGGCGTGCTTCGTTTCGCTCATCGACGAGGTTGGTGAGTACCACCACGTCCGCCTCGCGCTGCAATTCGGCAATCGCTTCCACCGAGCCCGCGATCGGGTCCTGCTTGTCCATCTGGGTATCGAAGAATCCGCCCAGCATGCCCCAGGCCTCGTCCATGCCCAGCACTTCGCCGCTGTCCTTGCGGCGCATCGACTGGACGAGGGGATTGCCTTCGAGGTTGAATTCGATGTCGTGCGCCTCGTCCAGCCAGTCGCGGAAATGGCGGACCATGTGCAGCAGCACTTCGTCGCAGTCGGTGACGACAAGGGGGCGTTTCATGGGCGCAGGTCCTTCCGGGCGGCGACAAGTTGTTCGGGCGGCACGTCCAGCGCCTCTGCCGCACCCAGCAGGTCCGGCTCGTGCTGGCTGAGAAAATCGAGAATTGCACGGTGCGTCGACACCTCGCCGATCGCATCGCGCAAGCCGTCCGGCGTCAGGCCTGTCAAGTCCAGCAGGCGTTGTGCCCGCCTCTCGTCCGCCAGCACCCAGCCGAGCGCCGCCAGGGCCAGGGCAGAGGCGTCTTTAACCGAATCTTCACCAGCGTTAAGAATTGTCAGCAACCCGTTATCGATATAAGCCAAGGGGAAGCCTCCATCGGGTCGGAGGCGTTTGGGGGCTAAATGACGAAGCGTATCCTCGTTGTCGAGGACAACGATCTGAACCGGAAACTTTTCTGCGACGTGCTGCAGGCCGGCGGCTTTTCCGTGGAGCCCGTGGCCGACGGCAAGCTTGCCATCGAACGCGCCCGCGCCTTCACGCCCAACCTGGTGGTGATGGATATCCAGCTGCAGGATGTCTCCGGCCTCGATCTGATTGCGCTGCTCAAGCACGATGCCGACCTGTCCGACGTGCCCGTGCTGGCGGTTACCGCCTATGCCGGCAAGGGCGACGAGCAGCGGATTCGCGATTCCGGTGCCGAGGGCTACCTCGCGAAGCCGGTATCCATCGGCCCGTTCATGGCCGCCGTGAAGGGCCTGGTCGAACGCGCCGTCGCCTAGGCATAGGTGAGCGAATACTCGATCGCGACGGCCAGCAGCGTCAGCATCATGCCATAGACGAACAGGCGATAGGCATAGGTCAGATAGCGATACTTGCGCCGCTGCAGCACCAGGCCATTCTGGTAAAGGTCGCGCAGCATCATCCGGAACATCGCCTCCTCGTCTTCCATGTGGTCGAGGAAATCGTCCACCCATTCCTCTTCGTCGCGGAAGGCGAAATGGCCGAAGAACAGCGGGTTCTGCGCCCCGTTGGGGATCTGCGGCGGCTTGAGGATCGATGGCATCACCGCCCAGGCCGCCGACAGCGAACTGAAGAAAGCGAACACTGCCAGCACGGTAAGCGACCACGGCATCGAGCCTTCCAGCGCGCGTCCCACCGAGATGGAGAACACCACGAAAGTCGCGCCCATCAGGATCGAGGCCTTCTGGTCCGCCATCTGCGACAGCGAGAGTGTGTTGGTCTGCACCGTGCGCAGCATCTGCACCGCATTGGTGGCAAACTTGCGCGGCTCGCCTGACTTCGTTTCGTTCATCATGCCCCCGACCGATCCGGCCATTCATGTTGTACCCGGATGAAACCTGCCAATGGCCAAGCGGCTTGACAAGCGGCAGCGCGAAAGCTTTGCCGCAACCATAACGCTGGCCTATAGGGGTCGGCCCCTTAGCTTTAGGATTTTTCCCAGATGGACCGTGCCGAAGTCGATACCCGTATCCGCTCGATCATCGAGCCCTTCAACAAGAAGGGCATTGCCATTACCGACGACACCACCTTTGCAGGCGACCTGGAGTTCGACAGCCTTACGGTGATGGATTTCGTCGCCGCGATCGAGGACGAATTCGACATCATCATCTCGATGAACCAGCAGGCCGAGATCGAGAAGTTCGGCCAGCTGGTCGATGCCGTGAACGACCAGGCCAGCTGAGGCGATCATGAGCGAAGGCATCATGCAGTCGGACCAGCCGACCGAGCGCGAGGGTGATACGCCCGACCTGTTCAGCAAGTTCGACGAGACCATCGCGCTGCGCGAAGGCCTGCTCGCCAGCGGGGTGGAGGATCCGTTTTCGCTGGTAATGGAAAAGGTCCTGTCGCCCACCCGCGCGATCTGCAACGGGCGCGACACCATCCTGCTGGGCACCTACAACTACATGGGCATGACCTTCGATCCCGACGTGATCGCGGGGGGCAAGCAGGCGCTGGACGATTTCGGATCGGGTACCACCGGCAGCCGCGTCCTCAACGGCACCTACCAGGGCCACAAGGAATGCGAGGACGCGCTGAGGGAATTCTACGCCATGGATCATGCCATGGTGTTCTCCACCGGCTACCAGGCCAACCTTGGCATCATCTCCACCATCGCCGGCAAGGGCGATTACATCGTCCTCGATATCGATAGCCACGCCTCGATCTGGGATGGCTGTGCGATGGGCAATGCCGAAGTCGTACCGTTCAAGCACAACGATATCGAAGCGATGGAAAAGCGCCTGAAGCGTATTCCCGAAGGTGCGGGCAAACTGGTGGTGCTGGAAGGCGTCTATTCGATGCTCGGCGATATCGCCCCGCTGGCCGAGATGGTGAAGATCGCCAAGGAACACGGCGCCATGGTGCTGGTGGACGAGGCCCATTCCATGGGCTTCATCGGCGAACATGGCCGCGGCGTGTGCGAGCAGGCCGGCATCATGGACGATGTCGATTTCATCATCGGGACCTTCTCCAAGAGCGTGGGCACGGTCGGCGGCTTCTGCGTTTCCAACCATCCCAAGTTCGAGATCATGCGGCTGGTGTGCCGCCCCTATGTCTTTACCGCCAGCCTGCCGCCCAGCGTGGTGGCGACCGCGGCCACCTCGATCCGCAAGCTGATGACCGCGAAGGACAAGCGCGACCACCTGTGGAAGAACTCCCAGCGCCTGCATTCGGGCCTGCGCGAGCTCGGTTTCCGGCTGGGCACGGACGAGCCGCAGAGCGCCATCGTTGCCGTCATCATGCCGGACCTGGAAAAAGGCGCCGCGATGTGGAGCGCGCTGCTGACCGAAGGGCTCTACGTCAACCTTGCCCGCCCGCCGGCAACGCCTGCAAACATGACGCTGCTGCGCTGTTCGCTGTGCGCCGAACACTCGGACGAGGAAGTGGAGACGATCCTCGGCATGTTCGAGCGTGCGGGCAAGGCCGTGGGGATCATCTGATTCCGGGTCAGCCGGGGAACTTTCCGCGAGACCGGTTGGCCAGCGCCACCAGCGACAGCATCACCGGCACTTCCACCAGAACGCCCACCACGGTGGCCAGCGCGGCACCGCTGGTCAGGCCGAACAGGCCGATGGCAACGGCCACCGCCAGCTCGAAGAAGTTCGACGTTCCGATCAGCGCGCAGGGCGCTGCGATGTTGTGTGGCACCCGCCAGGCCCAGGCCGCGGCATAGGCCACGGCAAAAATGCCGTAGGACTGGATGATGATCGGGATCGCGATCAGCACGATCAGCACCGGTTGCGAAACAATGGTCTCTGCCTGGAAGGCAAACAGCAGCACCACCGTGGCCAGCAAGCCGATGATGGAAAACGGCTTCAACCGCGCGGTGAAGCTTTCGACTGCATGCTCGTCCCCTGCGCGTCGCGCCGTGATCGATCGCCGCGTCAGCCACCCCGCCAGCAGCGGGAAGGCGACATAGAGGACGACCGAGAGCAGCAGCGTGTTCCACGGCACCACGATATCGGTCACGCCCAGCAGCAGCGCCACGATGGGCGCGAAGGCGACGATCATGATGAGGTCGTTCACCGAAACCTGCACCAGGGTATAGGCCGGATCGCCCTTCGTCAGTTGCGACCAGACGAAGACCATCGCCGTACATGGCGCCGCACCCAGCAGGATCAGGCCGGCGATGTACTGTTGCGCATCGCCCCGCTCGATCAGGCCGGAATAGAGATGGTCGAAGAACAGCACCGCCAACGCGGCCATGGTGAAGGGCTTTACCAGCCAGTTGACCACCAGCGTGATCACCAGCCCCTTGGGCTTGGTGCCGATATCGCGCACGCTGGCAAAATCGACGCCCACCATCATCGGGTAGATCATCGCCCAGATCAGCACCGCGACCACGAGGTTGACCGAGGCATATTCGAGGCCCGCAAGCGCGCTCGCCACACCGGGCGCGAGGAGGCCGAGGCCGACGCCCAAGGCGATCGCGAGGCCGACCCAGAGCGACAGGAAACGTTCGAAAAATGCCATCAGGTGGCCCCTTCGGATTGCCGGCCGATGCGGATAAGGGCATCGCGCCATTCGCGCCCGGTCAGTGCGTCTTCTTCCAGCGCCAGCATTGCCTGCACCCGCTGGGTGAGGCGGCGATAGGCGATCTCGAACCCCGACAGGTCGCGATCGATATGCGTCCCGTCGGCTGCCACGCCAGCGGGATCGGGAATACCCCAGTGCGCCTGCACGGGGTGACCGTATTCAGGGTTCGTGGGCCAGATCGGACAGGATTCAGCCTTAGCATTGTCGCAAACGGTGATGACGGCATGCATGGTAGGCGATCCCTCACCGGCGAATTCATCCCAACTCTTGGATCGCAGGCCGGAGGTGTCGTGGCCCTTCGCCACCAGCAGTTGCAGCGCCAGCGGATTGGGCACGCCGCGGGGGGTGCTGCCTGCCGAGAATGCGGTGAAGCGCCCCGGTGCGGCGTCGCGCAGGATCGCCTCTGCCAGGATCGAGCGTGCCGAATTGGCGGTGCACAGGAACAGCACGTTGCGCATGGCCTAGTGGCACTCCTCGGCTAGGCTGGACGGTACTGCCTCGCAGGCTTCCCCGCCGCAGCAGTTTTCCGTCAGGAACCCGACGAGCGCGTCCATGCACCCATAGTCGGCGCTGTAGATCAGCGAGCGGCCTTCGCGGCGATGGGCGATCAGGCCTGCTTCCTGCAATTGGGCCAGGTGGAAAGAGAGCGAGGAATTGGGAATGCCCAGCTGCCGCGCGATCTCGCCCGCAGCCAGCCCGTCACGCCCGGTGCGCACCAGCAGGCGAAATACCTCCAGCCGGGAATCCTGCGCCAGTGCCGAAAGCGCGGCGATGGCCTGTGCCTGTTTCATTTCGACAGCTATCGAAACATCGCTGGCGATTCGCAAGCGGATATTTCGATAACGTTCGAATTATAACTCGTCGAGCGAGGTAACCTGCGCGCAGCTATCGGTCGGGTCGGCCGCGTCATCGCCGCCGCCTAGCTGGGTGATGGCGATGAAGCCGCCCACCACCAGCACCACGAACACCGTGGTGACCGTGCCCAGGTACTTGTCGATGATCGCCTTGATCGGTGCGCCGAAGAACTGGAACAGCACGCCGACCACCATGAAGATCAACGCCCGGCCCGCGATGGCAGCGATCACGAAGGTAACCAGGTTCATCTCGATGAACCCGGCGGTGATCGTCATCAGCTTGAACGGGATCGGCGTGCCTGCGGCCAGGAATACCGCTGCCGCACCCTGCTCGCGGATATAGCAGGCGGCCTTGGGGAAGCTTTCGGTCAGCCCCAGCACGCCGATCAGCCATTCGCCCACGGCCTCGTACAGGAAATAGCCGATCAGGTAGCCGAATAGCCCGCCCAGCACCGAGAAGGCGGTGCAGATAGCAGCAAAGCGGATCGCCTTCTTCGGTTCCGCCAGGCACATGAGCCCCAGCAGCGGGTGCGGCGGGATGGGGAAGAAGCTCGATTCGATGAAGGCAAAGAAGGCCAGCCAGCCCTGCGCATGGGGATGCGCGGCCTTGGCCATCGTCCAGTTGTAAAGTCCGCGAAGCATGGAATGTCCCGTACGGTTTTTCGGCGCTTACGGCAGCTTGTGCGGTGCCGCAAGTCCAACAAAGTAACCTATCTGGCACTTTTGTATTGACATCGTCACGCTTTTTGGTTAGAGAAACGGAACATCGCGATAAAGCGAGTCGCCGTAAAGCATGAAAGGGCGGGTTTCCATCCACGGAAGCCCGCCCTTTCGCGTCTCGCACCATCGCCGGGATCGCGCAGGACGGAAAAGCCACGAACATGTCTCGACGAACCAAGCTGAAACCCGAACTCAAGACCGGGGAGAAGGCCAACCTCAATCGCCACTGGCGCGGCCTGTTCCTCGATACGCTGGCCGAAACCTCCAACGTCAGCGAGGCTTCACGCAAGGCCGGGGCGAACCCCAGCCGCGCCTACAAGGTCCGCCGCAGCGAACAGGATTTTCGCGAAGCCTGGAAGGCCGCGCTGCTGGAAGGCTACGAACACCTCGAGCTGGAAACGCTCTATCGCCTGCGCCACGGCACAGGAAAGGACGACAACAAGTTCGACGTTGCCAATGCCCTGCGGCTGCTGACGCTGCACCGCGAGACCGTGGCACACGAACGCGCCAAGCATGCGCATGTCGACGAGGAAAGCGTGCTCGAATCGCTCAACGCCAAGATCGACGCGATGCGCAAGCGCGAGGCCGACGTGAAACAGATGCTGCTGGAGGACGGGACCGCAAAGCCCGATGGCGATGGCGATCATTGAGCGCCGCAATGCGGTGTTCGGGCTGGAAGAGCCTGACCGCATTGCCTTCCTTGGCGAACTGACCGAGGCCGAACGCCGCCAGTTGCTCGCCTACTGGCCGTTCTGGGCGCGGGCCGAGCAGATGCCCCCGCCGGGCGACTGGCGCACCTGGCTGGTGATGGCCGGGCGCGGCTTTGGCAAGACGCGTGCAGGGGCGGAATGGGTGCGGCGCATTGCCTTGTCCGATGGCTCTGCACGCATTGCGCTGGTGGCAAGCTCTATCCTGGAGGCGCGCGCGGTGATGGTGGAAGGCGAGAGCGGCATCCTGGCCTGCCACACCGAGGCAACGCGCCCGCGTTTCGAAAGCAGCCTGCGCCGGTTGGTGTGGGAAAACGGCGCGCAGGCCACGCTCTATTCGGCCGCCGAGCCGGAGGGGCTGCGTGGCCCGCAGCACAGCCACGCCTACTGCCCAGGCGCAGAAGGAAATGACCGTCAACGAGGCTTTCGCCCTGATCGATGCGCTGTTGCACGCCGTCGTGGAAGGCATGGCCAGCGATCCCCCTGCTGCACCAGTCGACGGCGAATGCTGGCTCGTCGACAGCCAGCCAACCGGCGAATGGGCCAATCAGGCCGGGCAAATTGCCTGCCGTCAGGCCGACAGCTGGTTGTTCGTCTCCCCGACTACCGGGATGGTGGTGTTCGACAAGTCCGCCGCACAAAGCATCCGCTATGACGGCGACTGGACCAGTGCGGCAGCTGTTACCGTGCCCACGGGTGGCAGCATGGTGGATGCCGAAGCACGGAGCGCCATCGGCGAAATCGTGGGCGCACTCCAGGCTGCGGGGATATTGGCGGGTTCTTGACGGACCCAATCCGGTCCTGGCGCGTACTTGAGGTGAAGACCTGAAGGAGCCACCATGAACCGTCGCACTCTTCCCCTCGCAGCCCTCGCCATCCTCGCATCAACTGGATGTGCGACGACCTACGAAGATGCCGCAAGCGATGTCCGGTCGGCCACGATCGTCGATCGCAACGGCAACACGGTCGGCACCGCCAACTTCTATTCCCAAGCGGACGAGGTGACCGTCTCCGTGTCGCTCAGCCGCCTGTCTGAAGGCACGCATGCGGTGCACCTGCACACCACGGGCGATTGCAGCGCCAGCGATTTCACCTCGGCAGGAGGGCACCTCAACCCGATGGGCAACCAGCACGGCAGCCTGAACCCGCAAGGTGCGCACCTGGGCGACCTGCCCAACGCCGAGATTTCGAGCTCTGGCTCAGGCACTGTCAGCGCAGTTCTCAACGGACCCGCCGAAACGGTACTATCACAGATCTTCGATGCCGATGGCACCGCGGTCGTGGTGCACGAAGGGCCCGACGACTACCGCAGTGACCCTGCGGGTGCTGCCGGTAGCCGCATCGCTTGCGGCGTCGTGTCGCCAAGCTGATCAGCCTGGCTTGGCGGCGTAGCGGGTAGTGTCTTCAACCCCCGCTTCTGCAAATCCCTTTAGCCGCAGCCGGCAGCTGTCGCACAGTCCGCAGGCTTGGCCATCAGGTGTGGGATCGTAGCACGACCAGCTCCACGCCGGGTCAAGGCCCAGGCGTTGGCATTCGCGCGCGATATCCGCCTTGGTCATGTGCTGCAGCGGTGCATGGATCGTGAACGGATGGCCCTCCACGCCCTGCCTGGTGCCAAGCCGTACGGTTTCGGCAAAGCTGGCAATAAATTCGGGCCGACAATCGGGATAGCCGGAATAGTCCAGCGCGTTCACTCCAATGAAGATGTCGCTTGAACCCGAGCTTTCGGCAAAGGCCGTGGTCAGGGCCAGAAACAGCAGGTTCCGCGCGGGGACGTAGGTGACCGGGATATCATCGCCCACACCCCCCTTCGGCACATCGATATCGTCCGTCAGGGCCGAAGCGCCGAACTGGCGCAGGTCGAGTGGTAGCAGGACATGCCGCTCCACGCCGAGCTTGCCGGCAATCGCCTTGGCCGATTCCAGTTCCCGCACGTGACGTTGGCCATAATCGATGGTGAGTGCATGCAGGCGATAGCCCTGTTCGCGCGCGAGGGCCGCCGTCACCATCGAATCGAGCCCGCCGGACAGCAGCACGACGGCGATCTTTCCAGTTTCGTTCATGAGGCTGGGCTAGGCATTCGTGCCCTGTCCGGCAAGGAAAAGTGGGGGCCCTAGCAGGGGCCGACGTGACGTGCTTCGCCTTCCAGCGAGAACGGGGTACCGCCATGGATGCCCTGGCTGCGGATCTGTACCACGTCGCGACCCTCCTTGCGGATGTTGGTGCGGCCGTAGCCGTTTCCGCGACAGGTATACTGCACGGTCACCTCGTTGGCCTCGTCTTGCACCACGAAACGGTCACAGTCGGCCTGGCGATGACGGATCTGGATCAGCTCTCGACCCGTGCGAAGGCAGATGCGCCGCGTGGTGCCGTCCGAGCGCATGCGCAGTTCCCACGCCCCGCGCTCCAGCGTATCGAGCATGGCAAGCTCCGGTGCCTGCGCAGAGGCGGGGAACAACGCCAGGACAGCTGCCGCTGCCGCGCCTGCAATTCCCACTCTTGTCTTGGCACCAATCACTGTCAGCTTGCTCCTTCGATCATCTTCTTAGCACGATAAAGATGAACGACCAATTGCCCTGCATGAGCGACGAACGGTTAGTCCTGGATCGGGAAGACCTTCGAACAGAAGGCGCAATCGACCAGGATTATCCCTTCTTCATCGGCCATCTCGCGGCGGTCTTCCTTGGGAAAGCGCGCCAGGACGTCCTCGAAATGCTCGACCGTGCAACGGCATCCCTTCGAAAGCCGCGCACCGGGAGCGATGAGGACCTTGTCCTCTTCATGATAGAGCCGCCAGACAATCTCTTCCAACGACAGACCGGCTTCGACCAGTTCATCATGGCGCAGGCTTTCCGCCAGGATCGAGACGTGCTCCCACTCCGGGTGGTCTAGTTGCACGTGCAAGCGCTCACGGCCTTCCTCGCCTTCAGGCAGATGCTGCACCAGCAGCCCTGCTGCCACGGTGTGGCCGGCGCCTGACTTTATGGCAGTGCGGATTAGCGTGGGAATCTGCTCGCTCTGGGCAAAATAGCTTTCGACCGCCGCCGAAAGCGAATTACCTTCCAAAGGGACGATTCCCTGATAGCGTTTGCCCGTCTTGGCGATATCGAAGGTAATGGCGAGGTGCGCCTTGCCGAACAGGGCATCCAGCGATGGGTTGGCACCGCCTGCCACCATCTGTTCTTCATCATGCTCCACATAGCCGCGGATCTGGCCGTCGCGATAGTCGCACACCAGCAGGCTGACGATGCCGCCTTCCCCCTGCGCCTGCATGGTCAACTGGTCGCCTTCGTCTTTCAGCAACCCCCCCATCAGCGTCACCAGCACCAGCGCTTCTGCCAGGCAGTGCTTCAGCGCGGGCGGATAGTCGTGCGCGGAAAGGACATCCTCCAGCACCGGGCCGAGCCGGACCGCTCTCCCGCGCGAGGCGCGGGTAGGGATCGAAAAGCCCAGCAGCTCATCCGAGAAGGTCTCTGATTGGTATTCGCTCATGCGCACCATATGGGGCGCCTGGCCCCGTTGTGAAGCACGGCTAGCCGAGCTTGCCGAAACACCACAGCAGCACCGATTTCTGCGCATGGATGCGGTTTTCCGCCTCATCGAAAACGACCGACTGCGGCCCCTCGAACACCTCCGCGCTCACTTCGTCACCGACGTGAGCCGGCAGGCAATGCAGGAAAATCGCATCCGGCTTCGCCATCGCCATCAGCGCCGCATCGACGCGGAAGGGCTCCATCGCCGCGAGCTTTTCCTCCGCATGGGCCTGACCCATGGAAATCCAGGTGTCGGTGACCAGCACGTCTGCGCCCGATGCCGCAGCGTCGGCATCGTTGGTGAGGGTCACGGTCGAGCCCGCCTTGCGCGCCATTTCGACGAACTCGGCCTCCGGTTCATATCCTGCGGGCGTCGCCACGCGCACGTTGAACTTCATCAGCGCGGCTGCCTCCAGGATCGAGTGCAACACGTTGTTGCCATCCCCGAACCACGCCACCTCCAGCCCCGGCAGCGCCTTGCGATGTTCGATTATCGTCAGCAGGTCCGCCACGATCTGGCACGGGTGCGAACGATCGGTCAGCCCATTGATGACGGGCACGTGGGCAAAGCGCGCCATTTCCTCGATCTTCGCATGATCGTCGGTCCGCACCATGATGGCATCGGCCATGCGGCTGAGCACGCGCGCGGTATCCGCGATCGATTCCCCCCGCCCGAGCTGCGACGTTCCCGAATCTAGAATCAGCGCGGACCCACCAAGCTGCCGCATCGCGATATCGAAGCTGACGCGCGTGCGGGTAGAACTCTTCTCGAACACCATCGCCAGCACGTAACCTTCCAGCGGACGGTCCGTATCGGGCTTGCCCCTGGGCCAGCCGCGGCGGGCGCGCTTGCGATCTTGCGCGTCATTGATCATCGCCGCGATGGCGTGGCCGCCGGCGTCGGAGAGATCGAGGAACGAACGCACGTGCGTCGCAATGTCGAGCGGGGGCTGATCGGTCATGACGCTTCCGGAACCGTAAAGTCGGCTGCACCGGCGGAGAGCTTTTCGATGAACTCGTCCATCTCGGCATCGCCGATCACCAGCGGCGGCAACAGCCGCAGCGTCGAATCGCCGGCGGCCACGGTCAGCAGCTGGTGGTTGTCGCGCAGGTGGACCATGAACGGTCTCGGCTCGACCTTCATCTTCAGGCCCAGCATCAGGCCCATGCCGCGCACGCTTTCGAACAGGTCGGGATAGTTGCCGATGAACTGTTCCAGCCGGGCGCGCAGGCGCTCGCCCTTGGCGCGCACTTCGGCAAGGAACTCGTCATTGGCCACGGCATCCATCACTGCCATGCCAGCAGCCATGGCCAGCGGGTTGCCGCCGTAGGTGGAACCATGAGTTCCGAACACCATCCCGCGTGCGGCCTTTTCGGTGGCAAGGCAGGCCCCCATGGGGAAGCCGCCGCCGATGCCCTTGGCCGTGGCCATGATATCGGGTTCGATCCCGAACTGTTCGTAGGCATAGAGCGTGCCGGTGCGGGCCACGCCCGATTGCACCTCGTCCAGCACCAGCATCAGGTCGTGCTCGTCGGCCAGCTTGCGCAGGCCCTGCATGAATTCCTGGCTGGCGACGCGAATGCCGCCTTCGCCCTGGATCGGCTCGACCAGGAAGCCCGCCGTGTGCGGACCGATTGCCGCCTTGGCACCTTCCAGGTCGTTGAAGTCGACGTACTTGAACCCAGGCAGCAAGGGATTGAAACCCTTGTGCATCTTTTCCTGGTTGGAAGCGCTGATCGTCGCCATCGTGCGCCCGTGAAAGGCGTTCTTGAAGGTGATCAGCTCGTACTTTTCATCGTTGCCGACATGCTGGTGATAGGCACGCGCGGCCTTGATCGCGGTTTCCACCGCCTCGGCGCCAGAATTGGTGAAGAAAACCGTGTCGGCAAAGGTCTTGTCGACCAGGCGCTGCGCCAGTGCCTCGCCCTGTGGGCTGCCATAGAGGTTGGAGACGTGCATCAGCTTCGCCGCCTGCTGCTGGATCGCACCGATCAAGCCGGGGTGCGAGTGGCCAAGCAGGTTGACCGCGATGCCGGAGGCAAAGTCGAGATAGCGCGTGCCGTCTTCGTCGATCAGGTGGCAATTGTCGCCCTCGACGGGGCGCACGCCGCACCGCGGATAGACGGGCATCAACGGAGTAATAGACATTTCGGATTTGTCCTTGAAGAAAGCGTAAACCAAAAAAGCGGCCTCCGGGACCGCCAATACGCTCTCATCTAGGAGGGTGTCGGCGGCCGGTCAAACTTACTCGGCCGCCGCAACCTTGGCTGGTCGCCCGCGCAGTCAGCCCTGCACAGGCACCAGGTTCACGGCCGAGTACTTGCCTCGTCGATCGACTTCGAGGTCGAATTCGAATCGGTCGCCTTCGGCAATTCCGGGCAGGCCCGACCGCTCCACCGCGCTGATGTGAACGAACGCATCGTCCTTGCCATCGTCACGGGTGATGAAGCCGAAACCTTTCATGGTGTTGAAGAACTTGACCGTACCCACGGCCTTTTCGCCGGTCAGTTCGCGCTGCGGAGCGCGCGTATTCTGCACTTCGATCACGTCGCCAACGATCTGCAGGTCGGCTGCCGAGATCTTGCCACCCCGATCGACGAGGTTGAACTGCAGTTCCTGGCCTTCTGCCAGACCTTCCAGCCCGGCCCGTTCGACCTGGCTGATATGGACGAATACGTCTTCGCCGCCTTCATCGCGCTGGATGAAGCCGAAACCCTTCTGGGCATTAAAGAACTTGACCTTGCCCTGGCCCGTGCCGACGACCTGTGCGGGCATTCCGCCGCCGCGTGGGCCGCCACGACCACCGCCGCCACCGAAGCCACCGCCCCGGTTGCCGCCGCCAAAGCCGCCGCGGTCTCCACCGCCGAAGCCGCCGCCGCGATCGTCGTTGTAGCGACCACCGCCACCACCACCAAAGCGATCGTTGCCGCCATCGCGCCAACCGCCACCACTTTCCATGGGCGGAGGCCCGTCCATGAAGGGGTCGAACCCTTCTTCACCGATATTGTCCCGCTTGTCACGCCCCCGACCGCGACGTCCTCGATCATAACCCATGTATTCGTAAAACCTTCAATCCCGCCCTGAAACACCAGCCGACGATACGAGCGAATCTTTCGTCAGCCGGGAACAACGGACCTGCCCCGCCATCCCATGCACGGGTTATAACGGAGAAAGCCGCAGGACGCGAATGATTTAAGATTACGGGGCGATGACGGCCCAACACGGGCTTCGCAGGCTTGCCCTCGACAGTCGCTTGGCGCATGGCGCGCGCGTTAGTCAAACCAGATTCGTCTCCAAGGGAGAGCTGCCGCATGTCCGAATTTCACCGCCTGACAGATACTGTCTGGGCCAGCCCCCAGATAACGCCTGCCGACGTTTCCGAGGCCAAGGCCCAGGGCTTCACCATGCTGATCAACAATCGCCCGGACGAAGAGGAGGATGACCAGCCCGAAGGGGCCGACATCGCCAAGGCTGCAGAGGAGCTTGGCCTCGACTATGTCTCCATCCCGGTGAGCCATACGGGCTTCAGCGAGCCGCAGATCGTCGCCATGGTCGAAGCGCTGGACAAGGCCCAGGGCAAGGTGCTGGCCTTCTGTCGTTCGGGCACCCGCTCCACCCTGTTGTGGGCGCTGGCACAGGCGAGCAAGGGCGAAGACCCGGCCAGCCTCGCCGCCACCGCACAGGCCGCCGGCTACAACCTTTCTCCCATCGCGCCCACGCTCGACATGTTGTCCGCGAAGGCGCGCGAGTAGCGCCATGGACAGCCAGCTGCTGCAGTTCCTGGGCTCGCTGGCTGCCATCACCGCGCTCGTGGCGCTCACCTACCTGCTGGGGTTCCGCAGCACGGCCAGGCTCGAATCTTCGGACGAAGCGCGCGAGCTGCTGCGGCTGGCGCCCGGCGGGTTCGAGCCAGTCGAGCTGGCGCTTGATGCGGGTGGCACGGCGGCGATTGCGCGGGATGCCGAAGGCCGGCTGGCCGTACTGGTGCCGCACGGCAACCAGTTCGTTGTTCGCATCCTTGGCCCGGCCGCGGCCATCCGGGCTCACAATGGGCAGCTAGCCATCCGCAGCCTGCCGGACGTGACAATCGCGCTGGGGGATCGCGCCGGGGACTGGGCCACTACTGACATTGATGCTAATAGCGTCTGATGCCCTTCGATCCGGTTGCCTATGCTATCCCTTTGTTCGTCGCCCTGATCCTGGGCGAGCTGGTGTGGTCCCGCCGGGTCGGCGATTCGAAATCCTATGAGTGGTGCGATACCGGCACCTCGCTGGCCTTCGGGCTTGGCAGCACCGTCGCAGGCGCGCTGACCGGCGGGCTGACCGCGGCCATGCTGGTGTGGGTGCACGATCTCTCGCCGCTGTCGATCGGCTGGGCCTGGTGGGCCTGGCCGCTGTGCTTCGTTCTAGACGACCTGGCCTATTACTGGTTCCACCGCAGCGCGCACCGGGTGCGCTGGTTCTGGGCCAGCCACGTCAACCACCATTCCAGCCAGCACTACAACCTCTCCACCGCCCTGCGGCAGAGCTGGACCGGCTTTATCGCACTATCCTTCGTGTTCCGCTGGCCGCTGGCTGCAATCGGATTCGAACCGGGGATGATCCTAGTCTGCGCCGGGTTCAACCTGATCTACCAGTTCTGGATCCATACCGAGGCGGTGAAGCGCCTGCCGCGCTGGTTCGAAGCGGTGATGAACACGCCCTCGCACCACCGCGTGCACCATGCGGTCAACGCGCGCTACCTCGACCGGAACTATGCCGGCACTTTCATCGTGTGGGATAAGATGTTCGGCACTTTCGTGCCCGAAGACGACCAGGACCGCATCCGCTACGGAATCGTCAGCCAGCTGGGCAGCTTCAACCTGCTCTATGCCGTGTTCCACGAATGGATCGCCATGGCCCGCGATGTATGGGACGCGCCCTGGCGGCACAAGATCGACTACCTGTGGCGCGAGCCGGGCTGGAGCCACGATGGCAGCCGCGAGACTTCGGACATGATCCGGGCACGTTGGCAGCAAGATACCAACCAGCAATAGGGTAAGCAAAAGGGCCGGGGGATTGCTCCCCCGGCCCCTTCGTTTCCCGTGGTCGGGTAGGGCTTAGTTGCCCGAGCGCC
>CAJXJR010000015.1 GCA_913055155.1 uncultured Erythrobacter sp. | reverse complement strand
ATTCATCAGCTCCTTCCAAGCCGTAAATAGCCGAAATCCTAACTCTCAAAACGGACCACTTTCTTGGGGGAAGGTCACGGTCGGCTTCTGGCTGGCTAGGCACAAAAAGCTGACCTTCGGCTTTCGACCCGGTTGCGGACATTGGAGAAGCGCCAAGGCAAATGCTGCTTTGTAAGTATGGGCGATCTACGATGTGTCGTTCGGAGTTGAAGTGGCGGAAAAAGTCCTCGGCCTTACTTATCCAGGGCCGGCTGGCACCGCCCTACCCGCTCAGCCAGTTTGCTTTGACAGGGCCGATGGGGGCATGTCCCCATGATCTGATGACTAGACTGGCGGCATAATCACATGCGGGGTTAGCTTAACTTCGCCGCCAACCTATCCAAGAAGGCGGGGCCACCTTTCAGTGCCGTGCCCCACGACACAATTGCGGTTTAATCCTAATATGCGTGAGAGCGGGTGAGCCCCTCCACCGCTAGCAGACATCGCAATCAAGCCTTTCGCGCCTTTCTTTGTCCCGGCCTTGGCCAGCAACTGAGGTGTGGTCTGCTTGTTAGAAAACCCCTCTCTCCCTTGCGATCATTGCTGCATGAGTACGGTTACGCGCTCCAAGTTTTCGGCAAATTGTCTTGACATGTAGTTTGATCGTAGGCTCTCTTAGTTCAAGTTGGCGAGCAATTTCTTTGTTCGTTTGTCCTTTACAAAGGCCAGACAACACCTGACGTTCCCGAAGTGACAAGTCGGAAGATGCAGTCGAGGTGTGACGTGACTGAAGGTGCAGTTCGTGCGGTATGTAGATCTCGCCTGCGATCATGAAGCGCACTGCATTAACCAGCGATCGTGCTGGAAGGGTCTTGGGGAGGAAACCTGCGGCGCCAATTGCAAGAACCCTCTCCGCCACATCGGGCGGAGCCAGGCCAGACATAAGAGCAATCGGGCGTCCCGCGCTCGCTTCGATCGCCCGTTCGAGACCGCGATAGCCATCCATCCCATCCATCCCGTAGTCGAGGATGACAAGGTCGAAGGGCGCCTCGTTGGATCTGCCGATCAGCTCTAAGGCTCGCTTCAGGTCAGCTGCGGTTTCGATCTCGAAGTCGCCTTCGTTTTCCAAGTAGGAACTTAGGACGTCACGCAATAATTCATGGTCATCAGCAATCAGAACGCGCATGATCAATCTCGCGTGCGAGCTGCGTCAATCGCGGCAGCGGCACGCGTGACGATCTCGGTTATACCGGCTGGCTTTTGGAGAAACCCGTCAAACAAATCGATCTCGTTTTGTCGTATATTTCCTAATCGTGGCCAAGCAGTAATCAGTAAAATGGGAAGGTTATTCCGAATACTCCGTATTTCATGCGCCAATTCTTTTCCATTCATGCCGGGCATATCAAAATCTGTAATAATAATATCCCACGCATCGGGCGTACTCTTGATTGCTTCTATGGCATCATGTGGATTGATGCATTGTGCCACCTCGGCACCGATATCTTCGAGCATCGCAGTCAACGTATCGGCCACGGCGGCGTTGTCATCAATGACCATCACCGACTTGCCAGATAAGGTATTGCTCTGAGTGGTAAGGTGTTTGGGGGCTACCTGCTCGCTGTCGACAGGCGGCTTCAGCGGCCACCAGACTTCAAATACCGTCCCCACATCCCGATGGCTTTGGACGGCCAGCGCAGCATTATTGTTGGCGATGATCCCGGCGACAACGCTGAGGCCGAGGCCAGTGCCGGCTTCTCCCTTGTGTGTAAAAAAGGGTTCAAACACCTGGGCAAGATCGTCGGTCGCAATTCCGCAACCTGTATCACTGATCCGAATTACCGCTGATCTCTCAACCGGAATTGCTCCGATTACGACGTTACCGGAAGAGACAAATTCGGGATCGTCTGTTGCTTCGAGAATGATTTTTCCCGCTTTGTCGGGCGGCAAGGCATCCCGGGCATTGAGCACCAGGTTCAAGACTACTTGCTGGAGTTCGGTTTCGTCTGCCAGGACCAATAGGGGATCCTCTGGCAATACCAGTTCCATATGATGGAGCGGATCGGTCAGGCTCGGGCTTACAAGATCGCGCACGTGCTGAAAGAGGTCGCGCAAACCTACGTATTTGGGATTCGGGATTCTCCTGCCTAGCGTTAGAAGCTTGTTCACAAGCTCAGAAGCGGTCAATGTCGCCGACTGTATCCTCGCCGCATGAAGTTGCACGCGCGCATCGTCAACCTTGTGCAGGAGCTCGGCAGTGCCCGAAATTGCCGCGAGCAAATTGTTGAAATCATGAGCGATACCGCTCGCCAGCTGGCCGACAACTTCCTGTCTTTGAGCCAGCATCAGCTGTTCCCGGAGCCGTATCTTCTCTCGCTCGAGTGCCCGACGTTCACCAATATTTCTGGTTACACAGACGATCCCTCCCTCGTGCGATAGAGAAAGCACCACCTCCTGCTCGATCGGCATACCCAGGCGGGTGCGACCTTGTGTCTCACTTCGCCATCGCCCTTCACTCGAAAGGATAGGCATGCCTTCAGTCCTAATGCGCTCGGCTTCGAGCGGACCGTAAAGTATGCTCCAAGGTTGTCCGATGAGGTCCGACGGGTCTTCATAGTCAAACATCCGCGCATGGGCATGATTCATGAAAATGAAGACACCATCCGGATCAGTTATTGCGATCCCGTCGTCCGATTCCTCGATTGCGGCAACAAGTCGAGCTAGATGCGCTTCGGTCACTTTGTGATGCTCTAGAGCTCTTTTCCGCGCCGAAACGTCTCGGATGATTGCTGCAAAACCATCGAGTCCAGCCGCTGTATCTTCTAGCGCAGGCCACATGCTGAGTGACAAGTCTACGGGAATCTCGTGGCCAGCTTTGCAGCTGGCGGTTACCTCTACGGTTCTACCAACTAGTGCAGATGTATTGTGTTTGCGCAAGCGCGCGACCCCAGCATGATGAGCTTGGCGATACCGTTCAGGAATAACAATGTCGAGTGACTGGCCGATCGCTTCGCAGGCACTCCAGCCGAACAGCATTTCTGCGCCTCGATTCCAGAAGGTTATCTTGCTCTTCGCATCCGAGCAAATGACAGCTTCGGTTGTGCTATCTGTGACTAGGTGCAAGAGTAGCTGTTCCTGACGGCAGCGACGACTTTCGAGTAACGACGCGATCCGCGATGCTACTGCGTTGAGCTTTTCCTCGATGCCATGACATGACTGGTCGCGTGGCGCAGGATCGAAGACGGACAATGATCCGATCCGGCGTCCGCTGGGAAGCTCTAGGCGCACTCCGGCAAATAGGCATGTATACGGTCCGCTCTTAGGTTCCGGGCTTTTTTCGAAGTGTGTATACTGGTCAACGTCAAAAACTACGAAGACTCTGTCTTCGGCCAATGCATGCTGGCAGAGATTGGCACAGTGAGAAGATAATGCCGCGTCGAGCTTATCTCCTGACTTGCTCAATTGCCTGTCTACTTCGGTTAACTTAATCCTGACAAATGCGGTCTCAAATTCTTGAAACGCAGCTTGGAATATTTCGTCAATGGTGTTTTCTAAGATAATTCCGCGCAGAAAGTATTCTGGAATTTCTTGATTGGATGCTACGTCCTGCACCGACTTGGAGGTATATGTCGCGTTGGGCTGGTGCATAGTGGAGCACTTTGGATCCGCTTCTTTAGTCACCCCCCGCGCATCTCACTTAGCCAGTCGGCCGCACAAGCTATCCATTAGTCCATGTCTGACGCATTCGTATAAACCTGGTTACTTTAAGGATAGCGCAATCCTAGCCATTTGCACTCCAACGTAATCTGAAAGGTCATATGCTTCATCCGGAAGCGCCACAAATTTGGATTGGTTTTGTAGAGACAAGACAAGATCGGCCATTTAAAAATTAAGGGCGGATCGAGGGAGAAATGTCTCACCCTTCGTGTCGCGATACCCGGAGCGCCGCCGTCGCCACAACCAAACAAAACGGCGGCGGCGCTCTTGGGAGGGGATCTGAAAAAATTCCCCCTGCAGTCGGAAGAATAGCGCCTGCCATTTCGCCGCCAATCCCATTGTCAGGCCAGAGAGAGTGCAGATATGTTGAAACGCTTTGTGGAGGACAGTTCAGGGGCTAGTGCTGCAGAGTACAGTTTAATTTTGATCGTGTTCGGCTTGGCCATTGCTTTAGCGGGAATAGGGCTCGGGGACAGTATCCGAACCGTAATGGAGGACACTGCTGATCTGATCGCTAATGGAGAAAGCGAACAAGGCAACTCTCCCAATAATGAGTCGGCCGGGGGGGCGTCCGGCAGAGGCAACTCTCCCAATAACGGGTCGGGCGGAGGGGCGTCCGGCAGAGGCAACTCTCCCAATAATGGGTCGGGCGGGAACTGTCGGGGGAAGTGCACCTAAGTTACGGCTGAGGCGGCAAGGGTAGTGCGGATGGACACCAAGACCTCGGAGGCCACTCAACCAGTTTCGCTATCTTAACTCGTCGCCCGAGGTCATCCGCCTGGTCTTGATGATCTATGTTCCCTTTCCACCCTAAGCGGACGCCAGCTCAGTTCGAGCTGGCGTCCAACAGCAGTCAGATCTCAGTCTTCTCCGCTAGCGTCAGAGCGTCTTCTATATCGACACCAAGATAGCGCACGGTGTTCTCGATCTTCGAGTGGCCGAGCAGGATCTGAATCGCCCGTATATTGCCGGTTGCCTTGTAAATGATCGAGGCCTTGGTTCGGCGAAGTGAATGGGTTCCAAACTCCTCTGTCCGAAGACCTATGGCCTCAACCCATTCGTCAACCAGGCGGGCATATTGGCGCGTGCTGAGATGCCGCGTGTGATCGACGCGGCTCGGAAAGACATAGTCATGAAGAGAGCCACCTCGACGTTCAAGCCAAGCCAACAAACTTGCTCTGGCGTCTGAGGCTATCTCGAATTGAACTGGGCGGCCGGTCTTGCGTTGTGTAATTGTAGCCCGTGTCCTGATTTCCGGCCCACAGACCAAATCTCCAATTTTGAGCTCGACGAGGTCACAGCCTCTCAACTTGCTGTCGATTGCCAGATCAAACAATGCTCGATCCCGAATACGCTTCTCCCGATCAAGGAAGAAGCGAATGGCCCAGATCTGTTTCTGGTTGAACGGTCGCTTCGGACCGATCTTTGCGCCGAAATTCCAAGGGACGCGGCTCTGGGCCACTGGATCAAATTGCGAGTACGTCATCTTCATTCTCCTTGGCCGGAATGGCCGCAGAGAACGTCCGCTTTCAGGAACTAAGAAATCGGAGGCTTTTGTCTTGGATAAGGGCGCAAAGCCGAAATTCCGACTGGACTGTTGCCGCAAGCTGAGCATTGCTTTGCGACACTTGGTTGCCGCTGGGACTTCAGAGTTCGGCGGCTTGGGTCAGTGCAAGGCCGGACGGTCCGGCCCGGACAGGAGACCCACCATGACCATACCGAAGAAGACTGCCCGCAAGACCAAGTCTGCCGCCGTCAATCGAATGCTCCGCCGGAACAAGGGCGCGACACTGGCCGAGATCAGCAAAGCGACGACCTGGAAGCGGCACAGCTGCCGTGCGTTCCTGACCGGTATCAGAAAAACCGGCGTCACGCTGAGCAAGGAAGCGCGCTCGGATGGCAGCATTGCCTACCACGTGATCGACGAAGCCCGATGATGCCTAGCCTGAGTATCGAGGACCTGCCTGACATGTCGCCCGCCCAACTGCGGGCCGCATGGCGTGACCAATACAGGAGACCTGCACCGGATATTGGACCTGACCTTCTGCGTCGCGGTTTGGCGTGGAAGATCCAAGCTCGTGTCAACGGTGGCCTGACGACTTCAACGCGGAAGGCAATCGAGAAAGCGCAGGCGCAGCTGGCTCGGAAAGGCTCAGTCGCTTCATCACCCGATTTCGTGATCAAACCCGGCACCCGGCTCGTTCGCGAGTGGCATGGCAAAACCCATCACGTCCTCGTGCTCGACAAAGGGTTCGAGCACGAGGGTCGCCTATACGAGAGCCTCTCCCAGATCGCGAAAGCGATAACCGGAGCGCATTGGTCTGGGCCGCGCTTCTTCGGCTTGAGTAGGCGGACATCTGAAGTGCAGCGGGCCAGTTCCAATGGCTGAGAAGAAACGCTGCGCGATCTATACCCGCAAGTCCACTGAGGAAGGCCTAGAGCAGGACTTCAACAGCCTCGATGCGCAGCGCGAGGCTTGTGCTGCCTACATCCTGAGCCAGGCAGCCGAAGGCTGGGAACAGGTTCGCGAGCACTATGATGACGGCGGCTGGTCAGGCGGGAACATGGATCGCCCAGCGCTTCGACAGCTGCTGGCCGATATCGAGGCCGGCAAGGTCGATATCATCGTGGTCTACAAGGTTGACCGACTGACCCGAAGCCTCGCCGACTTCGCGAAGATCGTCGAGATCCTCGATGAGAAGGGAGCCTCCTTTGTCAGTGTCACCCAAGCGTTCAATACGACAAACTCCATGGGGCGCCTGACCCTCAACGTTCTCCTGTCCTTCGCCCAGTTCGAGCGCGAGGTCACGGGTGAGCGGATCAGGGACAAGATCGCAGCATCAAAGCAGAAGGGCATGTGGATGGGTGGGCCTGTCCCACTCGGATATCGGCTGGAGAACCGCAAGCTGGTCATCGAGCCTTCCGAAGCGGAGACCGCCCGCATGATCTTTGAACGTTACATCCAGCTTCGATCAATGCCGAAGCTGGTCGAGGATTTGGCAGCTAAAGGTGTTCGCACCAAGCAGAGGACGTACAAGAGCGGCAAGGTTGTCGGAGGCATCCCGTTCGGTAAGGGCATGCTCGGCAACTTCCTCAAGAACCCGCTCTACACCGGCCGGGTCAAGCACAACGATCATATCTACGACGGAGAGCACGAAGCGATAATCTCGGTCGAACTCTTTGAGCAGGTGCAGCAGATCTTCAAGGAGAACGGCCAGGAATTGAGGCTGGGCAAGAAGGCGAGGAATCCGAGCCTGCTGACGTCTATCCTCACCGATCCGGACGGGCGACCCATGACACCGGAGCATTCTGCCAAAGGGAGCAGGCGCTATCGCTACTACGTGACCCGCTACAAGCCTGGCGAGAAGACCGGGACGCCCTGGCGTGTGCCTGCTGGGGACTTGGACCGCGCGGCCATTCGGCTGTTCGCACAGTGGTTGCGAAGCGCGAAGAATGATGAAGCCGATGACATCGTCGCTCGGAATACCCTCGCTGATCGTCTGGGAGACCAGACGATCTTCGAGCAACGCCAGGCGCTTCTGGACTTTGAGGTCCGGTTCAAGCTGGGTGCCGAGACGCTCAGCTTGTTGGAGGACAACGATCCGGAAGGGGAAGCTGTCTTCTCACTTCCTGCCCGCCTGGTAACCCATGGTAGGGAGAAGAGACTGGCAATTCCGCCAGATGGTTCCAATGCAAGTTCCGAGCCCGACCCGGCCCTGATGAGACTTGTCGCTCAGGCCATGGCGGCGCAGCGGATGGTCCTCAAGGGCATCGAAGATCCGAGCGTTGCCTGCTACGGCAAGCGATACCTCTGGCAGCTCCTCAGAATCAGCTGGCTCGCTCCTGACATCATCTCTGCGATAGTCGAAGGTAGACACCCGGCAGGGCTCACAGGTCGGCGGCTTCTTCGCGCAGCGCAGCTACCACTCGAATGGTCAAGGCAGCGCGAGTTTCTCGGGTTTTCCTAAGCTCGATTCCTCCAAAAATGCATCTGCAACTGGTGGCTCGATTTTCGGGGGTCAGAGAACTTGCGACAGATTTTTCCCAATGGGCGGTGCCAAAGTGGTCTCTTGGCACCAGGCGCAAGCGGCCACGGGTCGCAAGTGACCGAAATGCCGGCGCAATTCCTGACGAAAATATTCCAAGCCGGCATTAGGCTTTGAATAAGGGAAAGGGTGGTGCCACGCAGTCGACTCGAACAATTGACCCCGCCACCAAGTCTTCAATATTTTAGCTATATTTCAGCTATATACAAAGAGAGAGTCCTGGTGGAGACACGGGCAACGGGCGCAATTTGTTATTGGCCGACGGGGCCCTTGAAATGTGCTATAGGTCAACGTTCGGCTAGTTCAGAGTGATAACCAAAATGGACGAGACATATACGCCTGACGAGTTTCGTGCCGCGTTCGAAGAACGAAGAACTCAACTAGCTGAATCGCAAGAAGATCGAGACATGTTCCACCGCATGGCTGAACTCGTCGACGATGACCAAGTAAGTGAAACCAGCAACCAAATTGTCGATTTAGTATTTTCAGGCAAACGCCCTCGCAAAGAATTGCTGGAGACCTGGTGTCGTGGTGGAGCAGTCTTTTGGCGTGAAGACCACCTCTCATTAGGCGAGGGCTGGCCACTAACTGACTGCTTTGGAGAAGACGATGAGGATCTTCTCCCCCTAGGTAATCCTGTAGAAGCGGTAGAAAGGCTACGCGAAAATTGGGACGGCTGGTATCGGCCGGTATGCGGTACTCTCTTTGGAAAGATCCCGGTGCGTGCCGCCGACGGGCGAGAGGCCGTTCTAATTTCTGTTTGCAGGTTTGGTACGGCTGATATGCCTCTCTGCGTTGTACGGTCAGAAGGATGCTTCATGCGCATGGTCCGACTAACCGGCACTCTCTGGGAAGGCGACTTTCCCAACGGAGATCCTATGCAAGCTGCTGATGAAGTTCTTATGCAGCACATTATACGAGCTGAGAGGTTCGCTCGAAAGTGACTGAACTGGAGCAGCGATTGCGTCCGCTTCTGACACCTGTCTTAGGCGGTTATCTTCGACCATGGATGACCTCGAGCCGGGCCCCCGAAACATGTAAGGTCTGGGTGGTTGGTGCGAATCCGGCCAAGCCTTTCCCAATCGAGAAGATCAAGTCATTCGATGTCTATCTGGATGCGCTGTTCAATCGCAATGGGCGGAGCCTTCGCGCGATTTATGATGACATAACAGCAGGGAAACCTTCGCCAACGCGTCGCAATCTCGACAGTGTGAGGGTGGCCCTGAAGAGCGTTGGCATCCAGGACGTGTTGGAAACCAATCTGAACTCCTACCCTACTCGGATGAGCTCGGATCTGTCTGCGCCGGTTAATCGTGAAGGTCGCGATCGAGGTGAAGCCATATTCAAACACCTTCTCGAGAGCGTGAGACCCGAAGTCGTGTGGTTGCATGGGGCCGGAACGCTCAGGAAATTCCGGAGCCGCTTTGAGCCCCGTTTGCCCAGAAAGTTGGCGGATGGCGAAAAGCTAATGTGCAAAGAGGTTTCTGGTCGGTTTTACGTACTAACCCCAAGTCTCGCCCCACCTGCATTCAACCGATGGGTTCGCGATTTTGATGATGTACGGGGCCGCGCATGCCAAGCAATTGCGTCTCGCTTAGGCTAATACCTGCAAAACAGCATCTGCAACTGGTGGCTGGATTTTCGGGGGTTAGAGAATCACCCGAAGATTTGCGTAGATTGGCTGTGCCAGAGACGCTTTGGGGCACTGAGTTTCACAGGCCCGTCGCCGCAAGCGCCGGAATTGCCGGGACAATACCGACCCAACGAAATCGTCATAATATATTGATATAGAATGATAAAATAGGTGGTGCCACGCAGTTGACTCGAACTTTTGACCCCACCACCAAATTCCGAATTTTCTCGCGCGTTTTCGGTCAGTTGTGAGTAGGTAAATGCGCAAGAGACCATTGTGCCTGTGCTATGCCGGAAATCGGGACTATTCCACTCGCTATCAATCCATGAACGCGGCATGCTTGTTTCATGCTGAACGATGCGACATCCGAACTCGTCAAGATTTACCGTCAGAGGTCCAAGCTACGTGTCTGGGTTCGCTCCCGGCTGTGGGTGCAGGTCATTCTGGCCATGGTCTTGGGCGTCGTGGTTGGCACTACTCTTGGTCCCACTTTCGGAGTGGTGCGCCCAGAAACTGCACACACACTTGGCTCGTGGTTTGCCTTGCCCGGCAAACTCTTCTTGGGTCTGATTGCAATCGTCCTCGTGCCGCTGGTCTTCTCGTCGATTGTCGGTGGGCTTGCAGGTGCCCCTTCCGAAGAGGTCATGCGACGCGTGGGACTTCGGTTGGGCGTCTTCATAATCGCGACAACTGCCGCTGCATCCTGGATAGGCGTGACCCTTGCTCAATTGATCAAGCCGGGAGCAGGCATGGAGCAAGACGTGCCATCGGGAGGAGACATACCAACCAGCGTGGAAGGCTTCGACTTCAAGGTGCTTCCAGACCTTGTCGTCGGCGTCCTGCCGACGAACCCTGCAGCGTCGGTTATGGAGGGAGACCTGCTAGCAATCGTCATACTGGCGATCCTCGCGGGCGTTGCAGCGACGCAGGTCAGGCCTGAGAGGGCTGCGCCTTTCCTGTCACTCCTCGACTCGGTGATGTCGATCTCAATGACCATCGTGAAGTGGGCAATGTTGCTTACTCCTTTCGCCGTTTTTGGCCTGATGGCGCAGCTCATGATGCAGATTGGCCTTGAGTCACTTTTGGGGCTCGCTTCTTATGTTGCCACAGTCCTCATCGGCCTGGCTCTATTGTTCGGGATCTACCTCGTACTTCTTGCTCTGCTTGGACGAACAAGCATTCACGATTTCTTCGCAGCAGCTGGACAAACGCTCCTTCTCGCCTTTTCGACCTCCAGCTCATCTGCCGTGATGCCAAGCACTATTCAGGCTGCGAGAAGGCTGCATGTGCCCGAAGATGTTGCCAGCCTAGTGGTACCAGTCGGTGCGACAATGAACATGGCTGGCACGGCTCTTTACCAAAGCGTCGCGATCCTCTTCCTTGCCCAGATGTCCGGAGTTGAATTGAGTGGAGCTGAAACGCTCTTGCTCGTTGCAACGCTTGTAGGCTCTTCAATCGGTGCACCAGGCACACCCGGCGTTAGCATTGCAATCCTGGCAAGTGTTGCGGCCGGCTTCGGAATACCGGCTGCTGGATTGGTCATAATCCTTGGCGTCGACCGTCTGCTGGATATGTGCCGAACGGTTGTGAACGTGACTGGAGACCTCACAGCAACGACAATCTTGCGCAATGCGATTGGCGACCCTTCGGCGCAGAAGGCGGGAAACTAGGGCAGATGGTCTCTATCAAGTGATCCGCCGAAATGCGTTTTGTGCATCTGCAACTGGTGGCTGGGTTTTCGGGGGGTAGAGAATCACACGGAGATTTGCCCGGAATCGCGGTGCCAGAGACGCTTCGTGGCACCGCGCTTTAATGCCCTCGCGCGACAAGCGTCGGAATGGGCGCGACAATTGCTGCATTCGAAAATGCAACTAAAGTGTTGTAATATAATAGAAAAATGGGTGGTGCCGCTTACGTGACTCGAACACGTGACCCCATCATTACGAATGATGTGCTCTACCAACTGAGCTAAAGCGGCATTCCGGCACTGCCCCTTAGTGCCACCCTTGCCGGTCGGCAACGGGGAACTGCAGGGAAGTGGAGGCCCGAGCCGGAATCGAACCGGCGTGCAAGGATTTGCAGTCCTCTGCGTAACCACTCCGCCATCGGGCCGGAGCGCGCGCAAGTAGCGTCTCGTTTGCCCATGTGCAACGGTTTCTTGGCCGGTACGGACCTGCGGCGGTCTGGACGAAGTCAACAAGCATACGGTAGGCACGGGCCAAGTCCGGGAGACAAAGGAATAGCCGTGGCCGACGACAAACCCAAAATGCAGCGTATCGAGGGGCACAAGGAAGAGCGCTTCCTTGGTTCCGACGTATTCTCCAGCGACAGCCGCAACCTGCCGCCGCCCAATGGCACGGGCACGGTGCGCGAGGATGCGCGCGATATCGATATCTATCACAAGTGCGACGTCGCCGTGATCGGTGGCGGCCCTGCCGGTTGCGCGGCGGCATGGGCAGCGGCCAAGGCGGGTGCGGACGTGTGCCTGCTGGAACGCTACAATTGCCTGGGCGGGCTCTCCACCGGCGGCCTGGTCATGTGGATCGACCGCATGACCGACTGGCAGGGCAACCACGTGATCCAGGGCTTTGCCCGCCATTTCATCGATCGCATGCCGCCCGAAGGCGTGGCCGGTCCCCCGCGCGAGGACTGGGGCAGCCAGGATCCGGTGAAGGCGGGCTATTGGGGCCAGCGAACCACCGCTTTCCACGGCGTGGTGCAATGGGCACCCACGCTCGACCCCGAACGGATGAAGCTCAACAATCAGGAAATGCTGCTGGAGGCAGGTGTGCGCATCGTCTTCCATGCCTGGGCCGCGCGCCCGCTGGTGGAGGACGGCCAGGCCAGGGGGGCCATCTTCGAGAGCAAGATGGGCCGTCACGCGCTGATGGCCAAGGTGGTGATCGACACCACCGGCGATGGCGACATGTTTGCCCGTGCCGGTGCCGACTACGAAGACGATATCGAGGAAGGCGACGTCCACCATTCGATGAACACCGGCTGGGTGCTGGGCGGTGTCGACATGGACCGCTGGATCGACTGGAAAGTCCACCACCCGGACGAGCTGCGCCAGTTCATGGAGCGCGGCCGCGAAGAGCTTGGCTATTTCCAGACGCCCTATGTCAGCTGGCGGCCCGATATCGCGCTGTTCCTCGGCCCGCGCCAGAGCGGCCTTTCCGCGCTGGACGTGGACGACCAGACCGAAGTGGAGATCCGCAGTCACCGGTTGATGGAAGGGCACTGCCAGTTCTTCCGCAAGCATGCTCCCGGTTTCGAGAATGTCTACAGCCTGCAAAGTGCCAGCCAGCTGGGTGTTCGCCACACCCGGCGACTGGCCGGGGTGGGCAAGGTCTTGCGCAGTCACTGGAGCGAATCCGATCCGCTGGCGGACGAGATTGGCGTATCGCCGTCGCTCAGCCCTAAGTTCCCGGTGGTCTCGGTCGGTTACGGCTCGCTGGTGCCGCGCGCACTGGATGGCTTGCTGGTGGGCGGGCGTCATATCAGCTGTGATGCCAACAGCCACGGCTTCATGCGTGAAATCCCGCAATGCTGGCTGACCGGCCAGGCTGCAGGCGTGGGCGCCGCGCTGGCAGCAGACCAGGGCGTGCAGCCGCGCGCAGTGGATGTCGATGCGATCCGCAAGGTGCTGCGCGAACAGGGCGCGCACCTTCATGACGATGCCGCAGTGGCGGCGGTGAGGCAGAGTGCTGCCGTGGCCGCAGAATAGGCACAGTGGCGGCAACTTCGATAGAACGGCTGGCAGAACTTGCCGCTGCTACAGGCCTGCAAGGCGAAGAACGGCGTGAGGGCAGCACCGGCATGTTCCGGGTCATCGCGTTTTCGGGAGCGATGCCGCGCAGCGTCAGGCGTACAGGTGAGAACGACGCAACGCTTGAGCCGACCTTCTGGCAGGCTGGCTACGATGGCCCGCTGGTGGAAGGTTTCAAGGACCCACTCAACCGGGAAAGCATCCAGTTCTCCGTGTCCTTGCTAAGCCACCGAAGGCTGAAGTTCCGCTTGCGCCAGGTTTGGATGCGTCTGCGCTTGGCTGCGGCTCGGCGCAGGGAAGATCACATCAAGCGTGAGCTATTACGTCCGGGGGCCGTTCCTGTCCTGCTTGCTCGCGGGAAGATTGGTCTCGCAAGCGACGAATATGCGAAGATATCTGCTGCCTCATCGGTTGTCTGGCGACGGGTAACATCGCTATTGGACAAGGAAGGCTATCGGTGCTGCTTTTGCTACGGTGACAGCCACGAATGGGGCTTCATCGTTGCCGCGCAGAGCGAGGCCATGGTCAGGCAGATCTTGGCGGGGGATGAACTGCCCGAACTTGCAACCCGGTTGATCGAAATTGTCGCGCAGACTGTCATACCTGCCGAAGATTTTCGCTGCACCCTTGCCCTGGACAGTGATGAAAGAGTGCAAGCCAACGAAGGGTGGCAATTCCGTCTGAAAGGCGAAGGACCGCACGGGCAAAGCTTTGCCTTCGCGTGGGTCGATAGGCGGGCGATGCCTGCCGAATAGGGTTGCGCCCGCATTCACCGCGATAATGTCTGCATGCTTAGGGAGCGCGGTAAGCATTCGGTAAACAGCTTTCGCCTATGTCTGATGCACCAGGCGAAAGGGCAACCACACATGGCGACAGGGCTGATGGACCGGAACGATGCGAACGTGGTGCGCGCGAAGGTGCGCGCCAAGACCGGCGGTTCTATCGACCTGCAGGTGCTCGATATCTCCGCCGGTGGCTGCATGGTCGATTTCCACGGCTCTGCCGCCCGCCCGGGCGAGCGCGTGCTGGTGACGCTGCCGGGCCTTTCCGCCCTGCCTGCCGAGCTGGTGTGGGCCGAGGACGGCCGTGCGGGAATTGCCTTCGAAGCACCACTGCACGAGACGGTGCTGGCGCGATTGGAAGGGCTGATGGGGCGCTGATCGCGCCTTACTCCTTCTCCGGCAACAGCACCCCGCCGGTGCGCATCGGGCGCACGCTCTCGCGGAAATTCGACAGGTAACCGGTCGCGCCGGTGCGCAGGCCCGGCCCGGCGCGCCTGGCCAGTTCCTCTGCCGGCACGTCGAGATCGATGCTGCGGTTCTGCACCGAGATGCGCACGGTATCGCCATCGCGCACCAGGCCAATGGGCGAACCGTCCTCTGCCGCTTCGGGAGAGACTTCGGCAACGGTCAGGCCCTTCAGGCACAGGCCGGAAAGCTGCCCGTCGGTGACGAAGGCGGTGGTCTTGGCCAGACCCGCCGCATCCAGTGCGAACAGAATCAGCGATGCGCCGCCGCCCATCGCCGGGCCGCCTTTCAGGCCCTGGTTGCGGCTGATGACGACGTCGCCGTCCTTGATCTCGCCCGCCTCGATCGCCGCCATGCAGCTGTGCGTATCCTCGAACACGCGCGCCGTTCCGGTGAATTCTTCCGGGCGGCTGCCGTCGCGGATGCCCAGGCGCACCACGGCAGTATCGGCAAAGCTGCCGGAAAGGATGGCGATGGTGGGGCCATCGCTGAACGGTGCATCGAGCGGCTGGATGATATCCGGCCCTTCGACTTCATAGTCTGCCAGGTTTTCTGCCAGCGTCTTGCCCGTGCAGGTCATCGCCTCGGGGTTGATCCGCGATTCGAGCCGCTTGAGCACGGCGCGTGCGCCGCCTGCATCCTCGAACTGTTCGATCCGCACGGCGCCGGTGGGGCGCACGGGGGAAAGCAGCGGGACGTCGCTGAACTCTTCCATCAGCGCAAACACATCGACGCCGTTTTCCGCCTCGATGGCGGTGGCCTGCAGGTGCTTGATGGCGTTGATCGAGCCGCCGACGGCCAGCAGCGTCGCCACGGCATTGCGGAAGGCGGCAGGCGTCAGGATCTGGCGCGGGCGCAGGTCTTCCCACACCATGTCGACGATGCGGCGGCCTGCCGCGCGGGCGTTGGCCTGCATCTTGGGGCTGTTGCCGCGCACCGGCGCGTTTCCCGGCAGGCACATGCCCAGCGCCTCCACCACGGAATGCATGGTGTTGGCCGTCGCCATGCCGGCGCAAACGCCCGGCCCCATGATGGCGTTTTCGGCCATGTCGGGGATGGGGAATTTAGGCTCCTTGCCGAAGATCGCGCCGACCTGGCCCGACCACACGTCTTCCACGTCCACCGGCTCGCCATCGATCTCGCCCGCCTGCTGGTAACCGCCGATCACCAGGATGGTGGGGATATTGAGCCTCGCGGCCGCCATCAGGTGGCCTGGAGGGGTCTTGTCGCAGCTGGTCAGGCAGATCATCCCGTCGAGCAGGGCGGCCTCCACCTGCACTTCGATATCGTTGGCGATGATATCGCGCCCTGCCAGGATATAGCTGCCCGCCTTGGCCGCGCCGGTGATGAAGTCAGACGGGGCCGCCGTGCGCACTTCGAACGGCACGCCGCCGGCCTTGCGGATTTCCTCCTTCACCATCTGCGCGATGCCATCGAGATGGGCATAGCAGATCGCCAGTTCGCTGGAGGAATTGACCACCGCGATCTTGGGCTTTTCCATGTCTTCCTTCGACAGGCCCAGCGCGCGCCAGTTGGCGCGGCGACCGGGATTGTTGGCGGCTAGCGAACGCAATTCGACCATCGAGGGGAGGCTCCTATTCTGCGGCCTGAGAGGTTGCTGGGGTTGTGGCGGGCGTAGCGGTGGGGGCGGCGGGCGCAGACTGGTCTTGCGGCAGGCGCCTGGCGAAATGCGCCAACAGCAGGATGCACACCAGGATCCCGCCCAGGCACATGGCGGTGAAGGTATAGCCGTCCATGGCGGCCAGGCGCCGCTCCAGCGCGGTGCCGTCGCCGGCCAGGAAGCGGGTGCCGATGATGGGCGCGGCCACGGCGCCGAACTTGGCCATGAAGCTGGCCCAGCCGCCGCCGAAGCTGCGCACGGCGCTGGGGTAATAGATGCTGGTGATGGAAATCACCGCGGCATGGCCTGCGCCCACGAAGATGGCGCCGATCAGCAGGATGATCGCCAGTTCGCTGCCGCCGGTGACATAGCCGAAGCCGACGAGCAGCACGAAGGGTATGCCCAGCAGCGGCGCCAGCGCGATCCAGCCGGGGCCGCGTTTCTCGGTAAGCGCCAGCAGGGCGACACCGCCCAGCGCGCCGACCATGCCACTGGCCCCTGCCAGCCAGGCGGCGTCGGTGCGTTCGATGCCCAGGTTCTCCATGAACAGCACGCCGTAGGCGTTCTTCAGATAGATCGCGATGCTGGAGAAGAAGTAGGCAGCCCAGATCAGCGGGGTGACGATCAGCAGCGCGCCTACGAACAGCTCGCGGAACTTGCGCAGCGGGTTCTCGCTCTTGGTCGTCTCGCGCTCGTCGGAAAGCAGGTAGCCGTTGTAGGCGCCGGAGTTGAAGCCGATCTGGAACTTGCCCAGCTGCTGGTTGATGCGATCGGGGGACTTGCCCTTGGCCACCATCCAGCGAGTGCTTTCGGGCAGCGTGAGCAGCAGGATCATCGCGAACACACCGGTCATTGCGCCGCAGACCCAAAAGATGCCTTCCCAGCCGAGGTGGGGTGCGGTCCAGTTGGCGATGGGGGCGGCAGAGCTGGCGCCAAAGCTGAAGCCCAGCATGATGATCGTGACAGAGGTGGAGCGCATCGCCTTGGGCATGCTCTCGATGCTGAGCGCCCAGACGGGGGCCAGCAGCCCGCCGATGGCAAGGCCGGAGATGAAGCGCAGCAGGATCAGCTGTTCGGCGTTGGCGGCGAAACCGACGATGGTCGTCAGCACCGCGCTGCCCACGGTGCAGGTAAGGATGACGGGACGCCGGCCGAAAACGTCGCCCAGATAGGCGCCGAAGAGCGAGCCGATCATCTGCCCGAGGAACGCGGCCGAACTGACATAGCCGGTCATTTCGTCGGTCAGGCCCATGTCCTCACGGATGTAGGGGAGGGCATAGGATAGCGCGGTGAAATCCTGCCCGTCGAAGAATGTGACGAGGCTGCACAGGATCAGGATCTGCAGATGGTAGCGGTTGAAGGTCAGTCCCTGCAGGAACTGCGACACATCAAGTGTGCGGCCCGTTGCCTTGTCTGGCGATGACGCCATCGCGATTGATCCTCTCCCTGGTTGATTATGTCCGGCAAGACTAGTCGCCAAGTTCGCGGCGCGCCAGCCCTAACCTGACGCCGGGCGCTCAGGCCACTTCTGAAGCCCAGCCCAGCTGCCGCAGGTACTTGTCCAGCGCATCGGGCTGCAGTGGCGGCGAGGCGAGTATGATGGAGCGCATGTCGGCCAGGCGATAGCCGCCTTCCGGGACGGTCTCGACCAGCGATTCACAGCCTGCCCCGGCCAGTTTGGCGCGCAGGCGCGAGACGTGGACTTCCACGCTGTTGGTCTCGGGTTCGTGGTTCAGGCGCCAGACGTCCTTGATCAGTTGCTTGCGGGTGACGCGCCGGCCCGGCGTATCGGCCAGGCGCCAGAGCAGCCCGAATTCGCGCGGATGCAGGCCCAGCCACCGAGCACCCTTGCGGGCATCGCGGTGGAACAGGTCCAGCGTCAGCGTGCCGATATCGCGCCAGCGCGGCAACATGCCGAACATTTCCGTCACGCGCCTGGTGCGCGCTTCCAGTTCGTGCAGGCCGGTGTCGGCCGACAGCGCCTCTGCACAGCCCATCGACAAAAGGTGCGCGCGTTCGGCGGGGTTTTCCACTCCCAGCATGATCAGCCGCCAGGCCGGTCGATCCGCTTCGGCGAGCGCCAGCCGGGCGGGCGAGTCGAGGCTGCGGGTGTCGCAGATCAGCACGTGACGGCATTCGGCCCGGCAGCCATTGCGACCGTTGCAAAGGGCCCAGCCGTTGCGGCGCAGGTCCCAATGCGCAGGAGGCGTCTCCTCGCCCGCTATCCAGCCGAAAAAGGCCATCGATGCTCCGTCTCACCCAAACGCGGAGCAAGGCAGCAGCATTTGCAACCGCTTGCAATTGCGTAATCGGCCGCAAGCTTGGTGCTTGCCAAATTGAAACAGGAATTCGGCAACGGGCCGGGCGTCAGTTCTTGCCGGTGTTGACTCCCATCTCCTGGAAATAGCGCTTTACGTTGCGCGCCGCCTGGCGCAGGCGCTGTTCGTTCTCCACCATCGCTATGCGGACGTAGCCTTCGCCGTCCTCGCCATAGCCAACGCCCGGCGCCACGGCGACTTCGGCCTTGGTCAGCAGCTGCTTGGAGAATTCCAGGCTGCCCATTTCCTTCAGCGCCGGCGGCAGTGGTGCCCAGGCAAACATCGATGCAGGCGGCGAAGGAATGTCCCATCCGGCACGGGCGAAGGCCTCCACCATCACGTCGCGGCGCTTGTGATACATCTGCCGGTTCTTCTCGACATAGTCCTGCGGGCCGTTCAGCGCAGCGACGGCGGCGGCCTGGATGGGGGTGAAGGCGCCATAGTCGATATAGCTCTTCACCCGCGCCATGGCCGAGATCAACGTCTGGTTGCCCACGGCAAAGCCCATGCGCCAGCCGGCCATGCCATAGGTCTTGGAAAGGCTGGTGAATTCCACTGCCACGTCCTTCGCCCCCGGCACCTGCAGGATCGAGGGCGTCGGCTTGCCGTCGTAATACAGCTCGGAATAGGCGAGGTCTGACAGCACCCAGACCTTGTGGAACTTCGCCCAGTCGACCAGCTTGGCGTAGAAATCCAGGTCCACCACCTCAGCGGTGGGATTGCTGGGGAAGTTCACCACAAGCACCGTGGGCCGTGGAACGGTGAAGTTCATCGCCTGCTCGAGCTCGTGCCAGTACTTGTCGTCGGGCGTGGTCGGCACCGAACGGATCGAGGCCCCGGCGATGATGAAGCCGAAGGTGTGGATCGGGTAGCTGGGGTTGGGTGCCAGGATGGTGTCGCCCGGCGCGGTGATCGCCGTGGCGAGGCTTGCCAGCCCTTCCTTCGAGCCCAGCGTGACGACCACTTCGTTCTCGGGGTCGAGATCGACACCGAAACGGCGCTGGTAGTAATTGGCCTGGGCCTTGCGCAGGCCGGGGATGCCCTTGGACTGCGAATAGCCGTGGGCATCGGGCTTCTGCGCCACCTCGCACAGCTTGTCGATCACGTGCTGCGGCGGTGGCTGGTCGGGGTTGCCCATGCCCAGGTCGATGATGTCGCGCCCTTCCGCACGCGCGGCCGCTCGCATCGCGTTGACTTCGGCGATGACATAGGGCGGCAGGCGCTTGATGCGGTAGAATTGGGTGTCCATCATTTCCTTCTCTTGGCTGCGCCCGGACATTCGGGCGTTTTCCATTGCAGGTTTCGCAGGGCCTATCTGGCTGAAAGCCATGCCAAGCGCAACGCGCATCACGTGCGACATGGCAATGGCCGGCTCGGCAATGGCTCCCAATTGTCAAATTTGTGCCTATAAGGGCCCTGTCATGGCACAGGACACCAGCGGCAGCGACGAGGCTGCCGACATCTTCACCGAAATGCTGCGCATGCAGGGCGAGGCGGCGCGTCAGATGATGCAGACCTTCGCCCCGCAGGCGGTCGATTCGATGCCGGACCGGAACGCTGCCGATGCCATGGGCAAGGCCCTGATGGAATTCCAGGAGACCTGGCTGCAATTCTGCCTGCCGAGAGAACAACGCAGCGCGCCCTTGCTGAGCGATCCCGCCAGCTGGATGGAAGCCTTGCGGCAAATGGCGGCGGTAAACCCCTTGCTCGATGCCGAGGCGCAGCAGAAGCTGTGGGCAGAGGGCGTGGAACTGTGGAAGGACGTGCTGGCGCAATACGACAAGGATGGCAAAGGTGACGGTAAAGAGGCGCACCTGCCGTTCAAGGATCGCCGCTTTGCCGATCCGGCGTGGCGCGAACAGCCTGTATATGCCCTGATCCACCAGACCTACCTGTTGTTTGCCCGACGGCTGGCGGAAAGCATCGATACGGCAGAGGGCCTGTCCGAAAAGGATCGCGAGGACTTGCGTTTTGCCACGCAGAGCGTGCTCGATGCGATGAGCCCGGCGAACTTCCCGTTGATGAACCCGGTCGTGCTGGAACGCACGGTGGAAAGCCAGGGCGAGAACCTGGTGCGCGGGCTGGAACGACTGACCCACGACCTTGAGCGGGGGCAGCTGACGCATACCGACACCAGCAAGTTCGTGCTGGGCGAGAATATTGCCACCACGCCGGGCAAGGTGATCTACGAGACCGAGCTGTTCCAGATCATCCACTACACCCCCACCACCGAAGAGGTGCTGGAGGTGCCGCTGCTGATCTTCCCGCCCTGGATCAACCGCTTTTACATCCTTGACCTGAACGAGAAGAAGAGCTTCGTGCGCTGGGCGCTGGACCAGGGCATTTCGGTGCTGCTGGTCAGCTGGCGTTCGGCGGACGAGAGCCTGGCCGATATCGACTGGGACGATTACATCCTGGCGCAGATGGAAGCCATCGACGTGGTACGCGATCGGCTGAAGGTGCCAAGCGTGCACACCGTGGGCTATTGCGTGGCAGGCACCACCCTGGCGGCGACGCTGGCGGTGTTGGCGCGGCGCGGGGAAGCGGCCAAGGTGAAAAGCGCAACCTTCTTTACCGCGCAAGTGGATTTCGAGCACGCCGGCGACCTCAAGCTGTTCATCGACGAGGGCAAGCTGGAATTCATCCGCCAGGCCAGCAAGGGGGGCTACCTCGACGGGCGCTACCTCGCGGCCACGTTCAACATGCTGCGTGGCAGCGACCTGATCTGGAACTATGTCGTCAACCACTACCTGCTGGGAGAGGACTATCCGGCGTTCGACCTGCTGTTCTGGAACGGCGACGTCACCAACCTGCCGGCCAAGTGGCACGGCCGCTACCTGCGCGATCTCTATCGCGACAACCTGCTGGTGGTGCCCGATGCGCTGGGCGCGGACGGCACCGAGATCGACTTGCGGCTGGTTTCCGTGCCCACCTATATCCAGGCGGGGCGCGAGGATCACATCTCTCCGCCGGAAAGCGTGTTCAAGGCGCTGGAGCACTTTTCCGGCCCCAACCGTTTCGTGCTGGCGGGCAGCGGGCACATCGCCGGGGTGGTGAACCCGCCGGCGGCGAACAAGTATCAGTACTGGACCAACGAGGGCGAATTCACATCGCTGGAGGAATTCGTCGAGGGCGCCACCGAACATCCGGGCAGCTGGTGGCCGGACTGGCTGCAGTGGCTCGAATCGCTGGATGGCAAGCGAGTGAAGGCGCGCGGGCGCCGGAAACCGGGGAGCAAGTCGAACCCGGCGATCGAAGATGCGCCCGGTCGTTACGTAAAGATGCGCTGAGGCCTCGCAAGGTTGCGGGAGACGTGCGTTCCCTGCCTTATTGTGCGCTGCAACATTTTCCTTGACTTCGCTTATGCAAAATCATATTTGTGCACTGCAACACGATGCCGTGATCCGTTCGCGGCCTCATCAATGCGACGAAACGCAAGCGAGGACCCATGGCCGAGACCACGTCGAAGACTGGTGACAGTGCCGAGAATGCTCAGGCAGCGGCTGCCGAAGGTGCAGCCCCCGCCAAGAAGCCGGCACCGGTGAACAAGACGCCGGTGAAGAAGGCGCCCGCTGCCAAGAAGGCGGCTCCGAAGAAGGCAGCGCCGGCAAGGAAGCCCGTCGCCAAGAAGACTCCCGCCCCCAAGCGCACCAAGGCCCCCGGCGCAAAGGCGGCAAAGACCGAACCCACAGTTACCCAGCTCAAGGAAAAGATCATGGCCAACAAGACCTTTGATTACACCACCCAGATTTCGGAATCGATGAACGAAGCCGTCAGCGAAATGCAGGCGCGCGCTCAGGCTGCCTACGACAAGAGCACCGAAGCGATGACCGAGATGACCGAATTCGCCAAGGGCAACGTCGAAGCCGTTGTCGAGACCGGCAAGGTTTTCGCCGAAAGCATGCAGGGCATGGGCCAGACCATGGCCGACGAAGCCAAGCTGGCTTACGAAACCGCCACCGCCGACATCAAGGACATGGCCAGCATCAAGAGCCCGACCGAGCTGTTCCAGCTGCAGGGCAAGATCATGCGTCGCAACTTCGATGCGATGATCGCTGCCGCTTCGAAGACCACCGACGCGACGATGAAGATGGCCAACGACGTGGCTGCGCCGATGTCGGCCCGCGTGAACGTGGCTGCCGAAAAGCTGTCGAAGGTCGCCTAAGCGCGAAACTTCTTTCCGGTCGCCCCACCTCTCCTCTCCCAAGGACGACCAGTTGACGGGCCGGGCAGCCATGCTGTCCGGCCCGAATGCTGTCCGGCTTAACCGCGTGTGCTAACCCATAATCTGCAAGCATGGTCTTGCAGCAGCCCCGTTTGTTACGATATTCGCGCTCGAAATGACCCACACCGATCTCTTTCAGGCCGCTCAGGGCTGGTCCGTTGTCGCTGCCGACGAGGATGGCGACGATGCGGGTACGGGTGATGGAGAAGGGCAGGTCGGTGTTGCCACCAAGACCCGCGCCAAGCCCAAGAAACCCAGCCAGTACAAGGTACTGATGCTGAACGACGACTACACCCCGATGGAATTCGTGGTGATGGTGCTGAAGCGCTTCTTCCGCATGGACCTGGAACAGGCGACGCGGGTGATGCTGCACGTCCACCAGCGCGGCGTCGGCGTGTGCGGCATCTTCCCCTACGAAGTGGCTGAAACCAAGGTGAACCAGGTGATGGATTTCGCGCGCGAGAACCAGCACCCGCTGCAATGTACCCTGGAAAAGGCCTGAAAGCCGCGAGTGCGGCCCTTTTACCGTGCCATTCAACACATGACCGCTGCGTAATTTCCCGCTAAGGCGCGCAGGAGCCATAGTTCAAACGCAGCGTCAGACTGGCACGTGTCCCGCTTTATTACCGCAACAGACCGCTACATCTTCCGGCTCGTCGTCGTGCCGATGATCGGCGTGTTCGTGCTGGCGGCCAGCCTGCTGTTGCTGGAAAAGATGCTGCGGCTGTTCGATTTCGTCAGCGTGGAAGGCGGCCCGATCAGCGTCGTCTTCGAAATGCTGCTAAACCTGGTGCCCGAATACGCCGGCCTTGCCATCCCGCTGGGCTTGATGCTTGGTATCCTGTTCGCCTTTCGCAAGCTGGCGATATCCAGCGAACTCGACGTGATGCGCGCGGTCGGCTGGTCCTACACCCGGCTGCTGCGGGTGCCGTTCCTCATCACTTTCGCGCTGGTGGCGCTGAACTTTGCCATCGTCGGCTTCATCCAGCCGCAGGCGCGCTTTGCCTACGAGGAGATGGAATTCGAACTGCGATCGGGTGCGCTGGGCGCGTCGATCAAGGTGGGCGAGTTCAACACGCTGGAAGACCGCATGGCCTTGCGCATCGAGGCGAGCGAGGACGAAGGTCGCAAGCTGATGGGCATCTTTGCCCGCGTTGCCGACGATGAAGGGCAGGTGCTCTCCATATCAGCGCGCGAGGGGCGCTTCCTGGCCAATCGCGAGGATCGCAACACCATCATCCTGCGGCTGGAGGACGGGGTGATCGTGCATGACGTTGCCGATGGCACCCCGCGCGTTCTCAGCTTCAGCCAGCATGACTTGCCGATCGACCTGCCCGCGGTGGAGGAATTCCGCGATCGCGGCGAGGACGAGCGCGAGTATATCCTGCCCGAACTGCTGGAGATCGGCTGGGGCCCGGAAAGCACCGCGGACCAGCGCGTGGGCAGCCAGGCCAATTTCAATTACCGCATGGTGGAAGTGGTGATGATGGTGATGCTGCCGTTCCTCGCCGTGGCGCTGGGCGTACCGCCCAAGCGCAGCACCTCGGCACTGGGCGTGTTCCTGTCCATCGTCATCGTGGTCGCCTATCACAAGATCAACCAGTACGGTTCGGAAGTGGCGGCAATCGGCCAGCTTGACCCGTTCCTGGCGCTTTGGGGACCCTTTGCCGTGCTGTTCGCGATGATCAGCTGGATGTACTACCACGTCGCGTTCGTGCCTGGCGGACAGGCAATCGGCTTCCTCGAAAACCTTTACGCCAAGCTGGCGCGCCGCATCAAGAAACTGCTGGGGCGTGACCGGCTGCGGGGCCTGGTGCCCGAGGAAGACCTACACCAGCAGCAGGAGGAAGAACTGAAGCACCAGCAGGAAGAGGCGGCCGGCCATGCTGCTTGATTTCTTTCCCTCGCGCACGCTGACGATCTACCTCGCCAGGATGTTCGCGGTGCGCATCGTCGCGGTGTTGACGATGCTGGTGCTGGTGCTGATGATGCTCGATCTGCTGGGCAAGACCGGCGATATCCTGGCCGTGCCGGGCAATGGCGATGCCGAGATCTGGCTCTATGCCAGCTTGCGCGTGCCGCAGCTGATCGCCCGCTTCCTGCCCTATTCGGTGCTGCTGGCAACGATCATCACGCTGGCGGGGCTGAACCAGAATTCCGAAGTCGTCTCGATGAAGGCGGCAGGGCTTTCCGCGCACCAGATCCTGGCCCCGCTGTTGCTGATCGGGCTGGTGGTGGCGGCGATTTCGTTCGCTTTCAACGAACGCGTCGTCACTCGCGCCACGGCCACGCTGAAGGCGTGGGAAGGCGTTGACTATGCCGCCGTGCCGGAAGACCGCGAGGCGCGCTCCAACGTCTATTTCAACGACGGCAACGACGTGCTGATGGCAGGCACCATGACCGGCCAGGGGGCTGAGACGGTGCTGACCGATGTCACCTATTACGAGCGCGACGATTCAGGCATGATAACCCGCCAGCTGACGGCAGACCGGGCAACCTTTGCCGCGCCGGGCTGGCAACTGGACAATGCCTCCAGCTTCAATGTTGCTTCGGCCAGTACCGAGCAACTCGACAGCGTGGTCGTCGCCCCCGGCGTGGAAGTCTCGCAAGTCGAACTTCGCCGTGTGGACCCCGACGCGCAGGGGTTGGCGGAACTTTCGGAAAGCATCGACGCGCTTCAGGCCGCAGGCAGGCGCACGGGCGAACTGGAGGCCAAGTGGTGGCACAAGATCTCCGGCCCGCTGTCGGCCGTGTTGATGCCGCTGCTGGGCGCTGTGGCGGGCTTCGGGCTGGCGAGGTCGGGCCACCTGTTCGCCCGCGCCGTGCTGGGCATGGCGCTGGGCTTTGCCTACTTCGTGGTCGACAACGCCGCGCTCGCCATGGGCAGCTTCGGCGGCTACCCGCCGCTGCTGGCAGCCTGGGCGCCGTTCTTCCTGTTCCTGCTGGTGGGCGAGACCGTGCTGGTGCGGACGGAGGAGTAGCTAAACCTCGCGCTGCCCCATCGTGCTCTTCGCAATGCGGCCTACCAGCGGGATCATGCCCGGATGGTTTGCCTCGGCAAAGGTCGAGCCTTCGCCCAGCTTGGCGCTGATACGCTTATGCGCCTCGTGAAGCGAGTGGTAGGGCAGCGAGGGCATCAGGTGGTGCAGCGCGTGGTAGCGCAGGCCCACCGGCGCCCAGATGCCCGCGACGAAGCTCGGCACGTTGACGCTGTCGAGGTACTGTGCGGTGACGGTCATCGCCTCGCCATCGTTCTCCCACAGGTGCGCCACCAGCGTGCGTAGCTGGTTGAACACGGCAACAGCGGCGGTGACGGCCATGGCCACCAGCAGCGGCTTCCAGCCGAGCCAGAACGGCGTGCTCATCACGAACAGCGCCCACAGGCCGGCGCCCGTTTGCTGGAACAGGAACCAGCCGCGCTCCTTGTCTTCGACCGGGCGGCGACGGAAATCGGGATTGATGGCGAGGGTGGAGCCGCGTTCCCATGCGAACTTGCGCACCGCCGGGATAACCACGCCCAGCGGGGCGAGCACGCCCCAGCGCACCAGCAGCGCGATCGGGGCCAGCGCGGCGACGAGCACGAACAGCGGCAGGCTCCACGGCTTCATCAGCGCCAGCGGCATGTATTCGGGATCGTCGGGCGTGCCGTAACGTTGGCGCGAATGGTGGATGCGGTGGGGGCTGTCGTACATCAGGCTGGGGGTGAGCATGGGAATGCCGACCAGCAGGTTCCAGGCGGTGCGGAAACCCGGCAGCGCGTCGCGGTGCAGGTGCGAAATCTCGTGAATGAACAGCAGCGCGCGATACAATGCGAAGACCGATACCACGCCCAGCGCCAGTGCCAGCCACACGTTCTCCACCAGGATCGCGCCGGCCAGCGTGGCATAGCCGACCAGGGCAGAGGCGATCATGTCGGGCCAGTAGATTTCCGGGCGTGCGGTGTTGATATCCCGCGTCAGCTCGGCCGCTGCACGCAGCATCGCCTTGTCGTCGGGGATCTGCGCGTGAACGCGCCTGCGCTGCGTCGTGGCGGCAGCGCTATCGTGCTCTGGAATGTTACTCGTCGCGTCCATGAGGCGGCTCTATAATGCAAATTGTCGAAAAGTGCGATGCAGCGTGCGCAATGTGTCAGCGCGCTTGACACGGCCTTGATGCATATCAAGAGCGAACCCGAAATGAACGAAAGGCCAGTTGAGTGAACGAGCAGATAGATATTGCGCCGGTTTCCGGCAAGGGGGACCTTAGTGCATTCATCGAACTGGCTTACCGCCTGAACGCAGACGATCCGAACTGGGTGCCGCCGCTGCGTGCCGACATGGTCGAACTACTGACACCGGGCAAGAACCCGTTTCATGAACATGCCCGCGTGCAGCTGTTCCTGGCCCGGCGTGGCGGCAAGGTAGTGGGGCGCATTTCCGCCCACATCGACGAACTGGCGCTGGAACAGCCGCCCGAGCAGGGCATGGGGCCCGGCACCGGGAACTGGGGCCTGCTGGAGGCGGAGGACGAAGCCGTTACCGCGGCGCTGATCGCGCGGGCGGAGGATTGGCTGCGCGAGCAGGGCATGACCCGCGTGCTCGCCCCCATCAGCCTGTCGATCTGGGAAGAGCCCGGCCTGCTGGTGAAGGGCCACGACCACCCGCCGATGATCATGATGGGTCACCACAAGGCGGAATATGAAGGCTGGGTTGAAGCGCAGGGCTATGCCGTGGCCAAACGGCTGTTCACCTACGACCTGGAGGTGGAAGACGGTTTCCCGCCGATCGTCAACCGCATCGTCAAGTCCGGCGAGCGCAACAAGGAAATCGTGGTCCGCCCGGTCGACAAGTCGCGCTTCGATGAAGAGGCGCACGCCATCATCGGCATCCTCAACGAAGCGTGGTCGAAGAACTGGGGCTTCGTACCCTTTACCGAAAACGAGAAAGCCTATGGTGCCAGGAAACTGAAGCCGATCATCATCGAAGGGGCCAACATGATCGCAGAGATCGACGGCGAACCGGTGGCCTTCATGATCAGCTGGCCCGACATCAACACCAAGCTGATCGACATGAAAGGCAGGCTGTTCCCGTTCAACTGGGCCAAACTGCTGTGGTGGCTGCGTAATCCCACCAGTCCCAATTTCCGCGTGCCGCTGATGGGGGTGGTGCGCAAGTACCAGAATACGCGACTTGCCAGCCAGCTGGCCTTCATGATGATCGAGTACATCCGCCGTTATGCAGTGGCGAAGCACGGAGCGAAGCGAGCCGAGGTGGGCTGGATCCTGGAAGATAACCAGGGCATGGTGGCCATCGCCGATGCGATCGAATCCAAGGTCAATCGCGAATACCGGATCTACGAAAAGCCGCTTTGACGAAGCTTGTGTTCCGGCGGGGAACCGCAAGCCTTTGCACCGCGTTTATTCCCCGGATGCATTTCCTGCATCCCATCGGAGGCCAATGACCAAAACCGCTGTAACCAGTTCACCGGCAGGCAAGCCTGCCAAGCGAAGTTCGCTTGGCCGTGTCTTGCTGGTGGAGGACGATGCCATCCTGGCGATGTCGCTGGAGGACGCGCTGCTGCGCGGCGGGGCCGACGAAGTGGTGATCTGCCACACCATGCGCGCCACCATGGACCAGTTGGACAAACGCAAGCGCTGGGATGCCATGGTGATCGACGTGCACCTGGCCGATCGCGACGACGGCTGGGCACTGGCCGAACTGGTAGACCTGCTGGGCCCCCGGCGCCCGCGCATCGCCTTTTCCACCGGATCGCCCGGAGAGATCCCGCCCGACATCGCCCGCATGGGGCCGGTGTTCGAAAAGCCCTACGATCCCGACAAGCTGGTGTCGGTGCTGGTTTCCGGCAACCGTAAGGGCCTGTTCTCGCGGCTGCTGCGCTGACCTGATTGCCATGAAGGGACAAAAAATAAGCCTCCGATCATGTGATCGGAGGCCCTTTGGGATCGTATCACCTGCCGCTTGGACGGGAGGGGGTCTCGGCGGTGATATTCAGTAAATGACTGCCTGCGAATGCGGTTCCCGGCGCGTGAAAATTTTTCGCAAGTTTTCCCAAAGGCGTTTGCAAAGACCGCGCACAATCGCCATTCGGGGCTGGCCGATCCGGATGACGGGTCCGTGCGGAACACAATCCCGCGGCGGGCGTTCAGATGACTTAGAATACCGGGAAGGGTCCATATGAGTATTGGTGCCGAAGTCGCCGCACATCTTCCATACCTCCGCCGTTACGGCCGCGCGCTGACCGGCTCGCAGAAGACCGGCGATGCCTTTGTCCAGGCCACGCTGGAAGCGGCCCTTGCAGACGAAGCGCTGGCAGACAGCCTGCGCGGCGGGCGGGTGCCGCTGTACAAGGCGTTCAACAAGGTCTGGTCGAGCGCGCACATGGAAATCGAGAGCGCACAGGGCGCAGGCGGCGCGCACGAAGCTGCCGCGCAGGACCAGCTGAAGCGCATCACCCCGGTCAACCGACAGGCACTGCTGCTGACCACGGTGGAGGATTTTACCCCTGCCGAGGCAGCCGAGATCATGGAGATCGACGAAGCCGACGTGGATGCGCTGGTGCGCGAAGCCGTGGGAGAGATCGAGCGCGAGAGCGCCACCAGCGTGCTGATCATCGAGGATGAGCCGCTGATCTCGATGCAACTGGAAGACCTGGTAAAGTCGCTGGGCCATGAGATTTGCGGCACCGCCGCCACGCGCACGCAGGCGCAGGAAGTGGTGGCGGAAAAGACGCCGGGCCTGGTGCTGGCCGATATCCAGCTGGCAGACGGGTCTTCCGGCCTTGACGCCGTGGACGATATCCTGGCGATCGAATCGGTGCCGGTGATCTTCATCACCGCCTATCCCGAACGCCTGCTGACCGGAGACCGTCCGGAGCCGACCTACCTCATCACCAAGCCGTTCCAGGAAGACACGGTGCGTGCGGCGATCAGCCAGGCGCTGTTCTTCCGTTCCAGCCGTCCGCTCGACTAGGCGCTGTTGCCGGTGGGTTGCTGTTTCCACAGCACCCACCAGGCGATGGCCGCGGCAGCCAGACCGCCCAGCAGGTTTGCCGCCAGTTCGGCAAAATAGATCGCCTGGGTGCCCAGCGCCCCGCGTGCCAGCCAGGCAAACGGCACCATTACCAGCAGCACGCGGGTGAGCGACAGGGCAAGCGCGTTGCTGGCGCGGTCGATGGCGTTCAATGATCCGTTGACGACGATAAGCACGCCATATCCGGCATAGCCCCAGACAGAGATCGCAAGGTAGGCAGAGGTCGCCTCCAGCGTCTGCGCCTCGTCGCTGAATAGTTCGGCGAACCAGCCGCGCAAGGCAAACAGCAACAGCGCCGCCGCCAACCCGTATCCCAGGCAGAACAGGCCGGCTTGCAGCAGCGCGCGCCGCGCCCGGTCATACTGCTTCGCGCCCCAGTTCTGTCCCACGATCGCGCCGATCGAACCCGAAAGTGCCAGCAGGGGCACCACGGCAAAGCTCTGCAAGCGACCGCCTGCGCCAAACCCGGCGACTGCTGCAGAACCCTCTGCCGCAAGCAGCGAGGTGAGCACGGCAAGGCCGGCCGGATTGATCGAATTGGTGAAGGCCGCAGGGCCGGCAACGCGGGTAATGGCCTTCATCTGCTCGGCCACGCGGCAGCCCCGGACAGAGGACGGGCGGAAGGGCAGTTCGTTCCTCTCCAGCAACCAGAAGGCGGCGACGATGCCGACGATCCAGCCGCCGATGGTGGCATAGGCGGCGCCCGCCACGCCAAAGCCGGGCAAGCCGAAGGCACCGGTAATCAGCAGCGGATCCAGGATCCAGTTCACGATGGAATAGATCACCAGCACCGCAGTGTTGCTCTTGGCCGCGCCTTGCCCGCGCAGCACGCCGTTGGTACCCATCATCGTCATCATCAGGATGAAGCCGAAGGCATAGGGCTTCATGTAAAGATCGATCAGCGGCAGCACGTCGGCATCGGCCTGCATCAGCTGGAACAGCGGCTGGCGTAGCGCGAACAGCAGCAGGCCCAGCACCACGCCGGCGCCGAAGCCCAGCATCAGGCCCAGGTTCGCGCGGCTCAGCGCGCGGTCGTGATCGCCTTCGCCCAGCGCGCGGCTGACCACCGAGTTGATGCCCACCATCACGCCCACGCCAAGGCTCTGCAGCGCGGTGATGACGGGGAAAATGAAGCTGATCGCCGCCAGTTCCCTGGCCCCCAACTGGCCGATGAAGTAGGCATCGATCACGCCGACCGACATGATCGCGGCCACGCCGACAATGGCGGGCGTGGTCTGGCGCACCAGGTGTCCGCCAATAGGGCCGCTTACCAGCTTGGCCCCGGATTTTCTGGAAGATGCCGCCATGCGCCCCCAATCGGTGTGTCGCCGCCTGGCGGCAACATGGCACTAAGGGGGTGTCAGGGCGCGATCAATACCTTGCATTGCTCTGTGCGGTGCTTGAGGCTTTCGAACACGTCCGGCGTATCGGCCAGGCTGATGGTGTCGGTCACCAGCAGGCGCGGGGCGATGGCGCCCGCATCCAGCGCGGCCAGCGCGGCCTCGTACTCGGGCACGGTGAAGAACGCGCTGGTCACCAGTTTTACCTGCTTCGAAAGCATGGCGAAGGTGTGGATCGTATCGGGCTTGGTGCACAGGCCCAGCAACACCACGGTGCCATCGGGGCGTACCTGCTGTACCGCCTGGTCGATAAGGCCGGGAATGCCGACGCATTCGAAGACGATGTCGGCATCGCCGCCCAGCCCCTGCTTCGCGCTTTCGACCGGGTTTTCCGGATCGACCACGAAGACATCGGCGCCCATTTCGAGAGCGCGGGACTGCTGGTAGGTGGCAATGTCCTGCACCGCGACCTTGCCCGCGCCATAGCGCTTGGCCCAGAAGGCCGTGGCAAGGCCGATGGGGCCTGCGCCCAGCACCAGTACCTTGTCGCCGGTCTTCATGCCCGACAGGTTCAGCCCGTGCAACGCGACGGCCAGCGGTTCGATGATCGCGCCGTCCGCCAGCGTCAGGTCGCTGGGCAAGGGCACGCACTGGTTGGGGCGAGTGACCGCGAACTGGGCATAGCCGCCACCCTGCAGGCCGAAGTTTGCGCACCATTGCACTTCGCCCTTGCGACAGTGTTCGCAATGGCCGCAGCTTTTCAGCGGGATGACCGAGACCAGGTCGCCGACCTTGTGGCCGGTCGTATCCTTGCCCAGAGCCACCACTTCGCCGGCAAATTCGTGGCCCAGGATATCGCCGTGCTTGCAGCCGTAGGCGGCATCCTCTGTCATGTGCAGGTCACTACCGCAGATGCCGCAGCGCCCCACTTCCACGACCAGTTCGCCTTCGCTGGGTGTGGGGTCGGGCACCTCCTCGAAAGCGAGCGGCTGGTGCAGTTCCTGGAAGGTTACGGCTTTCACGTCTTTCTACTCTGTCCAGATCGGCTGTTCGCCCAGCGCCACTTCGGTGGAATTGACGAGGATGAAATCGTCGAGCACGTCGATGGTGGTGGGAAAGGCTGCGCGCACCAGTTCCTGCAACTCGTCCGAATCCAGCGCCGAATTGACTAGCATGGGCCATGCCTCGAGATAGGCGGCAGTAAAGGCGAGGCCGCTGGCATCGTCCGGCAGGCCGGGGCGGGCATGGCCGGCGACGACGATATCCGGGTCGAGCGCGGAAAGGGTCTCGATGCTCTCGGCCCAGTCGGCAACGCGGTCCAGGTCATGCTCGCCCAACCACAGGTGAACCTCGTTGAACACCAGGTCTCCCGGCAGCAATGCGCGGATTTCGGGTACCCACAGCGCGGTGGAGTGAACATGGTCGCCCTGCATCGGGCCGAGCACCTGGAGTTCATGGCCTTCGAGCATGATCGTATCGCTGGTGAGCGCATGCGGGGCGCTGGGATGGGCTGGGCCGTTGTCGCCCAGCATCGGGCTCCACCGCACCACCTTGAACGGCAGCGAGCGCCAGATGTCTTCCACCACCGTCGGATGCGCGACGATCTCGGCATCGGGGAAGGCATCTTCCAGCACCTGCATGGCGAAGAAGTGATCCGGATGATCGTGGGTGACGAAAATGTGCGTCAGGTTGCGCCCGCTATCCAGCACCATGGCCGCCACACGGTGGGCATCGGCCAGGGTAAATGGCGGATCGACCAGCACTGCATCGCGCTCACCCATGATGAGCGCCGAATTGACGTGGAGCGAGCCTGCGCTGGTGCGCAGCACTTCCACCGTCAGCGGCGGCTCCTCGTGGTGCTCGGCCAGCGCCGGGGCAGCCGTGAAAGCGAGGGCGAGAGCGAGAAGCCAGCGGATCATCGCGCCTACTCCTCCGAAATACGCAGCACGGGCTTTACCACGCTGCCGTCTTCGCTGGCGTGGATCGCCTCGTTGATCTGGTCGAAGTCGAAATAGCCGATCAGCTTCTCGAACGGGAACTGGCCCTTCACGTGATAGTCCAGCAGTTCGTTGAGGAACGGGCCGACGTCGCTGTCGCCACCCAGGATGCCCATCACCCGGCGACCGCCGCCCATCATCGCAGCTTCGTTGAAGGTCAGGTTGTCGGCCGGGTCGGAAGCGCCGACGATACCGCAGATGCCCATCGGGGCGAGCAGGTCCCAGGCTTCCTGTATCAGGGTGTTGATGCCGGTGGTGTCGAACACGTAGCCAAGGCCCTGCGGAACCAGTTCGCGGATCTTGTCGATCGCGCCGTCCTTGCCGTTGAAGGCGTGGGTCGCGCCCAGTTCCTTCGCCAGTTCGAGACGTGCGTCGTTCACGTCCACCGCGATGATCGGATCCGCGCCGACGATCTTCGCGGCCATGATCGCAGCCATGCCCACGGTACCTGCGCCGAACACGGCAATCGGCATGCCCTTGCGCACTTTCATGCTGCGCAGCACCGCGCCCGCACCGGTCATCAGGCCGCAGCCGATGGGGGCGATGCGTTCGAGCGGGATATCCGCCGCGCTGTCGGCCACCTTCACCGTGTTCGCCTCGTGCGCGATGGCGTGGGTGGCAAAGCTCGACTGGCCGAAGAAGTTGGCGTTCATCGGTTCGCCGTCCTTGAACATGACGGGCGAACCATCGGCACGCGCGCCGGACCAGTTGTGCGGGAAGAAGTTGTAGCAATAGGTGGGCGCATCGATGGCGCAACTGGGGCAGCTGCCGCAGGAATTGAAGCTCATCACCACCCGGTCGCCCGGCTTGGCCACCGTCACCGCGCTGCCTACTTCCTCGACGATGCCGGCACCTTCGTGCCCCAGCACCACGGGATGCGGCACGGGCAGTTGTTCGTCGCGCACGGCCATGTCGGTGTGGCACACGCCGCAGGCCACCACGCGCACGCGCAGTTCGTCGGGGCGCAGGTCGTCAAGCTCGACGTCTTCGATCCTGAAGGGTTCGGCATTGCCGCGACAGATGGCGGCGCGTGCGGGGGTGGTCATGGCCTCTCCAAAGGTTTTACAAAATGTCAAATACACCCGTAACGGGTGCGGTTTAGTCGTTCAATGGCTTGATCGGGCCCAGCTGCATGCCGCCATCGATCATCACGTGGCTGCCGGTCATGTAGCTGCCTGCGTCGCTGGCGAGCAGCAGGGCAAGCGGTTTGATCTGGTAGGTTTCGGCCATGCGGCCCACGGGAACCAGCTTGTCCCACGCCTCTTTCGCCTTGGGGTTCTTCTTCACCCAGCCATCGCCGATATTGGTGACGAAGGGGCCGGGTGCGATGGCGTTCACGCGGATTCCATAGGCGGCCAGTTCGTAGGCGGAATGGCGCATGAAGTGCTTCACCCCCGCCTTGGCCGCCATGTAGGGCACGCCGACGATCGCCTCGTTCACCTCTGCCGCGTTGGAACTGGTGATGACGATGGAGCCGCCACGACGGCCACCGTTCGCCTCGTTCGCCTTCATCACCCGCGCCGCCTCGCGTACGGTATGGAACACGCCGGTCAGGTTGATGGCGATCGACTTGTCCCACTTCTCCTTGGGGTAGACATCGATCTGGCCTGCCGGGTTGCGCTTGTCTTCCGGGCTCCAGAACCCGTCGCCCACGTCGAGGCCGGCATTGGCGAAGGCGATATCGCAGCCGCCATAGGCCGCCACGTGATCGTCGAAGGCGCGGGCCACCTGCTCCAGGTCGGATACGTCGCACACGTCCCAGCGCGCGTCATAGCCCTGCTCGACGAACCGGGCCGCTTCGCGTTCGGCGCCTTCGGCATCGATATCGGTGATGGTCACCTTGGCGCCCGCCTCGGCCACGGCTTCGGCATAGGCGAGGCCGATACCGCTGGCGGCGCCGGTCACCAGCGCGGTGCGGCCGGTCAGGTCGAACTGGTCGAGCGTCTTGGGTTCGCTCACAGATAAAGCTCCCGGTTGATCGGGATGCCCTGTTCCTTGCAGTAGCTTTCGTAGTGGTTGATGAACCACCAGACATCCAGCGTTTCCACGTGGTTGCCGTCCTCGTCGTAGAATTCGTTGGCGCCCTGCATCCAGAAAAAGGCCTTCATGCCGTCGGGCTCGTCGGTGACGAGGGTATGCGCGTGACCGGGGAATTCGGTGATGAAATCACCCGGCCCGCAGACCCAGTCGTATTCGAGGTAGCGGAAAGTGCCTTCCAGGCCGATGGCCCACACCATGCCGCGGTGCTTGTGCGTGCCGATCACGCCCTTGCTCTTGATCCACAGCACGTTGGCATAGACGTTGTTGCGCACGTCGAAAGCCAGGTGGCGAATGGCGGCATTGTCGCCGAAGGGAACCCACGGACTCTCGGTTTCGGATTGCCCGACATAGGTGCCTTCGCGCACGTATTCGTCGATCACGTGCTTGTAGGTTTCCGGCACGTTGACGATCTTGAACTCGCCAGCCTCGGCAGCGGTCTTTGCGCCCAGCTTGGGCTTTTCCTGGGTGGCCATGGTTTCCTCTCCAGCCAAATGAAAACCGCCCCGGACGCGTGGTCCGGAGCGGTATGAAAAATCAGACGTAAAGCTTCGGATTGATCTTGATGCCCTGCTCTTTGCAGTAGGTTTCGTAGTGGTTCATCATCCAGAACACGTCCGCCGTTTCCACGAAATTGGCGTCGCCATCGTAGAAGTCGATCGGGCCCTGCATCCAGCCGAACAGCTTGCAGCCTTCGGGATGCTCGGTAACCAGCGTGTGGCTTTCACCAGGCACTTCCAGGATCAGACCGCCGGGCGATGCCACCCAGTCGTATTCCAGATAGCGCACGCTGCCTTCCAGGCAGACCATGGTGATGGTGCCGCGATGGAAGTGCGTGCCGATGACACCCGGGCCCTTCATCCACAGGATGTTGGAGAACAGGTTCTGGCGCACGTCGAAAGCAAGGTGCTTGATCGCCGCGTTGGGGCCGAAGGGCACCCAAGGGCTGTCGTCATCGCTCTGCGCATCGATATAACGCCCGCCGGGCGAGGTGCGGTCCACCAGTTCGCGGTAGGCATATGGAACGTCGACGATTTCAGCCTTGTCGCTGGGGGGTGCAGTCATGGTTGCCATGGGTAATCTCCTTTAGCGGATCAGGGTATCGACATAGTCGGCACCGATGCCGACCGCGTCATAATGGTCGCGGGCCATCTTCATGTAGTCGAAGACATCGAAGTGGCCGACGGTGTTGCCTTCTTCATCCAGCCACATCAGCGGGCCGGAGACAACGAAGAAGACCTTCATCGGGTCTTCGTGCTCATAGGCGACCAGCGTGTGGCTTTCGCCCGGAGTCTCGAAGATGAAATCGCCCGCGGTGGCAGTCCAGTCGTGCTCCAGGTAGGCCCACTTGCCGCTGATGGTGTAGGCCCAGATGGGCTTGGGATGGTAATGCCGGTTAACGATGCACGGCTTCTTCGCCATCAGCACGTCGGCCCACATGTTGAGCGTGGGGCTGATCCACACCGGCTTGGAATAGACATCCTCGACGATGGGGACCCAGTACTTCTCGTCGCCTTCGGCGATCTTGGCCATGTAGGCTTCGGGCTTGGCACCGGGGCGCAGGGCGTGGGGCACCGGCGGAGTGCCGGCCCAGGGTTCGGTGGTGGGTGCCTCTGGCATGTGTCTCTCTCCTTACCGGTTCGCGCTAAACCGCGAATCTCGTTTGGACTAACAGTCTATCCTAACGATTGTTATAATGCGACAGGGTAGTTGGTCGGCATTGGCCGCCAGCGCTCAAACCGTTTCACGAGCACCCTCTAGCGTGAAGCCTTCATACCCGTTGGCGGCCACCTCGTCGCACTTCTGGCGATAGGCGCCCACGCCGCCGACATAGGGCATGAACACCTGCCGCCCGTCCTTCGTGTGCCCCTGGTACCACGAGTTGGCGCGGGGGAAGAGCGTCTGGTGCGCGATCTCGTTGGCATGGTCCATCCATGCCGCCTCGGCCTCTGCCGTCGCTTCGATCACCTGTTTGCCGCCATCGCGCATGTCGACCATGCACCGCGCCACCCATTCCACGTGCTGTTCGATGGAAACCACCACGTTCGACAGCACTGATGGGCTGCCGGGGCCGGTGATGGTGAACATGTTGGGGAAGCCTTCGACGGCCAGGCCCAGATAGGCACGCGGGCCGTTGTCCCACTCCTCCCGGATCGAACGCCCGTCGCGCCCGCGAATGTCGATCGCCTTGATCGCGCCGACACAGGCATCGAACCCGGTGGCCAGGATGATGACATCTGCAGGGTATTCGCCTGCGGAGGTGACGACCGCGTGGGCCGTCACCGTCTCCACCGGCTCTTCGCGCACGTCCACCAGCGTCACGTTGTCGCGGTTGATCGCTTCGAAGAAGCCGACTTCGGTACACAGCCGCCGCGATCCCATCGGATAGTCGTGCGGGGTAAGCTTGCGCACCTTGTCCGGGTCGCTCACCAGCTCGGAAATCTTGCGGCGGGCGAAATCGCAGGCAAAGGCGTTGCTTTCCTCGTCGAACAGCAAGTCGTCGTAAGCTTGCAGCAGGCCGGTGGTGCCTGCCTTCCATGCCTTCTCCAGCCGTTCCTCGCGGGCAGCGGGATCGTCTGCCTTGGCGCTGCCTTCCCACGCGGCGTGGAAGAAACCGAGCGGCGAAGTGCGCGCGCGTTCGCGCAGCGCGGGATAGTCCGGCAGAAGCTTTTCGAGGTAATCTTCGGGCAGCGGGTGGTTGCTGGCGGGGACGGCGAAATTGGGGGTGCGCTGGAACACGGTCAGCTGCCTTGCCACTTTGGCCACTTCGCCCACGATCTGGATGCCGCTGGAGCCGGTGCCGAACTGGCAGATGGCCTTGCCTTCCAGGTCCACGCTGTCGTCCCAGGTGGCCGAGTGCACCACGGCTCCTTCGAAGTTTTCCAGGCCGGGAATGTCGGGCATCTTGGGCTGCGACAGCGCGCCGGTGGCCAGCACCAGGAACTGCACGTCGTAGCTGTCGCCGCCGTCGGTCTCGACCAGCCAGCGACCGCGCTCTTCATCCCAGCGGGCCGTGGTGACCAGCGTGTTGAAGGAAATATCGCGATTGAGGTCGAACCGGTCGGCAACGTGTTCGAGATAGCGCAGGATCTCGGGCTGCGCGGCATAGCGTTCGGTCCAGCGCCACTCGGCTTCCAGCTCCGGATCGAAGCTGTAGCTGTATTCGATGGACGGAATGTCGCAGCGCGCGCCGGGATAACGGTTCCAGAACCAGGTGCCGCCAACGCCGGAGGCTTTCTCCACCACGTGGGCGGTGAAGCCCTCCTGCCGCAGCTTGTGCAGCATGTAGAGGCCGGAAAAACCCGCGCCCACGATCAGCGCGTCGAGGGTGTGTGCCTTGCTCATGCCGCGTACCTCGCAAGAAAGGTGCCTGCCTCGTCCAGTGCGGCCCTGGCTTGCGGCAGCATGAAGGCAAACGCGTGGAAGACGTGGGGCAGGCCGGGATGCACTTCCAGCCGCACCATGGTGCCGCCAGCGCCCGCCCTGGCGGCAACGGCCAGGGCATCGTCCAGCAGGATCTCTATACTGCCGACCTGCACCAGCAGCGGCGGCAGGCCGGACAGGTCTGCCCTTGCAGGCGAGGCCAGCGGCTGGGCGCGGTCGCCGTCGCCGAGGTAATGCGCGGCGCAGGCTTCAAGGCCCTGAATGGTAAGCGAGGGGTCTTCTTCTGCCTTGGCCGCGATCGACGGGGCGGTGCAGGTGAGGTCTGCCCAGGGCGAAATCAGCAGCGCGGCGGCAGGCAGTTTGTCCCCGTCGTCGCGCAGTTTCAGCAGGGCCGCGAGCACCAGCCCGCCACCGGCGGAATCGCCGGCGAAGGCGATCTTTTCCGGTGCCGTGCCGCTGGCTACAAGTGCGCGGTAAGCGGCAACCGCATCGTCTACCGCCGCGGGAAAGGGGTGTTCGGGCGCCAGGCGATAGTCGATCACCTGCGCATCCATGCCTGCCGCGCGGGCCACTTCGCCGGCAAGGCTGCGATAGCCCTTTGCCGACCCGATCACGTAGCCACCGCCGTGGAAGTACAGCACCACGCCGCCGGTGCTGCCGGGCGTTTTGACGCTGACGGAAGGCACGCCGCCCAGTTCGGTGTCCTCGATCGCAAGGTCCTCCGCCACCGGGAAGCTGGCGAACATTTCCTCGTAGGCGACGCGGAGCGGACCGGGATCGTCGGAGAGATCGAGGTCGTTCGCGCGCAGGGTGGCGATCAGTTCGGCGAGGATGGGATCGGACATTTCGCTCTCCTCAGACGGGTTCGTAGGTCAGGCCCTTCTTGGCCAGCGCTGCAGGCGCCGTTTCCTTCAGGCCCATGGCGATCATACCGCTGACCACGGAAAGGCCGATCAGCAGCCACAGGAAGCTGTCGAGGCCAAAGGCATCGTTCAGCGCGCCGCCGATAATCGGGCCGAACACGCCGCCCAGCACTTCGCAGCTGCCCATGGCCAGACCGAGTACGGTGGCATGGTGGACGGGCTTGAAAGTCTCTGACGGGATTGTCGCCATGAAGATGGGAAATACGCCGTTCACCGCCCAGCCGACGAAGAAGATCGCTGCCAGGCCGAAGGCCCCGCCTTCGTAGAACATCGCGCCTAACGGACCGACCACGGCCAGCAGCGGCAGGGCGACCATCACCGGCTTGCGTCCGATCACGTCCGAAATACCGGCCACGGTGAAGCTGTAGATCGCGGCCGCGATGCCCAGCGAGCCCATGATCCAGCTCATGGTTTCGGGATCGTAGCCTTTCACCTCGGTAAGGTAGAGCGGCATGAAGGCCCAAGTGGTGACGAAGTGCGCGACCATCAGCACGCCCACGACCACGCTGATCCACATGTTGCGTACCTTCATCGCGCTGATCACTTCGGCGATGTAATCGGTGACGGGATTGGAACCTGCGACCTTGGGCTTGGGCTCGCGCTTGGGCATCAGCGGCTCGCGCAGCATGAACCAGATCATCGCAGCACTGAGCAGGCCGGGCACGGCAGCAAGATAGAACGCCTCGCGCCAGCTGAACTGCAGGGCAAACCAAACCAGCACCACCGGGGCCAGGAAACTGCCCAGCAGGTTGGAGCCCAGGTTTTGCGCCACGCCCTGCGCCAGACCACGCCGCTTGGGATCGACCTCGCTCGCCACCATCGCATGGCTGATCGGCATCACGCCGCCTTCCGCGGCGCCCATCAGCAGGCGCGCGGCGAACAGGAACAGGAAACTGGTGGCAATACCCGACAGGAACGAACACAGCGAAAAGGCGACGGTGGAGATTACCAGCAGGATCTTGCGCTTGCCCATCGAGTCGGACAGGCGACCGACGAAGAACGCGGCAATGGCCCAGGTAAACGAAAGGCCGCTGGCCAGCAGGCCGATCTGCGTCTGCGAGAGCGCAAGTTCGGGCTGGACGAAGGGCATAAGCGCGTTGAGCGCCTGCCTGTCGAAGAAAACGATGCCGAAATTCAGCGCCAGCAGGAACACCAGCAAAGTCTGGTAGGCAGGCGAGTTGGTGACCCAGTTGCCCTGCTGCGGGGTGTCGGTTGCAGGAGTGCTCATCGTGTTCTCGTATCCTATCCGAAGGGGCGTATGGGGTCCGAGCCATCCCAGTCGCGGCTCGCTTCCCAGAAGCGGGTGAAGGTTTCGTCCATCGCCGGGGTCACCGGCAACAATTCGAGAAATCCGGCCTGCGGGCCGCTGCCGTCATCGAGGTAGACGACTTCGCCCCCGGTCGGCACGGCGGCGCGATAGGCCTCTGCATAGCCGCGCTGCTGGTAATCCGCGCTGCTGGCGTCGACATCGGCGCAGGCGATGCCGAGGTGGTGGAAGCCGAACCGGCGCAGGTCCCTGGTCTCCTTGTAGACGCTGGGATGGTCATCCAGCGGCTGGATGAGTTCGATAAGCATGTGCCCGGCAAAACCCATGGCCAGCGTCACGTCGGCGCGGCTTTCCTCGCCGCGATAGACCTGGCCCGGCGCCAGCAGGTGCGGCAGCACGTAGAAGGGGCCGGCACGGCAGTTGGTGGCCCAGTGTTGGATGGCAGCGGTCAGGTCCGGCACGATGAATGCCGTTTGCGCAACGCCTTCCATGGGCTGGCCATAGCCCAACTGATCTGCCATCTGAATCTCCCACCGGCGTGGTCTTTTCATGCCGCGCCTTTGCGGGCAGTGCTTGCCAGTGTTTGTGACAAAGTCAATGTCGCGCTATTGATCCGGGCAAAATCATTACGGAGAGAACCCATGGCCACGCAAGTTAATGACAATGTCGATTGCAGCCCGGAGGAATGGCAGGCGCGGCTGGACCTGGCGGCCGCCTATCGCATCTTCGCCCACCTTGGCTGGTGCGAATCCATCTACAACCACATCACTTTGCGGGTGCCGGGCACGGAAAACCACTTCCTGATAAATCCCTACGGGTTGCTGTGGGAGGAAGTGACCGCTTCCAACCTCGTCAAGATCGACGAGAACGGGCAGAAGGTGGGCGACAATCCGCACCCCGTGAACCTGGCCGGTTTCACCCAGCACAGCGTATTCCACAAGAACCTGCCGCACGCCCATGCCATCGTCCACACGCATACGCCCGATACCATGGCGGTATGCGCCACCGAAGGCGGGCTCGAGCCGAGCAATTTCTATTCCTGTTTCTTCGAAGGCGCGATCGGCTATCACGACTTCGAAGGCATCACCGTGCGCAGCGAAGAGGGCGAACGGCTGGTGAAGAACGCGGGCAACCACCAGATCCTGATGCTGAAGAACCACGGGCCGGTGGTGATGGGGCGGACCATCTACGAGATGTTCCTGCTCTACTACATGCTCCAGCGCGCGTGCGAAGTGCAGGTGAAGACTGCCAGCCTGGGCAAGCCGATCATCGTGCCTCCGCAAGTGATCGAGCAGCACCAGCGCGACCGCGACAAGCAGTTGACGGACGACTTCGGCAAGCTGGACTTCCAGGCCTGGACGCGCAAGATCGATTCCATCGATCCCAGCTGGCGCAATTGACAGGCTCCTGACGCATGACGGCAATGACGGTGAACGAGCGGCCTGTCGATTTCGACATGGACCCGGACACGCCATTGCTGCACGCGCTGCGCGACGCGGCCAATCTTACTGGCACCAAGTACGGTTGCGGCGCGGGCGACTGCGGCGCCTGCATGGTGCTGGTGGATGGCGAGGCGCTGCGCAGTTGCCTTGTCACCATCGGCGAGGCCGAGGGGCGCTTCATCACCACGATCGAAGGGCTCAGCCGCGACCGTTCGCACCCGGTGCAGCAGGCGCTGGTGGCTGAACAGGCGATCCAGTGCGGGTTCTGCACGCCGGGGATCGCCATCGCCGCGGCAGGTTTGCTGCGCGGCAACCCCGATCCGAGCGAGGCGCAGATCAGGGATGCCATCCCCAACCTGTGCCGTTGCGGCGTCTATCCCCGGCTTGTGCGCGCGGTGCAGCGCGCCGGCCGGGTAATGCGCAGGCGCGAAACGATAAGCGCCGCGCCTGCACCGGGTATAGACCCTGCAGACGCGGCGCGCGCCGTTCCGGGTATGCGCGTGGAGGATGCCAGCCCGGACGACTTGGGTTCCGATTAGTCTGGGGTTCGGATTAGCCCGTCAGAACACCAACCTCGCACCGAAGCTGGCGCTCAGCGGAGCGCCGGGCTGGATGTTGTTGTCGCCGTGGGCGCTGGGATAGTATTCCTCGCCGAACAGGTTCTCGACATTCAGTTGCAGTGACAGCGTCTCTGTCGCTTCGAAGAATACCGCTGCATCCACCCGCGTGTAGGCGGGCATCACCACGTTGTTGCTGAGCGAGGCAAACTGCTCCGACAGGTGGGTAAGCCCGGCGCCGAAGCCCAGCCTGTCGGTAACGTCGTAACGCGCCCAAGCGGTGATCTGGTGCTCTGGCACCTGCTGCAACACCGTGCCGGCGGCTGCCGATGTGGTGGTGGAGGTGATCTCGCCATCGAGATAGGCATAGCCCAGGCTCAGAGAAAGGCCGTCGACCGGCTCGCCCACCAGCCCCAGTTCGAAGCCTTCGACTTCGCTTTCGCCGGCCAGTACCACCAGCCCGGTGTTGGCCGGATCGGGTGCCGTGGTGTTGGACCGGGTCAGGCGGAACACTGCCGCCGTCAGCAGCAGTTCGGGATGCGGGGCATATTTCACGCCCAGCTCGATGTTCTCGAAGGTTTCCGGATCGAGCGATCCAGACTGCTGGCTGAGCACGGTGAACTGGTTGCCCGATTGCGGCAGGAAGCTTTCGGCATAGCTGGCGTAGATCGACAGGTTATCCTGCGGCTTGAGGATCGCGCCGAAGCGCGGGCTCCAGCGTTCGTCCACCCGCGCGCCGTCGAAGCCCGAAATCAGGTCGGTGCTTTCAAGGTCGAAGCGGTCGAAGCGCACGCCCGCCACCAGCTGCAGCATGCCGATATCCAGCTGTTCCTGTGCGTAGAACGACAGGGTCGACAGCTCCGACATGCTGGCGCGCTGCGGCGCCAGGGTGAAGGCGGGCACGGTGATGGTGTCTGCCAGCGCCACGGTGACGCTGGTGTCCGCACCGTTATTGAACAGTGCGCGGTTGCGCACGGCATCGGTATCCTGCGAACCGACCTCGGCGCCCAGCAGCAGCGTGTGGCCCAGCGACCCGGTGTCGAACTGGCCGACAAGGTTGACCTGCCCGATCAGGTTCTGGCGATCGGTGCCGCTTTCATAGCCCGACAGGGTCACCGTAGTCGCGGTGGTGCCGCCACCGGGCACGATGTTGGAATAGAACTTGTCGTAGTCGGCATAGAGCAGGCTGGCATTGAGGCTCCAGGCCTCGCTGAAATCGTGCTCCAGCCGGGTGCGGGCGATATGCACTTCGACATCGCTGAAATTGTAGTCGGCATCGCCGAAGAAGGTTTCGTCATAACCCCGCAGCGGGCCGCCGTTCAGCGAGGGCAGGCCGCGATCGACCACGCGCTCGTCATCGTCATAGGTGTACCAGGCGTAGAGACGGGTATCGGGGCCAAGCTGCGCGGTGAGCGTGGGCGAAAAGCCGATGAAGCGACCGTCGTAGACATCGCGGTGATTGTCGAATTCCTCGTAAGTGCCGTTCAGGCGGACAGCGACGGCGTCGCCCACGGGCAGGTTGGCATCGGCATTCAGGGCAAAGGCGCCGAAGCTGTCGACCTGCGCGCCAAGGGCGTATTCGGGCATGCCCAATTCGGCCACCTTGGATACGCGGTTGATCGCGCCGCCGCCTGCGCCGCGGCCGAAGATCAGTGCGTTGGCGCCTTTCAGCACTTCCACGCGCTCCACGTTGTAGAGCGGACGATAGTACTGCGCGTCGTCGCGCAGCCCGTCGAGGTAGAAATCCGCCGTGGTTTCCTGCCCGCGAATGAACACCTCGTCACGGTGGCCTTCGCCCGTTTCCAGGCTGACGCCGGGCACGAATCGCAGGGCATCGTTCAGGCTGGTGACGCCCTGGTCTTCCAGCTGGTCTGCGGTGATGACGGTGACGGCCTGCGGCACGTCGATGATGGGCGTGGGCGTCTTGGTGCCGGTGCTGCCGTCATCGCCGACGTAGGTTTCGCGCTGCCCGGTGACGATGATGTTGCTGGGCAGGTAATCGCGCTGCGCCTCCGCGGCGGCATTGGCCAGGGCAGGCGTTGGAGCGATGGTGGCGGCGCTTGCGAGCAGTGCAAGGCGGGCGGTTGCGGTACGGATAGTGTCTTCCCCTACGATTCTTATTGCAATTGATTTGCAAGAGCACCTGTATTGAGAATGATTTTCAGTGGCAACACCAAATGTGCCATTGGCGCAAAAAAGTTCGCGCGCTAGGGGGCGGCAGAGTTTCGGAAGAGGAGAATTCGCGTGAAGGCGACCATCTGGCACAACCCCAATTGCAGCAAGTCCCGCAACACGCTGGCCATCCTGCAGGATCGCGACGGCGTGGAAGTGGAGGTGGTGCAGTACCTGAAGAACCCGCCCAGCCGCGAGAAGCTGGCGCAGCTCTACGCCGATGCGGGCATGGCGCCGGCCGAGGGCCTGCGCCTGTCGGGCACCGACGCGAAGGAGCGCGGGCTGCCGCAAGCCGATGCCGACACCGTGCTGGATGCCATGGCCGCCGACCCCAGGCTGATCGAGCGCCCGCTGGTGGAAACCGAAAAGGGCGTGCGACTGTGCCGTCCGGTGGAAAAGGTCGAGGAAATCCTCTGACCGCTGGCCGCGCGGGGCGGCCTAGTCGAAGGTCTGGCCGACCCCGCCCTCGACCCCGCCCGACAATTGCCGGTGGACGGAGGCCAGCACGGCCAGCATGATCGTGGTGAAGGCCAGGCTTACCAGCCCGCCGCCGATGGCCATGGCGAACAGGCCGATCTCGTCGCCCAGCACCGCGAACAGGCTGAGCAGCATGCTGGCGATGGCGGACAGGATCCCGGCGGCCAGGATCAGCAGGATATAGAAAGCCAGCAGGCGGAAGGAGTTGCCCTTCGTCAGCTGCCATGATCGGCCCAGCGCCTTCACCGGGTTCATCGTCTTCTCGATCGCGATCACGGGCGAAAGCAGCGAAAACTTGATCCACACGTATACGGCAACCACCAGGCCGATCATGCCCAGCAGAACCCCCACGCCTTCATTTACTGCCGCGCCCAAGGCGATCAGCAGCACGGGGATCAGCACCAGGGCCATGCCCAGCAGGATTTGGGCCACCAGGTAAGGCACCAGTGCCTTCACCCCGAAGCCCAGGGCTTCGCCCACGGTCGGCCGGGCCTTGTCGGTCAGCAGCGCCAGCAGGCCCAGCACGCCGGCGGCCTGGATCAGGCCGAAGACCAGGTAGATCCACCAGGACTGGGCGAAATAGTCGCCGATCATGGCCATCATGTCTTCCGGATCGGGATTGGCGCCCATGGCTTCCATCTGCATTACCATCGCTTCCTGCGAGGGCAGCAGCAGGGTGGAAATGACATTGGGCAGGAAGAAAAACACCCCGGCCACGATCAGGACGACGTCCTTGTTGGCAGCAATCAGCGCGGTCGCCTCGTTCCAGGCGCGTCCAAGGTCCAGTTTTTCCGCCATTTGATCCTCGTGAATGCGATTGAACACTTGATAAGCGCACTGGCTATCGCCACGCAATTGCCAAGTCATGACCGCCACCAGCTTTCCTCTCGACCCGTCAATCGAATGGCGCCGTTCCACCGAGCAGGTGCCCTATCGCGAGGCGCTGGCCGCGCAGGAAGCGCGCAATGCGGCACTGGCTGCGGGAGAGGACGTGCGCGAACTGGTGTGGATGCTGGAACACCCGCCGGTCTACACCGCCGGCACCAGCGCGGACACGGCCGAGCTGGTCGACCCGCGCTTCGACGTGGTCGAGACCGGGCGCGGCGGGCGCTACACCTACCACGGCCCCGGCCAGCGGGTGACCTACGTGCTGCTCGACCTGAAGAAGCGGTCCAGGGACGTGCGCCAGTTCGTCCACGCGCTGGAAGGCTGGGTGATCGCCACCCTGGCCGATTTCGGGGTCAAGGCCTTTGCCGTGCCCGAACGCATCGGCATCTGGACGCACGAGGCCGACGGCAGCGAGGCCAAGATCGGCGCCATCGGCGTGCGCGTGCGGCGCTGGGTGACCATGCACGGATTTGCCGTGAACCTGTCGCCCGACCTTTCCCATTTCGGCGGCATCGTGCCTTGCGGCATTGCCGAATACGGCGTCACCAGCATGCAGCGCCTCGGAAAGACGGTTGCGCCGGAGGAATGGGATGAGGCATTGCTGGCGCGCGCCGGGGATTTCCTTGGTGCCATTGCACAGCCGGAGACCACCTGACCATGTCGATTCGCCGCACCCTTGCTATCGCCGCGCCGCTGTTGCTGGCGCTTTCGGCCTGCGGCGACGACGACGTGGTCGAGGTGGAGAACGACGGGCGAGAGGCTTCGGGCGAAGTGCTGGAAGGCACCATCAGCGATGCCATGCTGCCGCTGGACCAGGTGCGTTCGCAGGCGCCGCTGGCCGCGCCCGAGGAAACCGCTGCGCCAGCACCTGCTGCAGCACCGGCGCAGGCGCCCGAGGCACCTCCTGAACCCGCTGCCCCTGAACCCGCTGCGGAGCCTGTCGCGGCCGAATAGGCGCCGCGTTAGGCCGCGCCCCCTGATGGACACGGGTCACGAGCCTTTGCGCACCCGGCTGCTGGGCCTCGCCGCGCTGCTGGCGGGCAATGTCGCGCTTGCCTGCGGGCCGTGGCTGGTGCGGCTGGCCGATACCGGCCCGGTCAGCGCGGGCTTCTGGCGGGTGGCGCTGGCGCTGCCGTTCCTGTTCCTGATTGCCCGGCTGCGCGGAGAGCACGTGGGCGGTATCCCGCGCAAGGCCGTGCTGCTGGTGCTGGCGGGCGGGGTGTTTTTCGGCCTCGACATTGCCAGCTGGCATGTCGGCATCGGCGATACCCGCCTCGCCAATGCCGTGCTGTTCGGCAATGCCGGCAGCGTTATCCTGATGGTCTGGGGCTTCGTGATGCTGCGCCGTTTGCCCAAGGGGCGGGAATGGCCCGCGATCCTTGCCGCGCTGGGCGGGGCGGGCATTTTGCTTGGCCGTTCGCTGGAGCTGTCGCCTGCCAACTTTGTCGGCGACCTGTTCTGCCTCCTGGCGGGCCTGCTCTATGCCGGATACCTGCTGCTGTTGCAGGATGCGCGCCGCAGTTTCGGCAGCTGGAGCCTGCTGGCGGTATCCAGCAGCGCCAGCGTGGTGGTGCTGTTCGTCGTCGCCATGCTGCTGGGGGAGCCGTTCTGGCCCACCGACTGGACCCCGGTGCTGGTGCTGGCCTTCTCCAGCCAGCTGGTGGGGCAGGGGTTGCTGGTCTATTCCCTGAAGCAATTCCCGCCGCTGGTGATCGGCATTGCCCTGCTCACCCAGCCTGCCGTGGCCGCGCTGGTCGGCTGGATGGTCTTCGGTGAATGGCTGGTGCCGCTGGACGTGGTGGGGATCGTGCTGGTCGCCAGCGCGCTGGTGCTGGCCCGCATTACCGGCCCCAAGGCGCCACCGCGCCCACGGGTCAATCCGGTATAGGCCCGGCCTGCCGGAACTTCGGCAGCAGCTCGTCGAACTGCTCTTCCACCGCGCGCCGGTCCGGCCCGTCTAGCGCGATCAGCGCCTGTTCGCGCAGGCTGCGCGCCTCGTCCAGCAGCACCTTGCGGCGATCTGCCGATTGCAGCGTCGTGGCCGCGCTGCACAGCACCTGAAGCATGACACGGGCAGCGACGGGGCTGGTGGCAACCGCGCTGCGGATGGTGCCAAAACCGCGCTGGACATAGTGCTCGAAGTCGTCGGGCAGGGGATAGACCGGGCAGTCCTCCGCGTCTTCGTTGCAGATATCCTTGATCAGGTAGCGGCTGCCGATCTGCGCCGTGGCCGCGCCCAGCCAGTGCAGCGCAGTGATGGCGGTGAAGGGATCGTTGATGCCCGGCGAAAGGGCACGCATCCCGATCTCCACCAGTTCGTCGATCAGGAACTGCGGGTCCTGTTCCGGCGTGCGCGAAAAACCCAAGGTGAAGCAATCGCGCAGATCGTCTTCCCCATCGGAAGCGCCATCGCCGCCGGTGTATTCGAGCAGCGGCAGCCCGGTGTGGACGAAATCGCCCGTGCGAACCGACAGCGAAAGTTCCAGCGCGTTCTTGCGGGCAAGGCGTTCAAGATCTCCGAAATCGATCAGCTGCACATAGCCCGCCTCGCTCGCGAGCAGCGGCTTGCCGCGGGGGCGCTCTTCGGGCTCGTCATTGCTGCCTTCGCGCGGGTAGGTCGCCTCCACCGCGCGCAGCAGGCGGCTGCCGATCCCCTCGATCACCTTGGTGATGCGGATGGCTGAGGGCACGTGGTTGAGGAAGTAGACCAGCACCGCCACCGAAAATCCCATCAGCACGAAAGCCACCAGCAGGGACAGCTGCGGTACGAAGCCGGGCAGGGGATCGCCGGCGACATCGATGGCGGAAACCTCGTCCGGCGCCCGCACGCTGCGCAGCACCGTCAGTGCGAAGACGAAGGTGCCGATGAAGGTGGCGAGCGAGAACTGGTTGCCCCTGTCCTCCATGAAATTGACCAGCAGGCGCGGGCCGTAGTTGCCGCTGGCATAGCTGACGGCAACGATGGTGATCGAAAACACGGTGGAGGCGACCGCGATCATCGAGCCCGCGATCACCTGCAACATGGTGGAGGCGCCCTCGGGCCGTGCGGGGGCGAGCCAGGCGGCGCCCTCCATCCAGCTGGCATGACCGGACCTGTCAACCCAGATGCACAGCCAGGCCAACAGCAGCGCGCCCACGGCGGACAGCGCCGGGTAGAACCAGTAATTGGCGTTGAGCCTACGCCACGCCCACAGGATTTCGGCCTTCATGCCAGGGACAACGCGCGAAGGGCGGGTGGGTTGCGCACGCTATTCCGCATCCATCGGATACCAGGTCGCACCCATCGACACGGCATCTTCGGGGAAGGTCGCCACCTGCTCCACCTCGACCAGGTGGAGGGAAGGCTTGGGCATGCCGGGCTTGCGCCTGGGGAGCAGGTCCTCGAACTCCCAGCGAACGGCGCGCAGCGCGGTCTGCTCGGCCTCGGCGCGGGTTGGCGCCTCGATCCAGCGCGTGGTGAAGAAGCCATAGGGCGTCTCCGGCTGCTCGAACAGGAAGCCGGGATAGTCACGCCCCTCTATCATCAGCCGGAACAGCGCCATCAATCCCCGCTTGGACTGCCCAGGTCACCCTTGCCCACGGTGCCGCTGGCCATTTCCAGCATCTTGTCGAGGCTGGCCTTGGCTTTCAGGCGCAGGCTTTCCTCGATCTCGATGCGCGGTTCCAGGTCGCGCAGGCACAGGTAGAGCTTTTCCATGGTGTTGAGCGCCATGTAGGGGCAGATGTTGCAGCTGCAGTTGCCGTCCGCGCCCGGTGCGCCGAGGAAGGTCTTTTCCGGCAGCGCCTTTTCCATCTGGTGGATGATGTGCGGCTCCGTCGCCACGATCAGCGTGTCGCCGGGGAAGGTCTTGGCGTAGTTGAGGATGGAACTGGTCGAGCCGACGTGGTCGGCATGGTCGAGGATCGTCGGCGGGCATTCCGGGTGCGCGGCGATGGGCGCATCGGGGTTTTCCGCCTTCAGCTTCAGCAGTTCCTTCTCGCTGAACGCCTCGTGCACGATGCACACGCCCGGCCACAGCAGCATGTCGCGGCCGAACTTGCGGTTGAGGTAACCGCCAAGGTGGCGATCGGGGCCGAAGATGATCGGCTGGTCTTCCGGGATCTGCTCGAGAATGGTCTCGGCAGAAGAGCTCGTGACGATCACGTCCGACAGGGCTTTTACCTCGGTCGAGCAGTTGATGTAGGTCAGCGCGATGTGATCGGGGTGCTTCTCGCGGAAGGCCTTGAACTTGTCCGGCGGGCAGGAATCCTCGAGGCTGCAGCCGGCTTCCATGTCGGGCAGCACGACGATCTTTTCAGGGGAAAGGATCTTGGCCGTATCGGCCATGAACTTCACGCCGCAAAAGGCGATCACGTCGGCATCGGTTTCCGCTGCCTTGCGCGACAGTTCCAGTGAATCGCCCACGAAATCGGCCAGGTCCTGCAATTCGGGCTTCTGGTAATAGTGCGCCAGGATCACCGCATTGCGTTCCTTGCGCAGGCGGTTGATTTCCTCGAGCAGGTCGATGCCTGCGGGGATGGCGGTCTGGTCGGTCATTCTATGGCCCCGTTTTCGTGTGGCAGCGTATGCGGTTGCCGCGCTTATAGAACCAACACGCGCTTTGGCGAGAGTGTTCCGGGCAGGCGCCCACGATGTGGGGCGTTTGCAATGTGATGCCAAGTCCCTATGCTTTGTCCTCATCCCATCATCGACGGTGCCCGTGCATGCCGCCTGCGTGACCGTCGGACATTGTCGAAACGGCAGGAGCATCAGCACAGTGAATCAGCAGGTCCCAGTGGCAAAGCCGGACGACAGCCCGATCGACCCGCCGCTGGTAGACCTGCCGATCGACACGCACGACCGCGGCTTTTACGACGGGTTCAGCCGCGCGGTGACGATCCCTTCGAAGATCATCGTCTCGCTCATCATCATGTGGGCGATCTTCTTCCCGGTCAGCGCGAACGAGACGCTGTCGGCGGCCAACAACACCATCATCGCAACCTTTTCCGGATGGTATGTCTACCTAGTCGCAGCGGTGATGGCGGTGGCGCTGGGGCTGGCCGTGCTGCCGCAATCGGGCACCTTGCGCATCGGCAATCCGGGCGAAAAGCCGGAATTCGGCCGCTTCAGCTGGTTTTCCATGCTGTTCGGCGCAGGGATCGGCATCGGCATGCTGACCTATTCCACCGGCGAGCCGCTGGCCCATTTCCAGAACAACCCGGATATCATCCGCGGACTGGTGGAGCCGATGAGCGAGGAGGCGGTGCGGCCTGCCTATATCTACACCTTCCTGCACTGGGGGCTGGCAGCCTGGGGCACATATGGCTTGGTTGGCCTCGCCATCGGCTATGTCGCTTACCGTCGCAACCTGCCGCTGACGATCCGTTCTGCGCTCGCGCCGTTGTTCGGTCGCGTGATGTCCGGCAGCTTCGGCCATGTCGTCGATATCTTTGCCGTCGTGGCCACCATCCTGGGCGTGGCGGTGACCATGGGCTTTGGCGTGGAGCAGTTCGTGGCCGGCCTTTACCGGTTGGGGCTGGGCGAATGGTTGATGGACGAGGGCGGTTCCACCCCTGCCGCCATCATCGTCTCGCTGGTGTTGCTGGTGGGGGCGTCCACCATCAGCGCGCTGTCGGGCGTGGGCAAGGGGATCAAGTGGCTTTCCAACCTCAACATGGGCCTGTCCTTCGCCCTGCTGGCGCTGTTCGCCGTGGTCGGTTCCGGCCTGTACGGGCTGGAGCTGCTGGGCGTGGGCGTGTTCGACTATCTGCGCACCCTGCCGCAAAATGCGCTCACGCTGTTCCAGGGTGGTACGCCGGTGGGCGATGCGCTGGTGCAGTGGCAGCTCGACTGGAGCGTGTTCTACTGGGCCTGGTGGATTGCCTTTGCGCCGTTCGTGGGCATGTTCATCGCCCGCATCTCGCGCGGGCGCACGGTGCGCGAGTACGTGCTGGGCGTGCTGCTGGTGCCGTCGCTGATGTGCTTTGTGTGGATGACGCTGGTGGGCGGCACCGCGATCGAGCTGGAGCTGAGCGGGGCCGCAGGCGGCAGCATCGTCAGCACCGGCATATCCGACCAGCTCTACGCCACGCTTGCCGTGTTGCTCGACCCTGGCTTTGCGGCGATCGTCTCCGGCCTCGTGGTAGTGCTGCTGATGACCTATCTCATCACCAGCGCCGACAGCGCCATCCTGATCGTCAACACCATCAACGGCGCGGGCGAAACCGACGGGCAGCGCCGTCGCCACATCCTGTTCTGGGGCGCGGCGTTGGCCTTCATGGTCGGCTCCATGCTCATCATCGGCGGGATCGATGCAATCCGCATCACCATGATTATCGGTGCCCTGCCGTTCTCGCTGGTGGTGGCGCTGATGGCGATTGCGATCGTGAAGGCGATTGTATTCGACATCATCCGCAAGCGCCACGGCGTGCCCTGTACTGCCGAGGCCTGCGAGGAGTGGGAAGCCTCGCAGTAGCGCGTACACTAAAACTCAAGAGCGAATCCGGGGAGGCTTCCAACAAATTTCTCAAGACTTGCCTTGTGCTTGAGTTAGAGCTTCGCCGTTCTGCCTATTGAATAAGTATATATTACCATTGCATCTTATAATGCATAGATATAAAATTAGCATTTGATCTATTCGGCGATCTTCATTTGAATGTTGTTCTTATGCAACATGTGAAGTCGGAGTCCCGAAAAACTCCGTCTGTCCGCTGGAATCCCTGCAGTAGTCCCGCTATCCGCTCCCCGACGCGCGAAATTCTTTCGCGCGCGTTTTTTATACGATCATGCGGCTGGTGAAAATCGCAGCGTGATCGCAAACGCGACATCCAAGGGGATTCCATAAATGTCGAAATATACCAGCGGCGCGTCGATCGGCGCGCTTGCCATTGCCCTCGCATCGCCTGCCATGGCGCAGGACACCGCAATCGAGGCGGCGCCTGCAGCGCGCCAGGGCGGTGTGGGCACCATCGTCGTTACCGCGACCAAGCGCCAGGAAGACCTGCAGGACGTGCCGGTTTCCGTGCAGGCACTCGGTGAGGAAGGGCTGGAAGAGCTCAACATCGACACGTTCGAGGACTATCTCGAGCAGCTGCCCACGGTTACCGCGGGCGGCAGTGGTCCGGGCCAGTCGACCATCTACATCCGCGGCCTGGCATCCACCACGCCGAACCTGACGACCGCAGGCGTTGCCGGCCTTGCGCCCAACGTCGCCATGTACCTCGACGAGCAACCGCTGGCGCAGCCGGGTCGTAACCTCGACGTCTACGCTGCCGACCTTGCCCGTATCGAGGTGCTGTCGGGTCCGCAGGGCACGCTGTTCGGCGCCAGCTCGCAGGCCGGCGTGGTTCGCCTCATCACCAACAAGCCCAGCCTTGCCGGTTTCGATGCCGGTGCCAGCGCTGGCGTCAGCTTCACCAACGGTGGTGAAACCTCGTACAAGACCGAGGTGATGCTGAACGTGCCGGTGACCGATACGCTGGCCGTGCGCGGCGTGGCCTACCTCGATCACCAGGGCGGCTATATCGACAACGTCCAGGGCACTCGCGATGCCAGCGAAAGCGCCCGTTTCCGTCCGGAAGGCACCGTGCGTGCGAACGGCGTGCCGGTCAGCGCCCTGCGCGCGGGTTTCCAGAGCACGGCCGACCTGTCGAACGTGACCTTCCTTGAAACCAACAACTCCGGCCTTGTCGAAGACAACTTCAACGACACCACCTATGCCGGTTTCCGCGCCACCGCGCTGTGGGAGGTCACTCCCGACTGGACCATCACCCTGGCCCATTCGCGCCAGAGCCTGGAAAGCGACGGCGTGTTCTTCGCCGATCCGGAACTGGGCGGGCTCGACGACCTGGAAATCCAGCGCTTCGAGGACGATCGCCTGGAAGACAATTTCAGCAACACCAGCTGGACCGTCGAAGGTCGCCTGGCCATGCTCGACGTGGTTTACACCGGTGCCTACACCGATCGCGAAACGCAGCAGCGGGTCGACTATTCGGACTACCTGTTCGTCGGCCAGTACCTGCCCTACTACATCTGCGACGGCTCGGTCAGCTATCCCGGTTCCGCCGATCCCAGCGGCACCTGCCAGCCGCCCAACCTCTATGTCACGTCGGACAGCGACACGACCGTGTTCACGCAGGAGCTGCGCTTCAGCACGCCTGACGACTGGCGCGTGCGCGCCACCGCCGGCGGCTTCTATTCCGACCTGGAGCTGAAGGAGCGCAACGACTTCAACTATCCCGGCAACGTGATCGCGCAGCCGTTCGGCCCCTTTGCGCCGAACTTCCCGCAGCCCGGTTTCAATACCGATCCGGGGCCGTTCCCCGCCGATACCATCTTCCGCAACGACATCCGTCGCACGGACGAACAGATCGGCATCTTCGGCGAAGCCAGCTTCGATATCGTGCCTGACCTGCTGACCATCACGCTGGGTGCGCGCTACTACGATATCGAGGTCGATTTCGAAGGCAGCGCCAACGGTTCGTTCTGTAACTCGGGCGCGGCGCAGGATGCCAATGCCTTCGGTACGGACCTGAACGACCTGTACGATGGCGACGGCAGCTATACCTTCATCAACAGCTGTAACGCCGCGCTGCGGCAGACCTTCACCACCGCAGACAGCCTGCAGGATATCCAGGATGCCGGTCTCTCCGCCACCCAGGCCCAGCAGGTGTTCAACGCGGTGCGCGCGCCGGATACGGCGCAGACCGATGGCGTGATCTACAAGGGCACGCTGCAGGTTACGCCCACGCCCGACACGCTGTTCTACGCGACCTATTCGGAAGGCTTCCGTCCGGGCTTGCTGAACCGTCCGGGTGGTGCCACCAACGGCGCCGGTTTCACCGTGCCGTTCGAGCTCGAAACCGACGAGGTGCAGAACTACGAACTGGGCTGGAAGCTTGACCTGGTCGGCGGCCAGCTGCGCTTCAACGGCTCGGCCTTCTATGTCGATATCAGCCGCCTGCAGACGACCATCTTCGATCCCAGCATCACCAACCTGTTCTTCTCGGACAACGCGGCGAATGCAGAGATCTATGGTCTCGAGGCAGACTTCACCATCGCGCCCTATGCCGTTCCCGGCCTGACCGTGGCGGGTGCCTTCTCGATCCTCGATACCGAGATCACCGAAGTGCTGACCCCGACCAACGACGTGGTGGTGGGAGAACCGCTGGCCTTTGCCCCGGAATTCCAGGGCAATGTGCGCGTGCGCTACGAATGGGACCTGTCGAACACGCTGGAAGCCTATATCCAGCCGCAGCTGACCTATTCGGCATCGAAGTTCACCGACATCATCGAGATCAACAAGCTGCGTCTCGACAGCTATGCCGTGGTCGATCTTTCCGCCGGTGTGGTGGCCGACCAGTGGCGCTTCGAGGTCTATGGCGAGAACCTATTCGACGAACGGGCGCAGATCTCGGGCAACTTCGTCAACGACCGGGCACGCATCACCACCAACCGTCCGCTGACGGTGGGTGTGCGGGTCTCCTACGACTACTGATCCGGTCCACGCACGAAACCAATGCGGCGGGGGTGAACCAGCGGTTCGCCCCCGCTGTTTTGTATGTGCAGTCTTGCTTTGATAGGGCGCACCCATGAATGATCGCGACGAACAACTGGCGCTGGCGCAAAAGGCGATGCAGGCAGGCGATTTCCCGCGGGGTCTGGCGCTGGTCGATCCACTGGTGACCGCCGACCCCGGTGATGGCGAGGCGCTGTACATGGCCGCTGTCGCGCTGCGATACCTGAACCGGCACGCCGAGGCATCGGACATGCTGGCCCGGCTGCACGCCGCCATGCCCGAATATGGTCGCGCCTGGCAGGAGGCCGGGCACCTTGCCCGCGCGCAAGGCAAGGCGGCAGAGGCGATTGCCGCCTACCAGCGTGCCGTGCGCTTCAACCCCGCGCTGGATGCCAGCTGGCGGGCACTGGCAGAGCTGCAAATGGGCAGCGAATCCCGTCAGGCTGCGGCCCAGGCGCAGCGCATTGCCAGCCTGCCGCGCGAACTGGTCGCCGTCACCCATCACCTGCACGAAGGGCGTATCCTGCGGGCAGAGGAAATCTGCCGCCACTTCCTGCGCGCCAACCCGAAGAACGTGGAAGGCATGCGGCTGCTGGCGCAGATCGGGGTGAAGCTGGGCATTATGGACGATGCCGAATTCCTGCTGGAAAGCGCGGCCATGTTCGAGCCGGAGAACGTGCAGGTGCGGCTCGACTACATCGATGCCCTGCGTCGCCGGCAGAAGTTCGAGCGCGCGCGCGAGGAGGCGGAAAGCCTCTACGAAAGCGATCCTGCAAACCCGCTGTTCCAGTCGCATCTCGCCATCGAATCGATGCAGACCGGCGACTACGAACGCGCCTTTGCCCTATTCGAGCAGGTGCTGGAAAAGGTACCGAACGATCCCGCCACGCTGACCAGCCGCGGCCACGCGCTGAAGACCACTGGCGAGACCGACAAGGCCATCGAAAGCTACCGCGCCGCCTTTGCCGCAAAGCCCGACCACGGCGATGCCTGGTATGCGCTGGCGAACCTGAAGACCTATCGCTTCACCGAAGACGAAATGGCGCGGATGGAAGAGCAGGTGGCGCGGCCCGACCTTGCCTTCATGGACCGGGTCCACCTGTCCTTCGCGCTGGGCAAGGCGCACGAGGACCGCAAGGACTACGAAGCCAGCTTCCGCAATTACGAGCGTGGCAACGCGCTGAAGCGCGCACAGACCCGTTACGACGCCGACACCATGAGCGCCGAACTGGCGAAGCAGCGCGAGACCTGCACGGCGGAGCTGTTCGCGAGGCACGAGGGCGCAGGGCACAAGGCGCCCGACCCGATCTTCATCCTTGGCCTGCCACGCGCGGGATCGACGCTGCTGGAGCAGGTCCTGGCCAGCCATTCACAGGTCGATGGCACGCTGGAGCTGCCCGACATCTTGGCGCTGGCCCACCGGCTGCGCGGGCGCAAGGCCGGGCAATCGCTCTACCCGCAGGTGCTGCACGACCTTTCGGCAGAGCAGCTGGAGACCTTCGGCCGGCAGTACATCGAGAACACCATGGTCCACCGGCAGGGCGCGCCGTTCTTCATCGACAAGATGCCGAACAACTTCCGCCACATCGGCCTGATCCACCTGATCCTGCCCAATGCCAAGATCATCGATGCCCGCCGCGCGCCGATGGATTGCTGCTTTTCCGGCTTCAAGCAGCTGTTCGCCGAGGGGCAGGAATTTACCTACGGCCTGACCGAGATCGGGCGCTATTACGCCGACTATGTCGACCTGATGCAGCACTGGGACGAAGTGCTGCCGGGCAAGGTGCTGCGCGTGCAGCACGAAGACGTGCTGGACGACCCCGAAGGGCAGATCCGCCGCATGCTGGACCATTGCGGGCTGGAGTTCGAAGATGCGTGCCTGCAGTTCCACAAGACCGACCGCGCCGTGCGTACAGCCAGCAGCGAACAGGTGCGCCAGCCGATCAACCGCAAGGGGCAGGGCGCATGGGTGCCCTTCGACCCGTGGTTGGGCGACCTGCGTGCGGCGCTGGGGATCGAGCCCTAGGCCAGCCGTGCGCCATCGGGCAGGTCCAGCCCTGCGTCCGGCCTTGCCAGCACGATCGCGCCGGCCGCATCGGGAAAGCCCAGCACCAGCACTTCGGACATGAACGGCCCGATCTGGCGCGGCGGGAAGTTCACGACGGCCATGACCTTGCGTCCCTTCAGCCCTTCGGGCGTGTAGTGATCGGTGATCTGCGCGGAGCTTTTGCGCACGCCCAGATCCGCGCCGAAATCCACCCACAGCTTGATCGCGGGCTTGCGTGCCTCAGGAAAAGGCTGCGCGTCGGTTACCGTGCCGCAGCGGATATCCACCGCCATGAAGTCGTCGAAGCCGATTTGCGTCATCGGCGGGGCCTAGGCGCGCTGCAGCGCCGAGTCCACCATGCGGGGCAATCCTGCTCTGGCGTAGCGCCGGCAAGACGACTAGGGGCGCGAATCATGATGACCTCGCTCAACTCGGTGCGCACCCTGCTGGTGGCGATTTTCGTGTTGATGGCGGGCAGCGGCTTCCTGTCCACCCTGATCGCCGTGCGACTGGAGCAGACCGGGCACAGCGCGCTGCTGATCGGCCTTGTGGCCACCAGTTACTTCGCCGGGCTGACGCTGGGTGCGCTCAAGGTCGCGCCGCTGATCGGGCGGGTTGGCCATATCCGTGCCTTTGCCGCCTTCGTCTCCTTCTACTCCGCCAGTTCGCTGTCCTACGCCATCATCGACAATGCCGCCGTGTGGACCGTGCTGCGCTTTGCCGACGGTTTCGTGATGAGCGGGGTGTTCGTCTGCCTCGAGTCCTGGCTCAATCGCGTGGCCCGGCCCGACAACCGCAGCGCGATCCTGGCGGCCTACATGATCGCGCTCTACGCCGGGCAGGCGGTGGGGCAGTTCCTGCTGAACCTGGGCGACAATGCGCCCGCGCTGCCGTTCATGGCTTCTGCCGTGCTGCTGTCCCTGTCGGTGCTGCCCGTGGTGCTGACGAAGATCGAGCAGCCGATCATGGAGGAGGTTACCGCCTTCTCGTTGAAGCGGCTCTATGCCGTTTCACCGCTGGGCATCGTCGGTACGCTGGCGACAGGCATCATGCTGGGTGCGTTCTATGCGCTGGGCGCGGTGTTCGTGCAGCGCGTGGGCCTGCCGCTGAGCCAGGTGGCGCTATTCACCTCCTGCGTGATCTCCGGCGGCGTGGTGCTGCAATACCCGCTGGGTCGCCTGTCCGACCGGTTCGACCGTCGCCGCGTCATCAATGCCAGCATGCTGGCCACCGCGGTGCTGTGTGCTGCCCTGGCGCTGGTGCGCGAGCCCGTGGCGATCTTTGCTATCGGGGCGCTGTTCGGCGGCTTTGCCTTCGCGCTCTATCCATTGTGCGTCGCCCATTCGAACGACCACCTGGACGAAAGCGAGCGCGTGGGCGCGAGCAGCGGGCTCGTGCTGGTTTATTCGGTGGGCGCGGCGATGGGGCCGATGGCGGGATCGGTGGCCATGGCCACACTGGGCCCGCCGGGACTGTTCGGCGCGATTGGCGCGGTGGCGGTGGCCGCATCGCTGTTCGGCCTGTGGCGCGCGGCGGTCAGCAAGCCGGTGCCCGGGGCAGAGCAGCAGGATTTCCAGTCGCTGCCGCGCACGACGCCGATGGCTGCGGTGCTGGAGGACGAGGGCTAGGCGCGCCTAGGTCGCGGTCCAGTCCTCGCCATCGCGCGCCGCTTCGCCGCGTTTTTCCAGGTCCAGCAGGTGCGCCAGCACGCTTTGGGCGGCGGCTGGCCACAGTTTCTCGTCCACGCCCTTGTACATCACCGGCACCAGCGCCTCGATGCTCCGCGCTTCCTCGCCCAGCAGGCGCAGGATCTGGCGTTCGCGTTGGCGGCGGTGGCCGATCATGCCGCGCACCAGTTGTCGGGGACGTTCGACGGCGGGGCCGTGGGCCGGGTAATAGACCCGGTCCTGTTCGCGCTCGTACAGCAGGTGCAGGCTGGCCATGTAGTCGGCCATGTCGCCATCGGGCGGCACCACCACGCTGGTGGACCAGCCCATCACGTGGTCGCCGGTGAACAGCGCGCCTGTTTCCTCCAGCGCGAAGCACAGGTGGTTGGAGGTGTGGCCGGGCGTGGCGAGGGCGGTCAGCGTCCAGCCGGGGCCGGTCATGGATTCGCCGTTTTCCATCACACGGTCGGGTTCGTAATGCTGGTCGAAAGGTGCATCCACGCGCGGGGCGTCGGACTGGATGTGCAGCGGCGCGCAGCCGACCACCGGTGCGCCGGTCGCTGCGGCCAGCGGCGCGGCAGCAGGCGAATGGTCGCGGTGGGTGTGGGTGCACATGATGGCGCAAACCCGCGCATCGCCGATGGCTGCCTGCAGCGCGGCGAGATGTCCGGGCTCTGCCGGGCCGGGGTCTATCACCGCCAGCCCTTCGTCGGTGCCGACAAGGTAGGTCTGCGTGCCGGTGTAGGTATAGGGCGAGGCGTTGGGCGCCAGTACGCGGCGCACCAGCGGCTCCAGTTGTTCGGCTTTGCCGGTCGGCCAGGGTTGCGGGGGAAGCGCCATGGTGTGCATATGGCGGGCCGAGAGAGGATTGCCAATGATCGACCAGTCCATCCTTGTCCTGGATGAAGGCACCACCAGCACGCGCGCCATGCTGTTTGCGCAGGACGGCCACTTGCGCGGGCTGGAGCAGGCAGAGCTGACGCAGCACTATCCGCACAGCGGCTGGGTGGAGCACGACGCGCAGGAGATCTGGGAGAAAACCCTTGTCTGCGCGCGCGCCATGGTGGAGCAGGCGGGCGGGGCCGAACGGATCGCCGCCATCGGCATCACCAACCAGCGCGAGACGGTGGTAGCATGGGACAAGGAGAGCGGCGAACCGCTGGCCCGTGCCATCGTCTGGCAGGACCGCCGCACCGCCGATGCCTGCGCGCAGCTGAAGGAAGCCGGGCACGAACGCGAAGTGCGCGCACGCACCGGCTTGCTGCTCGATCCCTATTTTTCCGGCACCAAGATGCGCTGGCTGCTGGACCACAACGATGCGGTGAAAGCGGCGGCGGATGCGGGCACGCTGGCGTTCGGCACGGTGGAAAGCTGGCTGGTGTGGAACCTGACCGGCGGCAAGGCGCACATCAGCGATGCCAGCAACGCCAGCCGCACGCTGCTGCTCGGGCTCGATGCCTCGCAGTGGGACCAGGAACTGTGCGAGCTCTTCGGCGTGCCGGGGGAAGCCTTGCCCCGCGTGGTCGATTGCGCGGGCCACCTGGCCACGACCGCGACCGGGTTGCTGGGCGGTGCGATCCCCATCTGCGGCATGGCCGGAGACCAGCAAAGCGCCACCATCGGGCAGGGCTGCCTCGCGCCGGGAGACACCAAGGCGACTTACGGCACCGGGGCCTTCATCCTTGCCAACACCGGCACCCATGTCCCGCTGCCGCATCATCACCTGCTTGGCACGGTGCTTTTCCAGCTTGGCGGAGAACGGCACTATGCCATCGAGGGCGCGGTGTTCGTGGCGGGCAGCCTGATCCAGTATCTGCGCGATAGCCTTGGCGTGATCGAGAGCGCGGAAGAGACCGAGGCGCTGGCGCGCTCCATTCCCGACAATGGCGGGGTGGTGGTCGTGCCGGCGCTATCGGGCCTTGGCGCGCCGCACTGGCGGCCCGATGCGCGCGGGATCATCTCCGGGCTCGGCTTCGATACCGGCCGTGCGCATGTCGCACGAGCAGCGCTGGAGGCAATGGCGCACCAGACCTACGACCTGGCGCAGGCCTATGCCGAGGATGGCGCCGCGTGGACGGGCCTGCGCATCGATGGCGGCATGGCGGTGAACGACTGGATGGCGCAGGACATTGCCGACCTGTTGGGCCTGCCCGTCACCCGTCCCGATTTCGTCGAGACCACGGCACTGGGCGCAGCCATGCTGGCAGCCGTGGGCTGCGGGATGAAACACGATCTTGCCGCAGCGGCGGAAACCATGATCGGCGCAACCCGCGTGTTCGATCCGCAGATGGACGATGCCTTGCGGCAGCAGCGACTGGCGCGCTGGAACGATGCGATAGCGAAAGTCTAGGGAGCGAAAGCCTAGCGCGCGAAGGCGTAGCCCAGCCGTTCGCGCAGGCGATGCACGGCGGCGGGCTGCAGTTCGAAACTCTTGCGCCAGGCCCGGTCCAGCCGTTCGATACGGGCGTACAGTTCCACTGTGCGATCCACCAGGTCGGCAACATGGGGCGGCAGCAGCGCCAGCTCCTCGTGGCTGGGCGCGGGCTGTGCGGGCGGCAGCCGGCCATGGCGGCGCAGCTGGAACTCGCTGATCTCGCCCGAAAAATAGGCGCGCTGGTTCAGCAGCCAGGCGATCGCGTGCATCATCCGCGTGGTGGTGCGCAGCGCCTCGCAGCTCATTGCTGCCCGTGCGGCGCTGGTTTCATCCCGCGCGCCGCCAAAGCTGTCCTCCAGGTCGAATGAAGCGCGTGCCTCGTCCGCCAGTAGCAGGCCATCTTCGTAAAGCTTGTTCACGATGACTTCGTTGAGATTGGCAGTCTGCAATGTTTCACCAGCCTTCTAATCCGTTGCGGCCCGTATGCGCGGCTGAATCATTCGCAGCTGCACAATCAATGGTTGGTCCGCGATTGCTGCAAAGGATATACGCAATCCCACCTAGTTCTCGCATATGCGAAAACTGGTGGTGCTGGAAAGAACGGCTGGCGGTTTTTTCCCCCGACTGTCCCGCTCCTGCACGCTTCGCCCGGCGGGCGGTCAGGCGATGATGTCGGGGGTCAGGAAATCCTCGATCTGGCTGATCTGGTCGCGCAGGCGCAGCTTGCGCTTCTTCAGCCGGGCAACCTGCAACTGGTCCGGCCCGCCGGATTGCACCAGCGCCTCGATGGCAATGTCTAGATCGCGATGCTCCACCTTGAGGCCGGCGAGGCGCTTGCGCATTTCGTCTTCTGTCATGCTCGCCTTCCCCAGTCCCTAGCTGGCGCCGCCAGATACAATATAACGTTCGCCAGAGGCGATTCATCGCCAACGGGTTTGGAGAATTAGGACTATTATGGTTTGATGACAATCACGCGGCGACTGCCGCTTGCGAGTCGAACGGCAGTCATCGCGTCTGGGTCACCACGCGGGCCGGGCTTTTCCGGCCCAGACTGTCAAGGAGACTGCCTCATGGAAACTTCGCACGTCCAAGCCCTCCAGCAAAAGCACGAGGGGCTCGACCGTCGATTGCGCGAAGAGATGAACCGTCCCTCGCCCGACAGTGCGAAAATCCAGGTCCTCAAGAAGCAGAAGCTCGCCATCAAGGAAGAGATCGCGCTGCATTGAGACCTTGAATTCCCGGCCTCCGCAGAGGCCGGGAATTTGCATTTTGGCCAATCTGCTATAGGCGAGTGGACAGATGACCGCCGCCGCTTCCGCACGACAGATCCTGACCAGCCTTCACGAGGTGATGGCTTCGCGCACGCACGCCCAAGCCAAGCTGAACCAGGTGGTGGAAACGATCGGTGAAGCGCTCTCCAGCGAAGTCTGCTCGATCTACCTGCTGCGCGAAGGCATGCTGGAACTGTATGCCACCCGCGGCCTGAACCAGGCGGCGGTACACGTCACCCGGCTGGGCGTGGGTGAGGGCCTGACCGGCACCATCGCCCAGAATATCGAGACGCTGAACCTGGCCGAAGCGGCCACGCATCCCGAATTCCAGTACAAGCCCGAAACCGGCGAGGAGAAGTTCCATTCCTTCGCCGGCGTCCCGATCGTGCGGCGCGAGCGGGCCATTGGCGTGCTGACCGTGCAGCACACCGACCCGCGCAAGTACGAAGAGGTGGAGATCGAGGCGCTGCAGACCACTGCAATGGTGCTGGCAGAACTGATCCACAACGCGGGGCTGGTCGATTCCGAAGACCTTGACCGGCTGCCCGAGGCACATTCCGGGCAGGAAGTGCTGACCGGCCTCAAGCTGGTGAAAGGCCTCGCCATAGGCCAGGCCGTGTTCCACCAGCCGCGCGTCACCATCGAACAGACGGTGGCCGAGGATATCGAAGCCGAACGCCAGCGCGTCTACCTCGCCTTCGACCGCATGCGCGAGCAGATCGACGCCATGGCCAGCCAGGCCGAATTCGGCGTGGGCGGCGAGCATGAGCAGGTGCTCGAGACCTACAAGATGTTCGCCTACGACGAAGGCTGGTCGCGCCGCATCAACGAGGCGATCGATTCCGGCCTGACCGCCGAGGCCGCGATCGAGCGCGTGCAGCAGCGCACCCGCATGCGCATGCGCGAAATCCAGGACCCGCTGCTTGCCGACCGGATGCACGACCTGGAGGACCTGGCCAACCGCCTGATCCGCATCGTTTCCGGCCAGCTGGGTACGGCCGCGCAAAAGGGGCTGACCCAGGATTCGATCCTGGTGGCCAAGAACCTGGGCCCGGCCGAACTGCTGGAATACGACAAGCGCCGGCTGAAGGGCGTCGTGCTGGAACAGGGCTCGCTCACCGCGCACGTGGTGATCGTGGCACGCGCCATGGGCATCCCGGTGATCGGCCGTGTTGCCAACGTGCGCGGCATGGTGCGCGAAGGCGACGAGGTGCTGCTGGACGGCGATGCCGGCACGGTGACGCTGCGCCCCTCTGCGGGCGTGCTGTCCGCCTTCGAGGCGCGCTTTGCCCGCAGCAAGGAAAAGCGTGCGGCCTATGCCAAGCTGCGCGATGTCGAGCCGTTCACCCGCGATGGCGAACGGATCGAGGTCATGATGAACGCCGGCCTGCGCGACGACGTGGGCATGCTGTCGATGACCGGTGCCGACGGCATCGGCCTCTACCGCACGGAATTCCAGTTCCTTGTCTCGGCACAATTGCCCCAGCGCGAACGGCAGGCGCGCCTCTATCGCGACGTGCTGGATGCGGCGAAGGGCAAGAAGGTGATCTTCCGCACCGTCGACATCGGCGGTGACAAGTCGCTGCCCTACATTTCCAGCGAAGCGGCCAAGGAAGACGAGAACCCGGCCATGGGCTGGCGCGCGCTGCGGCTGGCGCTGGAACGCGAAGGCCTGATGAAGGCCCAGGCCCGTGCGCTGCTGGAAGGCGCGGCGGGGCGCGAGTTGAACGTGATGTTCCCGATGGTTTCCGAACCGTGGGAATTCGATGCCGCGAAGAAGGTGTTCGACCAGCAGCTGGCTTACCTGAAGGGGCGCAAGCACCAGCTACCCAGCGCCATCAATTATGGCGTGATGCTGGAAGTGCCCTCGCTCGCCGAAGTGCTCGACCTGCTGCTGCCCAAGCTGAGCTTCATCTCGATCGGCACCAACGACCTGACGCAGTTCCTGTTTGCTGCCGACCGGGCCAATCCCATGCTGGCCGAGCGTTACGACTGGGTCAGCCCGGCCATCCTGCGGTTCCTGCGCCGGGTGGTGCAAAGCTGCGTCGGCTATCCGGTGGACCTGGGCGTTTGTGGTGAGATGGGCGGGCGCCGGCTGGAGGCGCTGGCACTGCTGGGAATCGGCATCCGCCGCCTGTCGATCACGCCAGCCGCTGTCGGCCCGATCAAGGAACTGGTGCGCAAGGTGGATACCCGCGATATCGGCGAGGCGATGCGCGGCTGGCTGGCCAATCCGCCGCAGGATCTGCGGGCAGAACTGCAGGCCTGGGCGCAGGCGCGGGAAATAGAGGTGGAATAGTCCTTTTCGGGGCGGTTGCACCGCACAATCACTTGACTTGGGCGACTTCGGTCGATTGGGTTGGCGACGAAGGGTTCGCATACAACCCAGCACCTACCTGCTGGAGCGGTCATGACCGATTCTGAAGACGATACCGAAGCAGAGGCAGCGCTGACCGGCGTTGGCCCCATGCTGCGCGCCGCACGCGAGGCGAAGGGCCTGTCGCTGGAACAGGTGGCCTCGGAAACGCGCATTTCCCGGCGCCACCTCGAACATATCGAGGCGGGCGAGCTGGAGTCCTTGCCGGGCCGTACCTACGCCATCGGCTTCACCCGCACCTATGCCAAGACCGTGGGGGTGGACCAGGAAGAGGCGGTTTCGCTGGCGCGCGAGGAACTGGACACCGCCGCCGTCAACGAACGCTACGAACAGCAGACCCGCGGCACCTTCGAGCCGGGTGACCCGTCGCGCGCGCCGGGCGGGCGGCTGCTGTACTTCTCGCTGTTCGCGATCCTGGTGCTGCTGGTTGGCATCTTCTTCGCCGCCCGCGCGCTGTTCGCGCCGGCCGCCGAAATGCCTTCGCTGGTGGAAGAACAGGCGCGCGAGGAGGCCCAGGCCGCCGCGCAGCAGCAAGAGGCGCAACAGCAGGCGGAGGCAGCCGTCGATCCATCGGGCGCCGTGGTCTTCACGGCCGAGGGCGAGGCCTGGGTGCGCTTCTACGACGGCGAAGGCACCGTGCTGCAGGAAGGCACCATGGCCGAGGGCGAAAGCTTCACCGTACCCGCCGATGCGGTGAACCCGCAGATCATTACCGGGCGGCCGGACTTGCTGGCGATCACCGTGGGCGGCCAGCCGGTGCGCAAGCTGGCCACCGATGTCGAGACGATCCAGGACGTGCCGATTTCCGCCGAGGCGCTGCTGGCGCGGCCCGACGGCGGAGCGGCCACCATCGGCTTTGCCCTGGGCAGTGCCGCTGCCCCGACGCCGGAGCCCGTGGCAACGAGTGCATCCGCTCCGGCCCCGGCTTCGACACCGTCTGAGCGCACGACGACGCCGGCAAGTGTGCCCAGCCCGGTCAGCGAGCCTACTCCCACGCGAACTCCAACGCCCACGCCCACTGCAACACAGCCAGCGGTGGAGGATGTGCAGGCAGCCGAGCCTGTCGCCGCGACCCCCACGCCTGCCGAACCTGTTGCTCCGGCACAGGACGATGCCGCACCCGAGGAGCGTTGAGGCGTGCTACGGGCTTTGACCTGACTGGTTTTTCACGGGGAATACCGGGTTACGCAGGTTCCGCGCAGGCGTTAATCCTCTATCTTCCCCGCCGCTGGCATGGTTAAGCAGCCATGCGCCCGGAAATGCGCCGAACTTGATTTGAGGAGATCACCGGCAATGCTTGCAAGGTCGAAGCCGTCATTCACCATCACCCGCGCTGCCATCTGCGCTGCCATGGTGGCTGTCGCCGTGCCGGTGCCGGCCGCGGCGCAATCGGACGATCGGCTGCGGCGGATAGAAAGCCAGATCAACGCGCTGCAGCGGGTGGTCTTTCCCGGCGGCGACGATCGTTTCTTCGAGCCCGAAATCACGCCGCAGACGGGCACGACCACGCAGCCTGCCACGCCGCAGGTAACGACATCCGCACTGACCGACGTGCTGGCGCGGCTCGACGCGATCGAAGGCCAGCTGGCGCGCCTTACCGCAGCGACCGAAGTGAATGAAAACGCGCTGGCCGCGCTGGAAATGCGAATGACCGAGCTGGAGACGCGCGGGATCACCGGCGGCACCAATGCCGTGGCCGACGGCACCACTTCCGGTTCTGGCGCCAGCGGCGTGATCGAAGTGCCCGAAGACGGCGAGGACACGGTCGTTGTCGCGGCGGAAACCCCCGACAACGAACCGCCCGCCGGCCCTGCGCCCGAGCGTGTCGAAGCGGTGCAGGCCATTGCCAAGCCCGCCACCGGCGATGCGGGTGACGATGAATACGTATATGGCTTCCGCCTGTGGGATGCGGGCTTCTATCCCGAAGCGCAGCAGCAGCTGGCCATGTTCGTGGAGCAGTACCCCGATCACTGGCGCACCACCTATGGCCGCAACCTGCTGGGCCGCGCCTTCCTGGATGCCGGCGAACCGCGCGCGGCCGCCACGCATTTCTTCGAGAACTACCAGGCCGATTCCAGCGCCGCGCGTGCGCCCGACAGCTTGCTGTACCTGGCCGAAAGCATGATCGCGCTGGGCGACACCCGCCGCGCCTGCATCGCGCTGGCCGAATTCGGCGACACCTACCCGGCGCTGGCCGTGGGCCGCTTGCAGACGATGTACGACGACCTCGGTGGCCGCGTCGACTGCAATTGATCCGGAACTGGTCGGGCGCTTCAAGGCAGCGCTCGAGCGGCTGAATCCATCCGGTGCAAAGATCGGCCTCGCCGTCAGCGGCGGGCCGGATTCGATGGCCATGCTCCTGCTGGCGCATGAAGCCATCCCCGGCGGGTTCGAAGTCGCCACCGTCGATCACGGCCTGCGCCCCGAAGCGAAGGACGAGTGCGCACTGGTGGCGGCCGCCTGCGAGGAGCGCGGGGTGCCGTGCGAGGTGCTGAGCGTGCAGGTGGGCGAGGGCAACGTGCAGGCCATGGCGCGCGAGGCGCGGTATGCGGCGTTGGCGGACTGGGCCCGCCGCACAGGGCTTCGAGCCATCGCCACCGCTCACCATGCCGACGATCAGGCCGAGACCCTGCTGATGCGGTTGAACAGGGGGAGCGGCGTCGCCGGGCTGGCAGGCGTGCGACAGGCACAATGGCGCGAAGACCTGGGCGTCGCGATCCTCCGTCCGCTGTTGGGATTTCGCCGCGACGACCTGGCAAAGGTCGTCGCGGCATCCGGCCAGACTGTTGCGAACGACCCCAGCAATGCCGACCCGCGATTCGACCGTGTGCGCATGCGCCAAGCCCTGGCGGATTGCGACTGCATCGACCCGAGTGCGCTGGCGCAATCGGCCAGCAACCTGGCAGAGGCCTACGAGGCCTTGCAAAGCTATGCCAAGCTACTCTGGCCGCAAATGGTTCGCGAGGCGGACGATGGCTTCGTCCTGACACCAGGTCCATCGCGCGAGATGAACCGGCGGCTGCTTGCAGAGGTGTTACAGCGCATGGGCGGAAAGCCGCGCGGCGGCGATGTTGCGCGCTTGCTGTTGCGGCTGGAAAGCGGCGAGGGGGGTAATGTCGCCGGCGTGCTGGCCACGGTGCGTGACGGTAGCTGGGTCTGCCACCCCGAACCCGCGCGCCGGACGGGTTAGCTCTCCGTCGACAGGCTCCCGCCGACGCCCGTCATCACCCCGTCGGTGATAATCACCACGTCGCCCACCTCGGCAATCTCATACAGGCGCGAGACGAATTCGTCGGGCACGCCGATGCAACCGTGGCTGGCATAGCCGCGTTCGACCTGCGAGCCGCCGTGGATGGCCACGCCGTCCCAGGTCAGGCGCAGGGTCCAGGGCATGGGGGCGTTGTTGTATTTTTCCGAAACGTTGTGGCGTTCCTTGGTCAGGATCGGGAAAGTGCCCGTCGGCGTGGGGTGCTCGGGCGTGCCGAGCAGGGCCGCCGCCGCGCCGATTTCATAACCGTTGCGGAAGACCGAGATCACGCGTGCCTGCAGGTCCACCGTCATCACCAGCAGGCCCTCGGGCACGCCCTCGTCGTCCCAGTGCCATTCGCCGTAGCGGATCGGGCCTTCGATGGGCAGCACGCGCTTGATGACGAAGGGATCGTCCGGGTCGTAGGGCGGGGTTTCCTGCACCACTTCGTTCGCCACGAACTCGATGGCATCGTCCACGGCGGCGCTGCCATCGGCCAGCACGTCTTCGGAAGACAGCCAAGTCTCCATGTGCGCCTGCGCCTCCGTCCCGCGCCCGAACAGCACGACCGTGCCGATCAGCGCCACAACGGCCAGCGAGAGGCCGGCGATCCATTTCATGCCACCAGTCATGCAGCGAACATGCGCCATTTCGCGCGCGAAAGCCAGCGGGCGTAGCCTTGCGTCCCTGTTTGAAACGGCGGAACTCAGCAGTTTAGGCGCGTTTAACCATGTGCCCCGAATATGTTGGCAATGGCCGTCGTGATCCGCAAGCTGAGGCCATAGGCGCGCTCTATCGGGTCGATATAGTCGCGGTGGATGGCTTCGTAGCCCTCGTCACCGCGATCGGGCCAGTCGGTCGGCTCGGCCAGGTCGAACTGGGCGATGCCGGGAAAGTGCGTGGGGAAGGTGCGGCGCAGCTGCGCCAACGCCTCCTCAATGCGCAGGGTGAAGACCATTTCCAGCACGTCGTCGCGCGAAACATCGTTGGCGCGGCTGAACAGCGGCACGCTGACGGCGCGAATGAACATCGCCTGGAACAGCGCCAGGCGCAGCGCCTGCAGCACGCCGATCATGCGCCGCTTGTCCTCGCGGTTCTCGGTCGGCATGTCGTCGGGCACGAAGGCCAGCAGGCGGTGCAGCTTCATCGCGTCCACCCGCAGCCGGCTGGCAAGGCGGCGGAACACGCCGACGCGGTCGTCCTTCACCAGGTATTCGCTCAGGGCCTCGCAAGCCGAGGTCAGGTGTCGTTCGGTGCCGCGATAGGGGCGGCTGGCCCAGTAGGCGGAATTGAACAGCTCGCCATAGGCGGCCACGGTTTTCACGCTGGCCAGCGCATTGGCGGCGCGCACCAGCCGCACCAGTTCGCGGCCACGCGGGCTGGCTTCCAGCAGCGCGCCGATCTCCTCGTAATTGCCCTCCGCTGCCTCGCCGATCCCGGCGATCACGTTCACCGGATAGCCCAGCTGCTGCAGCACGGCGTTGTGCGGGATGGCGCGGATCTGGCGCAGGCTCATGTCGCGGTCGGCGGAAAGGTCGCTTTGGCGACGCGAAACGCGGCTGCCAGTGGAATTGAGCAGGCCCAGGCCGAAGGCAGTGATCGCGCGGTTGTAGGTGCCGCTTTCCAGGTGTTCGCGCTGGTGGTCCTTTACCGCGCGGTAGAAGTCGAGGGAGAGGTCGGTGCGCACGTAGAACATGTCCTTGGGCACATCGACACTGGTTTCTGCCGGACGCAGCACCGCGATGCGCGTCAGCATGGCGCGCGCCAGTTCCGGAGTGGAAAACCACAGGTAGCCATCGCCGCCCTGGAAGCTGACTTCGGGCTCCAGCTTGATCCCGGCGCGGGCAAAGCGGCGCTTCGCCCAGGGCGAGAGCGCCCAGTCCAGCCGGTCGGCCATTTTCGAAGGGTGCGCGCCGCGGCCCATGGACTCGCCGTGGGTGTTGAAGATCAGCGCGGCAACATCGTTCAGCCCGTTGGCGTCTATGGCGGCGGCGAGACGGCCCTGCAGGCGCTCGATCGCCAGGCTGGCGGGGATCTGGCCGACGAACCGCCCGGCGTCGGAGAAGCCGGTCTGGATCGCTACCCGCCCGCGCTTCTTCGCGTAGTCCTGGTAGATCGGTTCGGCCAGCAGCTCGTCGAGGAAGCGGCCGCCGTGTTCCAGCGCGCTTTCGGTCTCGAACAGCGGCGACACGTCGACCTTGTCCTCGATCCCGAACAGCTTGGCGAAATAGAGCGCGGCGAGCACGGTGGCGGGCTCTTCGCACTCGGCAATCAGCATGCGGATCGGCGCGTCTTCGTCGATGTGCGCAAGGATCTGCGCCATGGCCAGGAACTGGCGAATGGCGGTGCTGGCTTCGATAGCCAGCGCGCCGAAGTTGCTGCGGCGCGGTTCGATCGCCTCGATCGCGCGGTTGATGTGTACCACCGCGCCCTTGCTGGCAAGGTCGAGGTTACCCTCCGGGTCGATCCGGCGGCGGATGGCGTTGTGCAGCTGCTTGGCGTTCACGCGGAAGTGGATCCAGCCCATGCCCAGGCCATCGGCGCGCATGGCGGCGGCCAGCGTCTTCAGCGCGACGGCGCGCTTGCCGTCGTCGCTGCTCCTCGCCTCGGCTTCCAGCGCGTCGATATAGCGTTTCAGGCTCAGCAGCTTGCGCGGGTCGCTGGCGGTCAGCCGATTGGCGGCAACGGACAGAGCGGCGGGGTCAGACAGGTCGGCGGCGAAATCCTGCGCGCGTTCAGCTGCGTAATCGGCGGCGGGACGCAGTTCGGCCAGCAGCGCGTGATCGGCGTCGATTTCCTCCAGCGCGGCGACGTAGCGGGCCAGCCGCTCGGCCTTTTCCGAAAGGCGGAAGCCGATGGAATTGGACCAGGTGATGTCGGTGCGCCCGTCCATGTCGTAGCCCACCCAGCTGGCAAAGCGGAAGGGCAGGGGGACAAGCTCGTGCCACTCGTCCGGCCAGTGTTTTTGCGCGTGGGCGAGCAGTTGCGCGACAATCGCATCGCGCGCGCCCTGCGCGTGGCCGATGGCGCGCATGGCACGCTGGTGTTCATAGGGCAGGGTGACTTGCGGGCGCTCGCCGCCCACGCAATCCTCGGTAATCGCGGGGCCACCGCTGGCGGCAGCGGCGACTGCATCGGACTGGTCCGGCGTCAGCAAAAAGGTGGGGTGCGCGGTGAACACGGCGTGCAGCTGCGGGCGTTCCCACTGCGCCCGGAAAGCGGAGAAGTCCTTGGTCTCCAGCGTATCTTCCAGCGCGGCTTCGTTGGCCTCGGTACCGATGGGAGAGACCATGTTTTCCAGCCGGTGCGCGCGTTCGCCCAGCGCGGCTACTTCGCACTCGGCGATCAGCGCTTCGAAATCGTCGAGCGTGATCTGCCCGCTTTCCAGCTCGCGCGAGAGGTCGTGCGCCAGCTGGAAGACGGGATTGAATAGCGGGGTTTCGACCGTGCGCTGGTGCAGGTCCTGCAGGCGTTGCGAGAGCTCTTCGATGCCGCTCATTGGCCCATCGCCGCGGCTTCGCTGGCCAGCTGCGCGATTTCGTCGCGACTGGCACCCTTGGGGGCGACCCAGCTGCCGCCCACGCACAGCACCGGGTCGAGCGCCAGCCAGTCGGGCGCGGTTTCCGCGGTAATGCCGCCGGTGGGGCAGAACTTGCACTGGCCAAACGGGGCGATCAGCGCTTTGAGCGCAGGGATGCCGCCATTGGCCATGGCGGGGAAGAACTTGAAGTGCGAAAGCCCCATGTCGAGACCCATCATCAGCTCGCTGGCGGTGGCAATGCCGGGCAGGTAAGGCACGCCGGACTTGATCGCGGCTTGCCCCAGCGGCTCCGTCAGGCCGGGGGAGACGATGAATTCCGCACCTGCTGCCAGCGCGGCATCCAGCTCCTTGCGGTTGGTGACCGTGCCCGCGCCGACGATGGCGCCGGGCACCAGGTTCATCCGCTTGATCACCTCGATCGCGGCCTCTGTGCGCAAGGTGACTTCCAGCACTTTCAGGCCGCCCGCCACCAGCGCTTCGGCTATGGGGCGGGCATCGGCAGGATCGTCCACCACCAGCACCGGGATGACCGGGGCAGTGAGCATGATTTCCTCGATGTTGTCGGGCGCGCTCATGGGTGTCAGTCTCCGTACTGCTGGATGAAGGCCGCTGCCGCGCCGAACAGGCCGGGTTGCGGATGGGTGATGAGCTTGACCGGGATGCCCGCCATCAGGTTTTCGAACCGGCCCTTGGCGCGGAACCGTTCGGCAAAGCCCGATCGCGGCAAGTGGTCGCGCAGGCGATAGCCAAGGCCGCCGGCGATCACCACACCCGCAAAGCCGCCCTGCGCCAGCGCGAGATCGCCCGCCACCGCGCCCAGCGACAGGCAGAAGCGGTCGATGGCGGCTGCGGCGAGGCTGTCCGTGCCCTCCATGCCCGCCGTCCAGATCGCCACGTCATCCTGTTCCTTCACCGCGCGGCCTTCCAGCGCGGCGAGCGTGGCGTAGATATCGACGATGGCAGGCCCGGAAACGACGCGTTCCACCGAAACGCGGGTGTGGCGCTTCCTCAGGCGGGCGAGGATGGCGTCCTCGATCGGGTCGAGCGGGGCGAAGTCGATGTGGCCGCCTTCGGTGGCGGAAACGCGGTAGGTGCCGTCCGGTTCGCGGTAGAGGTGCGCCACGCCAAGGCCCGTGCCCGGCCCCATGACGGAGAGGCGACCAGTGGGTTTCAGCGGGCTTTCAGGGCCGGTGAGGTGCAGGAACTCGTCCTCCCCCGCGCGCGCCACGGCATGGGCGACCGCCTCGAAATCGTTGACCAGCACATAGTCCGCGCAGCCCAGCTTGGCCGGGATCAGTGCCGGGCGGATGATCCACGGGTTGTTGGTGAAGCGGATTACCTCGCCGCCCACCGGCCCGGCGATGGCAATGGCCACCTTGTCGGGCAGGCTGCCGCCCTTTTGCGCGCGGTAATCCTCCCACGCGGTCTGGAAGCTGGCGTGGTCCTCTGTGTGCAGGGTGACGGGCTCGTCCATCGTGATGGACCCGTCGGCCTTGCTGGTGGCGATGGCGAAGCGGGCGTGGGTGCCGCCGATATCTACCGTCACCAGCTCCATTACAGGCCTGCCACGGCCAGCATCGCGCTGCCGCCTTTCTCTGCTTCATCTGCCTGCGCGCGCATCATGGCGAACAGTTCGCGGCCCGTGCCCATGTCGGGCGCGGGATCGGGCGCGGGCTCGCGCGATGTGAGGTCTGCAGTGGTGGAAAGCTCTCCGGTCGCGGCGCACACTTTCACCACGTCGCCATCGCGCAGGCGCGACAGCGGGCCGCCGCCCAGCGCCTCTGGCGAGCAATGGATGGCGGCGGGCACCTTGCCCGATGCGCCGGACATGCGCCCGTCGGTCACCAGCGCCACGCGGTATCCGCGATCCTGCAGCACCCCCAGCGGCGGGGTGAGGCTGTGCAGTTCGGGCATGCCGTTGGCGCGCGGGCCCTGGAAGCGCACGACGACGACCACGTCGCGATCCAGCTCGCCTGCCTTGAAAGCCTCTGCCACCGAATGCTGGTCCTCGAACACGCGGCACGGGGCTTCCACCGTCCAGCGCGACTTGTCGACGGCGGAGGACTTGAAGCAGGCGCGGCCAAGGTTGCCCTGCACCAGCTTCATGCCGCCATCGGGCTGGAACGGGTCGGCTGCCGGGCGCAGCATTTCGGCGTCGCCGCTGGGGCCGACATCGCGCCAGCCCAGCCTATCGCCATCCAGCCACGGTTCCTGCCCGTATTGCGCCATGCCGCGCTCTTCACCCACACCGATCACGTCGGCATGGGCAAGGCCAGCGCCCAGCAGTTCGCGGATCACGAAGCCCATGCCGCCTGCATCGTGGAAGTGGTTCACGTCGCCCGAACCGTTGGGATAGACGCGTGCCAGCAAGGGCACCGCGCTCGAAAGCTCGGCCAAGTCGGTCCAGTCGATCTGCACGCCTGCCGCGCGGGCGAAGGCGGGGATGTGGATCGCGTGGTTGGTGGAGCCGCCAGTGGCCAGCAGGCCCACGGCCGCATTGACGATCGCTTTCTCATCCACGCAGTGGCCCAGCGGGCGATAGTCGTTGCCGGTCCTGCCCATTGCCGCCACGCGGTGCACGGCGGCGCGGTCCAGCGCCTGGCGGATCTTCGTGCCCGGCTGGAAGAAGGCCGCGCCCGGCACGTGCAGGCCCATCAGTTCCATCATCATCTGGTTGGAATTGGCGGTGCCGTAGAAGGTGCAGGTGCCCGGCGAGTGATAGCTGCCCAGTTCTGAATCGAGCAGTTCCTGGCGCGTTGCCTTGCCCTCTGCATAGAGCTGGCGAACGCGTTGCTTTTCCTTGTTGGAAACGCCGCTCGGCATCGGGCCGCTGGGCACGAACACGGCGGGCAGGTGGCCGAAACGCAGCGCGCCCATCAGCAGGCCGGGCACGATCTTGTCGCAGATGCCCAGCAGCATCATGCCGTCGTACATCGCGTGGGACAGTGCGACACCCGTGCTCAGCGCTATCACGTCGCGGCTGAACAGGCTCAGTTCCATGCCCGTTTCGCCCTGCGTCACCCCGTCACACATGGCCGGCGTGCCACCAGCCATCTGCGCCGTGGCGCCCACTTCGCGGGCGTAGATCTTCAGCCGTTCCGGGTATCGCCCGTAGGGCTGGTGCGCGGAAAGCATGTCGTTGTAGGCGGTGACCACGCCAATGTTGGGCCCGGCATTGGTCTTCAGCGCCTCCTGGTCCTCCAGCGCCCCGGCAAAGGCATGGGCAAGGTTGGAGCACGAGACCTGGCTGCGTTCCGGCTGGTTGTCGGCCTCGCGCGCGATCAGGTCGAGATAGGCGCTGCGGCTGGGCTTCGATTTCTCGATGATGCGCTGCGTGACGCGCTCGATGGTCGGGTGAAGGCTACTCATGCCAGCTTACTCCGTCGCGTTCGGCCAGCGCGATCGAGGCGCTGGGGCCCCAGCTGCCGGCGGCATAGGTCTTGGGTTCCTTGCCCTCGGCCTCCCACCCGGCGCGGATGGCGTCGATCCAGGCCCACTGCGCTTCCACCTCGTCGCGGCGCACGAACAGCGTCTGGTCGCCGTTGATGAGATCCAGCAGCAGGCGTTCGTAGGCGATGCGCTTGTGCTTGCCGGTGAAGGCATCGGGCATGGCGATATTCAGCGGCACTTCGCGTAAGGTCATGCCTTCGTGCTCGATACCGGGCACTTTGGCCATCAGCGACAGGGTGATGTTCTCTTCTGGCTGGATGCCGATCACCAGCTTGTTGGGCTTCAGCCGCGCATCGGGAAAGATCGAGTGCGGCACGCAGCGGAAGTGGACGATGATCTCGGTCACCCGCTCGGCCAGGCGCTTGCCCGTGCGCATGTAGAACGGCACGCCGTGCCAGCGCCAGTTGTCGATATGCGCCTTCAGCGCGACGAAGGTCTCGGTATTGCTTTCGCGGCCCAGTTCCTCGTCGTAGCCGGGTACGATCTGCCCGCCGCTGGCGCCGCCGCGATACTGGCCGGTAACGCTTTCGGCATCGGTCAGCGGACGCAGCGCGCGCAGTACCTTTACCTTTTCGTCGCGGACGGAACTGGCATCGAAACTGCCCGGTGGCTCCATTGCCACCAGGGCCAGCAGCTGCAGCATGTGGTTCTGCACCATGTCGCGCAGCGCGCCCGCACCGTCATAGAAATCGACGCGGCTTTCGAGGCCCACGGTCTCGGCAACCGTGATCTGCACGTGGTCGATATGCTGGGCGTTCCACAGCGGTTCGAACAGGATGTTGCCGAACCTGAGGGCGATCAGGTTCTGCACCGTCTCCTTGCCCAGGTAATGGTCGATGCGGAAAATGCGGCATTCGGGGAAGGCCCCGGCCACGGCATCGTTGATGGCGCAGGAGCTTTCCAGGTCCGTGCCCAGCGGCTTTTCCAGGCAGATTCGGGCGTTGCCATCGGCCAGGCCGTTGGCTGCCAGCCCTTCGATCGTCGGCTTGAACAGGCTGGGCGCGGTGGACAGGAAGATCGCCACTTCGCGGTCTTCGCCGACCTTGGCGGCCAGTTCGGCATAGCCTTCGGGGGTGGTGACATCCAGCTGGCTGTAATGCAGCCGGTTGAGGAAATCGGCCATGCCGCCACGCCGGTGCGCAGGCAGGAAGGTCTCCAGCGCCTCGCGCGCGAAATTGCGGAATTCCGAAGAGCTCATCTCCGACCGGGCGGTGCCGATGATTTCCAGGTCGGCGGGCAGCAGTTCGTCGGCATCGAGCGCGCAGAGCGAAGGGAGCAGCATCCGGCGCGAGAGGTCTCCCGTCGCGCCGAACAGGATCAGCGTTTGTGCCTTTGTGCTCACGCGGCCTCCCGGTTCGTCATCGCAAATGTCGGGTGCAAGTCTAACCCCCCTTCATGCTGCGGCGCAACATAAACCTCGGCCGCATGTCTCTCCCTGATTTAGGTCTCTCCTAGGCGAGAATGTGAACGTTCTCAAGAGACGTTTTCAGGGACTTCGCTTTCCCTCACCGAGACCTCGCAGCCGTCGAAGCGCGACAGGCCGAAGGTGGTGAGGAAGGATACGTCTGCCGCATCGCGGCCGATGCCGATCTTGGCGGTGTGGCTGGCATCGGCCATGCGCGTGGCATCGACGATATACCAGGCCCCGCCGCCCGGCGTTGCCGGATCGGCCAGGAACACCTCTGCCACGGCATGGAAATCGGGCGGGTTCACGCCGGGCGCATAGCAGCTGACATACCGCGCCGGGATGGCCGCCGCGCGGGCAAGGGTGATCATCACGTGGGCATAGTCGCGGCAGATGCCCCGGCGCGCGACGAAGGTGTCTGCCGCCGTGGTGTGCGCGTTGGAAGCGCCGGGCTCGTACCGGAAATTCTCCGCGATCCAGTCGCGCATGGCCAGCACCTTGGCCCCGCCTTCCAGCTCGCCGAAGCGGTCGATCACGAAGCCGTGCATGCGGTCTGCCTGGCAATAGCGCGAATCGAAAAGGTACTCGACCGCTTCGCCCGGCAGGGCATGCGGCTTGACCGCGGCCAGCGCGCTGATGTCGGGCACCAGGCGCTCTACCTCCACCTGCGCGGCGTAGGTAACGCAGTAACCGCCCTCCGCCCGCACCCAGATGCGCTCGCCGATCCCGTTGTGCGCAGGCACGCGGGCGGTGTGCATGGCGCGGGAGAGCTTGGTCTCGCTGGAGAGGATCTGCTGCTCTGGGATGGCCGCGACTTCGAACTGCAGCAGCAGGTCGGTCGGCTCGTCCAGGTGGAATGAGAAACGGGCGGTGATGTCGATGGGCATATGTGCTGCGAACGCGCGAGGCAGGCCTGCGGTTTCGCTATTCTCCGATAAAATGGGCCACGATCTCGCGGCGGTGCGGCGCGCGCCGGTGTTCGGCCAGGTACAGGCCCTGCCAGGTGCCCAGCAGCATGCGCCCGCCTGCCACCGGCACGCTGAGCGAGGCGCCCGTCAGCATGGTGCGGATATGCGCGGGCATGTCGTCGGGCCCCTCGCTATCATGTTCGTACATGTCGCCTTCGGGCGCTGCCTGCGCCATCCAACGAAGCAGGTCGCGCTGTACGGCAGGCGCGGCGTTCTCGTTGATCAGCAGGCTGGCCGAGGTGTGGCGGCACAGCAGGGTGACAAGGCCGGTGTCGCTCCCGGTGCCGGCCAGCCAGTCGGCCACCTCGTCGGTGAATTCGTACAGCGCCTGTCCGCGCGTGGAGATGGTGAATCGGGTCTGGGCCTGCTGCATGGGTGCGCCATAGCGATCAGAGCAGTGGACCGCATCCGCTTTTCGCGGCACATTGATGCTGGAAGAGGAGAAACCATGCGTTTGATGACACTTGTGGTGCTGGGACTAGCGGCGTCCATCCCCGCATCCATTCCTGCAACTGCGCACCATTCGTTCGCAGTCTATTTCGATCCCGATGCCCCGGTTACGCTGGAAGGCACGGTCACCGCGTTCCGTTTCACCAACCCGCACGGCACGCTGGTGTTCGAGGTGGATGGCGAGGAATGGCGGGCAGAGACCAACGCGCCGGTCGTGCTGCGGCGGCGCGGCTGGACGCGCGGCAGCCTGCGCCCCGGCCAGCACGTGACCGTATCGGGCTGGCGTTCGCGCGACGGGCGCAACTACATGCGCTTGCGCGAAGTGCGTGACGAGCAGGGCAACCTGATCGGCACCGCCCCGTTCGGACAGAACGATGGGTAAGCGCCTCGCTCTCGCATTCGCGCTGCTTGCCACGCCCGCTGCCGCGCAGGATACACCGCCCGACCTCTCCGGCTTCTGGGGCCCGGTGTTCGACCTTGGCGACCCCGCGCCCGACATGCTGGCCCGGCTGCCCGAAGGCACCGTGCTGGTGGAGGATACCGGCGTCGCCGAGTTTCCGCGCGGCGAATACGGCGGGCTGGAGCCGACCGACGAAGCGCTCGCCCGTGCCGAGGAGTGGAACCCGGAGGACGAGATGACGCTGGACCGCGTGTGCCTGCCGCCCAGCATCGTCTACGCGTTGCAAGGCCCGTTCCCGTTCGAGGTCCACCAGACACCCGAACTCATCGTGATCCGTTACGAATACTTCGACCAGGTGCGCCTGGTGTTCATGGACGACCGCGAGGCGGGCGAGGATTACCCGCTTTCCAAGATGGGCTTTTCCACCGGCCACTGGGAGGGTGACGAGCTGGTGATCGAGACCAGCCACATCGCGCCCAGCACCATCACCAACAACGGTCTCGACCACAGCGAGAACCTGCGCATGGTCGAACGCTACCGCATCGATCCGGAGGATGGCCGGCTGGTGGCGACGCAGTGGTTTTCCGACCCCGTCATGCTGGAAAACAACGGCGTGCGCTGGATCGAATGGGAAAGGCACGAGGGGCAGCACATCTACCCCTACGAATGCGATCCAAGCTTTGCACAGGAATATGCCGCCGAATAGGCTTGCACGCAGGAACGGCCTCGCTAGTCTCGGCTGAAACGAGAAAGGGACTTTCCATGCAATCGATCAAGCGGGCGGCACTCGCCGCCACGGCTGTGGGCGCGCTGCTGGCAGCACCGGTCATGGCGCAGGAGACGCCAATCGCCTTTACCGGCGCCACCGTGCACACCATGAGCGGCATCAGCGGCACCGGCACCATCGAGGACGCCACCATGGTGATCCACCACGGCGAGATCGTCGCGGTGGGCGCCACGGTCGATATTCCCGACGGCGCCGAAGTGCGCGACGCCAGCGGCATGGTCATCATGCCCGGCATCGTCGATACGCACTCGCACATCGGCCAGGTCTCCGGTGCGGACAGTTCCGCCGCGATCCAGCCCGACGTGCGCGCGCTGGACAGCATCAACGTGCGTGACAGTTCGATCGCCCGCGCGCGGTCGGGCGGGGTCACCACCGCCAACATCATGCCCGGCAGCGGCTGGCTGATGAGCGGGCAGACCTTCTACATGCACCTGAGCGAAGGGAACTCCATCGAGGACTATGCCTGGATGGACGAGGATGGAAACATCATGGGCGGCATGAAGATGGCCAACGGCACCAATCCGTTGCGCGAAAGCCCGGCCTTCCCCTCCACCCGCGCGCGCAGCGCCGCGATGGTGCGGCAGCATTTCGTGGCCGCGCAGGAATACTGCGAAGGCGAACGCAGCCCGCGCGATATCGGCATGGATGCCATGTGCGAAGTGCTGGACGGCAGCCGCCTCGTCCACTTCCACACCCACCGCAGCGACGACATCATGACCGCGCTGCGCCTGCGCCGCGAATTCGGCTTCGACCTGCTGATCCAGCACGGTATCGAAAGCTACCAGGTGGCGCAGGAAATCGCGGCCGAGGGCATCCCTGTTTCCGCCATCCTGGTGGACAGCCCCGGCGGCAAGCTGGAAGCAGCCAACGCCAATATCGAAACCGCCGCCGCGCTGGAGCAGGCGGGCGTATTCCTCTCGCTGCATTCGGACGACAACATCCTCGACAGCCGCCTGATGTTCCGTCACGCCGGCCTTGCCGTGCGCGGCGGGATGAGCCGCGACGGCGCCTTGCGCGCGCTCACCGTCAACGGTGCCGTGCAGCTGGGGCTGGATGACCGGGTGGGCAGCCTGGAGCCGGGCAAGCTGGCCGATTTCATCGTGCTGACCGGCGATCCGCTGTCGGTCTACACCAATGTCGCCGAGACCTGGGTGATGGGCGAACTGCTGTTCGACGCATCCGACCCCGAAGACCTGCTGCACGCTACCGGCGGATACGGCGCGGGCAATCCGCAGATGAACACCCACGTCCTCGAACGAGAGGCACACATGCTGGAGGGCGCGCAATGAACAAGCTTGGCAAACTGATCGCTGCCGGTTTCACCGCCGCGCTGCTTTCCACTTCGGCCATGGCGCAGGATATCGCCGTGCGCGGGGCGCAGGTGTGGACCATGGGCCCCGCAGGCGTGATCGAGAACGGCGTGGTCGTGATCGAGGACGGCCGCATCACCGCCGTCGGTTCCGCCGACACTGTTACGATCCCCACCGGCATGGCCGTGCTGGAAGCGCCCGTGGTGACCCCCGGCCTGATCGATGCACACAGCACCGTCGGCCTGACCGGCTATCTCAACCAGAGCGACGACCAGGACCAGCTGGACGATTCCGCCCCGGTGCAGCCGCAGCTGCGCGCCGTGGATGCCTACAATCCGCACGATCGGCTGGTGCAATGGGTGCGCGAACTGGGCACCACAACGTTGCACACCGGCCACGGCCCCGGCGCGCTGGTTTCCGGGCAGACCATGGTGGTGAAGACCACCGGCAACACGGCGGATGCCGCGCTGGTAGAGGATGGCACCATGGTGGTGGCCAACCTGGGCAGCTGGGCGCTGGACCGCGAAGGCGCGCCCGGCACGCGGGCCAAGCAGATGTCCATGCTGCGCCAGGCGCTGGTCGCGGCGCAGAACGCGCTGGACAGCGAAGAGGGCGAGGGGCCGCGCGACCTGGCGCAGGAGGCCTTCGTCTCGGTGCTGCGCGGCGAGCGCCCGCTGCTCGTCACCGCGCACCGTTCGCAGGATATCCAGTCTGCGCTGCGACTGGCCGACGAATTCGATATCGAGGTTATCATCGACGGCGCCGCCGATGCGCACATGATGCTTGACGAGCTGCGCGAGGCCGGCGTCTCGGTGATCCTCCACCCCACCATGGCCCGTAACGAGGGCGAGCTGGAAAATGCCGCCTTCACCACCGCCGGCCTGCTGGCCGAAGCGGGCATCCCCTTCGCGCTGCAATCGGGGTACGAGGCCTATGTGCCCAAGACCCGGGTGGTGCTGTGGGAAGCCGGCTTCGCCGTCGGCCACGGCCTTTCGCCCGAAGATGCACTGGCCAGCGTGACCATCGATGCCGCCCGCGTGATCGGCATGGAAGAGCGCATCGGATCGCTGGAAGTGGGCAAGGACGGCGACGTGGCGATGTTCGACGGCGACCCGTTTGAATACACCACCCACGTCACCGGCGTGGTGATCGAAGGCGAACAGGTCAGCGACACGCCGCGCTAGGCGCTGGCTGTCCTACACCAAGGGCCGCTGCGATGATCGCGGCGGCTCTTTGCTATCGTCGGCATCACCACCAGCTGTCACGGCGCGCTGGCGGAAGGTTACACTTTCATGCCTGCCAGGGCTATGAATGTCGCTTTTTTACAGCAGTTTGGGCGATTGGGCGGCTTTTTCAAAAGGCACCCTTGGGCGTTCCACGTCTGGCAGCTCAGCCTTCGGAAATCACCCCGTAGAGGTCGTGTGCGTCGGCGTCCTCGACTTCGACGTCCACGAAGTCGCCGGCCTTCAGCGTTTCGGCCACGTTGCGCAGGTAGACGGCGCCGTCGATCTCGGGCGCGTCGGCCTGGCTGCGGCCCGTTGCACCGATATCGCCGTCTTCGTCGGGCTCGCCCACCTCGTCGATGATGACGGGGATGGTCTTGCCCACCTTGGCGGCCAGCTTGGCGGCGCTGATCCGCTCGGTCACTTCCATCACGCGGGCGAAGCGTTCTTCCTTCACTTCCTCGGGCACGGGATCGGGCAGCGCGTTGGCCGCCGCGCCTTCCACGGGCTCGAAGCGGAAGGCGCCCACGCGGTCGAGCTGGGCTTCCTCCAGCCAGTCGAGCAGGTACTGGAAATCGTCCTCGGTCTCTCCGGGAAAGCCGACCACGAAGCTGCTGCGCACGGCGATCTCGGGACAGACCTCGCGCCAGGCCTTCAGCCGCTCGAGCACCTTTGCCTCGTTCGCCGGGCGCTTCATGGCTTTCAGCACCTTCGGGCTGGCGTGCTGGAAGGGAATGTCGAGGTACGGCGTCAGCAGCCCTTCGGCCATCAGCGGGATGACCTGGTCGACATGCGGGTAGGGGTAGACATAGTGCAGCCGCACCCACGGCACGTCGCCTTCGGTCGTACGCAGCTGGCCCAGTTCGCGGGCAAGGTCGGTCATGTGGGCGCGCACCGGGTGGCCCTTCCACATGCGTTCTTCATGGCGGGTATCCACGCCATAGGCGCTGGTATCCTGGCTGATCACCAGCAGTTCCTTGGTCCCGGCGGCCAGTAGCTTCTCTGCCTCGCGCAGCACGGCATCGATGCGGCGGCTGGCCAGCTTCCCGCGCAGCTGCGGGATGATGCAGAAGGCGCAGGAGTGGTTACAGCCTTCGCTGATCTTCAGGTAGCTGTAGTGGCGCGGGGTCAGCTTGATATCCGGCTGTGCCTGCGGGACCAGGTCGATATACGGCCCCTGGCTGGGCGGCGCGGCCTCGTGCACGGCGTCCACCACGTCCTCGTACTGGTGCGCGCCGGTAATCGCGAGGACCTGCGGAAAGCGCTTGCGGATCAACTCTGCTTCGTCGCCCATGCAGCCGGTAACGATCACGCGGCCGTTCTCGGCGATGGCTTCGCCGATGGCTTCGAGGCTTTCCTCCTTGGCGCGGTCGAGGAAGCCGCAGGTGTTCACCAGCACCACGTCGGCGCCTTCGTAATCGGGGCTCATGGCATAGCCATCGGCGCGCAGCCGCGTAAGGATGCGCTCGGAATCGACCAGCGCCTTGGGGCAGCCGAGGCTGACCATGCCCACGCGCTTCTGTTCTGGAATCTGGGTTGCCATGATGGGCAGCGCCCCTACACCCGATTGCAGCCTTGGGCTAGACCGGTCTCGCGACCGGGGAATGGAGAGACGACATGGGTGACGTAAACCTGCTGGCCGTGGTGCTGGGCACGCTGGCCTTCTTCGTGATCGGGGCGATCTGGTACGGGCCGCTTTTCGGCAAGAGCTGGCGCGAAATGAACGGCATTACCGACGAGATGGTGAAGGCCGGGCCGCGAGCGGGGCAGAACCCGACCTGGCTCATCATGCTGCTGGCATTCGCGTTCGAGATGATCGTCGTCCTGATGCTGGGCCACAACATCGCCCGCACCAATCCGGCGCCGCACGTGGTGATGATGATGGCCGTCGGCTTCGGCGCGCTGATCATGACGCCCGCGCTGGGCATCAACTACCTGTTCCAGATGCGGCCAGGCAAGCTGTTCGCCATCGATGCCGCGCACTTCATCGTCGGCATGGCCGCTGTCGGCGGGGTGTTCATCCTGCTGGGGTAGGCCCCTTGCCGGGCCAGCGCGGTCAGATCGCTTCCTCGTCCTCGTCGAGGTAGTTGCCGTCGGGCACGTCTTCCTCGGTGGGCTTGATCTCGACCACGATGTCGCCCGCCTGCAGGCACTCGGCCTCGTGCTGCCAGAAGCCGCAGGCCACGCCGTTGCGATAGATGCGCATGCCGCGCCCGCCGGTGGCGAGCTGGCTCAGCGGCTTGCCGATCTCCTCGGGCAGCACTTCGCGCTCCACCAGTTGCACGCGGCCGGTGACGGAGGCGAGGTCGCCCAGGTAGTCGGCAATGTGCGCCCCGCGTGCGCTGCCGGCCAGCAGCAAGCCGGTAAAGCGCACCGGGTTGATGACGTTGTCGGCACCGGCCTGGCGCGCCAGCAGCTCGTTGTCGGCGGCGCGCACGACCACGCTGATCGGCACCTTGGGCGCCAGGTGGCGGACGGTAAGGACGATAAGGATCGAGCTGTCGTCGCGCCCGGCGGATACCAGCACGGTCTGCGCTTCGGTGATGCGCACGGCCTGCAGGTTCTCGTCGCGCGAGGCATCGGCCTCGATCACGTTGCAGCCCAGCGCTTCGGCCTGTTCGAGACGGTCCTCGCTGGTGTCCATCACCACGATCTGGGCCGGGTCGGTACCCCGCTCGATCAGTTCGCTCACGGCTTCGGAGCCGGAAATGCCGAAGCCCAGCACGACGACGTGGTTGGAAAGCTGGTCCTGGATGCGGGCCATGCGGAACTTCTCCCAGCTACGCTTGATAAGGAAGTTGTAGGCGGTGCCGACGAAGATGAACAGCACGGCGAAACGGACAGGGGTCACGATCACCGCTTCCACCAGCCGCGCACGGTCGCTGATCGGAGCGATATCGCCAAAGCCGGTGGTGGTGATCGAGATCATGGTGAAATAGATCACGTCGAGGAAGCTGACGTGGCCGTCGAGGTTGTCGACCAGCCCGTCGCGGTCGAACCAGTGGATCATCACCACCAGGAAGATCAGGAACACCGCCAGCCCCAGGCGGATGAACAGGTCGCCCCACACGGGCAGGTTCACCGCCCGGCGCAGCGGGGCAAAGCGGCGCTTGCCTACACGCCGCTGCTCCGGCTTGGTGTGCGCACGGGCCATGGCTCAGGCCTCCCCGGTCATGCGACGAACCTGTCGGCCAGGTCGGAGATGGCCGAATGGTTGGTAAGGTCGAGCTGCAGCGGGGTAACGGCGATATAGCCGTCTTCCACCGCTTCCAGGTCGGTGCCGTGGTCCAGTGTATGCTCGGCATCCTGCAGGCCGAACCAGTAATAGTTGCGCCCGCGCGGATCGGTGCCTTCGACCAGCGAGCCGCGCGAATAATCGTGAAAGCCCTGGCGCACCACCCGGATGCCTTTCACGTCCTCTGCCGCCAGCGGCGGGAAGTTGACGTTGACGAGCGTGCGCTTGGCCATCTGCACGTCGATCAGCGGGGCAAGCACCCTGGCGCCCCAGGCGGTGGCGGCATCGAAGCCGGGGCCGCGATCGCGGAAAGCCTGGCTGAGGCCGATCGCCGGGATGCCCGCCAGGGCAGCTTCCATGGCAGCCGAAATGGTGCCCGAATAGGTGATGTCGTCGCCCAGGTTCTCGCCTGCGTTGACACCCGACAGCACCAGGTCGGGCTTCCTGTCGGCAAACAGCTTGCGCAGGCCCAGGCCAACCGCGTCGGTGGGCGTGCCGGTGACGCTGAAACGCCGCTCTCCATGCTCGCGCAGCCGCACCGGCTGGTGCAGGGTCAACGAGTGGCCCGCGCCCGATTGCTCCTCCGCCGGCGCGCAGATCCACACGTCGTCGGACAGCTGGGCGGCGATCTCCTCCAGCACTGTCAGGCCGGGGGCATGGATGCCGTCGTCGTTGGTGAGCAGGATGCGCATGGTTCAGGCAGGCACCAGCTTGTCGATCCCGCCCATCCAGGACTTCAGCGCATCGGGAACGGAGACAGAGCCGTCTTCCTCCTGGTAGTTCTCAAGCACGGCCACCAGCGTGCGGCCGACGGCGAGGCCGGAGCCGTTGAGGGTGTGGACAAAGTCGGTCTTCTTGCCGCCATCCTCGGGACGATAGCGTGCGTTCATCCGTCGCGCCTGGAAATCGCCGCACCAGCTGACAGAGCTGATCTCGCGGTAGGTATCCTGTCCCGGCAGCCACACCTCGAGGTCGAAGGTCTTGCGCGCGCCGAAGCCCATGTCGCCGGTGCACAGCAGCACCTTGCGATAGGGCAGTTCGAGAGCGCGCAGCACGCTCTCGGCGCTTTCCACCATGTGCTCGTGCTCCGCGTGGGCATCGTCCGGACGGCAGATGGAAACCAGTTCCACCTTGTCGAACTGGTGCTGGCGGATGAAGCCGCGCGTATCCTTGCCCGCCGCGCCCGCTTCGCTGCGGAAGCAGGGGGTGAGGGCGGTGAGGCGGATGGGCGCAGAGAGATCTTCGATGATCTGCTCGCGCACCGAATTGGTCAGCGAAACCTCGGCCGTGGGAATCAGCCAGCGCCCATCGGTGGTGTGAAACAGGTCTTCGGCGAACTTGGGCAGCTGGCCGGTGCCGAACATGGCATCGTCACGCACCAGCAGCGGCGGGGCGCATTCGGTGTAGCCGTTCTGCGTCGTCTGGTGGTCGAGCATGAACTGCGCGATGGCGCGGTTGAGGCGGGCCATCTGTCCGCGCAAGAAGGTAAAGCGCGCACCGGACATTTTCGCTGCGGTTTCGAACTCCATGCCCAGCGGCGGGCCGAGGTCGGCGTGTTCGCGCGGCTTGCAGTGCAGCACGCGCGGGGTGGTCCAGCGGCTCACGTGGACGTTGTCGCTCTCGTCCGCGCCTTCGGGCACGCCGTCGGCCGGCAGGTTGGGAATGGCGGCCAGCGCGTCGTTCAGCGCCTTGCCCTTCTCGCGCTCCTCTTCCTCCAGCTGCGGCATCGACTGCTTTATCTCGGCCACTTCGGCCTTCAGCGCCTCGGCCTTCTCGGTGTCGCCCTGGCCCATGGCCTGGCCGATGGCTTTCGAGGCCTCGTTGCGGCGACTCTGCATTTCCTGCAGGCGCGTGGTGAGCGCGCGCCGCTCCTCGTCCAGCTTCAGCAGCTTGGCGGCGACAGGTTCCACGCCGCGCTTTGCCAGCGCTGCATCGAATTGTTCCGGATTCTCTCGGATCAGTCTGAGGTCATGCATGGGCGCGGGCTATGCCTCGCCATGTTGCCGCTTGTCCAGCGTTCAGGCGTCCAATCACGCCCCGGTTTGCCTGTGCGGGGAACATTTGGCAGCCTCGGCCATCCAAACAGTCACATGCACCGGACGCAGCGGGGGCCCGATTTGCTGGACCAGACCATTATCGATCCTCCGCGGCGGACCCGTTTCGTCGATGCAGTCCAGCTGGTGGCGCGCCTGGCCATGGCTGGCGGGCTGGTGGCGCGCCCCACCTGCGACAAGGCGACGATCATGCGGCGCGCGGCGGAGCGTGCCGGGTGCGACGATTTTGGCGATTCGTGGTTCGAACAGCCGCTGGCAATGCTGTTGCAGGCCCTGGATGGCGAGGCGCAGCTGCACGAGGCCGGTGCCTGGGTGGCCATGAAGCAATGCGAGAAGGTGCTGGTCGACCGCTTGTGGGCGCAGCAATGGTTCGCCCGCCATCCGGAAATCCTTGCACGCCCGCTGCGTGCACCGGTCTTCGTGGTCGGCCCGATGCGATCGGGCACCACGCGGCTGCACCGCTTGCTGGCGGCAGACCGGCGCTTTGCCCACATGCGCAGTTTCGAGACGATCTGCCCGGTGCCCCATCCCGGTTTTACCCACGGCGGGTACGACCATCGCATCACGATAGCGCGCCGCGCGCGCAAGGTAGCGGAATGGGCCAATCCGCGCACGCTGTCGATTCATCCTACGGGTCCGATGCAGCCTGAGGAAGAGCTGGGCCTGCTGGTCAACAGCTTCTGGGGCATGAAACACGAGGCGCAGTGGCACGTGCCCACCTACGGGCGTTGGTGCGAAGGGCAGGATGCGACGCCTGCCTACCGCCAGATGGCGCGGCTGTTGCGACTGGTCGGCTGGTCGCAGCGGGAAAGCTCGCTGAAACCGTGGGTGCTGAAAACGCCGCAACACATGCTCGATCTCGATGCCTTGCTGAAGGTCTTTCCCGATGCCCGCTTCGTCTTCACCCACCGCGATCCCTTGAGGGTGGTGGCCAGCTCCGCCTCGCTGGCGTGGAACCAGACCTGCATCTATTCCGACCATGCCGACCCGCGGCAGGTTGGCCGCGAATGGCTGCGCAAGACGCGGCTGCAGGTGGAGCGGATGCAGGCAGGGCGCAAGGCCATCGCGCCTGAGCGGATGATCGACGTGCATTACGAAGACGTGGATGCCGACTGGCGCGGCGCGATGGAGCGGATCTATCGCTTCCTGGGCCTGGAAATCGAACCCGCATGGCCTGCCATGGAGGCCTGCCACCGTGCGGCAGAGGGGCTGAAGCGCCGCCCGCATCGCTACAGCCTGGCCGAATTCGGCCTGACCGAAGGCCAGGTGATGGACCAGCTGGGCGACTATGCGCGCAGCTTCGACGTCGCGCGGGAAGGCCGCGTGGCGGCGCGCTAGGCGATCAGTCCGCCAGCCAGAGCTGGTGGCTGTCGATGCGCAGCTGGGTGATCGCCCGCTGGGCTTCGGCACGCGCGCTCACTTCCAGGCTGAAGGCTTCGTGCGTCATGCGTTCGGCCAGCAGAAGGTCGGCCAGGTCGATCTCGCCCAGTTCGTGCCCCCGGCGCATGCGAGTGAGCACCGCCATCTGCGCGCGCAGGCCTTCGCGGGCGCGTTGCCACGATTCGATGCGGAACTGTGCCTGCGCCAGATCGGCGGCGGAGGTTTCCTGCACGGCAAAGCGCGCCATGCGGGCATCGGCCATGGCGGCATCGGCTTCGGCCGTGGCCTGGTCTGCCAGCGCGCCGCGACGGCTGCCGCCAAAAGGCATGGAGAAGACCAGGCCCGCGCCGGTTTCCGCGCCGCCGCGTTCGGAGAATACGCGCACGCCGATGGATGGGTCTGCCACCCGGTCCAGTCGGGCGCGCTGGGCGGCGGCATCGACCGCGCGCGATTGCGCTTCGGCAGCGGCGATCTCGTGGCTGTTCATCACCACCAGCCCGGAAAGGCGCTCCAGTTCGCCGGTCACCACTTCGGGCACGGGAATCTCCGGCGCCTGCGCGGGCAGGGCGAGGGCGGGGAAGTGCGTGGCAAGCCGGGTGCGGGCAAGGTTTGCCTCGCCCAGCGACTGCGCGGCACGCACGCGGGCAGCGCCCAGCGCGGCCTCGGCCTGGTCGGCATCCAGCGGGGCTGCATCGCCCAGTTCCACGCGGCGCCGCACGGCGGCCAGCGCCCGCTGGTAATTGTCGACGGCTTGCTGATCGACCTGCGCGGCGGCAGAGGCGGCCAGCCAGTCCCACCAGTGCTGCGCCAGCACCAGGGCGGCCTGGTGGCGCGTATCTTCGGCCATGTTTTCCGCCGCATCGACCAGGTGGGTGCCGATCTCGCGATCCAGCCGTGCCTTGCCGGGCAAGCGCACGCCGCGCATCAGTTCGGCATCGAACTCGTCGAAATCGCCTTCGAAATCGATGGAGCGGCGGGTGTAGCTGCCCGTCACGGTGAAATCGTGCGGGCTGGCGGCGCGTGCGCGGGCGGAAGACCGGGCGGCGCTGACCCGCTGTTGCGCGGCTTCGACGGCAGGATAGGCATCCAGCGCGATGGAAACCTGCTCTTCGTTGGGCAATCCGGGTTCGGCGGCCAGCGGAGCAGCCAGCGCAAGCAGCGGCAGGATCAGGGCAAGGCGCTTCATGCCGGTTCTCCTTCGCCCATGTGCTCTTCTTCGTGTTCGCCTTTGCTCTCGCCAAAGCGTTCGTAAAGGATCGGCAGCAGCACCAGCGTCAGCAGCGTGGCGGATACCAGCCCGCCAACCACCACGATGGCGAGCGGCTTCTGGATTTCCGAGCCCGGCCCGCTGGCGAACAGCAGCGGAACGAGGCCGAAGGCGGCGATGCTGGCCGTCATCAGTACCGGACGCAGGCGGCGCTCGGCCCCCTGGCGCACGGCCTGGTGCAAGGGCACGCCCTCACTGCGTAGCTGGCGGAAGTAGGACACCATCACCAGCCCGTTGAGCACGGCGATGCCCATCAGCGCGATAAAGCCGACCGATGCAGGCACCGAGAGGTATTCACCCGACACCGCCAGCGCGATCATCCCGCCGACCATGGCAAAGGGGATGTTGAGCAGGATCAGCAGCGAAGCGCGCAGCGAACCCAGCGTGAAATAGAGGATGGCGAAGATCAGCAGTACAGAGATCGGCAGCACGATGCCCAGCCGTGCGCTGGCGCGCTGCTGGTTCTCGAACTGGCCACCCCATTCCAGGCGATAGCCTGCCGGAAGCTCGACGTTCTGGGCGATATCGGCGCGGGCTTCTTCCACGTAGCCGACAAGGTCGCGGCCGGTCACGAAGGCCTGCACCAGGGCGAAGCGCGAGCCGTTCTCGTGCTCCAGCTTCACCGGGCCTTCCACCAGGCTGACATCGGCCACGTCGCTGGCGCGCACCAGCTGGCCGCTGGGGGCCTGGTAGAGCTGGTCGGCAAAGGCCTGCGGGGTATCGGCGCTGCGCCCTTCGCCGCGCACCACGATGGGAATGCGGCGGTTGCCCTCGGCCACGACGCCGGCGTGCATGCCTTCGACCTGCGCGCGCATCATGTCCTGCAATTCGGTAACGGGCATGCCAAGGCGCCCGGCTGCCACGCGGTCGATATCGATTTGCATGTAGTCGACGGTGTCGTTGGCGACGGTCATCGCCTCGCTGGTGCCTTCGATGGTTTCCAGCCGGGCCTGAATCTCGCCCGAGAGGCGCGAGAGTTCGTCGAGGTCGGGGCCGAACAGCTTGATCGCCAGGTCACCGCGCGCGCCGGTGAGCATTTCCGAGGTGCGCATGTCGATCGGCTGGGTGAAGCTGGGCTCGATGCCGGGGAAACGCGCGGTGACCTGGCGGATCTGGTCGACCAGCCAGTCTTTGTCGGGCACGCGCCATTCGTCGCGCGGGGCCAGTTGCAGGAAGGCGTCGCTTTCGTTGAGGCCCATGGGGTCGAGGCCGATTTCGTCGGAGCCGACACGGGCGATGATCGCCTCCACTTCGGGCACCTCGGCCATGATCGCGCGCTCTATGGCGAGATCGCCTTCGACAGAGTGTTCGAGCGAGACCGACGGCAGCTTGGCCAGCTGCATCACCACCGACCCTTCGTCCATGATCGGCAGGAAGGTCTTGCCGGTCACGCTGTAGGCCACGCCCGTCAGCAACAGTGACACGCCGGCCACGATGTAGACCAGCTTCTTGCGGGCGAAGGCGCCGTTCAGCAGGCCGTGATAGCGCGGCGAAATCTTGCGCATCAGCCAGGGTTCGTGGTGCCCCTCCTTCACCTTCAGCAAATAGAAGGCGATCACGGGGATGAGCGTGAGCGACAGCAGCAGCGCGGAAACCAGCGCCAGCACGATGGTAAGCGCGACGGGGCTGAACAGCTTGCCTTCCAGCCCTTCCAGCGTCAGCAGCGGCAGGAAGACGATGGCGATGATGGCAAGTCCCGATGCCACGGGCTTGGCCACTTCGGCGGAAGCGATCAGGATATTGCGCGCCTTGCCGCCGTGTGCGTGCTTGGGGTCGGACAATCGTTCGACCACGTTTTCAACCACCACCACGGCGCCGTCCACCAATATGCCCACGGCGATGGCCAGCCCGCCAAGGCTCATCAGGTTTGCCGTCAGGCCGATGCTACGCATGAAGATGAAGGTGAGCAGCGCGGCCATGGGCAGCGCCAGTGCGACGATCACCGAGGCTCGGAAATCGCCGAGGAACAGCAGTAGCAGGATGACGACCAGCACGGTCGCTTCCAGCAGCGCGTCTTCCACGGTGCCCACGGCGCGTTCGATCAGGTCGGACCGGTCGTAGAAGACGTTGACGGCCATGCCTTCGGGCAGGCTGGGCGCGATTTCGGCGAGGCGTGCCTCCACGCCCGAGACGACCTGGGCAGCATCCGCCCCGCGCAGGCCGATGACCAGGCCCTGCACCGCTTCGCCGGTGCCGTCCTTTGTCACCGCGCCATAGCGCGTCAGGCTGCCGGTGCGCACTTCTGCCACGTCGCCCAGCCGCACCACGCCGCCGTTGCCGCTGCGCAGCACGGTGTTGGAAAGGTCATCCAGCGTCTGGATTGCGCCGGTGGAACGCACGATCAGGGCTTCCTCGCCCGTTGTCAGGCGACCGGCGCCATCGTTGCGGTTGCCGCTGTCGATGGCGGCGGCGATATCGGCGGTGGAAAGCCCGGCTGCGGTCAGCGCACTGTTGTCGGGCGCGACTTCGAAGGTTTCGACATAGCCGCCCAGGGCGTTCACGTCAGCCACGCCCGGCACAGTGCGCAGGGCAGGGCGGATGATCCAGTCGAGGACGCGGCGCTTTTCCGCCAGGTCCTGCGGCCCTTCCAGCGTGAACATGTACATGTCCGACAGCGGCGTGGAGATCGGCGCCATGCCGCCTTCCACCGTGCTTGGCAGGTCGGCCATGACGGCGTTCAGCCGTTCTGACACCTGCTGGCGCGCCCAGTAGATGTCGGTGCCGTCCTGGAAATCGATGGTGATGTCGGCAATCGCGTACTTGGCGACAGAGCGCAGCACGCTCTGGTCCGGGATGCCGAGCATTTCCATTTCGATGGGGGTGATGACGCGGCTTTCGACCTCTTCCGGGGTCATGCCGGGCGCGCGCAGGATGATCTTCACCTGCGTGGAACTGATATCGGGAAAGGCGTCGATCGGCAGGCGGTTGAACGACCATGCGCCGATGCCGGCCAGGATCAGCGCGAGGGCGATGACGGCGAGGCGCAGCGACAGCGCCTTTTCGATGAGGGAGCGAAGCATTGCCGGTTACTCCGCCGAGGCGGCCTTGAGTTCGGCGATGAAGCTGGTGGCAACCACCTCTCCGGCGGCCAGTCCCTCGGCGATCACTGCGCGCCCTCCGGCATTGGCAACCACCTGCACCGCGCGCGGCACGTAGCTGTCGCCGTCAGCCACGAAGACGTGGTCCTCCCCGTCAAAGCGGGTGACTGCAGCCGAGGGCACGGAAACGCCTTCGCCAGCGGTCGCTCCGCTGATCACGACCATCACGTTTTGTCCCGCGACCAGGCCGGGAGCGGCGGAGATGCTGGCGGTGGCCATGACCGAGCGGGTATCCATCTCGATCGAGGGGGCGACCGTCATGATCTGACCCGCGATCGGCGGTGCGCTTGTATCTCTGCCGGGCAGTTGGACTTCCACGGCCATGCCGGGGCGAACCTGCCGGGCAAGCCGTTCGGGCAGTTGCAGTTCCACCCGCAGCGGGCCCGATGCCTCGACGATGAATGGCGCAGGGCCTTCGCCCACCATCTCGCCGGTGTCGATGCCGACATGCGCCATGCGCCCGGAAATGGGCGCGCGCAAGGTCATCGTGCCGTCCGGCCCGGTGCCCGACATGGCGGCCATGCGCTGCGCTTCGGCCAGCGTGGCGCGGGCCTGTTCCAGCCGGGCATTGGCTTCGTCCGCGCGGGCCTGTGCCACCACGCCTTCCGATGCCAGGTCGGCAAGTCGCGCGGCTTGGCTTTCGGCCACGCCCAGTTCGGCGCGGGCGCGGGCGATATCGCCGCTGATCGACACCGGCTCGGTCGCGCGCACCAGCGCCAGTGGGGCGCCCTGGCGAACCGGCTGGCCTTCGATCACGTAGATCCGGATGGCAGCGCCCGGGAACGGTGACGTCACAGCGTGACGTGCCTCGGGGGGAAGGGTGATCCGTCCCGGAACGCTGCCAAGAGGAACGCCGCTGGCCACTTCGGCTGCGGCGTTTTCGATCGCAAGGCCTGGGCTCTCCTGCGCTCCTTCCGCTTCGGGAGCGCTCGAATCGGGGGTTTCCGAGCAGGCGGGAAGGCCAAGCGCGAGGAGCGCGGGCAGCACGAGGGAGTGGGCTTTGCGGATCATGGTGCGGCAAATGCCTGTCCAAGCTGACAACAACTTGTCAGTTTGCCAGCTTCTTGTCAGTTTGATGCCCTAGCAGCAAAGGACGACCGCTGCTGTTTCGAAAGGCTTGCCATGCGTATCCTGCTGGTGGAAGACGATCCCGCTCTCGGCCAAAGGCTGGGCGATCGGCTGCGCGCGGCGGACTATGCCGTGGACCTTGCCACCAGCCGCGCCGAAGGCGAGGACTGGCCCGATCTCGACACCATCGCCGCGATCATCCTTGACCTGGGCCTTCCCGATGGCGACGGGCTGGACCTGCTGCGTTACTGGCGGTCGCGCGGGGTGGAATGCCCGATCCTGATCCTGACAGCGCGCGGAAGCTGGCAGGACAAGGTGGAAGGCCTTAATTCGGGCGCCGACGATTTCGTGGTCAAGCCAGTGCGGTTCGAGGAACTGCAGGCGCGGTTGCAGGCGCTGTTCCGCCGCCAGATGGGCAAGCGCGACAATGCCCTGAAAGCCGGCAGCCTGACGCTCGATCCCGTTGGCCGCACGGTTGCAGACAACGGCGAGCCGGTGTCGCTCAGCCGCCGCGAGTTCGGCCTGCTGCACCTGTTCATGCGCCGTGCCGGGCAAGTGCTGTCGCAGGGCGAGATTCTCGAGGATCTCTACGACCTCGATACCGAGCGTGAACTCAACACCATCGAGGTGCTGGTGGGGCGCCTGCGCCGCAAGATCGGCAAGGACCGCATCACCACCCTGCGCGGCATGGGCTATCGGTTCGAGGCATGAGCGCCGCGCCACAGACATCTTCGGGCAGCTTGCGCCTGCGCTTCCTGCTGGCGGTAACGGTGTGGGTGGTGCTGGGCATCGGCGGCATCTGGTTCACCGCCACGCAGGTCTTCGCCAGCCATATCGAGGACATGTACCACGAAGAGCTGGAAGTGCACGTGCGCGAGCTGGCCCGGCTGACACGGCTGGATGCGGACGGCGCGCCGCGGCTTGACCGCCCGCTGTCCGACCCGCGCTACGAAGAACCGCTTTCGGGTTTCTACTGGCAAGTCAGCGTTCCCGGGAGGCCCACGTTGAAATCGGGCAGCATGCTGCGCGGCGGGCTGGACGAAAGTGTCGCCCACTCGCCCGATATCGCGCACGTGGTCGAGGACGGACCGACCGGTCCGGCCATCACCTATGGCCTGCTGCAGTTTGCCCCGAGCGGGGAGGAGGTGCACGTGGTGATCGCCACCGACCAGAGCGAACTGCAGGACGATATTGCCGACTTCACGCGTGACCTTACGCTGTGGATGACCAGCCTGGCCGCGCTGTTGCTGGCCACCGGCTTTGCGATCATCTCTTTCGGCCTGCGTCCGCTCAACCGGCTGGGCGAAGCGATTTCGCGGCTGCGTGCGGCCAAGGCTGAACGGCTGGAAGGGCGTTACCCGTCGGAAATCGCGCCGCTGGTGGGCGACCTCAACGAATACATCGCGCAGAACAGTGCGATCGTCGCGCGCAGCCGCGTGCAGGCGGGCAACCTCGCGCACTCGCTGCGAACGCCGCTGGCGGTGATCACCGACGAGGCCGAGCGGCTGTGCGAACGCGACAGCTGTGCCAGCAGTGGGCAGGTGTTGCTCGACCAGGCAGAGGCGATGCGCCAGCAGATCGAATACCAGCTGGCGCGTACCAGTTCGGTTGCCGGCGCGCTGGTGCCGGGCAGCCGGGCGGTGCTGCCCGAATTGCTGGTGCCGATCCTCAACGCCATGCGCCGCCTGCACCCGGACAAGCATTTCGAACTGATCGAGATGGACGCGCCGCTCGCCATCGCGGTCGATCCGGTAAACCTGGCAGAGTTGCTGTCGATCCTGCTCGACAATGCCGGCAAATGGGCGCGCGAAAAGGTCGATGTGTCGGTGGTGGAGAACGCCGAGGGGGAAGTGACGATCCGGGTCCTCGACGACGGGCCGGGCATGACCGGGGAACAGCTCGCTCTGGCCACCAGGGTGGGCACGCGCTTCGATCATTCGGTGCCCGGTTCCGGCCTTGGCCTCGCCATCGCGCAGGACATTACCGAAGTGATCGGCGCGACCCTGGAACTGGCCTCGTCGCCGCGCGGGCTCACCGCGTCGATCGTGTTTCCGGGCTGACGCTCAGCGGGTCGCGCGCCGCAAGCGGGACAGGGCGGAAACGGCCCATGCCGCCAGCCACAGTCCGCCGAACAGGACCAGCGCCGTGTAACCGCCGTGTTCGAGCACGCCGGTTACCGCCTGGGTGCCGCCGGTCGAAGGCAGCGCCACCAGCAGTTGCGCCATGCCGATCACCAGCGCAAGCAGCACGGCGACGGCGGTTATGGCGATGTTGTAGGTGAGCTTGCGGCCCGGATCCTCCAGCGCGAAGCCATAGGCCCGCGTCATCAGGATGGAATCGAGCGTATCCACCAGCGCCATGGCGGCGGTGAAGAGCGCCGGGAACAGCAGGATCGACCAGATCGTCATTCCCTGCATGGCGGCAGAAGCCGAGATGCCAAGCGCCATGATCGCCGTGGCGGTATCGAAGCCAAGGCCGAACAATACGCCTATGGCGAACATGTGGCGGCTGCGCGTGACCAGCCGGAAAAGCGGGCGCACCAGCCGCGCCAGTGGCCCGCCGGGCACGAGCCGTTCGTCGATATCCTCCGGAGGCGCTTCGGTGCCGTGCGCATCGGCCTTGCGGCGTTTCAGCGCGGTGTGCAGCAGGCCCGCCAGCACGCCGAGGTTGACCAGCGCAATGGCGAAGAGGAAGACGATCGAGGTGCCCGGCCCGACCACCGAACCAATCCGCTCGACACCGCCCAGCATGGTGCCGAACCCACTGGCAGCCAGCGCCACGCCCAACGAGGCGAGCCAGACGACGGTGGAGTGGCCGAGCGAGAAGTAGAGGCCGGTGAGCATCGGCCTTGCCCCGGTGTCGGTTCCAGTCGACTTTTCGGCCATGAGTCGCCGCGTTGCCCCGTCGATGGCGGCGATGTGATCGGCATCCACGGCGTGGCGCAGGCCCAGCATCCAGGCGAGGCCGCAGGCCCCCAGCAGCAGCGCGGAATCGCGGAACAACCCCAGCGCCAGCGCCCAGATGGCCAGGTTGAGCGCGCCCAGCGGCGCCACCACGCCCAGCCAGGGGCCCAGCCTCAAGCCACGCAGGCTCATGCGTCCTCGGTGTCCTCGTCCTCGAACAGGGCGTCGGCCACCATCTCGATCAGGCTCAGCAATTCGCCGTCTCAGTGCAGGGCTTCCTTGCTTTCGTCCATCGTCAGGCGGCAGTTCGCGCAGGCGGAGACCAGCTTCTTGGTTCCGGTCGCCTCGGTCTGGTCGACCTTGAGCTGGAACACCTTGTGGCGCAGGTCTGCCGCGCGGCCCATCGCCTGCACGCCGCCGCCACCGCCGCAGCACCAGTTCATCTCCCCTGTTGGCTCCATCTCGCGGAAGTCCGTGACGAAGCCGTTCAGGATATCGCGCGCATCCTGCGTCGCCCCGCCGCGGCGAGAGACCTGGCAGGGATCGTGGTAAGTCACCGCGTCCTCGAACGGCTTGAGCTTAAGCTTCCCGGCGCGTTGCAGTTCGGCGATGTATTCGGTGATGTGCAGTACCTTGAACGGCAGCGGACGCCCGATGATGTTCGCTCCCGACCAACGCATGACGCCATAGGCGTGACCACATTCCGGAATGACAACGGAGCTGGCGCCGATGGCCTCGGCGGCCTCCACGATGCGTTCCACCATCAGCTTGGCGATGTCGGCGCGGCCCGCCAGGTAACCAAAATTGGTCGCTTCATAGCCCTTGGTGGAGAAGGTCCAGTCGTCGCCTGCGTGGTTGAGGATCTTCGCCATGGCGACCAGCGAATCCGGGTACTTCATCGCCTCGATGGAGGAGACCGTGAGCAGGACATCGGCCTTGTCCTTGTCCACCGGCATGTCGGTTTCGAAATCGTCTTCCAGCCATTCCACGCGGTCCAGCATCTTTTCCGGCGTCAGGCCCAGCGGGCTACCGCGATCACGCGAGTTTTCGGCGGCTTCCTGCTGTCCGTCGTCAGAACATTTGGCACAACTCGCGGCGTAGATTTGCGGAGTGTGGGCCTCGTCTGGGATTGATGTTTA
>CAJXJR010000014.1 GCA_913055155.1 uncultured Erythrobacter sp. | reverse complement strand
GCTCATCACATCCTGGGGCTGGAGCAGGTCCCAAGGGTTTGGCTGTTCGCCAATTAAAGTGGTACGTGAGCTGGGTTCAGAACGTCGCGAGACAGTTTGGTCCCTATCTGCCGTGGGCGTCGATTGTTGAGAGGAGTTGCCCCTAGTACGAGAGGACCGGGGTGAACATACCTCTGGTGTACCTGTCATCGCGCCAGCGGTGCAGCAGGGTAGCTATGTATGGACGGGATAACCGCTGAAAGCATCTAAGCGGGAAGCCTCCCTCAAGATTAGCAATCATCGAACCGTGATAGACCATCACGTTGATAGGCTGGGTGTGGAAGTGCAGTAATGCATGGAGCTAACCAGTCCTAATAGTTCTGTTCGCGCTTGGTGGATCCCACCATCAACGTCAGGCCTGATGGCCTTGCGTAGTGGAGGATTTGTCCAGCCGGATAAACGACGCCTTCAACAAGCACACCTGATTGGTGCATCGATTTAAAACCTTGCCCGCACGCCAGCTTCATTGCTTGGTGGTCATAGCGCCTGTGACCCACCCGATCCCATCTCGAACTCGGCCGTGAAACCAGGCAGCGCCGATGGTACTAACGCTCAAGCGTTGGAAGAGTAGGACGCCGCCAGGCATTGCAGCCGGCGGGCAGAGCAAGGAAACAACCCATTCACAAGTCTAAGGGCTGACCCGCAAGGGCGGCCCTTTTGGCGTCTCTATCAGGCGTCAATTACAACGGTGCCGCGGGATGGAGCAGTCCGGTAGCTCGTCAGGCTCATAACCTGAAGGTCGTTGGTTCAAATCCAACTCCCGCAACCACCGTTTCCCATCATCATCCGTTCTTCCAGCCCTGCTTTGCGGGGCTTTTGTCGTTTTTGCCGCAGGTGGATGCACCCGGCGGTAATGGTCCTGCCTTCATTACAGGCCCTTGCTCCGCATGCCCGCTCTGGGGCATGTCCATGATCCATGGCGGAGGCACGGACACTGGGTGAGCTTACGACAAGCGAAAGGCTGCTGGCCGCTGCCGAACGCATCCTGGTCGAACGCGGCGTTACCGGGCTTTCGGTGCGCAAGGTGGGCGATCTTGCCGGGGTGAACCCCACCCTCGTCACCTATCATTTCAAGACCATTGAGAACCTGCTGGTCGAGCTGGCCCACCGCAATCTCGACCCGATCCTAGCCGACTGGCAGGCCATCGCGCCGGGCATGACGCTGGACGAAGTGCTGCGCACCTGGCTGCAGCCGATGCAGCGGGTTGCCTGCTTCACCCCCGATGGCCGTGCGCTGTGGGTGCTCGACGAGCTGGCCGCGCACGGTGAGGGCGTCCCGCGCCAGCTGGTGACCACGGCGATGCTGGATTTCAGCACCGTGCTGCAAGCCGCAGTGCAGCCGCATTGCCCCAACCTGGGTGCGGACGAATTGCGTGCCCGGCTGCGCTTCATCGCCGGGGCCGCGCTGGGCCCGCCGCCGCGCGTGCACGATACGGTGCGCCTGCCCGGTGGGAAGGCGCTGGATGACATCGAGTTCCTGCTGGCATTCGCGCGCGCTGCACTGGCTGGACAGGCGGCGACGGAATGATTTATACACTTGTATGAATCACGCGGGGATCGGAAGAAGGACATGACCACACCACCGGGTATCGATGCGGCGACTTTCGCCGATGGCCTTGCTGCCATGCGCAGCGCCGTGGGCGACGAATGGGTGTTCGACCAGCCCGCCGACCTCAACACCTACCGCGACTTCTACTCCGTGCTCTGGGGCGAGCCGGAAGAGAAGCTGGCCAGCGCCGCGGTTGCGCCTGCCAGCGTGGAGGAAGTCCAGGCGGTCGTCCGCGTGGCCAACGAGCGCCGCATCCCGATCTATCCCATCTCGACGGGCCGCAACCTCGGCTACGGCGGCTCCGCGCCGGTGCTCAGCGGCAGCGTGGTGGTGGACCTGAAGCGCATGGACCGCGTGATCGAGGTGAACGAGGACAATTGCTCCGCCCTCGTTGAGCCGGGTGTCTCCTTCTTCGACATGTACCGCCACCTGCGCGAGTCCGGATCCAAGCTGATGATGAGCGTGCCCGATCCGGGCTGGGGCTCACTGGTGGGCAACGCGCTCGACAGCGGCGGCGGCTACACCGTTGCCGGCTATCGCGGCCACTTCGAGGCCGTGTGCGGCATCGAGGCGGTGATGGCCGATGGCGAACTTCTGCGCACCGGCATGGGCGCGCTGCCCGGTAGCGAGACCTGGCAGCAGTATCGCATGGGGTTGGGCCCGTGCCTTGACGGCATGTTCCGCCAGTCCACGCTGGGCGTCGTCACCAAGATGGGCTTCTGGATGTTCCCCACGCCCGAGGCATGGCTTTCTGGCAGCGTCAGCGTGATGCGCTACGAAGACCTGGATGAACTGGTACGCGTGGCCAACGAGCTGGAATACGGCAACCTGTTCAACGGCATGCCGGGTTTCAGTTCGCCTGTCCTTACGCAGGAAAATCCCATCGCCATGGCGATGATCCCGGAACCCGAAGTGATGAACCGCATGGTCGCTGAAAGCGGCGTCCCGGCGTGGTCCTTCTCGCCCAATTTCTACGGCCCCGAACGGGTGATCCGCGAACAGTGGGCCTATGTGAAATCGCGGTTCGAGCACATTCCCGGCGTGCAGTTTGCCGAGACCGGCTTTGTCGACCTGCCGCTTTCGCCGGACGACATGGAGCGTATCCACAAGCCGCGCTTCGGCATCCCCTCGCTGGAAATCTTCAGCGTCGGCAGCCGCGGTTATGGCAATTTCAACCCCAGCGACGGGCACATCTGGTTTAGCGCCGTGATCCCGCGCTCTGGCCAGGGCATCATCGATGCCAACCGCGTGATGCGCGCCGAGTGCGAGCGGCTGGGGCTGGACCTGTTCATGTTCGCGCCCGCCGTCACCTGCTGGACGCGCAGCTTCGTGCTGTTCGCCGCCGTGCCGGTCTACAAGGACGGGCGCAACGAACACCTGCGCGATGCCGTGCGCGAGATTATCCGCACCTGCGCCAGCCACGGCTGGGGCGAATACCGCTGCCCGCCCGCCTTCATGGACGATGTGATGGAGGCCTACAGCTTTGGCGATCACAAGCTGCGCCGCGTGAACGAGCAGATCAAGGATGCGCTCGATCCCAACGGCATCATCTCCGCCGGTCGCTATGGGGTCTGGCCGGAGCGATACCGCCACCTGCGCCGCGATGGAGGTGCAGCATGAGACTGGCTTTCGCAGTAGCAGGCGCACTCGCACTGGCGGCAGGCGGCGCATTCGCGCAGCAGGCCACCCGCACCGGCCCCGCCGCGCCCGAGCTGGAACATGGCAAGGCGGTCTACGCCCACTGGTGCGCGCCGTGCCATGCCAATTCGATGGGCCTTGCCGGCACCAACAGCCTGACGATCAAGTACGAGGGCACCGACATTCCCGGCGTGCTGGAAGACCGCACCGACCTGACTGCACCGGTCATCACTTACTTTGTGCGCAACGGCGTGGCCTGGATGCCGCCCTTCCGCCGCACCGAGGTTTCTGATGCCGACCTTGCCGCGCTGAGCGCCTACCTAACCGCGCCGCTGGAGGATCGCGGCGCTCACACGCCATTGCTGGCGGACGAGATGGCCGAAATGGAGGCTGCCCGATGATTAGTCGCCGTGACTTCGTGAAATGGGGCGCTGTCGTCCCCGCGCTCGGCACCGGCTGGCACGGCGCCTTTGCCGCTGCTCCGCAAGGTCTCGATGCGATGCTGGTCGATACCCGCTTTCCCGGCGCGCTGGACGTGGCCGATGCGCCGGTGCCGGTCTTGCGCTTTGCCGGAGACGTGACGAACGTGTGGTACGATCGGCTCGATGCACGCTGGCGTCGCCCCGGTTTCGTGCTGGGCGGCATAACCGGCAGCGATGCACTGTTCGTGCTGGAAACGCTGGCCACCCACCAGGGTCGCCGCGTCGTCTCGCGCATGGCGCTGGACTTGCCGCGCGTGAACGATGTGCAGGCCATGCGCTGGATCATCGCCCCGCATCACAAGAGCGTTACCGCGTGAGCATCCTGCCACCTGACATGGACGAGAGCGCCTTCGCGGCTTTCCTGAACGACCTGCGCGGTGCCGTGGGCGAAGACTGGGTGTGGTCGTCCGACACCGACATGTTCCCCTATCGCGATGCCTTCTCCCCGGTGTGGAACACGCCCGAGGAGATCCAGGCCAGCAGCGCCGTCGCGCCTGCCGATGTCGCCCAGGTTCAGGAAGTGGTGCGTATCGCAAAGCGCCACCGCGTGCCGCTGCACCCGATCTCCACCGGCAAGAACTTCGGTTATGGTGGCGCTTCGCCCAACGTGCAGGGCAGCGCCGTGCTCGACCTGAAGCGAATGGACCGCGTGATCGAGGTGAACGAGGAGCGCAACTATTGCCTTGTCGAGCCCGGTGTCTCCTACTTCGATCTCTATCGCCACATCCAGGAACGCGGGCTGAAGGTGATGATCGATTGCCCCGATCCCGGCTGGGGATCGCCCGTGGGCAATGCGTTGGATCGCGGCGTCGGCTACACCATGCCGCAGTTCCGCGACCATTTCGGCGCCCATTGCGGCATGGAAGTGGTGCTGCCCGATGGCGAACTGATGCGCACCGGCATGGGCGCCATGCCCGGCGCGGATAGCTGGCAGGAATACCCCTATGGCTTCGGGCCCGACCCGTCCGGCCTGTTCGCGCAAGGCAATTTCGGCGTGGTCACCAAGATGGGCTTTCGCCTGATGCCGCAGCCCGAATACTATCGCACCGGCCTGGTTCGCGTGCCGCGTCGGCGCGACCTCATCAAGCTGGTGCACCACGTCAACTACCTGTCGGACAGCGGCATGGTGAGCGAAGTGCGCTTTGCCAGCCCGCTATCCGCGCTGCTGGGCGATCCCGATTTCGCTGCACTGGCGACCAAGCTGGGCGGGCCGTCCGATGCCGAAATGGACGCGGCTGCCTCCGCCGCCGGTCTGCATAGCTGGGCGATCGACCTGCAGTTCCTTGGCCCCGAAGCCGCCACGGCGGCGCAGTGGGAATATGCCAGGGATCGGATCCTGTCGGATATTCCCGGCGCCGAAGCGCTGGATGGCGATCACTTCGCCTTGCCTGCCACCGAGGCCCAGCTGGAAAACGATACCCAGCCGTACCCCACGGCGATCCGCCGCAAGGGCGCACTGGGCATCCCTTCGCTCGGCATCTGGGAAATCGTGCGCGACGATGGCCACGTCGGGTTCTTCCCGGTGCTGCCGCGCGACGGGGAGGCGGTGTTCGAAATGCAGCGCGTGCTGGGCGATGCCAGCCGCGAATATCCGCTGCCGCCCTATTTCAGCGCCGTCACCGCGCCGCTGTTCTGGCATTCCAACACCTTCCAGATGGTCTTTGCCCCCTCGATCCGCCGCGACGATCCGGAACACAACGCCATGGTCCACCGGGCGATGAAGCACATGGTGGCCGTGGCCGCCGAACACGGCTGGGGCGACTATCGCGCTGCGCCGATCTACCAGGACGACGTGGCGGCCACTTACAGCTTCAACGGCGGGGCTCTGCGCAAATTCCTGGAAGCGATGAAGGATGCGGTCGATCCCGACGGCATCATCGCGCCGGGCAGGGGCGGGGTGTGGCCCGCAAGGTTCCGTCCATGAAGGTTCTGTTCGCCTCCGTGCTCCTGGGTGCCGCTCTGTCGCTGTCGGTCGCCGCGCAAAGCGAAGACCCGCAAGTCGCCCACGGGCGGCAGGTGTTCGAACGCCAATGCGCGCCGTGCCACGGGCGAGGGCCGGGTGATGATCGCTCGCCCATGCTGCCCGGCACCGCTGCGCTGGCGGAGAAATATGACGGAGCGCGACCGGCCGCCCTCGAGGATCGCAGCGATCTCTCCGCCCCCGTCATCACCCTGTTCGTGCGGCGCGGATCGGGCGCGATGCCGTTCTTCCGCGCCTCGGAACTCAGCGATGCTGACATTGCCGCGATCGCGGCCTATCTACAGACAAGTTCCGCAGACTAGGCCGAAGTGCGTGTCATACAGATGGCGCAATTTGCGCTAGTATTGCGTGAAACGATTCGAATTTTCCGCAAAGGGTCTGCACGCCGTGACGATTACTCCCAACCGCCGCCATTTCCTTGCTGCCACGGGCACTGCCTTTGCCGGGCTCTACCTCAGCGCCTGCGCCCCGCGCTCGGGCTCGCTGGGCAGCGCCATGGCAGCAGGCAGCGCCAACCGGGTCGGCCCGCTGGTGCCCGATCCCGCAGGCGTGCTCGACTTGCCGGAAGGCTTTTCCTACCGCGTGATCTCGCGCCTGGGCGATGCCATGGACGATGGTGGCAGCGTGCCCGATGCGGCAGACGGCATGGGCTGTTTCGATATCGGCAATGGCAAGCTCGCGCTGGTGCGCAACCATGAACTGTCGCCCGGTGCCGACACCGGCGGCGCCAGCGGCCCGGCTTACGACACCGTCGCGCGGTCGATGATCCCGCTGCCCGGCGGCACCACAACCATCGTGCTGGATGCCCAGACGCTGGCAGTGGAACGGCAGTATCGCAGCCTGGCGGGCACCATCCGCAACTGTGCTGGCGGCATCACGCCGTGGGGCAGCTGGCTGACCTGCGAGGAAAACACCGCCCGCGCCGATGGCCGCATCAACCGCGATCACGGCTGGGTGTTCGAAGTTCCCGCCGATGCCGGTCGCCAGGTCGATCCGGTCCCGCTGACTGCCATGGGCCGCTTCAACCACGAGGCGGCGTGCGTCGATCCCGCCACCGGCATCATCTACATGACCGAGGATCGCGGGGACTCGCTGCTTTACCGCTTCCTGCCCACCGTGCCGGGCGACCTTGCGCAAGGCGGCACGCTGCAGGCACTCGTGCTGGACGGCGTGACCGACACCAGCAACGCCGATGGCGTGACCATCGAGGTCGGACAGCCGGTGGCCGGTAGCTGGGTCACGCTCGACAATGTCGAGGCGCCCGAGGACGACCTGCGCCTTCGCGGCGCGGCCATGGGCGCTGCCACTTTCGTGCGTGGCGAAGGCATCTTCATGGGCGAGGGCGAGATGTATTTTACCGCCACCGGCGGCGGTGCGGCCGGTGAAGGACAGATTTTCCGCCTGCGCCCCAATGCCGACGGCGCCGACATGCTCGACCTGTTCTACGAAAGCCCGGCGCGCTCGGAATACAGCTTTGGCGACAACCTGTGTGTGACTCCGTTCGGCGACCTCATCGTGTGCGAAGACCAGTATGCCGAGACAGTGGACAATTACCTGCGCGGCGTGACTGCGGCGGGAGAGGCCTATCCCTTCGCGCGCCTGCGCCTGCAGACCGAGACGGCCGGGCCCTGTTTCTCGCCCGACGGACGCACGCTGTTCCTCAACGTCTATCACCCGACCATGACGCTGGCGATCACCGGGCCGTGGCCGGCCTGACGGGACCGAAGGCGTGAGCCACACCCCTTCGATCCTGTTTGTCTGCCTCGGCAACATCTGCCGCTCGCCCATGGCCGAAGGTGCCATGCGCGCGGCGGCGGAGCAGGCCGGGCTGGAGCTGACAATCGACAGCGCAGGCACGGGAGACTGGCATGTCGGCAACCCGCCCGATCCGCGCGCCGTTGCCGAAGCCGGTGCCAATGGGGTGGACATCGCGGGCCTGCGCGCCCGGCAGGTAACGCGCGAGGATTTCATGCGCTTCACCCACGTGCTTGCGCTGGATGACCAGAACTTGCGCAACCTCGAGGCGCTGGCGCCCTCCGATGCGAGCGCGGAACTGGCGCTGCTGCTCGACATGGTGCCGGGCCGCGAGGGCGAGCCGGTGGCCGATCCCTATTTTGGCGGCGACGAAGGTTTCCAGCAGACCTGGGCCGATGTCACGGCAGCAGCGCAGGCGCTGGTGGCCCGGCTCGGCGGCTGATCAGGTCGCCTCCGGAAAGGGCGTCCATTCCTCGCTCTCCGGCAGGGGCGCGAAGATCTCGTCCAGCATGGCCTCGCTTACGCCTTCGGGCGTTGCCGGGTCCCACGTCGGCGCGTTGTCCTTGTCCACCAGCACGGCGCGCACGCCCTCGGCGAAGTCGGGCCGCATGATCATGCGCGCGGCAATGCGGTATTCCATCGCCATCTCGGCGGCGAAATCCTTGCAGTCGGCGTTTTCCTCGAACTGGCGCAGCGCCACCTTGGCGGTAGTGGGGCACTTGGAAGTAACCGCAGCCAGTTCCCTGGCCGCCCAGTCGCTGTCGTCGCCCTTCAGCGCGGCGATGATGCCTTCCAGCGTATCGGGCGCGAACAGTCGGTCGATCCGTTCCTTGTTGCCTTTCAGGCGCGGCTCTGGCGGCCGGCTGGAAAATTCGCGCAGCACCGCCTCGACCTGGTCCGGTGCGGCGATGATGCGCGCCTTGACCTCGGCCAGGTGCGCGCTTTCGATGTAGTGCGTTGCAAGTCCTGCCCAGGCACATTCCGCCCCGTCAAGCCGGGCCCCGGTAAGTGCGAGGAACTTGCCCACCTGCCCCCGCAGGCGCGGCAGGTAGTGGCCCGCCCCGACATCGGGGAACAGCCCGATCGCACCTTCGGGCATGGCAAACTTCGTGTTCTCGGTCGCCACCCGGTACCTGGCCGGCTGGCTGATGCCCACGCCGCCGCCCATGGTGACCCCGTCCATGAAGGCGACCACCGGCTTGGGATAGGTGAACAGCAGGTGGTTGAGGCGGTATTCGGCGTGGAAGAATTCGCGCCCGCTCTTGCCACCATCCGCCGTGGCAGAATTGCGCAGCGCGGCCACGTCGCCACCGGCGCAGAAGCCGCGCCCTTCACCATGGTCAAGCAGCACCACGTCGATGCCCTCATCCTGCCGCCAGTCCAGCAGCGCCGCTGCCATGGCCTGGCACATCTCCAGAGTCAGCGCGTGGATCGCCCTGGGGCGATTGAGCGAGACGTGGGCCACGTGGCCGTGGCTGTGCAGGTGGATGAGATCGGTCATGAAAATCCTTAGTCTTTGAGGAGGTCGCGGCCCACGATCATGCGCATCACCTGGTTGGTGCCTTCGAGGATCGAGTGGACGCGCAGGTCGCGCCAGAAGCGTTCGATGGGGTAGTCTTTCAGGTAGCCATAGCCGCCGAACAGTTGCAGCGCGTTGTTTACGACATTGCTACCGCTGTCGGTCGCCAGCCGCTTGGCCATTGCGGAAAAGCGCGTCTTGTCGGGCGCGTTTGCGGTTACCTTGGCCGCGGCGAGGTAAAGCAGCGCGCGTGCGGCTTCCAGTTCGGTTGCCATGTCGGCCAGCATGAACTGGGTGTTCTGGAAATCGGCCACCGGCTGGCCGAACTGCTGGCGCTCCTTCGTGTAGGCAATCGCTTCGTCCAGGCAGCGCTGCGCCCCGCCCAGCGAGCAGGCACCGATGTTCAGCCGTCCGCCGTCAAGCCCGGCCATGGCGAAGCGGAAGCCTTCGCCTTCCTCGCCCACGCGGTTGGCCACGGGCACGCGCGCGTCCTCGAAAATCAGCTGCGCGGTGGGGCTGGCGTTCCAGCCCAGCTTCTTTTCCGGCGCGCCGAAGGATACGCCGGGAGTGTCCTTGTCAACCACCAGGCAGGTGATACCGCGCGTCTTGTGCTCGCCCGTACGCACCATCACCACGTAGACATCGTTCACCCCGCTGCCGGAAATGAACTGCTTGGTGCCGTTCACCACGTAGTGGTCGCCATCCAGCCTGGCGCTGGTCTTCAGCGCCGCAGCGTCGGAGCCGCTGGCAGGCTCGGTCAGGGCATAGCTGGCCAGCTTGTCCATGGTGACGAGATCGGGGAGATAGCGCTCCTTCAGTTCCTGCCCGCCGAAGGTGTCGATCATCCAAGCGGCCATGTTGTGGATCGAGATGAAGGCGCTGGTGGCAGGGCAGCCATAGGCCATGGCTTCCATGATCAGCGCCGCTTCCAGCCGCCCCAGCGCTATGCCGCCCGATTCCTCCGACACGTAGATTGCGCCGAAACCCAGTTCGCCTGTATGCTTGATCACCTCGCGCGGGAAGTGGTGCGTCTCGTCCCACGCCGCCGCATGGGGCGTGATGTTGTCGGCGGTGAAGCGCTGCGCCATTTCCTGGATGGCTAGCTGGTCGTCGGTAAGCTGGAACTGTCCGGTCATGCGTATCTCCTGCGGGCGGCAATGTCCGAAGGCGCGTTACGATACAACCGGTATCTGTTGAAACTTTTTGCCTTTCCGGCAGCGGCGAGCGCCTCGAAACTTACTCCTCGAACGTTTCGGGTCCGATCGGTTCGGGGGCAAATCCGCCGGGATCGACGGGAGTGGGATCGAAGCCCGAGGTATCGTCGATGGGGCTGGGGTCGAACCCTTGCGCCGGATCCACCAGCGGCTCGGGCATGGTTTCGTAAGTGACCTCGGCGTCGGGGTCGTCCTCTTCGGCAAAACCCTGCGTGGTAGCCTCCGGCGAGGGAGCGCGGCTGGCACGGGTGACTTGCGGTTCCCGCTCGCGCACGGTGACCTCGTCGCCCACCGGCTGTCGTTCCTGCACTGCGGCCTGGCGGCTCTCCAGGTCGTCTCCGCAAGCAGCGAGCAGGGCGACGGCGGACAGGGCAAGGGCAGCGCGGGCGATCATTGCAGGCTTCCGATCACGGCTTCGGCCTCGATCTCGCACTTCCAGTCCGGGTTGTAGAGCGCGGCCACGGCCACCAGCGTGCCGGTGGGGCGGGCATGGCCCACGGCGCGGGTGAAGGCGGCGGTCACGGCATCGGCATCGGCGATGTCGGTTACGAACATGCGCACGCGCACCACGTCGCCCGAATGGCCGCCCAGCTGGCCGATATAGTCCAGGATCTGCTCGAAACAGCGGTCCGCCTGGCGACCGGCATCGGGGCTGACGCTGCCGTCTTCCTCCACGCCGACATTGCCGGAAACGATGATCCGGTCGCCCACGCGAATGGCACGGGTGAATCCGGCGGCTTCCTCGAAGGGGCCCAGCGGCGGGATGCGCTGGCGGCCATCGTTGGGGTCTTCAGCCACAGGTGATCCTTTCGATAATCATGTCGTCGTCATAGCTGACGGTGAGGCGGTCCGGGCGGAAATCCATCGTCACGGCGGTTCGCGGCGGTACCCAGCGCAGCGTGCGTGCGCCGGTCAGTTCCAGCAGCGTGGCCCCCGCTTCGGCGGTGGCGCGGTGGCCGACATGGTCCTGCACCATGCCGGCATCGCATGCGCCCGCAGGTTCCCGCACGCGCGGATTGCCGTCGTCATCGAACGGCGGCGACGTGGTGGCGCAGGCTGCCAGGCCAGTCAGGGCGAGCAGGGATGCCGTGCTTTTCATGGCGCTTATCCTAACCTTTCGGGATGCGTTGCGCCAGCACGCAGCACTACTTTGGACATTATCAACGAAGTGGAATTGAATGGCGAATCCTGCTAGCCGGAAGGCAAAGATCCTGAAGAGAGATGCCATGGCCTTGAAATGCGAACCCATCCTGCCGAACTTCGGCGCAATCTGCTCCGGGCTGGACCTGACGAAAGAGCTCACTCCTGACGAGGTGAAGCAGATCACCGACGCGATGGACAAGTATGGCGTCACCGTGTGGCGCAACACCGGCATGAGCGACGAGGACCATGTCAATTTCAGCCGCAATTTCGGCTATCTCGAACGCGTGCCCAAGCGCCCCGACGGGCAGAAGATGCGCCTGCCCTATCGCGAGCTGTTCGATGCCTCCAACCTCAACCTGGAAGGCGAGATCACCACCGATCCGGCGGCCGTGGAATACCGCAAGGGCGACCGGCTGTGGCACACCGACAGCGCCTTCCTGGAAAAGCGCACCAGCTATTCGATCCTGCTGGCCCACATCACCCCGCCGCCCGAAGCAGGCGGCGAGACGTGGTTCGCCGATGCGCGCACCGCCTATGAAGACCTGCCGCAGGAAACTAAGGGCCTGATCGAGGACAAGGTCGGCGTGAACTCGCTGTGGTGGAGCCGCAAGAAAGCCGGCGCCGAGATCGACGAGGCGGAAATCTACGAACGCCCCCTGGCCCGGCACAAGCTGGTTCACACCCATGCGGGCTCGGGCCGCAAGAGCCTGTTCATCGCCGCGCACACGATGGACGTGGAAGGCATGGACAAGGCCGAGGGCCGCCAGCTGATCGAGGACCTGATCGCCCACACCACGCAGCCCAAGTACACCTTCAAGTGGTCGTGGCAGCCGGGTGACCTGGTGATCTGGGACAACCTGTGCACCATGCACCGCGGCGGCGACTACGACTATACCGCCTACAAGCGCGACATGCGCCGCACCACGGTGCGCGAGGGGACCGAACCGCACCTGATGGAAACCGGCGACGATCCCTACACCGCGCTGTTCGCGAAAAGCCCCAAAAGCGTGGACATCAACTCCGCGCGCGACGCCGGGCGCTAGGCGGTTGAAACAGGCTGCCGCCGCGCTGGCCGGTGTCGCCATGCTGGCCGGCTGCGGTTCGGCCTTGCGCGACAGCTTCATGGTCGAAGACCCGCAAGGCATGATTGTCGGCGGAGAGCTGGTCTTGTGCGAGGCGGTGACCCCGCTCGAGAAGGTGGGCGAGGACTGGCACGCCAACTTGCATGTCGACTGCGAAGGCAGCGGCGAAATTCTCCTTGTTCTGGCCGACGGCAGGGAGGCCGTGTGCGAGACAGGCTATGTCACGCCCGGTGCCTTGCAGGATTTCCTGTTCCGGCTGGAGGGCGGTGACTGCGTGGCCGTGCCTGGCTGACAGGCAGGGCGTTCAGCTTACCAGCAGCGCCAGGTTGACCTGCCCGGTGCCGCTGCGGATCAGGCCGATCTCGCGCGCGGCGGCATAGCTCAGGTCGATCACCCGGTTGCCGTGGTAGGGACCGCGATCGTTGATGCGCACCACCACGCTTTCGCCATTGCGCGGGTTGGTGACCCGCACCTTGCTGCCCAGCGGCAGGGTGCGATGCGCGGCAGTCAGCTGACCGGGATCGAAGATCTCGCCATTGGCCGTCAGGTTGCCTGCCAGTTCATCGCCGTAATAGCTCGCCTCTCCCGTGCCCAGCGCGCTCTCGCGCGGGGCGGGAACCATGGCCACGGGCTCCAGCTCGGCTACCGGCCTGGCCTCCACGCTGGTCGCTCCCTTGCCCAGCGCCACCACTTCGGGCGCAGTGGAATCGTTCAGCAGCGCGGTGCCCAGCACCAGCGATAGCGCGGCGAACAGGCCGGTGCCCAATAGCGCCATCTGCCGCTGCGACTTGAGCCGCAGCAGGATGCGCAGCCGTTCGCCGCGGCTGGGCAGGGTATTGTCGGAACGGGCGGTATTCTCGGACTTGCTCATACCCAATCAAGGGATCGGGCGCGGGTGATGTTCCGAAAAAGACAGGGCTTGGACCAGGGCCTGAAACAGAAGGCGCCCGGTCCTCCGCTTGGAGGACCGGGCGCCTGTGTGTCTTGGCTGACCTGTGTCGATCAGAAGATGCGCGTGGCCGTCTCGGCCGGGGCAGCCAGCAGCTTTTCCAGCTCGTCGTCCAGCTTCAGCATGGTGAGCGAGGCACCGGCCATTTCCAGCGAGGTGCAGTATTCGCCCACATAGTTGCGCGCGACCGTCAGGCCGGTCTCGGCAGCCAGCTGCGCCGCCTTGTTGTAGATCACGTAGAGCTCGGCGGGCGGGGTGCCGCCCAGGCCGTTGACCATCAGGGCAACGCGGTCGCCCGAGTTGAACGGCAGGTCGCTCTGCACGGCGTCGTACAGCGTCTTGGTGATCTCGTCGGCACTGGTGATCTTGGCGCGTTCGCGGCCCGGTTCACCGTGGATGCCGACGCCCACTTCCATCTCGTCGTCGCCGATTTCGAAGATCGGGTCACCCTTGGCCGGCGGGATGCAGCTGGTCAGCGCCACGCCCATGGAGCGCACGTTGTTGTTCACCTTTTCGGCAATGGCCAGGACTTCGTCGAGGCTGGCACCGTTTTCCGAAGCTGCGCCGCAGGCCTTCATCACGAAGAAGTTGCCCGCCACGCCGCGGCGACCGACGGTGTACAGGCTGTCCTGCACGGCAACGTCGTCGTTGATGTGGAACTGCTTGACCTTGATGCCTTCGGCTTCGGCCATTTCGGAGGCCATGTCCCAGGCCATGCGGTCGCCCTGGTAGTTGTTTACCAGCACCAGCACGCCGGCATCGGTGGCGACGGACTTGATGGTTTCAAGGCAGGCATCCACCGGCGGTGCGGCGAAGACCGGGCCCTGGCAGGCAGCGGTCAGCATGCCGGGACCGACAGCCATGACGTGGGCGGGTTCGTGGCCCGAGCCCGAACCCTGGACGATGGCGACCTTCGACGCGTCGACGTTCTTGCGCTTGATCAGCTGGTGCTCGGGAATGGCTTCCAGCAGGTCGGGGTTGGCGGCAACCACGCCGGCCATGAAATCGGGGACGAAGTTCTCCGGATTATTGACGAATTTCTTCATGTTTCATTCCTCTCACGTGTGAAACAATTGGTCTGATTACAGATCCTTGACGCTGGAAACCTGCAGTTCCTTGGCAGTCGGCGTGTAGTCGACGCCGTAGGCCTTGCACCAGTCGTACAGGATCGTGGCGATGCCCACGATGCCGGGATCGGGCGTATCGGCGCTGCGCTCTCCCACCTGGCTTGCGCGGCCGCGATGGGCGACGGAACTGCGGGTTTCGTCGATGGCCTTGTCGGCCTCTGCAGTGATGGCGGCCAGCACCGCGCCCAGGTCGCTGCCGTCCATTTCCTGCATCTTGTCATGGATCGGCCACAGTGCGTCCAGCAGCGTCTTGTCGCCGCGCTTGGCGCCGCCACGGGCCACGATGCCTTCGATGGCAGAGCCGAGCATGTCGACAAGGTTCTGGTAGGTCAGTTCCTCCAGTCCCTTGCTCACCATGCCCGCGCGCATGAAGCCGGTACCCCAGATCGGACCCGAAGAGCCGCCCACATGCTTGGAGCAGATCATCGAGATCTTCAGCAGCATGGCGCCCACGGCGCTCTTGTCGATTTCGGGCAGGTCCTTCTTGATGACCTTGAAGCCGGTGGCCAACGAGGTGCCGAAGTCACCGTCGCCGGCCAGGCCGTCGAGGTCGGAAAAGTATTTCTCGTTGGCGATCACCGTGTCGCAGGTGTGGTCGATCGCCTTTTCAACCTGGGCAAGCGTAATAGTCGACATTGTTCTCTCCCTTTGGCGCCAAGCTATGCAGTCAGCGCGGACAGGTCTGCAAGTGTGATTTCGGGGTTGGGCGCATCGCCCAGTTCGGGCACCACGCGGGCTGCCTCGGTAAAGTCCTCGTCCACCGTATAGGTGCTGGTGGTGATGAGTGTGGGATAGCCCGCGCCGGTGGAGGCGAGCAGGCCGTTGCGGCTGTCCTCGATTACCACGCAGCTCTTCGGATCGAGGCCGAGCGACTTGGTCGCCAGCTCGTAGATTTCCGGGTCAGGCTTCTTCTTGCTCACCACGTCTCCGGCATGGACGAATTCGAAGGCGGCCTTGCGTTCGGCTCCGAACAGGTCGAGCACGGCATCGATGAACTTGGGGTTGGACGTGGTGCACACGCCCAGCCGCACGCCGTTCGCCATGGCCTCGTCGACGATGCGCAGCACGCCGGGGCGCACGGGCAGGTCCTTGACGATTTCCGAGACCTGCGCGGTCTTGTACTTGTGCAGGGCGGCGATCAGTTCCGCCTTGCCGCCGTACTCGGCCACCTTGTCTTCCGGCCAGCCCGCTTCGTCGAAATAGGCCGTCATGCGTTCCTTGCCGCCGGCGACCAGCAGCATCCTGGCATAGAAATCCACGCTCCATTCGGCGTCGATCCCGAAGTGGGCGAAGGCCTGGTTGAAGCCGACGCGGTGGGCGTCGCGCTCGGTATCCACCAGCACGCCGTCGCAATCGAAAATGATCGCCTTCACCATCAGGCGGTCTCTTTCAGCGAAGCGAGGAACTTGCTGCCCTGGCCCTTGCCGCCGAACTTCTCGATGAAGCCGCCGAACAGGTCCTTGCAGGCCTGGTACTGGGCATCGATCACGCGCAGCGGCTCGTAATCGTCGGGGTTGGCCTTGCGATAGGCTTCGAAGCTTTCGATGAAGACGTGCTTCAGGTTGGTGGAGATGTTCACCTTGGCACTGCCGCGGGCGATGGCCTTGGCAAAGGTCTCGTCCGACAGGCCGGTGCCGCCGTGCAGCGCCATCGGCGTGTTGGTGGCCTTGTTGATCGCTTCGATCCGGTCGAAGTCGACCTTGGGCTCACCCTTGTAGAAACCGTGTGCGGTGCCCACGGCGCAGGCGAAGGCGGAAAGGTCCAGCGCATCGCAGAAGGTCTTGGCGTCTTCGGGATCGGTCAGGACGGAATCTTCCTCGGCCACCACCATGTCGTCTTCCACGCCCATGATCTGGCCCAGTTCGGCTTCCATGCCGACATTGTACTTCTCGGCGATCTCGCGCACCTTCTTCGACATCTCGAGGTTTTCCTCGAACGGGAATTCGCTGGCGTCGATCATGATCGAGGTCCAGCCGGTCTGGGCGCACTTCTCGATCATCTCCAGGTTCTTGCAGTGATCGAGGTGCAGCACCACGGGCACCGGCGAGTTCTCGGCCACAGTGCGCACCCAGGACACGATTTCCTCGTGGCTGTAATAGTCGATGGTCTTGGACGAGGTCTGGCAGATGACCGGAGCGTTCAGCTCCTCTGCCGCCTTCACCATGGCCTTGGTGGTGTTGTAATCGACGAGATTGAACGCTGCGACGGCATAGCCATTGTCCATGGCGTGCCGCAGCAGGGGTTTCATGTTTACGAGTGGCATGATCGTGCTCCCTACGAATAGCCGCTTCAGAAATGTTCGCGCCGGTGATTGTGTCCGGCACATACGAATCGGGTCCATAGCCGCTGGTGGGGCGGCAAACCACCCGTCTTTGGGCCATTTGCCGCGCCCGAGATTGAAAATGTCCGGAAAATCCGTCCCGTCGGCGGCCGGGCCCCGCTCAGGCGCCCGCATACCATGTGTGTGGTATACCTGCGCAGCCCGGGCCTGCGTAGCTTGCTCAGCGATCCCGACAGCCGGATAGCCCCCCAGGTGGCCGTTCCGGTACGGTCGGGACAGCAAGAACGGAGAGCCCGATGAAGACAACCTCTGCCACGCTGGCCGCCCTTGCCATGGTCGCTGCGATGAACGTTTCCCTCCCCACCGCCGCAGTCGCCCGCGCCAACGACAATGTCGAACAGTGCCGCCTGCTGGTATCCTTCAACGTCTTCGAAACGCAGGGCGAATGCATGGGTTCGCTGCGCTCGCAGGCGCCGCGCACCTGCCGCCTGCTGCGTGACTATGACGTGCTGGACTTCTTCGGCTTCCGCAATGTGGGCGACTGCGTGTCCTTCTATCGCAGCGTCGACTGAACTGGCGTCGAGAGACCCTCGGCCCGCGCACGAAACGCCCCTCTTGCGAGGGTCGCAAACAGGGGGATGGCCCGGCACCTGCCTGAAGGGTGCCGGGCCATTTTTTTAGCGCCTAGGGCTGTGCGGCTTCCTTTTGCGGGGCAGTACGGGCGATCAGCTGGCGCGAGTAGAACCAGCCGATGCCGATCAGGCACAGCCCCAGCGCGAGGAACGAGGCGACCCGCGCCAGCCCTTCCAGCCCGGCGGCGTCGAACACGAACACCTTGAACACCGCGCCCAGCATCAGTACCAGCGATCCGACGCGCCAGCTGCGCTGTTGCATCCACGCGCCCCAGCCGAGGAAGCCCAGTGCCAGCACGATGGCGAGCAGCGAGCGCAGCAGGTCTTCGGTCTGGCTCATCGGCGTTGCGGCCAGCATGGTGCCGGAGAACGCATGGCGCAGTTCCGACAGGGCCAGCAGCGCGATCAGCGCCATCACCACGCCATCCAGCACCGGGCGTAGCGGCGACAGCATGCCGGCAAGGTCACGCCGCAGCCACAGCACCAGCGCCACGGCAATGCCGTAGGACGGCAGCAGCCAGTTGGCGACCGGCCAGGCGCCCACCGCCTGCTCGCCCAGCAGCGGGTTGTGCAGCAACAGGCCGAACAGGGCGAAATGCGCCAGCGCGGCGAGGGCGATGACCTTAGCCGCCCTGGCCTGCAGGGCAAGGCGGGCGGGAAGGGCAGTCAGCGCCACCGCCAGCAGGGCAAGCAGCGCCTGCCAGATGGTCCGCTCGGCCAGGCCAGATGCCGCGAACTGCGTCAGGTCGGCGATATCGAACAGCTGCTTGAAGCCGCTGTGCACCACTACCAGCGCGACGAGGCCCGCCATGCTCCAGCCCAGGACATGCGCTGCATGCGAGGCGGCAGGCCGCAGCAGGCGCACGCCCACCAAGGCCACGGCAAGCGGCAGCGCCATGCGCAGCACGTCGGCCATCGGTGGCAGAGCGCTGGCAAGGAACGGCAGGCCGCCCAGAGAGGCAAGGCCCGCATCGATCCACGGCACCAGCACCGGCAGCGCCCAGGCCACGCCCAGCACGCGCCAGGTGCGACTGGCCGCCACGCGCTGCGGCAGGCGCCAGGTGATCGCCAGCACGGCGGCAGTCAGCAGCGCGGGGATAAGCTGCCAGTCCAGCACCATGGCCAGCGCACCGTAACCCAGCAGGGCAGCGAACACTTCCGCCCCTGCATGGGTCCGGCTGGTGTTCGCGGGCAGCGCCAGCACCACGAAGGGCATGGCAGCGGCTGCCCAGCGCAGCAGGGCGCGCCATTCGCTCCATGCATCGCCGTCGCCGATCAGGTGCTGGCTCTCTTCCCAGCCCGTGGTGCTCAGCAACATGGCAAGGCCGGTCAGTGCCACGGCCCACAACAGCGCATCCATGACAGGGTATTTGCGGCCGCGCAGCAGGGCGAACAGTCCGGCAGCAACCGTAGCGCTCGCCAGTGTGGCAGCCCATGCAGGCGTCGCCAGCACGGCGGCAGCGAGCAGCAGCGCGGCGGCAGAAGCCAGCGTGCCGTCTGCTTCGATTCCCAGCGGCCGGTCGTCCTTCGGCCAGGCGATCACTGCACCCAGAGCGGGAAGCAGGGCCAGCGCGGCGGCGGCAAGCGCCAGCAGAATGTGCGGCGTGCCCACCAGCGGCTGGGCGAACTGCCAGCAGGCAGCGGCCAGCAGGGCAGGCGGCACCAGCGCGACCTGCCCCCAATCCACGGCGCGCGCGTGCTCACGCCAAGCATGCCACAGCGGCACCCCGGCAAGGATCAGGGCGAGCGCGGCAGTGATGGCGGCAAACCAGGCGGCGGGCGCATCGGGCCAGGCCGCCAGCAGGCTGGCGCCAACGAGCGCGGCAAAGCCGCTTGCCTCGCGCACCCGGTCGAAGCGCACGCCCAGAATGGCCAGCGCGCCTGCCAGCAACACGTAGCAGCCCCAGGCCAGCAGCGAGTAGCCGGTCAGGTCGACCAGCGCGGCAACCTGCAGCGCGGCCAGGGCCGATGCGATCAGTCGGCCTACCTTGCCCAGCGGGCCGTGCCCCAGCAGCGCGGGCAGCATGGCGCCGATCAGCACGAGGTAAGAGCCGATCGCCAGCACCGCCGCATCGTCGGGCGTGCCGCCCAGCAGCATCAGCAGGCCCCAGCCCAAGGCGCCGCCCAGCGCGGCCAGGCCCAGCCACGGGCGCTGCTGGCGCTTGCCGGTGGCGACGAGGCCGCCGGTCACCATGGCAAGGTACGTGGCCAGCAGCGGCAGGTTGGGCTCGCTCGCGCCCGCCAGCGCAGGCGCGGCAAAGCCGCCGACCAGCCCCAGCACCGCGCTGGGCAAGCCAAAGCGATAGGACAGGGCAATGGCCAGCGCGGTCACGCCGGCAAGCCCGGCAAAGGCAGCCGCCGGGCCGATCAGCGCGTAATGCGTGCCCGCGAGGTAAAAGCTGGCATACAGCGTGGCGAGACCCGCCCCGGCAAAGGCCTGGCGCACGCGCTCGTCCTTCAGCTCGGCGTTGAAGCGATGCGCCACTTCGGCGGCCACCAGCAGCAGCGTGCCAAAGCCGAAGCCCAGCGCCACGCGCACGGTTTCGTTCAGCAGGCCGGCCTCGATCGACCAGCGCACCAGGAAGAACCCGGCGATGGCCAGCGCGATGCCGCCGCCCCAGATGGGCAGCTGGCGACCGAAGATATCCTCGAAATCGAACTGGCGACGCTGGGCTTGCGGTTCGGGTTCCGGTTCTTCGGCAAGGACGGGTTCGGGCTCGGGCTCAGGCTCGGGCTCGGGCGCCAGGTCCTGTGCCGTGACGGGTTCGGGTTCTGCCCCTTGCGCGATGGCCGGTTCCGGTTTGGGTTCGGCCTGCGGCTCGGGCGATGCTTCCTCTGGGGCAGGCGGCGCCCGCGTAACAGAGGGTGCGCTGCGCACCATTTCGGGCACAGGCAGCGCCTGATCCTCCAGCTGGTGCACGCGCGCCTCCAGCGCCTTCACCCGCTGCCACAGCAGCACCAGCGCCACGATTCCCCCGATCAGGAACAGCCCTTCCATCGTCACGAATCCCCTTGTCGTATTCGTAGGGCACGGCTGGTACGGCAAAAATAAACACTGTTCAATTAAAAATTAGACAGCGTTAAATTTATCGCATATCGGTGCCCCCATGGGACGGCGTTCGGATCACACCCCGCAGGAATTGCGCGCGCTGCTGGTGCGCCATGGCCATGCGCTGATGGCAGAGCGCGGCTTTGCCCGTTTTTCCGCGCGCGAGGCGGCGCGCCGCGCGGGCTATTCGGTGGGCACGATCTACAACGTCTTCGGCTCGCTCGATGCCTTCCTGCTGGCGGTGAACAGCCTCACCTTTCGCCTGTGGAGCGACTGGCTGGAGGCGGCGCTGGAGGGTGTACCGCACACCGGCACCGCGCGGATCGAGGCGCTGGTTGGTGGCTATTTCAGCTTCGCGGCAGACAACGCCAATGCCTGGATGGCGATCTACGACCACCGCATCGACCGCGAAACGCCGATGGCTGCCGAAGACGTGACCGCGCGCGAGGCGCTGACCGCGATCGTCGACCGCGAGGTGGGCGCATTGATGGGCACGCCGGAAGCGGACCAGGGCACCCGCCGCCTGGTCCGCTCGCTGATCGCCACGGTGCACGGCCACTGCGCGCTGTGGCTATCGGGCAGCTTTGCCCTGATGAACGAACCCGACCCGGCGGGGCAGGCGCTTGCCCGCGTGCTGGAAGTGCTCGCCGCGCAGGTACGCGAACGCGATTGACGCCAGGCCCGCGCCCGGACTATTGGCGCGACAGCCGCGCAGGCGGGTGTAGCTCAATGGTAGAGCAGCAGCTTCCCAAGCTGACGACGAGGGTTCGATTCCCTTCACCCGCTCCATTTTCATCTTTGCCTCAAAAGCTCGTGCGCGCGTTCGCGTTTGCGGACCCTTTGGGTCCGTGTGGTGGTGGCTGCCCGTGTGGTCAGGCCGCCTGCCGCGACTGGCCCAGCAGCGAATTCGCAATATCGGCCAGGTCATCGCGGGTCATTTCCACCGCAGTGCGTGCACCAGCTGAAGGCGCAGGCGCTGGTGAAGATCCGCCAGCTGATGGAGCAGGACGAGTAGCGCGCGGGCGCTTCGCTGGTATAGCAGGGGCCATGCCGGCCTTCTTCCTCACCTTCATTGCCGTCGCCTTTGCCATGCTGGCGGGCCGCGATGCATCACGCGTGGCGCGGCTGCGGGCAACGCTGGGCTGGGGCGGGCCGCTGCTCGTGACGGTTCTGCTGGCAGCCTTTGCCGGGGCAACGCTGGCGGCGTGGATCGCCGGCGAGCTGGCCCCGCTGATCCCGCCACAGTTCAAACCGGCAGTCGTGGCCGTGGCGCTGGGCCTTGCCGGGCTGGAAGTGCTGCTGCGCGCCGCGCCGAAGGAGGCGAAGGAGCCCACACGCTCCATGGGCGCAATCACGCTGGTGCTGCTGCTGGGCATGGTGACCGACGCTAGCGGTTTCACCATCCTCTCGCTGGCTATCGCCACCGGAGAGCCCCTGCTGGCCGCTGCGGGCGGAGCGCTGGGCGCGCTGGTGGTGCTGGTGGGGGCGATCTTGGCGGGTGAGGACTGGCAGGCCCTGCCGCTGAAAATGCTGCGCCTGGTGGTGGGCTGCGGATTGGTGCTGGCCGCGGTGTTAACTTTCCTGCTGGCGTAACATTCGCATAGTTAATCGAATTTTTCGATCACCCTGTCCATACATAGTCCTGAAACGAAAAGGCCTCCCCGCCCGTTGGTTAGGTGAAGACGCATTCGAAAGGACAACAATTATGGCAACCGCTGGAGACAACTCGAAAACCGCGCTGGTAGAAGGCCTTAATGGCCTGCTGGCCGATCATCTCGCGCTTTATTTCAAGACCAAGAATTTCCACTGGCACGTGAAGGGGCCGCGCTTTCGCGACCTGCACCTGCTGTTCGACGAACAGGCAGTGGAAATCCAGGGCCAGATCGACGCCATCGGCGAGCGTGTGCGCAAGAATGGCGCAGCAACGCTGACGTCGATCGGGTCGGTGGCGGCCAACACCCAGATCGCCGACCAGGACAACACCGACCTCGCCGCCGAAGACATGGTGCGCGAACTGCGCGACGATAACGCCAAGCTGGTCGATCGCCTGAAGGGCCTGAAGGAACATGCCGAGAAGGCAGGCGACAACGCCACCGACGGCATGCTCGATGACTGGACCGACATGGCCGAGGAACGCGTGTGGTTCCTCAGCTCGACCATCCAGTAATCGCTGCCAAACGCGCTTGAAACCGCCGCGTCGCCTCTCGCGTCGCGGCGGTTTTGCGTCTAGTCCGGGGACATGGCCGATATCGATATCATCACGAACGCATCCGACGCCGAGATCGCTGCGTTCCTCGAAGAGGCGCTGCGCCGCGCGCTGGCTGGCACTCATGAGCCCGTCGAAATCAGCGTGCCGGGCGGTTCCACCCCGTTCCCGATCATGCGGCTGCTGGTGCGGGCCGATCTCGACTGGTCGCGCGTTACCGTATGGCCGGGGGACGACCGTGTGGTGCCGGAGGATCACGAGGCCAGCAACACCGGCAAGATCCGCGCGCTATTCGAGCCTGTCGGCGCACACGTCGCCACGCTGTCCACGATGGAGCAGGTGCCGCATTTCGCGCTGGTGTGGCTGGGCATGGGCGCGGATGGCCATATTGCCAGCCTGTTCCCCAACACCGATCCGCGTATCGACGATCCCGAACCGATCCGCCGCCTCACGCCCGACCCGCTGCCGCCAGAGGCACCGTTCGACCGGGTAACGCTGACCATCCCCGCGCTGCTGGATAGCGACGCGCTGATGTTCGTGATCCGCGGTGACGACAAGCGCGCGGTGTTCGATGCGGCCGTGGCGGACAAAAGCGACCTGCCCGTGGCGCGGCTGCTGGGCGCAGCAGATCAGAAGGTGACATGCTTCACCTGATCCCAGCTCCGCTGCACCGGGCGGTGATGCCGTTGGGCTACCTGGTGCGCAAAACCTACCTGCGCCTGGTCAGACCGCGCATCGCCGGGGTGTCGGTGTTCATCCGCAATGAAGACGAGCATATCCTGCTGATCCGCCAGTCCTATGGCCCGCCCGGCTGGACCATGCCTGCGGGCGGGGCGAGCCTTTCCGAAGACCCCGACATGGCCGTGCGCCGCGAGGTGCGCGAGGAACTGGCTTGCGAGCTCGTCGAACTGGTGCTGCTGCATGAGGGCGAAGAGACCATGCACGGCGTGCCGCAGCGCAACTGGATCTTCGCAGCGCGGGTGGCAAGCGAACCCGTGCCGGATCGGCGCGAAGTTATCGAGGCCCGCTGGTTTTCGCTCGATGCCTTGCCGCATCCGTTGACCAGACCGACGCAGCGACGGCTGAAACACCTACAACAGTGATAGCTGCGCGTCGTCGCGGCCCAGACCCTTGCGCTCGTCGCCGGGATCGATCTCCAGGTTGCTGAGCGTCAGCCCCATCAGCCGGATCGGCATGGGCAGGGGCATCTCGTCCTCCAGAATGGCTCGCGCGATCCGCGCAAAATCCTGCTTGTCCGCCACAGCATGCGGTTGGCTGCGCGACCGGGTGGCGATCTGGAAATCGGTGTATTTCAGTTTCAGCGTGACCGTGCGGCCCTTTGCCTGCTTCTCGGCAATCCGGTCCCACACCACGGCGATGATCCGCTCCAGCGTATCGCGCAACTCGTCTTCGGCAGAGATATCCTGGCTGAACGTGCGCTCTGCGCCGATGGACTTGCGCACGCGATTGGCGCGCACGGGCCTGAGGTCGATCCCGCGCGCGGCACGATAGAGGTAGTCGCCGAAACTGCCGAAGTGCTGCGCCAGCCACGCGCGGTCTTTCGCCGCAAGGTCGGCACCCGTTTCGATGCCCAGCCGCGCCATCTTCTCCGCCCCCTTGGGTCCCACGCCGTGGAACCGCCGCACGGGCAGGCTCTGCACGAAAGCCGCGCCTTCGCCGGGCCGGATCACGCACAGGCCATCGGGCTTGTTCTGGTCGCTCGCCAGCTTGGCCAGGAACTTGTTGTACGAAACCCCCGCGCTGGCCGTCAGCTGCGTTTCCTCGCGAATGCGCTTGCGGATCGCCTGGGCAATGGCCGTGGCGCTGCCCAGGCCGTGGCGATCCTCGGTCACGTCGAGATAGGCCTCGTCGAGGCTGAGCGGTTCGACATGCGGGGTGTAGTGGTGGAAGATTGCGCGGATCTGTTCGGAGACCTCGCGATAGACTTCGAAGCGGTGCTTCACGAACACCAGGTCGGGGCATTTGCGCCGGGCGGTGACCGACGGCATGGCAGAGCGCACGCCGAACTTGCGCGCTTCGTAGCTGGCGGCGGCCACCACGCCGCGCCCGCTGGATCCGCCCACGGCCACCGACTTGCCGCGCAGCTCCGGATGGTCGCGCTGTTCCACGCTGGCGAAAAAGGCATCCATATCGACATGGATGATCTTGCGCAGGCCGGGGGCCTCGGGCGGCAGTTCGTCGCCATCCTGCTGCTCAGCTGCAGGCTCGCCATGATCGGGATTCGCCATTGCCTGCCACCATAGCCTTTCGGCACGAAATTGACTTAATCCTTTTCTCGCCCCGCTGCCGGGGTTAGGGCTTTGGAACCATGGCCACCACCGCCAGTCCCCTCGATTCCCTGCCTTTGGGCAAGCGCGAGCTTATCGTGTTGCTGGCGCTGCTGATGAGCCTCAATGCGCTAGGCATCGATGCCATGCTGCCCGCGCTGGACGAGATCGCCGTGGACCTGGGGGTGGGTGAGGGCAACGAACGCCAGCTCATCATCGCGGTCTACACCATCATGATGGGGGTGGGCTGCCTGGTGCCGGGCAGCTTTGCCGACAGGTTCGGTCGCCGCCCGATCATCTTCCTGGCGCTGATCGCCTTCTCCATTCTCTCGCTGGTCACCTCCATGTTGACCGATTTCACCAGCATGATCGTGCTGCGCGCAATTACGGGCCTGCTGGGTGCCGGATTGATGGTGGTGCCAACCGCCATCGTGCGCGACCTGTACGAAGGGGACGGGATGGCACGACTGATGTCGACCATTGCCGCGGTGTTCATTTCGGTGCCGGTGTTCGCGCCCAGCCTGGGTCAGGCAATCCTTGTCTTCGGCAGCTGGCGGATGATCTTCGTCGCGCTAGCGCTGGTGGGCGCGGCTACGGCCATCTGGGTCTATTTCCGCCTTCCCGAAACGTTGGCGGTGGAGAATCGCCAGCGGGTGAACCTGCCGGTCATCGCCCGCAACATGACCGTGGCGCTGATCAACCGGTCGTCGATCGGCTATGTGCTCGGCTCGCTGCTGGTGATGGGCGGGGTGTTCGGCTACGTCAATTCCGGCCAGCAGCTGTACCAGGACGCCTTCGGCATCAGCGATGCCGCCTTCCCCGTGCTGTTCGGTGCAACGGCGGCGATGATGAGCTTCACCAACCTCGTCAATTCGCGCATCGTCATGCGCTTTGGCGCGCGACGCGTGTCGCACTTCGGGGTGCTGATGTTCATGGCGGTCAGCGCGGTGCAGGTCTGGTCGTCCTACGCCCACCCCGGCAGCATCGCTTGGTTCGTGCCCCTGATGAGCGTGAACCTGGCGCTACTGGGTTTCCTGGGCGCCAACTTCGGCTCCATCGCCATGCAGCCATTTGCGCATATCGCCGGATCTGCCAGCAGCATTCAGACCTTCTTCCGCATGTTCGGTGCTGCCTTGGTGGGCATGGTGATCGGGCAAGCCTACGACGGTACGCCGATCCCCTTCGCCTGGGCACTGCTGATCTGTTCCAGCCTGGCCCTGGCGCTGGTTCTGTACAGCGAGAAAGGCCGGCTGTTCCGCCGCCTGAACGCGCCCATTCCGCCGCGTGCCGAGGTGATGCCATGAGCGAGCTGTTCGACCTGATCGTGATCGGCGGCGGGGTGAACGGCGCGGGCGTGGCGCGCGATGCGGCAGGGCGGGGGGCGAAGGTGCTGCTGCTGGAAAAGGGCGACCTTGCCAGCGGCACCTCCAGCAAGAGCACCAAGCTGGTGCACGGCGGCCTGCGCTATCTCGAATACTATGAATTCGCCCTGGTGCGCGAGGCGCTGACGGAGCGCGAGACGCTGTGGTCCATCGCGCCGCACATCATCTGGCCGATGCGTTTCGTGTTGCCGGTGACGAAGTCGATGCGGCCCAAGTGGATGCTGCGCACCGGGCTGTTCCTCTACGATCACATCGGCGGGAAAGGCGGCCTGAAGAAAACCCGCAGCGTCAACCTGCACAAGCACCGCGCGGGCGGCCCGCTGGAGCCGCAATATACCAGTGGTTTCGAGTATTCGGACGGATGGGTCGACGATGCCCGGCTGGTGGTGCTGAACGCGCTCGACGCGGCCGAGCACGGCGCGACGATCCGCACCCGCACGCCCGTAACCGCTGCCCGGCGCGTGGGCGACGTGTGGCAGGTGGAAGCGGGCGGAGAGACCTTCGAGGGCCGCGCGCTGGTAAATGCTGCCGGCCCCGGTGCGGACGACCTGGCGCGGCTGGCGGGCGAGAACCCCGCCTACGGCATTCGCCGCGTGCGCGGATCGCATATCGTCGTGCCCAAGCTGTTCGACCACGAGTGCGCCTATATCCTGCAGCAGCCCGACACGCGCATCTGCTTCGCCATTCCATGGGAAGGCGACTATACGCTGGTGGGCACGACCGATGCCGACCACCCCGGCTCGCTGGACGACGTGGAAGCCAGCGCGGAAGAGATCCGCTACCTGTGCGACGCGGTTAACCGCTATTTCGAACACGACGTTACGCCCGACGACGTGGTGTGGACCTATGCCGGCGTGCGCGCGCTGGTGGACGATGGCTCTGGCCGTCCCGAAGCCGCCTCGCGCGGCTACCGGCTGGCCTTGAGCGACGAGGGGCGCGGCGCGCCGATCCTGGGCGTGTACGGCGGCAAGATCACCTCCTACCGCCACGTGGCGGAGGAAGCTGTGGACAAGCTGGCGGGGCGCGTGCCGACGCTGATCGGCCAGCCGTGGACCGGCAACGCCCCGCTGCCCGGTGGCGACATAGACCGCAATGCGCAGCCCTTCCTGCTGGAAGTGCTGGGCGAGGAATATCCCTTCCTCTCGGCCCGCGACGTGCAGCGCGTGGGCCGCGCCTACGGCACCCGCGCGGTGGACTGGCTGGGCGAGGCGAAGGGTTGGGACGACCTTGGCCGCAATTTCGGCGCGGGGCTGAGCGAGGCCGAAGTCACCTACCTGCGCGACACGGAATGGGCGCAGACCGCGGACGATATCCTGTGGCGCCGCACCAAGCTGGGCGTGCACATGAGCGAAGCCGAACAGGCTGCCTTGCGCGAGTTCATGGGCGGCTAGCCAAAGATCGTCATTGCGAGGAGCCGCAGGCGACGCGGCAATCCATCTCCCAATGCTTCACCAGGTGCGAACGGCAGGAGATGGATTGCTTCGCTGCGCTCGCAATGACGACGACTTATTCGTCGGACGCCGCCTCCACCACGGCCAGCACGGCTTCGACCTGCACCTGCGCCCCTTCGCTGGCGGACAACTGCGTCACCGTGCCATCGAACGGCGCGGTAAGCGCGTGCTCCATCTTCATCGCCTCCAGCACCAGGAGCCGCTGACCTGCGGTGACCGCATCGCCCTCAGCCACATCGACCGCGATGACCTTGCCCGGCATGGGCGCGATGATGTCGCCGTCGTGGGCGTGGACACTGGTTGTCTCGCTGCGCGCAAGGGTGGCGACGAAAGTGGTGCCAAGATCGTTTACCAGCACCCCCTCATCGAGATCTTCCACGTGCCGCCCCGCCAGCGGAGTGTCCCATTGATGGCGATACTCGAAAGTGGCGTTACCGATGCTGAACTTCATCAACGGCTGTGCTTTCGGGGCGTTGAGCCGCAAGCCGACCAACTCCGGCGGTAAAGCTTGCTCTGCCCTGTCGATGAAATGGTCGGACAGGGCCTGAAGAGCTTCGACGGAAGGTTCGCCGCTTGGCCGAAGGGCGTCGCCCTCGGCTTCGAGAAAGCCGGTGGTCATTGTGCCTGAGCGGAACGTCTCGTGTTCAAGCGCGCGCCAGAGGAATTCTGCGTTGGTGCGCACGGGCCAGCAGGTCACTTCGGAGCAATCAAGTGCCAGCGATCGGATAGCCGCAGCGCGATCACTGCGGTGAACCACGAGCTTGGCGATCATCGGATCGTAGAAAGCCGAGACCTCGCCACCCTGCCTGACGCCGGTTTCTATCCGGTCACCCAAGAGTTCGAGACGCGTAAGTGGCCCCGTGCTCGGCAGGAACCCCTTCGCTGGGTCCTCGGCATAGAGCCGCGCCTCGATGGCCCAGCCGTTGATCGACAAGTCCTCCTGCTTGAGCGGCAACGGCTCGCCGCTCGCCACGCGCAACTGCCATTCGACAAGGTTCACCCCGGTGATCTCTTCGGTCACCGGGTGTTCCACCTGCAGGCGCGTGTTCATCTCCATGAAGAAGATGCGGTCGGCGCGCAGGCCTTCGCTGGCATCGGCGATGAATTCGATCGTGCCCGCGCCCTCGTAGTCCACCGCCTTGGCCGCGCGCACGGCGGCGGCGCAGATTTCCTCGCGAGTCGCCTCGTCCATGCCGGGGGCGGGGGCTTCCTCGATCACCTTCTGGTGGCGGCGTTGCAGCGAGCAGTCGCGTTCGAACAGGTGGACGACGTTGCCGTGGCTGTCGCCGAACACCTGCACCTCGATATGGCGGGGCGAGGTGATCCATTTTTCGAGCAGGACCTCTTCGTTGCCAAAGCTCGACTTCGCTTCACGTTTGCACGATTCCAGAGCGGACTCAAAGCCTTGTTCTGAATCGACTTTTCGCATGCCCTTGCCGCCGCCGCCAGCCACGGCCTTGATGAGCACGGGATAGCCGATAGCGTCGGCTTCGGACTTTAGCCGTTCGACCGACTGGTCCTCGCCTTCGTAGCCCGGTGTGACGGGCACGCCCGCCTCGCGCATCAGCTTTTTCGCGGCATCCTTCAGGCCCATCGCCTCGATGCTGGCAGGCTTGGGCCCGACCCACACCAGCCCGGCATCGATCACGGCCTGCGCAAAGGCGGCATTTTCCGACAGGAAGCCGTAGCCGGGGTGCACTGCCTCGGCCCCGGTCTGCTTCGCCGCGGCGATGATCTTCTCGCCCACAAGGTAGCTTTCGGCGGCAGGCGAGGGGCCGATGTGTACCGCCTCGTCGGCTTGCCGCACGTGCAGCGCTTTCGCATCGGCATCGGAATAGACCGCCACCGTGGCAATCCCCAAGGCGCGCGCGGTGCGGATGATGCGGCAGGCAATCTCGCCGCGATTGGCAATCAGAAGCTTTGCAATCATGCCCCGTGCTTCCCCGCATTTCGTTGCAAATGCAACCTTTGAGCTGACGCGATCAGTCTTCCTTGCGCCGCACCCCTTCGTCGCGCAGCGGCGTGTTGGGCACCCCCGGAACCGGCCCCGCCATGCGTGCCATCACCATCAGCTGTCCGCGCGTCCACTTCGGTTCTTCCTCGGGCGGGTAGGATCCCGCCACGCTTTCCTTCAGCGCGCGGGCCACGTGCCCCAGCTTTTGCGCGGTACCGGTGTGCACGCGGTGATCCCACGCCGCTTCGCCCAGCCGTGCCACCTCTTCGCCAATCGCGCCGTAGATGTTGGCCGCAGACAGCACCGCCCAGCGCTGGCGGAATTTCAGTCGTCCCGCGCCGATCCGGGCAGAGGCATCGTGCACGCGGGCCAGCGCGACAAGGCGGCCTGCCAGCTCCACCAGCTGCGCGCGATAGGCAGGCTTCATCAGCTGGCCGGGCGGAATGTCCATCTCCGCCAGCCATTCCTCGGGCAGGTAGCAACGCCCGGCAGCGTCATCGTCCCACAGGTCGCGTGCGATGTTGTTGAGCTGGAAGGCCAGACCCAGGTCGCAGGCGCGACCCAGCGTGTCCTGCGCGTCGGCAGGCACGCCCATCACCCTGGCCATCATCACGCCCACCGCGCCCGCCACGTGATAGCAGTAGCGCATCAGGTCGCCTTCGCTGCGCGGGCGCCAGCCTTCGGCATCCAGCGCAAAGCCATCGATCACGTCGTCGCACATCTCGCGGGTCAGGCCGACTTCGGTGGCGACCTGTCCCAGCGCGTCGAAATGGATATCGGCGGTGGGCTGCCCCTCCAGCGCGCGGTGGGTGAGCACGCGGATCGCTTCCACCCGGTCCCTGGCATTGGCTTCGTCCAGGTCGAGCTGGCGGGCGCCATCGCGAAAGCCGTATTCCTGCCCGTCGGCAATGTCGTCGCACCGGCGGCACCAGGCATAGAGCAGGTGCGCCCGCTCTCGCGTGGCGCGGTCGAACAGCATGCTGGCGACGGCAAAGCTCTTGGAGCCTTTGGCGATGCTTTCGCGGGCCTTGGCCACCAGCGCGGCGCGGGAACGGCTACCGCCGTGCTGGCGCGGGGTCGCCTTGACCAGCTGGCTCGCCACCAGCGGCCGAGGTTTGACCCGCTTCGTGCTCACAGGTCCTCCGCGCGCATCTGCACGATAGTCTGGATGGGTTTGTAAGCGGCCATGGCGCCCAGCAAGGTCTCCAGCGTATCTTCCACGATCAGGATATCGCGGTGCGCGGGCCTGACAAAGCCCACTTCCGCCATCTTGTGGTTAAACGCCAGCAGGCCGTCATAGTATCCGAAGGCGTTGAGCAGCCCGACCGGGCTCTGGTGATAGCCCAGCTGCGCCCAGCTGACCGCTTCCCATAATTCGTCCAGCGTGCCGACGCCGCCGGGCAGGGTGACGAAGCCGTCGGAAAGGTCGGTAAAGGCCTGTTTGCGCTGGTGCATGGTGTCGACCACGTGCAGCTCGGTGCAATCGGGGTTGGCCACTTCCATGTCCACCAGCGCCTGCGGGATCACGCCGATCACTTCGCCGCCCGCATCCAGCGCGCCATAGGCCACCGCGCCCATCAGCCCGGCCTTGCCGCCGCCATAGACAACACCGATGCCCTGCCGCGCCAGCGTCTCGCCCACCTGGCGGGCAAGCTGCATGTAGCGCGGATCTTCGGGCGTTGCGGAGCCGCAATAGACGGCGAGGCGTTTGAATTTCTGTGTGGTCATTGGCCAATCTCTATCCTGACCTGCGTCCCATCCGGCAAGTCCTTTAACTGGTGTGCGATATCGCCAGAAAGGAAAACGATTTCGGCCAAGGGCAGGATCGTCATGTTATCGACACTGTATTGCCCGTCGATCCAGTGAATTGGCGAGAGCGTGAAAACCGAGCCTTCGGGCGGGTCGCCCAATCACTGCCGCGCCCCTTCGACCAGAGCCGTTGCTTGCCAGATATCCTGCGTCTCTTCCTTGGCGAAGTGAACCTTGGCAGCATCCTCGTCGCCCAGCGGTGTCAATTCCATCCCGTCCGTGTCGAGGTAGTAGAAACAGCCCTCGTCGTCGGACAGCAGCAGGTGCCCCATCGGGCTCACTGCGTGAACGGTGGTGGCGTTCAGCCCGCACCAGTTCCACCCCTTGTTGACGGCCAGGAGGACGTCGCTCACCCCGACAAGTCCTCGATCATCAACCCTGCCGTTGCCTTGGCGCTGCCGACCACGCCGGGGATGCCGGCGCCCGGATGGGTGCCCGCGCCGACGAGGTAGAAGTTCTCGATCACGTCGTCGCGGTTGTGGCCGCGGAACCAGGCGCTTTGCCACAGCACCGGCTCCAGGCTGAAGGCGCTGCCCATGTGGGCGTGCAGGTCTTCGGCGAAATCGGTGGGTGCGTAGTGGAACTTGGTCACGATGCGGTCGTGGATATCGGGGATCAGGCGGCGGCCGACCTCGTCCAGCACGCGTTTTTCCAGCTCCGGGCCTACCTTGTCCCAGTCGATCGGCATCTTGCCCAGGTGCGCGACGGGCACCAGCGCGTAGAAGGTGCTCTTGCCCTCGGGCGCCATGCTGGGGTCGGTCACGGTGGGGTGGTGCAGGTAGATGGAGAAGTCCGCCGGCAGCACGCCTTTCGAGTAAATGTCCTCCAGCAGCCCGTGATAGCGCGGGCCGAACAGGATCATGTGGTGCGGTATGCCCGGCCAGGTGCCCTCGATGCCGAAGTGGACGACGAACAGCGACGGGGAAAAGCTCTTTTTCGTCAGCGCCTTGCCATGGCTCTTGCCGCGCTGGCTGTCGCCCAGCAGGTCCTTGTAGGAATGCACGATATCGGCATTGCTGGCGACAGCATCGAAGGTCTGGCTCCAGCCGCTGGCGGTATGCACGGCCCTGGCGCGCTTGCCCTCGGTCTCCACGCGGGTAACCGCATCGCCAACGCGCATGGTGCCGCCCAGCCGCTCGAAGTGGCGCACCATCCCGGCGATAAGGCGGTTGGTGCCGCCGCGCGTCCACCACACGCCGCCGTCCTTTTCCAGCTTGTGGATCAGGGCATAGATGCTGCTGGTCTTCATCGGGCTGCCACCAACCAGCAGGGTGTGGAAGCTCAGCGCCTCGCGCAGCTTCTCGTTTTTGATGTACTTCGACACCATCGAATAGACGCTGCGCCAGGCCTGCTTCTTCATCAGCGCGGGCGCGGCCTTGATCATGCTGGAGAACTTGAGGAACGGCACCGTGCCGAGCTTGACGTAGCCTTCCTCGTAAACCCCTGCGGCATAGTCGAGGAAGCGGTCGTATCCAGCCACGTCGGCAGGCTCCAGCTTCATGATTTCCTTGCGCAGGTATTCCTCGTCGTTCGAATAGTCGAAGTTGGTGCCGTCGGGCCAGTTGAGACGGTAGAAGGGCATGACCTTCATCAGCTCCAGGTCCTCGTCCATGTCGTGGCCGGTCAGCTCCCACAGTTCGCGCAGGCAATCGGGGTCGGTCACCACGGTGGGCCCGGCATCGAAGGTGAAGCCGTCCTTTTCCCAGAAATAGGCGCGGCCGCCGGGCTTGTCGCGGCTTTCGACAACGGTGGTGGCGATGCCGGCGCTTTGCAGGCGGATGGCCAGGGCCATGCCGCCGAAACCGGCGCCGATCACGCAGGCGGTCTTGCCTTCAGGAGTGCTCATGGGGGGCCTTTCGGGAGGGATCTGTGATGAGAGGGGAAGACGATAGCAGCGCGCCCACGGCGCGGGTGACGGGAACGGGCGGCTTGCCGATCAGCACGCGCGCCTTTTCGAACAGCGAAGATCGCCCGGCGTAGAAGCGTTCGATCAGCCGCGCGGGCAGGCGATAGAAGCGCTGGAACACGCGGTACCGCTCTTCCGGTTTCGCCGCGCCGAACAGCATCGAACCAAGGAAACGGTAATAGCCCATGGCCGCCCAGTGGCGCCGGGCGGCTGCCTCCAGCTTTGCCGCCATCTGTTCGCCGGGCAGGTCTGCATTCTCGGCCACCGACAGCGCCACCTGCACGGCGATGGGCAGGGTATAGCTGGTAAGCGGGTGGGCAAAGCCGCCGCGCGCGCCTGCCAACGCCACGCCTTCCACGCGCTGGCCCTGCTGGTAGGCACGGAAATTACCGCCGGTGATGACGGGTAGCACGCCGGTCTCGAAGCCCACCGGTTCGCCCGTCCAGCCCATCTGCTGCTGGTACCGGTCGATCCGCGCCGACAGGGCCGAGCGGTCGAGCTGCGGGTTGTCGGCGTAATAGGTGTCCTCGATAAACAGCTCGTGGCTGCCCAGCGGCAGGACATAGACGAAGCGGTAGGCGCCGCCATTGCCGTGCGGGGCCAGCTGGTCGACCTTTGCATCCATGATGATGGGCCGCGCGACACCGTGCGGTTCGGGCGTTTTCAGGTGGCGGCCCATGAACACCTGCCAGCCGCCTTGCAGCGCTGGCGATGGAGCAAAGCCGCGACAGTCGATCACCGTGCGCGCGGTGATGCGGGTGCCGTCGGCGAGGTCCGCCCCGCCAGCGTCCAGCGCGGCGACTTCGCGATTGGTGAGGATGGAGCCTTCGGGCAGGTCACGCTCCAGCCGCGCGGCAAAGTCGCTGCTGGCCAGAGAGCGGTATGGGGTGTGCAGGTGGCGGCGATAGTCGGGGAAGCGTACGTGATAGCCGTGGTCCCACTCGGCCTTGAGAAAGCCGGCCATCAGGTCGGTGCCTGCGGGCGAGAGGTCGCTGGCAAACCACGACCAGCGATGGTTGCCGCCCAGCCGTGGCCCGGCCTCGATCAGGCGAAACGAGGTTTCCGGCCGCAAGCGCGCCAGCGCCAGCGCGATCAACCCGCCGGAAAGGCCGCCACCGATAATGGCAATATCGCAATCGCGCCCAGTCATTGCACAAAGCGCCTTAGCCTATTGACGGTCGCACGCAATCACCGCCCTTGGTCGAGTGTCGAAATGCAACCGACAACCGGAACCGGGCGGCGCAAGGTCCGTTCTTCCAGAAATGCAAACGGGAATTTCGATGACAATCAGACACTACAGGCCCTCCACCGTGGCGCTGGGCGCCGTGCTTGCCGCTTTTGCCGCCACCCCTGCCGCGGCGCAGGACGGGCCGCAGCCGCAAGGCCCGCCGCCCTCGATCGACATGGAGGGCACCGTCTTTTCAGGCGATTACCTGTCTGTAGGCGTGGGCGTGGCGCTGAGTCCGTCCTACGACGGTTCCGACGATTACGTGTTCAACGTGCTGCCCATCGTGCAGGGATCGCTGGGCGGGGTGGACATCGCCCCGCGCGCAGCGGGCGTTACGCTGGATTTCGTGCCTGACCCTGACGATGGCGTGGGGCTGGACCTGGGCCTGGCGGCGCGCCTGCGTAGCGACCGTGCCCAGCAGATCGAGGACGAGGTCGTCCTGCTGTTCCCCGAACTTGACCGCGCGGTGGAAGTGGGCCCCAGCGCGGGCGTAAACATCCCTGGCGTGCTCAACCCCTTTGACAGCGTGAACGTAAGCGTGGCTGCCATGTGGGACGTGGCCGGCGCGCATGACGGCATGGTGGTGGCGCCGACGATCAGCTATTCCACCCCGCTCAGCCGCGCGGTGTTTGCCAACCTTTCCTTCACCGCCGAATGGGCAGACGCCGACTTCCACGATTACTATTACCGCGTCGATCCCGCGCAATATGCCGGACCGGGCGCTTCGCCGCTGCCCGCGTTCGAACCGCGGGGCGGCGGCTTTACCAGCGCCGGGGCGACCCTGTTGATGGGTATCGACCTCGATGGCGACGTGACCAATGGCGGACTTGGCCTGGTGCTGATCGGCGGATACAGCCGCGTGCTGGGCGATGCGGCGGATACGCCCTTCACCAGCATCCGCGGCACGCGCGACCAGTTCCTGGGCGCGGTGGGCGTGGGGTATACCTTCTAGTTTTTCGCTCCGACCTCCGTCGGAGCGTCCTCGGTGCTGTTCGCTCCGTCCTGCGGACTACGCGGCACCTGCGGGTCGCGCATTCGCGCTCGGTCGGTCGCTAGGCGCGACCGAGGCCAGCACCTCACTTCGAGAAACGCGCTATTCTCGGCGCCTGAAAGGCGGCGACAGCACGCGTCCGCCCGGCGCTTGAGGTAATCCAGCGGAGGCGCATTCCCGCGCCCTTTATCAGTCTTCTTCGATGTTCAGCTCCGGACGGCTCGGCGGAAGCTCTGCATCGCGGTCGCCGGTCATCAGGTAGCTGTCGAACCATTCCATCATGCGCAGGTTGTAGTCATAGCGCGCTGCCGCCCGGCTGTTGCCGTGCCCTTCGCCGGGATAGCGCACCAGCCGCAGCGGCGTGTCGGGGCGACGCAGGCGGATGTAGCGATAGAGCTCCAGGCTCTGGCCCGGATCGACGCGGGTATCGGCTGTGCCGCCCATGATCAGCAGCGGGGTATCGGCGCGGTCGGTTTAGTAGATCGGGCTGACCTCGAGGAAGTGTTGCCAGTCCTCCCACGGCCATTGGAGCGCGTGGACAAGATGCATCTCGTTCGGGATGTCGCCCGTGCCCACCTTGCTGATCTGGTTGGAAATGCCGACGAACATCACGCCGGCAGCGAATTCTTCGGAATTGTAGGTGGACGACCACGCCGTGGCATAGCCGCCATAGGATCCGCCGGTGATGCCCACCCGGTCAGGGTCGGCAATGCCCATTTCCACCAGCCAGTGCTTGGCATCCACCAGGTCGCGGAATTCGGGATCGGTATAGTTGCCCGAGTGCGCCTTCGAGAAAGCCGTGCCATAGGCGGTGGAGCCGCGATAGTTGGGCAGGAACACGGCATAGCCGCGCCCGGCAGCGACCTGGCCCGGACCGCTGTAATTGGTGACCCAGCCGTTGCTCTCATGCGCTTCAGGGCCGCCGTGCACGTCCAGGATCAGCGGCGCGCCGCCGCTGGGAACGCCGCCCACCGGCAGGATCAGCACGCCTTCGATCTCGGTGCCGTCGGTGGCTTCGTAGGTGAAGGCGCGCTGTTCGCCGAAGTCGATCTCGGCCAGCCACGGGTTGTGGTCGGTCCAGCGGGTGAAGCTGCCGCCGTTGAAGGAAAACAGCTCGTTCGGGTGCGCGGGCGAATTGGCCTCCACCATCAGGCGGTTGCCGCCCTGTTCCAGGCTGGTCAGGATCAGCTCGCCCGGATCGTATTCGCGCAGTTCCTGGCCCTGGTCGTCATAGAAGCGCAGCACGCTCTGCGCGCCCACGTGCACCACGGCGGCCAGGCGGCCGTCGGCCATCCATTCGGTATCCACCACCGCCTCGGTCGCGCCTTCGTTGACGGCGAAATAGTCGCCGGTCAGCACGTCGACGATATGCAGGGTGGTGGCGGCAGGATCGTGTTCGTCCACGCCGGCGACCATCGACAGGTACATAGAATCAGGGGAGAATTCCACGTCACCCAGCTTGCCCGGCGTTTCCACCACGGTCACATCGCCGGTGTCCAGGTTGAGCAGGTTGACCCGCTGCGAGGTGAGCGAATCGTCCACCAGCGGCGTGGGCGCGGTTATAATCATCGCGGCCTCGCCATTCGGCGCGATATCGAACGAGCTGACGTAGCCGGGAATGTCGATCTCGCGCGGCTCGGCATCGATCTCTGCGCCCACAGTGGCCACGAACATGCGGTTGAACTGGAATTGCTCTTCGTAGACTTCGGCATCGAAGCCCGCGTCTTCCGCGCTTTCGCGCTCTTCATCGGGCGCGGCGGAAACCAGCAGGTAGACCTCGCTGCCGTCGGGCGAGAAGGCATAGTCGCGCACCGAGGCATCCTCGACCGCGGCGATCTTGCGGTAGGCGCCGCCATCCACGGGCACGCCCCACAGCGCGCGGTCTTCGCCAGATGCGGTGTAGAGGAAGGTGATCATCGAGCCATCGGGATTGAAGCCGATGGCGGAAACGCTCATGTCCTCCGGCAGGTAGGCGCGCAGGTCGAAGGCGCCGTCGGCCAGGAACAACTGCTGGCGGGCACCGCCGTTCTCTTCGCCCGTGGTCACGTCGGGATAGTGCACCGTGGTGTAAGCCACGTGATTGCCATCCTGCGAGACGGCCACGGTGCCAGTATATTCGATCCGCGCGACGTCTTCGGGCGTCATCTCACGGGCCAGCACGGCAGTGGCAGGCAGGGTCAGGGCCGTGGCGAGCAGGGCAGAACGAAGCAGGGTCATGGGCAAGATGCGTCCTCTGGTGGTCTGTTTCAGTTGCAACCGCTCATGGCGCCTGTGCGGCGCAGCGCAAATGCCTGCTATTGGCCAGCAACCCATTGGCCTGATGGCAGAACGATCCCGCCGTGCATGGGGCATTCCGGCAAGCTTGCGGCACGGGCGTTTGCAGCGCAGGATGGCGGCCCGCAACAAGGAGCAGGCAAGGCCCATGCATACCGTGATCGTGAAATACCCGCTGGCACAGCCACGCTCGCGCGCAGACATGCTGGCTGCGTTCAAGGCTGCCGAAGGGCAGTTCGCCGGGCTGCCCGGCCTCGTGCGCAAGTATTTCGCCTATGACGAGGCGGCGCATTGCGGGCACAGCGTCTACCTGTTTGCCGACGAGGCATCGGCGCGCAGCTTTTTCGGACCGGCCTTTGCCGCCACCATGCGCGAGAAATTCGGCGCCGAGCCCGAAGTCTTTGGCGTCGATACGCTGCTGGTGGTAGACGGACCGGAAGCCTGAGGAGGAGTACAGACGAGATGGCAGACCCGGTAGATCTTTCCGCATGGATCGCGCTGTTCATGGGGCTCTATGCGCTGGGCGCAGCAATCGGCGAACTGCGTTCTCCGGGCAGCTGGGCGGCCATGCTGGAAGACTTCGAGAAGCACGAAGGCCTGCGCTTCCTCACCGGCATCGTGGTGCTGGCGCTGGGCGCGACCATCTACCTCGTCAATCCGTGGCGCCCCGACGACTGGTTGTCGGTCGTCGTTACCGTGATGGGCGGCGGCATGGTGGTGGAAGGGGTGGTGATCCTGGGGTTCGGGCGCCCATTCCTGCACTTTGCCAGCACCATGCTGGGCGTGGTCAACCGCGTGTGGGCACTGCTTGCCGGGGCGCTGGGGATCGTGCTGGTCTGCGTGGCGATGCTGCGGTTCTGATGCGGCTAACGCTCCAGCTCGCGCAACAGTGAAGAGGAATAGGGCTGTAGCAGCGCGGTCGCCTTGTCCCAGCCGCCATGCAGCCAGGTTGCCCAGGCGCCGCGGTCGGGCGGCAGGATTACCGGCATGGCGTCGCGCCCGGCGCGTTTGAGTTCGGCATTGGGCGCACAGGTGAGCAGGGCGAAGCCGGGCACTTCGGCATCCTTCCAAACGCCTGCCATGGCGAACAGCGGCTGGTCGGCGCAGGCGAACCAGTGCTGGCGGCGCTTGCCGTCGGCGCCGATCCCGCCCCATTCCATGAAGGCCGTGGCGGGGACCAGGCAGCGGAATTCCGGGTTGCGCAGGTTGCCGATCCAGAACGGGCTCTCGGTGTTGCGCACGCTCAGCACCGGGCGTGCGGCGTCGTGTGCCGATGGCGGTGGTGGCACGCCCCACAGGCGCGGTACCATGCGCCAGGGCTGGCGCGCCTCTCCCGGCCCGGCAATGAACTCGCGGCCTGCCGTGATGACCGGGGCGAAGCTGGCGGACGCGACGTAGCCGCCTGCCCACGGGTCGTCGCCCGCGCGCACGCCGAAGGCCTGGCCGATCGCGGCGGCAGCGGCATCGAGGCGGTAAAGCATGGTCAACGCGCGCGCGCGAGGCCTCAGGGCGTGTAATAGGTGGGCGATCCCGGTCCCACCGGCAGGCCCGCAACGAAGGTCCACAGGTAGAAGAACAGGCTCCAGGCGCTGATGAAGAAGATGGTGTAGGGCAGCATCATCGCGATCAGCGTGCCCACGCCCAGGTCCTTCTGATAGCGCGTGGCCCAGGCCAGGATCAGGCCGAAATAGCTCATCATCGGGGTGATGATGTTGGTGGTGGAATCGCCGATGCGATAGGCCGCCTGGATCGCTTCGGGCGAATAGCCGATCAGCATCAGCATGGGCACGAAGATCGGCGCGGTCACCGCCCACTGTGCGCTGGCAGAGCCCAGCGACAGGTTGATCAGCGCGCAGATCATGATGAAGGCAAAGAACACTGCCGGTCCGGTCAGCCCGGTTTCGACCAGGAAGTTGGCGCCGGTAACGGCGGTGATCGCGCCCAGGTTCGTCCAGCCGAAGAAGGCCACGAACTGGGCGGCGAAGAACACCAGCACGATATACAGCCCCAGCGCCGAAATCGCGCCCGACATGGCATCGATCACGTCGCGATCGCTCTTCATCGTTCCGGTGGCGCGACCATAGGCATAACCGATGGCGACGAAGAAGATGAAGATCCACACCACGAAACCGTCGAAGAACGGCGAATCCATGCGGTCCCCGTCGGCGGGATTGCGCAGCACGCCCCAGTCGGGAACCAGCGTCAACGCCATCAGCCCCAGCACGCCCAGCAGCGCCAGCCCCGCCCAGCGCAGGCCCTTGCGTTCCTTGTCGTCCAGCGGCTGCATCATGCCATCGTCGAGGATCGAGGGGTCCGCCTTGGCGGCGTCGTAGGGGCCCAGCTTGGGCTCGACGATATAGATCGACACCAGCGAGCCGATGCCCGCCACCAGGAAGGTGGAGGCGAACATGAAATACCAGTTGGCCGTCGCCAGAACGGTGTACTCGGGGTCGATCAGCTGCGCGGCTTCCTGCGTGATGCCTGCCAGCAGCGGGTCGATGGTGCCGATCAGCAAGTTGGCGCTGTAGCCGCCCGATACCCCGGCAAAGGCGGCCGCCATGCCCGCCAGCGGGTGCCGCCCCAGCGCATAGTAGATCGCCCCTGCGAGCGGGATCAGCACCACGTAGCCCACTTCGCTGGCGGTGTTGGAGATGATGCCGGCAAACACGATCGCCACCGTCACCAGCTTGGGCGGGGCGCCCAGCACCAGTGACCTGACGGCCGCGGAGAGCAGGCCCGATTTCTCCGCCACGCCCACGCCCAGCATGGCCACCAGCACCACGCCCAGCGGGGCAAAGCCGGTAAAGTTGTCGACCAGCCCGGTGAAGATGCGCCGCAGGCCATCACCGTCCATCAGGCTGACCGCGCGGATCATGCCGTCCTCTGCCACGCCCGGCGCGCCTGCGGGCCGCGGGTCTGCCACCGCCACGCCCAGCCAGCCCATCAGGCCGGACACCAGCACGATGCCCAGCGCCAGCAGGGCGAACAGCGTGACCGGGTGCGGCAGCAGGTTGCCCAGCCATTCCACCGTATCCAGGAAGCGGGTGAAGGCATTGCGCTTGCCCTGCTTGTATTGCTCGGTCGTGGCAGGGAATTCGGTCATGAGGCAGGCCCATTGGTCAGGTGGGAACGTTGCGAACGCAAATCACTAGCGGCATTTGCGCCGTTCTCAATACGTCCACATTGCCCTGTCCGGATTCTGCCTGCCAGTCCGCTGCCGCTTGCCAAGCGGGATGCACGCACTAGCATCGCCGGCATGGGATCGCTCGTTCCGGATCGCCGCGCGGTAATTGTCTCCGCAATCATCGCGCTTGTCGCCGTCGCGATCCTGCTCGCCATCGGTCGCCCGCCGATCTGCGAATGCGGATACGTGAAGCTGTGGCACGGGCGGATCAACGATGCCGGTAACAGCCAGCACATTGCCGACTGGTACACGCCCAGCCACATCATCCACGGCATGCTGTTTTATGCGCTTGGCTGGCTGCTATTCGTGAAGCGTGGCTGGGGCTGGGCGCATGGCCCGCGCTGGGGGCTGGTGCTGGCGGTGTTCCTGGAATCCGCTTGGGAAGTGCTGGAGAACACCGAAATGGTCATCAACCGCTTCCGCGCGGTCACCGCCAATTACGGCTTTTCGGGCGACAGCGTGCTCAATTCGGCTGCCGATATCGGCTGGATGGCCTTCGGTTTCTGGCTCGCCCTGCGCCTGCCGGTGCGCATCACGGTGGCGCTGGCGCTGCTTGGCGAAGTGGTCGCCGCGCTGGTGGTGCGCGACAACCTGACGCTCAATGTCATCATGCTGCTGTTCCCGATAGAGGCGATTGCCGAATGGCAGGCGGCAGGCGGCGTGCAGTAGGGTCGAGTCTGGACTCGAATCCGGCGCCCGCGTAGAGTGATCGCATCCCCGGGGAGCCAGCACGGCTGAGAGGTGTGGGTATGCTCCACACGACCCGTTGAACCTGAACCGACTAGCATCGGCGGAGGGAGTGGACTGGTATCCTGCCAGATCGGGGCCAGCAAACCGCTTCCCTCCCGCCACGAGGAGAGAAGCACCATGGCCGACATCAATTCCCAGTTCGAAATCGGCGTCACCACCGGCCCGATCCGCGGCAGCCGCAAGATCCATGTCGGCCCGCTGAAGGTGGCCATGCGCGAGATCGACCTCGAACCCTCCAGCGGCGAGCCGCCGGTGCGCGTCTACGACACGTCCGGCCCCTACACCGACCCCGAAGCCAGGATCGACATTTCCACCGGCCTGCCGCTGCTGCGCCGCCAGTGGCAGCTCGATCGCGGCGACGTGGAGGAATACGACGCGCGCGAAGTGAAGCCGGAAGACAACGGCCAGCTGGGGCCGGACCGTTCGGGCGGCGTGCCCGGCTATCCCAACGTCGCCAAACGCGTGCTGCGCGCCAAGCCGGGCAAGAACCTGTCGCAGATGCACTACGCCAAGCAGGGCATCATCACGCCGGAAATGGAATACGTGGCAGAGCGTGAGAACCTGGGCCGCGCGCGGCTGAAGGAATACGACCGCGACGGCGGCAATTCGTGGGGCGCGGCCATCCCCGATTACGTGACGCCCGAATTCGTGCGCGACGAAGTGGCGCGCGGCCGCGCGATCATCCCCAGCAACGTCAACCACCCGGAATCCGAGCCGATGGCCATCGGGCGCAACTTCCTGGTGAAGATCAACGCCAACATCGGCAACTCTGCCGTCGCCAGCGACGTGGCGCAGGAAGTGGACAAGATGGTCTGGGCGATCCGCTGGGGTGCCGACACCGTGATGGACCTCTCCACCGGGCGCAACATCCACGACACCCGCGAATGGATCATCCGCAACAGCCCCGTGCCCATCGGCACCGTGCCGATCTACCAGGCGCTGGAAAAGGTCGGTGGCATTGCCGAGGAACTGACCTGGGAAGTGTTCCGCGACACGCTGATCGAGCAGGCCGAGCAGGGGGTGGACTATTTCACCATCCACGCCGGCGTGCGCCTGCCCTACGTGCCGCTGGCCGCCAACCGCGTGACGGGCATCGTTTCGCGCGGCGGATCGATCATGGCGAAATGGTGCCTGGCGCACCACAAGGAGAGCTTCCTCTACGATCATTTCGACGAGATCACCGAGATCTGCAAGGCCTACGACATCGCCTATTCGCTGGGCGACGGCCTGCGCCCCGGCTCCATCGCCGATGCCAACGACGAGGCGCAGTTCGCCGAGCTCTACACGCTGGGCGAGCTGACCAAGCGCGCCTGGGAGCAGGACGTGCAGGTGATGATCGAAGGGCCGGGCCACGTGCCCATGCACAAGATCAAGGAGAACATGGACAAGCAGTTGGAAGCCTGCGGCGAGGCCCCGTTCTACACCCTCGGCCCGCTGGTGACCGACATTGCGCCCGGATACGACCACATCACCAGCGGCATCGGTGCTGCGCAGATCGGCTGGTACGGCACGGCCATGCTCTGCTACGTCACGCCCAAGGAACACCTTGGCCTGCCCGACCGCGACGATGTGAAGGTCGGCGTGGTCACCTACAAGCTGGCCGCCCACGCGGCGGACCTGGCAAAAGGCCACCCGGCCGCCAAGGTGCGCGACGATGCGCTGTCAAAAGCCCGCTTCGAATTCCGCTGGCGCGACCAGTTCAACCTCTCGCTCGACCCCGACACCGCCGAGCAATACCACGACCAGACCCTTCCGGCGGAAGGCGCCAAGACCGCGCACTTCTGCTCGATGTGCGGTCCGAAGTTCTGCTCGATGAAGATTTCGCAGGAAGTGCGGGAATTTGCCAAGCTGCAGAACCAGTCTACGGACGAGTTCGTCGCCGCCGAAGAGGCGGAAAAGGGCATGGCAGAAATGAGCAAGGTCTATGACGAGACCGGCCGCGAGCTGTACATGGGCGCGGGCGACCGCGAGCACGACTAGGCCGCCAAGCCTCTTGTAGGCCCGCCTGTCTTGGTGCAGCCTCCCCGCTTTCTCAAAGGGGGGAGATTGCATGAACCGTTTGATCGCACTGTCGCTGGCCACACCGCTGGCCTGCCTTCCCGCTGCCTGCGCCGAGCGGGCAACAGATGAGCCGGATGCGGAGGCGGAAGCCGCGACGTTCCAGACGATCATGCCCGAAGACCCCGACGCGCTCGCCTTCCAGGAAACGGTCGGATACTCCGATGCGGCGATCGTGGGCGACTTAGTGATCCAGGCGGGCGTGGTGGCCGTGCCCGAAGAAGGTGACGAGGGTATGCAACCGGCCTTCACCCGCGCTTTCGACCAGATCGGCAAAACGCTGACCCGCGCGGGCGTGGGATGGGACGATGTGGTGGAGTTCGAGACCTTCCACAACGGCCCGATGGGCCCGCAGCTGGACGAATTCGTAGAGGTCAAGAACCGCTATATCACCGCGCCCTTTCCAGCCTGGACGGCCGTGGGTGTGACCGAGCTTTACGAGCCGACGGCGCTGGTGGAGATCAAGGTCACGGCCCGGAGGTGACAGTAATAGGCGAGCGCTATATCGACGCTGATCTAGAACGCCGCTTTGTCGATTCTTTGTTGGGCAATCCCCTTGTTGGGAACGCCTTTAGAGGAACATTGGTAGAGGCGATTCTTTCTCAGGTGCTCGAGCCGGATTGGCGCTGGTGCGCTGACGGATGGGGCTCATACGACTTTGAGCGCGCAGATGGTCTTGGGTTGGAAGTTAAGCAATCGGCGGCTCGGCAGAATTGGCACAAGGAAGGGGATAGGCCCAATCCGGGTCGTTTCGATATTGCTGCCCGAAGCGGGCGTTACGAAGATGACGGGAGTTGGTCCGAGAAGCGCGGACGCTTCGCGACAATCTACGTTTTCGGATGGCATCCCTTAACAGACTTGGCGAAGGCAGATCACCGAGATCCGAGCCAGTGGCAATTTTTCCCGATCTTAGCGGACAGGCTCCCTAGCCTGAAGACAATTGCATTATCCGGAATTCGTGCCCTGGCTGAACCGAGGACTATCGACGAGATTGCGGCCGAAGTCCGGCGTCTGCTTCAACCATAGCCCCTTCCCTACACCCCACCCACCATGCTCCCCTCGCGGGCATGACCCGGCCTTACATCCGTACCGCGTCCCGCCTCCCAAGCAGCCCGAAAAACGGCCCCGGACACTTTCCCTTCAGGACAGTGCTCCATGTACTCCACATTAGCGCCGCCAGACGCCGCGCGGGCATGCCTCCGCCTGCGGTTTGCAGCGCGCCGGGCCTTTCCCTAGACTTCCCCCAGGCAATCACTTTGCAACAGGGGGAAACCGTCATGACCATTCGCAAACCTGCTATCGCACTCGTGCCCGCTCTCGCGCTGGCCCTTGCGGCTTGCGGCGGCGGGGACAGTGCCGGCGATGCGGCACCGGAAACCGCTGCCGAGGACAGCGACAGCGGCGACGCGGTAGCGACCATCGGCACGATCGAGGCAACCATCGACGGCGAGGTCTACACCTTCGTCGTGCCCGCCGATCGCGGGGCGGAGGAGCGCGAGTTCGTCGGCGTGCCCACGCTCAACCTCACCGGCATGACCGTGCAGGACGATGGATCGCTGGGCATGCCCTATATCTCCATCACCGTGCAGGACGGAACGCTGTCGGTGCAGAACGTCTCCATCCACGATGGCTCGATGATGCACCAGCTGGAAAGCACCGGCATGGGGGAAACGATCGTGACCTTCGACACGCGCGAGGAAGGCGGCCCTTACGTGGGCAGCTTCAGCGCCACGCTGGACCGGCTGGATGCGGCAGACATGCCTGCCGATGCGGAGGTGATGTTCGAAGCGCCGGTGGAGGTGAGCGGCAGCTTCAACGTGGAATAGCGGCGTTGGCCGCGAGGGTGGCTACACGCCGCGCCCACGCCCCACCGGGTCGGCGTACTGGCCCACGTCGCTGTCGGTAAAGCCGCGCCCGCGACCGTTGCCGGCGGGATCGGCGTAGGAGCCGGAGTCGCTGTCGGTCACGCCGCTGCGGTATCCGCCGCGCCCGCGTCCTGCCGGGTCGGCATTGCGACCGGAATCGCTGTCGGTGATCCCGCTGCCCCGGCCACGGCCTGCGGGATCGCGATTGGCGCCCGTGTCGCTGTCGGTCACGCCGCTGCGCCCGCGTCCGTTGCCTGCGGGGTCGGCGTACTGGCCGCTGTCGCTGTCGGTATAGCCGCTGCCGCGTCCACGCCCCGCCGGGTCGGCGTTGCGGCCGGAATCGCTGTCGGTGATGTTGCGGCCCCGGCCATTGCCTGCAGGATCGGCATAGGCGCCGCTGTCGCTGTCGGTAATGCCGGAGTTGTAGCCGCCGCGCCCGTTGCCCGCCGGGTCGGCATAGGCGCCGGAATCGCTGTCGGTCAGCCCGCTGCCGCGTCCGCGACCGGCGGGATCGGCATAGCGGCCGCTGTCGGCATCGGTCACTTGGGCCCGTGCAGCGGTGGAGAACATGCCGGTGCTGCCCGCTGCTGCGGCGCCCACGACGCGGGCGATAAAGGATCGGCGGCTGGTTCGAAATACGCGTTTCATGGCAGGTTCCCCCCTTCGCCATTCTCGGTGAACTCCCAGGGACCCTTGCACGGCAAATCTGAACATGCCCCAAACGCCTCGTATACGGCCCGGTTCAGGTTGTTGACGCGTATCAATGCACGGCGGCGGGCAGGCCTTAGGCAGAGTTCCACTACAAGTGGGAGAAGTGCGATGTTGAAGAGCGTTGTTGTCCTGACCCCCCTGCTGGCGCTGGCCGCCACGGCCTGCGTGCAGGATGGTGCCGAACCGCCCGAGCCGATCGCCGGCCTTTCGACCGAGCGCGCGTGCTTCTTCATGAGCCAGGTCAATGGCTACAACGAAGCGCCCGACGGCCCGCGTGGCGACAGGCTCTACGTCAATGTCGGGGCGCGCGATCGCTACCTGCTCGAAACGATGGGCAGTTGCCCGGATCTCGACTGGTCGCTGCAGATCGGCATCGATCCGGACCACCAGTCGAGCATCTGCACCGGGGATACGGTGACGCTGGTGATTCCACAGTCGCTGGGCGGGATACCCCAGCGCTGCACTGCCCGCGTGCTGGGCAAGATGGAGGACGAGTGACCTTCGCAGCCCGGGCGGGATGGTCCGAAGGGGCTTGAGGCATGGTGCTTCGAACCGGATAGTCCTTGTGACTATTCAAGGAGATTCGCCATGATCCGCACCCAACTGCTGGTCGCCGCGCCGCTGCTGCTGGCGGCCTGCAACCAGGCCGAAGCACCCGATGCGCCGCCTGCCGCGCTGGACGAGGCTGCCGTGATCGCGGCCTCGCAGCCGGTTGCGCAGGAGTACGGCATGGCCTTGCAGGCCCAGCTTGCCGCGGCGTTCGCCGAAGGCGGGCCGATGCAGGGGGTGGAGGTGTGCCACGCGGTCGCGCCGCAGATTGCCGCCGAACGGTCGGCAGCCAGCGGGGCGCAGGTCAGCCGGGTGTCAGATCGCAACCGCAACCCCGATGGCCGCGTTACGGATGATATCGCGCCCCACTATGCCCGCCTCGCCGGGCAGCCCATGGTCGACGGCCAGCCCGCCGAGACGGTCTGGCGCAGCGGCGAAGGGGAGATGGCGCGGGTGAATTACCTGCGCGCGATACCGATGCAGGAACAGCCGTGCTCCACTTGCCACGGCACCGATGTCGACCCCGCGCTGGCTGTACGCATTGCGGAACTTTACCCCGATGACCTTGCCACCGGCTTCGAACCGGGCGACCTTCGCGGCGCGCTGCTGGTCAGCTGGCCGGCGGAGCGGTTTGCAACAGGGGACGATACATGAGCGACACCACCGAAACCAACCGCGCTTTGCTGACACAGGCCTTTGCCAAGCTGGAACATGGCGATCCCAGCGCCTTCCTGCCGCTGTTCGACGAAAGCATCACCTGGCGGGTGATGGGCACGTCCAACTGGTCGAAGGAAGTCAGCGGGCTTGCCAATGTGGAACGCGACCTGATGGGCCCGCTGTTCGCGAAGTTCACCGGGCCATACCTGAACATCCCCGAACTGGTGCTGGCCGATGGCGATCACGTGGTGGTGCTGGCGAAGGGCCATGCCGACACGGTGGACGGCAAGGTCTACGCCAACGACTATTGCTTCGTCTTCAAGCTGGCAGGCGGCAAGATCGTGGAGGTGCGCGAGTATCTCGACACCAAGCTGGCCGACGCGGTGCTGGGCTAGGGCCTAGCCGGGCCGGCCTTCGCCCTTGCTTACCCCCGCACGGTCAAGCTCGGGCTGCAGGCGCCCGGTAAGCCACAACCCGTACATGCGGAAATCCGCAGCCAGGCTCCACAGCGGATAGGTGAAAGTGGCCGGGCGGTTCTTTTCCACCGTGAAGTGGGCGAGCCAGGCGAAGAAATAGCCGGCCACCGGCATGGCCAGCAGGAACCACCAGCGCCCCGTCAACAGCGCAAACAGGGCCACGGCGAACACCAGCGTGGTGCCCAGATAGTGCAGCGCGCGCGTGCGAGGCTGTGAATGCTCGCGCAGATAGAACGGCCAGAACGCGGCGAATGAGGTGTATTGCCTGCTCATCGCGTGGGAATGTGCGGGAGATCGCAGCCGCTTGCAAGCAGGCCCCAAACGAGGATCGCACCAACGCCGCTGGGGTGCTGGTGCGATCTACCGCCATGCCTGGCGTTACCCGCTGTCCGGCGGGCTCGAGGACCGGGGGCAGGGTGGTTTTCCCGGTCCGTTGCATTGCTGCGCGAATCGTCGTGCGCCCGCAGCGTATCCTTTGCCAGCACTTTGTTGCGGGATGTGTCAGGCTTGCGACAGGATGCTGTGACAATGGAACACTGGGTCAGGGCCGTCGTTTGGAAAAAGAGGAGAAGGAACATGACCTCTATTATCGCGAAACCTGCCCTTGCCGGCGCCGCGCTGGTTGCGGCTGCGCTGGGCCTTGCTGCCTGCGCGCCGATGGAAGGGCCCGAGGCGGACGAATACGACGCCAGCCTGGCCAACATCGATACCAGCCGCGCGTGCTTCTTCACGCGCGAGATCAACGGTTATTCGAACGCCCCGAACGGTCCCCGCAGCCAGGAACGGCTGTATGTACGCACCGGCGTGCGCGAGGAATGGCTGTTGGAGACGATTGGATCGTGCCCGGAGCTGGATTTCAGCCGCATGATCGCGCTCGACACACGCAGCCGCATCAGCGTGTGTACGGGCGACGTGGAAACCTTGCTGGTGCCCGATGCCTTCGGTGACCGTGTCGATCGCTGCCAGGTCCGCGTGCTGGGCCGGGTGATCGAGCAGGAGGATGGCGCGTAAGCGGCTGCGCCTAGCGCTTCTTCACAAACTCCGCGCGTAGCACCAGGCCCTTGATGCCGGGGTACTTGCAGTCGATTTCCTGCGCATCGCCGGTCAGGCGTATCGACTTGATCAGCGTGCCCTGCTTCAGCGTCTGGCCCGCGCCCTTGACCTCCAGGTCTTTCACCAGCGTCACCTGGTCGCCATCGGCCAGCAGGTTACCCACGGCATCGCGAACCTCCACCTGGTTGGCAGCGGCCTGCCTGGCGGCGAATTCGGAAGCAGGCATCCATTCGCCGCTTTCCTCGTCGTAAACGTAGTCTTCGTCGTCGGCAGCCATCGGCGGATCTCCTTCGCGCCCATCTGTGTTGCCGGCGCCATGGCAGGCGGGGCATGGCGCGGCAAGCGATAGCTGGTCCGCTGCCATCCGCGCGGCCCGATACGTGCTTTCGTCCAGTGCCGGAACAAGCGGGCGCGCAAAGCGATTGCTGCGGTGAACGGGTGAACCCGGACGTGCCGTGTGCCGCCAGTCATCCGATCAACCGCAAACAAGGACGCCAATTATGAAGACTCTCCATATCCTCACTGCTTCCGCCGCCGCGCTGACCCTGGCCGCATGCGGGGGCGCTGCCGACGATGGTGCGATGGAAGACGATGCCGCGATGGCCGATGAAATGGTCAACGCCGATGCCACCACGCCCGGCACGATCGTGGAAGTGGCGCAGGGCAACCCCGATTTCTCCACCCTCGTCACCGCCGTGACCGCTGCCGGCCTTGGTGAGACGCTGTCGGGCGAAGGTCCGTTCACTGTCTTCGCGCCCACCAACGAAGCCTTCGCCGCGCTGCCCGAAGGCACGGTGGAAACGCTGACCACCGAAGATACCGACACGCTGGGCAGCATCCTCACCTACCACGTGGTGCCGGGTGAAGTGATGTCGTCCGACCTCGTCGCCGCGATCGTGGACGCCGGTGAAGGTGGCTACACCATCGAGACCGTCAACGGCGGCACGCTGACCGCCATGGTCGACGGCGAAACGGTGACCCTTACCGATGCGCAGGGCAATACGGCCACGGTCACCGCGACCGATGTCGATGCCTCGAACGGCGTCATCCACGTGATCGATACGGTGCTGATGCCGTAAGGCGCGCCGCACAGGTAAAGACGCAAGAACGAAGGGGCGGGCCTCGCGCAGGCTCGCCCCTTTTTTGTCACTGGCGCCAAGGGCTTGGCCAATCGGCAAACCCGGCATAGACTGTCAGCCAGCTGCAAGAGGGAGTTCGCGCCATGCCCTGCCATCACCGCAATCGCCGACAGGTCATCACCGGCATGGGGGCAGGCGCGCTGGCGCTGGCCATGCCCGGCATGGCGCAGGCGCAGAACATCGGCGGATTGCTGGGCCTGGGCGACTTGCTGGGGCAGGCCAGCGATAACGCGCTGGACCGGCTGGCGCAGCCGGGCGCCTTTTACGACGACGAGGATATCCGTATCGGCCTGCCGCTGGTCGGCAACAGTTCGCGCCGCACCGGCCTGCTGGGCAGGCTGGCAGGCGCAGCGGGCGAGATGGGCGTGCTCGACGGGCTGACCCGCACGCTGAACGATGCCGCCGGGATCGCCGCGGGCGAGGCCAAGCCGATCTTCCGCGCAGCGATCGACAACCTGCAGTTGTCCGACGTGCCGGGCATCATGCGCGAGGATACCGGCGCCACCAACTACCTGCGGCGCAGTTCCAACGATCACCTGCACGCGCGGCTGATGCCGCTGGTGGACGGGGCACTGTCGCAGCTGGGCGCTTACCGGACGCTGGAGCGGCTGGAGGGCGATCATTCGTGGCTGGCGGCGCTGGGGATCAGCCGCGATGGCCTGAACCGGACGGTGACCGACCAGGGGCTGGACGGCATTTTCCGCTACATCGGCAACGAGGAACGCGACCTGCGCGCCAATCCGCTGGATGCGGCGGGCGGCTTGCTGAACGGGCTGGGTCTGTAACCAACCGGCGCGCCGCTCGCGTGTTTGCATGGCGGTGCCGAGATGCCGGGAAATCAGGGGATTGAGAGGGGGAACGACATGAAATCTGCAAGTGTCTTGGGCGCGGTGGCGCTGGGTGTGGCAGGCATGGCCGGTGTGGCCCATGCGCAGGAATACGAACGGATCGGGCGCGCCTGCCTTGACGGGCTGTGTCTGGGCGACGGGATCGACGCGCTGGAAGGCATCACCTGGGATACCGCGATGAGCACGTCGGGCGATGGCCCCTCGCGCACGCGCTCGGTGGGGCGGGGTGACACCAACGGCGTCAACAATCGCTATCGTGGCAGTTTCAGCGGCATCATCGGCTACCTTGCCGATGGCCGGTTCGATAATGGCGCGCTGGCGGGCATGCGCGGAGTGACCGCGGCGTGCGAGACGCAAAGCATGCAGGGCACCTATACGTCGGGCAGCGGCAACCCCACCACGGTGCTGGTGTCGATGGTGGCAGACCCCGACAATCCCAACAGCCACCGCTGGGAAATCCGCCGGATCACGCGGCGGGTGCCGGGCGCATCGGGCGCTGCCGTGGAGGCGGCGGAGGACCAGCTGGAACAGCGCTATGCCGCCTTCACCTCGCGCAATCGCGCACCGGGCGGCGACATGCTGCAGTTCAACAATTTCTCCGGCTTCCAGTACACGCTGTCTGCACCTGCCGTGCCCAACGAACGCGCGCTGCTGCGCCAGCACACCGCCTGCGGCGGCAACGGCGGCGGGCCTGTGAGCATCGACTAGGTACGGGGACCGCGCACTTCGGCCGAAGGGCCCCATGGCCTTTTGCGATGCAGGACGCTAGCAGGCGCAGGCATGAGCGCCGTTCCAGCTTCCCCCCGCAACCTCGGCTTTGCCGGACTCCTGCCGCAACTTGCCTGCCTTGCTGCTGCATGGGTAGGGCCGCCCGAATGGCGCTGGAGCGCGCTGGCGATCGGCTGGGCCTACGCTGCGCTGATCTTCAGTTTCCTGGGCGGCCTGTGGTGGGGGCTGGCGGCAGGCTCTCCGGACGAGGCGCGCCGCGCGCCCGGTTGGCTGTGGTTGGCTTCGGTCACGCCCAGCCTGCTGGCGCTGGCCACCTTCGCGCCGTGGGTTTTCGGGGCGACCTGGCCGGGGCAATCGCTCTACGTGTTGGGGGCGGGGATCCTGGTCAGCTTCCTCGTCGATGCCCGGTTGGTGACGATCCGCCCGACCTGGTGGATGACACTGCGAGTGCCGCTGTCGCTGGGGCTGGGCGGGGCGACGATCCTGCTGGGCGTGGCGGCGCAGATGGCCGGCTGAAACAAGGGGAGTTTGCGATGCAGTTGCGTGTGACGATGCTGGCGGGGGCTGCCTTGCTGCTGAGTGCCTGCGGGCAGGGCAACAATGCCAACGTGCCCGGCGATACCGGCGATGAAAGCGCCTATGCCGGTATTGCAGAGGACGCGGTGATCCACCTGACCGGGACCGAGCCGTTCTGGGGCGGCACGGTGGAGGGCGGCTGGTTCACCTACACCACGCCGGAGAACACCGAGGGGCAGCGCCTGTCGGTCGGCCGCTTTGCCGGGCGCGGCGGCGTGTCGTTCAGCGGATCGCTGGAAGGCGAGGAGGTCGACCTGGCGGTGACGCCGGGCAGCTGTTCCGACGGCATGAGCGACCGCACCTATCCCTATGTCGCCACGCTGCAGATCGGCAACGAGCAGCGCAATGGCTGCGCCTGGCTGGACGGCGACAGGCCGCAAGCCGGAGGACCGGGCGAGCCTTGAGGACTCGCCCGCTCGCAAGCCTCAATAGACGCCGGGCGCTTCGTGCTCGATCACCGAAGACGGGCGTTCGGGCTGCAGCAGCGCGCGACCGATTGCCTGGGTGGTGGCAGGGCCGCCCGCAATCGGGGTGCAGGTGCCGCGTCCGGCGAGGAAATCGAGCGCGGTGGCCAGCATGTCTTCCTGCGGGTCGCCGAAATCGTGGAAGATATCGTCGTTGGCGCGGCAGGAATTGGGCACGGTAGCAGCCAGGCCTTCGAAATACTCGCCCAGCCCGTCGGCGTTTTCCAGCTTGATGGTAACCACCCGCAGGCGATCGTCGCAGGCGGTCAGGTCGAAGGCCGACTGGCCCACCGGCTTGCCGAACGTGTTGGCGCCGATCAGCGCCATGTCGGTGCCAAGATAGGGCTGCATGCCGTTGATCAGTGCCTCGCTGGCCGAGGCAGACCCGCTGGTGGTGATGAACGCAATGCGCGTGGGCGCGATCGACTGCACCTGCGCGGCAAAGCGATAGGTCTCGTCGTTGGCGGACTTGCTGTCGCGGAAGGCGATCGTCTCGAACACCTCGCCATCGGTAGCGGCACCCATCATGTCGGCAAAGTGTTCCAGCACGTTGATGCCGCCGCCGCCATTGTAGCGCAGGTCGATCACCAGTTCGGTGACGCCTGCGGCCTTGAAGTCGTCGAAGGCGGCAGTCAGTTCGTCGATGGCGACATTGATGAAGTTCGTCAGGCGCAGGTAGCCGACCTGCCGCCCACCGTCGTTGATGATCTGGGCACCGTAACGCGGCACCGGATCCAGATCGTATTCGGCCTTGGTCACGCTCACCTCGCGCCGTACGCCGCTGGCATCGATCACGTCGAACACGCGGGTAACGCCGGGATCGGACGGGCCCAGCGCATCGATCACGGCCTGCGGCCCGCCGGTGGCCATCAGGCTGTTGATGGTCTCGAGGTCGGTGGAGCTGGTGCCGACGGCAATCAGCTCCGTCCCGCGTTCAAGGTTTGCGCCCAGCGCCGGCGTATTGTCGAACGTCTCGGCCAGGAACACCCGGCGGTTGGTGGTGTCGTAGATCAGCCGGAAGCCGAAGCCCGCGCTGGAGCCGCTGTTGAAGAAGGCGTTCTCTTCCGCGATCGAGGTAATGTAGCTGAAATAGCGATCCTTGCTCTCTGCCCGCGCAGGGGCGACGAGCGCATCGATATAGCTTTGCACATCGTTGAAATTGGCCGGGTTCACCGTGGTGTCGAGCAGCGTGGGGAAGAGATACCACTCGTCCATCACGTCTGCCACGAACTGCTGGCGGCTTTCCAGCGAACAGGTGGAGGTAGTGGGCGTTGGCGTGGGTGTCGGTGTGGGCGCGACTGTGGCCGTCGGTGTGGGCGTGCCCCCGCCACCGCAGGAAACCACCATGCCAAGGCAGGCCAGCGAAAGGGCGATCTTCGATGTGCGCATGAAATAGACCCGGAATTTGAAGCGATTGGTGTGTGAGCACCACGATGGGAAAGGGCTAACCCGGCTTCCCGGCCTAGGCAAGGCAGACGGCGCCGTGTCGGTTGAAAAAGCGATGCTGCTGCATGGCAGGGCAAATCCTTCAACAGGCTGAACGGGCCAGGGCCTTGTAATGCGCCCCTTGAAATGCTGGGCCGCAACCTGCACATCGCGCCCTCGCACGAAAACAGACAAGCAATCGCAGGACCTGATATCCATGGCAGACACGACACCCGACTGGCTGGCATCGGCTCTGGGCAACTCCAGCGCGAAGCATGGCAAGCTGGTGGCCGCGCGCCTGGGATCGCAGGGCGTGCTGGGCAAGGGCGGCTTTGCGCTGTCCTCTGCCGCCTTCGACAATGGCGAGGAACTGGACCCGTGCTTTACGGCCGATGAAGAGGATTCTGTCGCCCCGCCGTTGGAATGGACTTCGCCCCCGCCAGGTACGCAGGAAGTGGTACTGGTGGTGGAAGACCCCGATGCCCCGGGCGAAGAACCCTTCTGCCACTGGCTGGTCTGGGGCCTGCCCGGCCAGAAGGGCAAGATCCTGGAAGGTGAAGCACCGCCGCGCGTGGGCAAGAACAGCTTCGGCAATTCCGAATGGCTGCTGCCCGATCCGCCCACCGGTGCCGATCCGCATGATTACGTGTTTCAGCTGTTCGCGCTTGACCTGCCGCTGGTCTTGATGCCGGGCGCCTCGCGCAAGGAGCTGGAGGAGGCAATGCAGGGCCACGTCATCGGCCTTGCACTTTTGACCGGAACCTATGCCCGCGAAGAAGGCGGGGATTACGACTGGGAAGATGAAGACGAAGCCGAATAAGGGGTGCTAGGCCCGTTCGGCTATTTTTGACTGAAAGGACTTTAGAAAATGGCTGCCAAGAACAACGCGCTGAACAAGCCGGTGAACCTCTCGTCCGAGCTGGAAGCCGTGGTCGGCAAGGGTCCGATGACCCGTGCCGAGGTGACCAAGAAGGTGTGGGATCACATCAAGGCCAACGGCCTGCAGGATTCCAAGGACAAGCGCATGATCAACCCCGATGCCAAGCTGGGTGCGGTGATCGGCAACGATCAGATCTCGATGTTCAAGATGACCGGTGCCGTCTCCAAGCACATGAGCTGATTGAGGCCACTGGTTTTCCAGTGAAAGAATACGGGCGGGAGGCGCATGCTTCCCGCCCGTTTCTTGTTTGGGCGCGCCTTCGGCATCCATGCGTTGCATGCGCCTGGTCGATACCTAGATCGGTACCAGGCTTATGACTGATGCACTGGACATTCAAAGCGCCGCGATCGCCCCGCCCGATCCCGCCCGCGTGCAGGAGATTGAGCGCTTCGGCGCCACGATCACGCCGCTGCAGCCGCTTGGCGCAGAAGTTCGCGGCAATCGATCTTGCCGCCGGCAACGCCCCGCCGGAGCCTGTGCGCGCAGCGCTCGAGGCGGAAATGGCTGGCCGCGGTTTCCTGGTGTTCAAGAGCGAGCGCGAGATCGACGCCGAAGACTTCCTGCGTGCCAGTTGCTGGTGGGGTGGCCGCGAATTGCACAGCACCCACGGCGTCCACCCGGCAACTCCGGGCGGCAACCGGCACATCTTCCGCCTGTCTAACGATCAGCGCCACGGCATCCCCGGCGTCGGCCCGCAATGGCATAACGACGGCAGCTTCGTTCCCGAGACATTCTCGCACTCGGGATATCACATCGTGCGCCCCGCCGAAAAAGGCGGCGGCACGCATTTCGCGCACCAGGCCGGGGCCTACGATGCCCTGCCGGTCGAACTGAAGGAATCCTGGAGCCGCCTCTATTCGGTGAACTCAAGCTCCGGCGTCGTGCATCCGCTGGTGCACGAACACCCGATCTCGGGCTGCAAATGCATCTGGCTGCACCTGGGCATGACCGGGGCCGTGATAGAGAAGGCGCCCGATGGCGAAGGCATACGCCTGCTGGCGGCGGAAGAACTGAGGCAGCTCTGTCGGTGGTATAATGCCGTGCTCAACGCCGGCTTTAACCACGGCTACGCGATCGCATTCGAATACCGGCGCAACGACTGCGTGTTCATCGATAACCTGGCCGTCGCCCACCGCGCCGCGCCCGAAGCTCACGCCTCGGCGCAGGAACAGGGCCTGCGCATCATGCATCGCAGCACCGTTCGCGGCACACACAGGTTCGCGCCGGACGGCGGCCTGCCGATCCAGCTCGACATCCATGGCCCCAACCCTGCGGGCGCCGGTGTGTGGCAGGGCGGCGGGGTCGGCTTTCGCTGGGATGAAGCGGTGCCGATGCAGAACTGAAGCCGTCCGGCATAAAGTTCACATATCCGAACACTTCGCATTTCCGGACAATTGACTTGCCGAGGGGCGCTCCCACATGGCAAGAGACAGGCAATTGAGAGCGGTTCGCAGGTGACGGATCGCCACAGAGGAAAGGTTCTCCGGTCATGGCCACTATCGTCGGCGGCGTCGCCACTTCGCATACCCCCACCATCGCTTTCGCCAAGGACGGCGGCAAGCAGGACGATCCGGTGTGGAAGCCGATCTTCGAAGGCTACGAGCCGGTGCAGGAATGGTTTCGCGAGAAGAAGCCCGACGTGCTGGTCTATATCTACAACGACCACATGACCTCGTTCTTCGACCACTACAGCCACTTCGCGCTGGGCGTTGGCGAGGAATTCAAGGCAGCCGACGAAGGTGGCGGCCCGCGCGACATCCCCGCGATCAAGGGCGATCCCAAGTTCGCCGAGCACGTGGCGCGGGTGATGGTCGCCAACGAATTCGACCTGTCGTACTTCCAGGGCAAGGGGCTGGACCACGGCGCCTTTTCGCCGCTGTCGGTCATGGTCGACTATGACGACGACGGCTGGGCCTGCAAGCTGCTGCCGGTGGTGTGCGGCGTGCTGACCGTACCGCTGCCCAGCGCGCGCCGGTTCTACAAGTTCGGCAAGAGCCTGCGCCAGGCGATCCTGTCCTATCCCGAGGACATCAAGGTGGCCATCGCCGGCACCGGCGGCCTGTCGCACCAGGTCCACGGCGAGGGCTGCGGCTTCAACAATCCCGAATGGGATGCCGAGTTCATGGAACGGCTGGAGAAGGACCCCGAAAGCCTGCTCGACATGACCATCGCCGAGCTGGCCAAGCTGGGCGGCTGGGAAGGCGCCGAGGTCGTGATGTGGCTGATGATGCGCGGCGCGCTGGCAGCCGAAGTGGAATGCACCCACAAGACCTATTTCCTGCCTTCCATGTGCCCCATCGCCACGATGATCCTGGAGGAGAAGTCGGGCGGCGAACCGGTGGAAGACCCGGCGAAGACCCGCGAGCGGGCCGACCGCGACTATGTCGGCGCGGAAGAGATGGAAGGCACCTATCCCTTCACCATCGAGCGCAGCGTGAAGGGCTTCCGCCTGAACCACTTCCTGCATTCGCTGACCGAGCCGGAAATGCGCAAGCTGTTCCGCGAGGACGAGGAAGCCGCCTATGAAAAGGGCGGGCTGACCGAAGAGGAAAAGGACCTTGTTCGCCGCCGCGACTGGATCGGCATGATCCACTACGGCGTGATCTTCTTCATGCTGGAGAAGCTGGGCGCCGTCACCGGGATCGGCAACATCGATATCTACGCCGCGATGAAGGGGCTGAGCGTGCCGGAGTTCCAGAAAACCCGCAACGCGCAGATCAACTACGGCGTGGCCGGCAAGGAAGACTGACGGACTGGCGCGCCGCCTAGAGCGGCGGCGCGCCGTTCGCCACCCACAGCGATAGCGCCGCGCCCACGGCGAGGCAGGCAAAGGCGCGCCATGCGGGCACGGGTTCCATCCCCGTTACGCCGGCAGGCAACAAACGGGACCCGGTGACCATCGCCGGCACGATCCGGTCGCGCTTCACCGCAGAGTAATAGATCACCGCCAGCAGGTGCAGCGCCACCAGCGCGAGGATCACGTTGAAGGTGAATTCGTGCACTTCGGTCAGCGTGTCTGCCGTCATGGTGCGCACCAGGTCGTTCAGCGGCCCGGTGGATCCGTCATAAGGGTCGCCTGCAAAAAGGCCGGTGGTCACCTGCACCGCCATGGCCAGCAGCAGCGCAACGACGCTCCAGCCCCCGGCCGGGTTGTGGCCGGGGCCTGCGTGCGATGTGGTGCCGCGGAAATAGGCGAGCACTGCGCCCGGCCCCTTCACGAAGGATGCGAAACGCGCGGTGGAGCTGCCGACGAAGCCCCACGCAATGCGGAACACCAGCAGCGCCAGCAGCAGCAGGCCCAGCCGCTTGTGCCAGCCCATCTCGCTGTTCTCTGCCGTCCACCACAGGGCGGGCAGCAGCAGCACGAAGCTCCAGTGGCAAATGCGCACGGGCAGGTCCCAGACCCGCCTTGCCTTGTCATTCGTGGTCATGGCTCACACGCCCCGGCGCAGCGCGATTACTCGTCGTCGAGTCGAAAGGTGTCGTGGCAGTTCTTGCACGAATTGCCCAGTTCGCCGATGGCCGGCCCCATGGCGGCGGGGTCGCCCGTCTGCGCAGCGGCCACCAGCCCGTCGGCGGCGGCGACAAGCCGGTCATGCGCGGAGGCGAATTCCTCCGGCTGTTCCCAGATGATCGGCAGGGCTTCGGTATCGGCGCCCGATTCGATGCTGGTGCCCACGGGGAAGAATTCCATGATCTTGGCGGCATCGGCCTGGATCGTTTCCGCAGCGGGTTGGATCACCGCGAAATCCGGTTCACCGCTTTCCATCTGGTCGCGGATCGCCTTGAAGGAATCGCCGATCTCCTCGAAATTGTCCTGCCGCGCCTCGATCACTTCGGCATCTCCCGTGGCCACCGCATCGGCGCCCTCACCTTCGACTGCCGCCTCGTCGGCGGTGTTGTCACAGGCGGCCAGCAGGCCTGCTGCTGCCAGGGTGACAATTGCCGTGGCGACGGGACGTTTCGAATTCATGGCGTGATCCTTCCTGATTGCTTTCGGGGAGAGAGACTAAACGCAAGTTGCAGCGTGTCAAAGCGCGATTGACGCAGCGCAAAGACTGTAAGCACTACTTACAATAGCCAAGACTTCACAAACGCATGCCAGAGTCGCTTGCGGCGGCTCCATCGGGAGAGAAGTCATGGCACAGCTTGTCGGCGGTTTCGCCGTATCGCACACCCCCACCATCGCTTTCGCGCAGGACGCGGGGAAACAGGACGACCCTGTCTGGAAGCCGATCTTCGAAGGGTTCGAACCGGTCAAGAAGTGGCTGGCAGAGACCAAGCCGGACGTCATCATCTACGTCTACAACGATCACATGACCTCGTTCTGGATGCGGCACTATTCGCACTTTGCCATCGGCATCGGCGAGGAATATGCCGCGGCCGACGAAGGCGGCGGCCCGCGCAAGATCCCGCCGATCAAGGGCGATCCGCAGCTGGCCGAACACCTTGCCTTCGGCATGGTGGCAGATGATTTCGACCTGTCTTACTGGCAGGGCATGGGGCTGGACCACGGCGCCTTCTCGCCGCTTTCCGTGCTGCTGCCGCACAGCGACGAGGAAGGCTGGCCGTGCCGGATCGTGCCGCTGCAGTGCGGCGTGCTGGAACTGCCGATCCCCAAGGCCCGGCGGTTCTGGAACTTCGGCCGCAGCTTGCGCCGCGCGATCCAGAACTATCCCGCCGATATCAAGGTGGCCATCGCCGGCACCGGCGGCCTGTCGCACCAGGTGCATGGCGAACGCTGCGGCTTCAACAATGTCGAGTGGGACCACGAATTCATGGACCGCCTGGCCCACGATCCCGAAAGCCTGATCGATATCCCGGTGGGCGAACTGGTGAAGCTGGGCGGCATGGAAGGCGCCGAGATCGTGATGTGGATGCTGATGCGCGGCGCGCTGGCCCCCAAGGTCAACGAACTGCACCGCAGCTTCTTCCTGCCTTCGATGACCAGCATCGCGAGCATGGTGTTCGAGGATGCAGAGCCCGACCCCTCGCCGGAAACGAAAGAGGAATATGCCGAGCGCATCTATGCCGACGTGGCGCCCGCGCTGGGGCTGGAGGGCACCTATCCCTTCACCGTGACCCGCAGCGCCAAGGCCTGGCGGATCAACAATTTCCTCCACTCGATCGTGGAGCCGGATTTCCGCGAGGGGTTCAAGACCGATTTCGAGGCGCTGGCCGAGGAATACGCGCTGACCGAGGAAGAGAAGACCATGATCCGCGACCTCGATTGGATCGGCATGATCCATTACGGCGTGATCTTCTTCAACCTGGAGAAGTTGGCGCCCGTCGTGGGGCTGGGCAACATCGATGTCTACGCCGCGATGAAGGGCATGAGCGTCGAGGATTTCCAGAAGACCCGCAACGCTGCCATCAACTATTCGGTCGAGGCCGAACCTGCCCAGTAGGGTCGCCCAGAAGCATCGTGGGGGTGGGTGGTCAGCTGCGCCGGTTGAACGGCCAGTCGATTACCTGCCCGCACCATAGCGCCAGCCAGATGATCAACGGCTGCGCTGCCATGCGCGGGACGTGGTAGGCCATGCCCCAGCCGCCATCGGGGCGCGCCATGTCCATAGCCATGTGATTGATATTCGCCGGCCAGACGCACAGCGCATAGAGTGCGAGGCCGATCCCGCCGGCCTGGCGCAGCCTGGGCGAGAACGGTTGGGCAAGGGCAACAGCACCCGCAATCTCGGCCACGCCCGTCCACGCGATCACCGCTTCGGGAAAGGGCACCCAGCCCGGCGTGATCGACAGGAACGGTTCGGGGCCCACCAGGTGGCGGTATCCGGCAAAGGCGTAGAACGCCGCCAGCAGGTAAGTCAGTCCGGCGCGGATCATGGCCCGACCCTCATGGCAGGTCGTCACCCGGCTGCCAGCCCGGCGGGGCGAGGGTGAAGCCGGCAAACTCGAAGGCGGGCGAGACAATGCAGGAGACCAGCGTGTAGTCGTGTTCTCCGGGCAGCGGACGCGCGGCTTGCCATTCGTCGGGGCGGATCACCTGCTGCACCTTGTCGCCGCCTGCAATGTCCGGCCCCAGCCGCACTTCGGCCCGGTGCGCGCCGGTGGGATCGGCCAGCGCCAGTTCCAGCGGGTTGCCCGCGTGCCACAGCCAGATCTCGGTCGCGTCGACCTTGTGCCAGTGCGAGCTTTGCCCGCTTTCAAGCAGGAAATGGATCGCCGTGGCGCTGGCGCGTTCGCTTTCGGGCGCATCGGCGCGCCACGTCTCTCGGAACCAGCCGCCTTCGGGATGCGGCTCCAGCCCCAGTTTTGCGATCAGGTCCTTCGCCGTGGTCATAATTGCTCCTGCGCTTGCCTGCCTGCGGGAAAAGCGCATAGTCGCGCCCATGACAAGGACCATCCTCGCGGCCACCCTGCTGGCCACCGCCGCCTTTGCCACCCCCGCCATCGCCCAGGACGCGCCCGAAGACGTGGCCCGCGCCGCGCTGGAAGCGGCGCCGGTGTGGGACGGGCACAACGACGTGCCCGGCCGCCTGCGCGGGCAATACGGCAACGTGCTGGCCGATTTCGATTTCCACGACACGCTGGAGGGTGACGACTGGACACCCGGCCAGATGCACACCGACCTGGCCCGCTTGCGCCGAGGCATGGTGGGGGCGCAGTGGTGGTCGGTCTATGTCTCCGCTGCGCTGGAAGAGCCCGAAGCGGTGCAGGCGACGATCGAACAGATCGATGTCGCGAAGCGGCTGATCGCGGCCTATCCGGAAGACCTGGCGCTGGCGCTGACCGCCGACGATGTCGAAGCTGCCGTGGCCGAAGGGCGCATCGCCTCGCTGCTGGGCATGGAGGGCGGCCATTCGATCGGCTCCAGCCTCGGCGTGCTGCGCCAGATGTACGACCTGGGCGCGCGTTACATGACCATCACCCACAGCCGCAATACGCCCTGGGCCGATAGCGCCACGGACGATCCCGAGCATGATGGCCTCACCGAGTTCGGCGTGCTGGTGGTGCGCGCGATGGCGCGCCTCGGCATGCTGGTGGACCTCAGTCACGTGGCACCCACCACCATGCACGATGCGCTGGACGTGGTCGGCGCGCCGGTGATTTTCAGCCATTCGGGTGCGACTGCCGTCAACGGCCATGCGCGCAACGTGCCCGACGACGTGCTGGCCCGCCTGCCGGAAAACGGCGGCATCGTGATGGCCGTGGGCCTGCCCGGTTACCTGAGCGAGGCGCAGCGTATCTGGTATGCTGCCCGGCAGGCGGAGCGGGCGCGGCTGGAGGCCTGGTGGCAGGGTCGCCCCGACCTGGTCACCGCCGGGATGGAGGAATGGGATGCGGCCAATCCGACACCCGAGGCGACGATTGTCGACTATGCCGACCACATCGATCATATCCGCGACGTGGCAGGTATCGACCACATCGGCATCGGCGGCGATTATGACGGCATGGCCAGCGGCCCCGTGGGGATGGAGGATGTGACCGGTTACCCGGCGCTGTTCACCGAACTGGCGCGGCGCGGGTACTCTCAGGAAGACCTGGAAAAGATCGCCTATCGCAACATGTTGCGCGTGCTGCGGGCGGCAGAGGCCTATGCCGCTGCCCATGCGGACGAGCCGCCGATCGAATACCCGGTGGGCTAGAGCCGCTCTAGCGTTGCCCGGTCGCGCTCGCCGTCGCACATCCGGTCCAGCGCGGCGGAAAAGGGCGCCGGGTCGTCCGCCACTGCCTCGAACAGCGTCATGCTGCTGCGAAACTTCAGCGCGTCGACCGGGCCGAGAATGTCCAGCGGAGTCAGTACTCCAGCGTGCTTCAGCATCGCCTGCGTGCATTCCAGCAGCCGCGCGCCCAGCACGTCGTGGGCGAGGTAGGCGCGTGCTTCTTCTCGCCCGCTGATGGCATAGAACTGCGCGGTGGGGCTGTGGCCCAGTCCCTCCACCTGCGGAAACACGAACCACATCCAGTGGCTGCGCTTGTCGCCTGCGCGCAGTTCGGCAAGTGCCTGGTCGTAACTGGCAGCCTGTGCGTCCAAGAACCGCGACAGGCCTAAGGGGTCAGTCATCCCCCTCGATCTTGTCGGGCAGCCCTTCGCGGTCGGTGGAGGCGAAATCCTCCAGTTCGTCCTCGCTCATGGAATCGTACATCTGTTTCGCCGCGCCTTGCAGTTCGGAAACCTTCGTCTCGCCCCGCTTGGCGGACAGCGCCGCGCCGGCAGCCTTTTGCTGGGCTTTCGACTTTGCAGGCATGGGCTTGCTCCTTCTTCGTCCTATTCGGCGATATATTCGGGCGGCGCCGCTTCCTCGCTGTCATCTTCCATGATCGCGCCGGAAATCCAGATGATCGACATGATGAGGATGGCGGACAGCAGGCTGATCAGCAGCACCCAGCGCACCACGCCCGGCTTGGAGCCGGCAGCGGCATCTTGCTCATCGATGTGGATCTGGCCGTTCTTTTCTTCACTCATGCTAGAGCCCTTTTTTCGCTTGCAGCCTTCTTGTGCGGTCTACGACTGCGAAGTGCAAGAGTTCCGCTTCGGCCCGCGAGGGCAGACCAAAGCATGTATCCGGCCATCAGGGGCGGATCAGTCGCGCAGCAGTTCGTTGATACCGGTCTTGGCGCGGGTCTGCGCGTCCACCGTCTTCACGATCACCGCGCAATAGAGGCTGGGGCCGGGCGTGCCGTCGGGCAGCGGCTTGCCGGGCAGGGCGCCGGGCACGACCACCGCGTAGGGCGGCACTTCGCCGCGATGCACTTCGCCGGTTTCGCGGTTCACGATCTTGGTGGAGGCGCCAAGGTAGACGCCCATGGACAGCACCGCGCCTTCGCCCACGCGCACGCCCTCGGCCACTTCGGCGCGGGCGCCGATGAAGCAGTTGTCCTCGATCACCACCGGGCCGGCCTGCAGCGGCTCCAGCACGCCGCCAATGCCGGCGCCGCCCGAAATGTGCACGTTCTTGCCGATCTGGGCGCATGAACCGACGGTCGCCCAGGTATCCACCATGGTGCCCTCGTCGACATAGGCGCCGATATTGACGAAGCTGGGCATAAGCACGGTGTTCCTGCCGATAAAGCTGCCGCGCCGCACGATGGCGCCGGGCACCACGCGGAAACCGGCTTCCTGGAAGCGGGCTTCTCCCCAGCCGGCAAACTTGCTGGGCACCTTGTCCCAGGCATCGGTCCCGGCAGAGCCGCCCTGCATCACCCGGTTATCGTTCAGGCGGAAGGACAGCAGCACGGCCTTCTTCAGCCACTGGTTCACCTGCCAGCCGCCATTGCCGTCGGGCTCTGCCACGCGCGCTTCACCTGCGTCGAGCATCTGCAGCGCCTCTTCCACGGGCCCGCGCACATCGCCGCTGGCGGGCGTGACATCGGCACGGTTTTCCCAGGCCTGTTCGATGGTGGCGATAAGTTCGGCGGACATGGATAGAGGCTCCCTGCGTGGTGTCTTGTTCGCCAGCTCGGCTAGCCCGTTGCCGCGGCGGGCACAAGCGTGGATCGGCTGATCGCAAGCCATTGGACAGGGCCCGGCGTTCAGGGCAGGTTGCGGCATGGCCGAAAGGAAGCTGTCGCCGAACAAGGACATGATGTGGGATCGAACCGGGCAATGAGCGGCCGCAAGAGCTGGCATTTTGCAGGCATGGCCGCCGGCATGGCGATGCTTGCAGCTTGCGGAGGAGGAAGCACGCCGCCACCGGTGGTCACTCCGCCGCCCGTCACGCCGACGCCGACACCTACTCCCACTCCGACACCGACGCCTACACCCACGCCGACCTCCGGCTTCCCGGTCGTCGACACGCCGAGCCAGTTCGACACCGTCGAATTCCGCCGTTCCGACGGGCCCGGCCAGCACAATGCCGCCAGCGCCTGGGCCGATGGCTTTGTCGGCACCGGGGTCAGCATCGCGGTGATCGACACCGGCATCGATCCCGACAGCCCCGAATTCGCAGGTCGCCTGTCACCCGATTCCATCGATATCTATGGCACTCGCGACCTTGAAGGGTCGGATGACCATGGCACCCTGGTATCGCTGGTAGCGGCAGCGGCGCGCGACGATACCGGCATCCTGGGCATGGCCTGGGACGCCACCGTCCTTGCCATCCGCGCGGACGAGCCAGGTAGTTGCGCGGGCGACGACCCCACGAACCCCAATAGCGATTGCGCTTTCGTCGACACAGCCATTGCCGATTCGGTCGACTATGCCGTCGCCAACGATGCGCGCGTCATCAACATCTCCCTGGGGGGACCGGGCGGCATTGCGCCGGTGCTTGCCACCGCGATCGGGAATGCCGTGAACGCCGGCGTGCTGGTCGTGGTGGCGGCCGGCAACAACGGTCGCAGCGAACTGAGCGACTTTGCCGAGATGATGGGAACCGCCGGCAATGGCGGCGTGATCGTGGTCGGCTCAGTCGACGAGAACTACGATATTTCCGATTTCAGCAATCGCGCGGGGGCCAACACCGCCTTCTATATCGCCGCGCGGGGGGAAACGATCTGCTGTGTCTACGAGAACGGCGAGATCTTCGTTGACGACGAGGGCTTCGCCTACCTTTTTTCGGGCACCAGCTTTGCCGCGCCGCAGGTGACCGGGGCGGCCGCACTGCTGGCGCAGGCTTTCCCGCACCTGACGGGCACCGAGATCGCCGAGATCCTGCTGGCCAGCGCCTGGGACGCGGGCGAACCGGGGCCTGACGGCATCTACGGCCAGGGCATCCTGAACATCGCCGCCGCCTTCCAGCCGATCGGCACCACCCAACTGGCGGGCGAGACAACGGCCATGGCGCTGGGTGACAGCAGCGCGATCGCTTCGCCCGCGATGGGCGATGCCTTCACCACGGCTTCGCTGCCGACGCTGGTAACCGATCGCTACAGGCGGGCCTTTTCCACCAACCTTGCAGGCACCCTACGCGGGGCAGAAGTGTCCGAGCGGTTGCACGGAGCCCTGGGGCAGGGCGCACGCCATGTCTCGGCAAGCTCCGGCAAGGCCAGCGTGGCCTTCTCCATCGATGCCACCGGCCGCCAGCCGCCTCGCGCGAAAATGCTGCGGCTGCAGACCGAGGATGCCGAGCAGGCCCGCGTGCTGGCTGCACGCGTCGTCACGCAGCTGGCGCCGGGCATGCAGCTGGGCTTCGCCTATCGCCAGTCGGCAGATGGACTGGTGGCAGGATTGCAGCAGCGCGAGCGGCCTGCCTTCATGATCGCGGCCAGCCCAGGCGGCGATGCCGGCATGTTGCAGCAGACCGACAGCGCCATTGCCCTGCGCCGCCAGTTGGGTGCCTGGGGCCTGACGTTGAGCGCGCAGACCGGCTCCACCATCACCGCTGCCAGCCAGCGGCGCGAGGCGGAAATGCGTGGCCGGCGGGTGGAGGAAGACCTCGCCAGCCTGGGCGTGTCGCTGGATCGCCGCTTCGGCGCGCTCGACACTGCCCTGGGCGTGACCTGGGCGATGGAAGACCGCACCGTGCTGGGCGCGCGCTTCCACGAAGGGTTCGGGCTGGCTGGCAGCGACACGCTGTTCCTCGATGCCGACATTGGCTGGCGTTTTGCTGACCTGTGGCGGTTGGGCGCGGCCTATCGCCAGGGCTTCACCCGACTGCGCAGCGCGCCGCTGCTGGCGGACGGGTCACGCCTCTCGAGCAATGCCTGGTCGGTGGATCTGCAGCGCTCTGCCGTGCTTGCCGACAATGATCGGCTGGCGCTGCGCGTGTCGCAGCCGCTGCGGGTGGCTTCTGGCGGGCTCAACCTAAACCTGCCGGTGGATTTCAGTTACGAAACGCTCACGCCCACTTACGGCGTGCACAGGCTCTCGCTGGCTCCGGCAGGGCGCGAGCTGTCGAGTGAACTGGCGTGGACGGGTGTGCTGTGGGGCGGCAGCGCCGGCGCGAGCCTGTACCTGCGCCGACAGCCGGGGCACTATGCCGATGCGCCGGACGACATGGGTGCGGCGATCCGCTGGTCGCGGCGGTTCTAACCGGCTTCTAGGCCTTCAGGTCGCGGGTGAACTCGATCAGCCCGGTCTGGCGCGAGCGCTTCAGCCGTTCGGCATGCAGCACCGTGCGGACCTTGTTGAAGCAGTCCTCCAGGTCGTGGTTTATCACCACGTAGTCATACGCGTCCCAGTGGCTGATCTCGTCCCCGGCACGCGCCATGCGAGCTGTGATCACGCTTTCGTCGTCCGTCGCCCGGCTGCGCAGGCGGTGTTCCAGTTCCTCCATCGACGGCGGCAGCAGGAACACCGAGACGACGTCCTCGCGCGCCCGCTGCGACAGCTGCTGGGCGCCTTGCCAGTCGACATCGAACAGGAAATCGGTGCCTTTCTCCAGCCCGGCCACGATCTGGGCGCGCGGCGTGCCGTAGCAGTTGCCGAATACTTCGGCCCATTCCAGGAAAGCCTCGTCGGCCACCATCGCATCATATTCCTCGCGCGTCCTGAAGAAGTAGTCGCGCCCTTCGATCTCGCCTTCGCGCATCGGGCGGGTGGTGACCGAGATGGACATCGAGAGGTTGTCCTCCACCGCCAGCAGCTTGCGCGCGATGGTGGTCTTCCCCGCACCGGAGGGGGAGGAGAGGATGAACATCAGGCCGCGGCGGGGCAGGTTGAAGGATTCGAACATGGGCCACGCTATTGCGCGCGCCCGGCTGCCGGATCAAGTCCGGGTAGTCTCGCTTTCGTCAGCCGGGCTGTTCTCCAGCTGGTCCGTCAGCCGCGCAGCCTTGGCCGCCTGCTTCTTTCGCCGCGCTTTCGAGTGGTCGAACAGCACCTTGCCCAGCACGCCGGTGCTTACGATAATCGCGCCGGGCACCGATTTGGTCGCGACCTTGGCCAGGCCGATGGCGGTCAGCTTGCGTATTGCCGAGCGGTTGTTGACCAGTTCGTGCGCCGTATCGGCATCGTACCGCTGCTTCAGGAAGGCCTTTTCCACCCCGTCGCGCAGCCAGTAGGTGCCGATGCGGGTCACCAGGTCTGCCAGCAGCAGGTTGGCTGGAGGCGGTTCTCCGGGAGCGGGCAGCGGCGGCTTTCCGGTCCGCTCGCGCACGCGGCGGCGCACTTCCTCGCGGTCCGGCTGTTCGCTCATGCTGCCCCCGTTATGGGTGGTGAAACCTACTTCTTGCGGCCGAAATCGACCGTAACGACGTTGGAGCCGTCTTCACTCTTGGCAACGTCCTCGACGCTGCGGCGTTCCTCACCGCCTGGCGCGTCGTTCTCGGCAAGGTCGTGATCGGCAGGTTCGCTGTCGTCGATGGCGGCCTGGAACTGCAGGCCGAAATCGACCGCCGGATCGACGAAGGCGGTGATCGCGGAGAAGGGAATCACCAGCTTGCTGGGGATCTGGTTGAAGCTCAGCCCCACCGAAAACCCGTGATCGGTTACTGCCAGGTCCCAGAACTTGTTCTGCAGGACGATGGTCATCTCGTCGGGAAAACGCTCTACCAGCGAGGCGGGAATGTCCACGCCCGGCGCGCCGGTCTTGAAGGTGATGTAGAAATGGTGGGTGCCCGGCAGGGTGCCGCCATCGCGCTCCACCTGACCCAGTACGCGCCCGACCACGGCGCGCAGCGCCTCCTGCACGATCTCGTCGTACGGGATCAGACTGTCGGGTGTATCATCGCTCATGGGCGTCTAGGTGACGCCGCCGTAACGCAAAATCAAGCCGGAATCGGGTGCGAATGGCCGCCAATCCGCTTGCGCGGGCGTTATAGGCGCCTATAGGCTCACCCCCATGCGTACAGGGCGAACAGAGCGTAAAACCAAGGAAACCGACATTCTCGTCGAGGTAAATCTCGACGGATCAGGAAAATACGACATTTCCACCGGAATCGGCTTTCTGGATCACATGGTAGAGCAGTTTTCGCGCCATTCGCTGATCGACGTGACGTTGAAGGTGGATGGCGACCTGCATGTCGACCAGCATCACACGACAGAGGATTCGGCCATCGCGCTGGGTCAGGCATTGTCCGATGCGCTGGGCGACAAGGCCGGGATCGGTCGCTATGGCGAGGCCCATTCGCCGATGGACGAGACCATGGCGCGCGTGGTGGTGGACATTTCAGGCCGGCCCTACCTGGTTTGGAAGGCCCGCTTCACGCAGGAAAAGCTGGGCGAATGGGATACCGAGCTGATCGAGCACTGGTTCCACTCGGTGTCGCAAAGTGCCGGGCTGACGCTGCATTGCCAGGTGCTCTACGGCCAGAACAATCACCACATCTGCGAGGCGCTCTACAAGGGCTTTGCCCGTGCCATGCGGCAGGCCGTGGAACTTGACGCGCGCAAGGGCGGTGCAGTGCCTTCAACCAAGGGACAACTCGGTGGCTAGCCAAGGGAAATCGGCGCGCAGACTGCCGCAAGGCCGAACGGCCGCCCGCAGCGGGCGCAGCACTGCTGCGCTTATAGCGAGGACCGCGCGCCCGGACGGGCGTGCGGAAACCGATTAATGGCCGAGGCCATTGCTCTGATCGACTACGGCGCGGGTAACCTGCACTCCGTCTACAATGCGCTGAAGGCGGCGGGGGCTGAGCATGTCGCCGTTACCGCCGATCCCGAGCTGGTGCGCGGTGCGCGGCGCATCGTGCTGCCCGGCGTCGGCAGTTTTCGCGCCTGCTACGAAGGCCTCACCGGCATTCCCGGCATGGTCCAGGCGCTGGAGGACCGCGTTCTGCACGATCGCAAGCCGTTCCTTGGCATTTGCGTGGGCATGCAGTTGCTGGCCACGCGAGGGCTGGAGCATGGCGAGTGCCCCGGCCTCGACTGGATTCCTGGTGAAGTGCAACTGATCGAACGCACCGACCCCGAAATCCGCGTGCCGCACATGGGCTGGAACGACGTGGCGCTTACCCCGCATCACGGCGACCACGAACTGCTTGAAGAAGGCGAAGCCTATTTCCTTCACTCTTATCACTTCGTGCCCGAAGACGGGATGGACGTGGCCGCGATGACCGACCACGGCGGCGGGTTGGTGGCGGCTGTCGCCCGCAACAATATCGTCGGCGTGCAGTTTCACCCGGAAAAGAGCCAGGCCTTCGGCATCGCCCTTATGCGCCGTTTTCTCGATTGGAAGCCCGTATGATCGTTTTTCCCGCCATCGACCTGAAGGGCGGCGAAGTGGTGCGCCTTGCCGAAGGCGACATGGATCGCGCCACCGTTTATGGTGACAACCCCGCTGCACAGGCGCTGCTTTTCGCCGAAGCCGGGGCGCAGCACCTGCACGTGGTCGACCTTGACGGCAGCTTCGCGGGCCGGGCCGAGAACCGCGAGGCGGTGGAAGTCATTGTAGAGGCCTTTCCCGGCTATGTGCAGCTGGGCGGCGGCATCCGCGATGCCAAGGCGGTGGAAGGCTGGTTCAACCTTGGCGTGGCGCGCGTGGTGATGGGCTCTGCCGCGCTGAAAGACCCCGAATTCGTAAAGGAAATGGCACGTGAATGGGAAGGCGGCATCGTCGTCGCCGTGGACGCGCGCGATGGCATGGTCGCCACCGAAGGCTGGGCCGAAGTGTCCGACGTGCCGGTGCGCGATCTCGCCCGCCGGTTCGAGGACGCAGGCGTCGCCAGCCTGCTGTTCACCGACATCGGGCGCGACGGCCTGCTGCAAGGCTGCAACGTTCAGGCGACGGTAGACCTGGCGCGCAGCGTTGATATCCCGGTGATCGCCAGCGGCGGGGTGAAGGGTCTGGACGATATTCACATGCTGGCCCTGCAGGCCGATCAGGGCATCGAAGGCGTGATTACGGGCCGCGCGCTGTATGAAGGACGGCTGGACCTGGCGACGGCTATTGCGATGGCGAACAGGGCATGACCGTCCGTATCCGCGTCATCCCCTGTCTCGATGTGGCCAATGGCCGCGTGGTCAAGGGCGTCAATTTCGTCGACCTGAAGGACGCCGGCGATCCGGTGGAGCAGGCGCAGGCCTACGATGCGGCAGGCGCGGACGAGCTGTGCTTCCTCGATATCACCGCCAGTCACGAGAATCGCGGCACGCTTCTCGACATCGTGAAGCGCACCGCAGAGGTATGCTTCATGCCGCTGACCGTGGGTGGCGGGGTCTCCAGCGTGGAGGATGCGCGCGCACTGCTGCTGGCAGGGGCGGACAAGGTGGCGGTGAACTCCGCTGCCGTACGCCGCCCGGAAATCATGGCCGACATTGCGAACCGCATGGGCAGCCAGTGCGCCGTCGCCAGCGTGGATGCACGCCGCGTTTCCGCGCCCGGAGAGCAGGGCCGCTGGGAAATCTTCACCCACGGTGGGCGGCGCGAGACGGGGATCGACGCGCTGGAACACGCGGTGAAGCTGGCAGAGCTCGGTGCGGGCGAGCTGCTCGTCACCTCGATGGATGGCGACGGCACGCAGAAGGGCTACGATCTCGAACTTACCCGCACCATCGCCGATGCCGTTTCGGTGCCGGTGGTGGCCAGTGGCGGGGTGGGCACGCTGGATCACCTGGTCGAAGGCGTGACCAAGGGGCATGCCAGCGCCGTGCTGGCGGCCAGCATCTTCCATTACGGCACCTACACAATTGCCGATGCCCATGCCGCCCTGCGCGCGGCGGGGTTGCCTGCGCGCGGATAGCAAAAGGGTTCGGATTCGGGACAGGTCCATGGCCGTGCTTGCGATACGCCGGGCAAGGGCGTTTGTGCGCGCGCATGGCTGCCCGCCTGACATATGCCGCGATCCTGCTGCTAAGCGCCGCGCCTGCCGCGGCCCAGGGCGCCGTGCAGGTGTCCGAAGCCTCCAACATCACCCTGTTCGCGCTGGGCGTTGCGGGCGTGCTGCTGGGCCGCCGCCTGTCGATGCGGCGCAGGGACGACGACTAGCGCCGCTGCACCGCCTAATCCGCTTGACCGAAGGCCCGTGCTTCGCCCATTGCCAGCGGCGATGGATACACTAACGCGCCTCGAAGCCACGATTGCGCAGCGCCGCTCGGCCTCGCCCGATTCCAGCTATGTCGCAAAGCTGAATGCGAAAGGCCTGCCCAAGATCTGCGAAAAGGTGGGTGAGGAAGCCACCGAAACGGTGATCGCCGCGCTGGCCGGCAGCGATAAGGAACTGACCGGCGAAGCGGCAGACCTCATCTTCCACCTACTGGTGCTGCTGGGCGCCAAGGACATACCCTTGGCAGACGTGCTGGCCGAACTGGACCGCCGCGAGGGCACGTCGGGCCTCGAGGAAAAAGCTGCAAGGAAACCCGACTGATGGCCATCGATCCAACCGCGCCCTACGATCCGGAAAACATCTTTGCCAAGATCCTGCGCGGGGAAATTCCCTGCCAGAAGGTCTACGAAGACGAATGGTCGCTGGCTTTCCACGATATCAACCCGCAGGCCTCGGTCCACATCCTGGTGATTCCCAAGGGCGAATATGTCAGCTGGGACGATTTTTCGGCCAAGGCCCCGGCAGAGGAGATCGCCGGGTTCGTGCGCGCCGTGGGGCACGTGGCGCGCGAACAGGGGCTGGTGGTGCGCGGCTATCGCCTGCTGGGCAATGTCGGGCGCAACGGCGGCCAGGAAGTGCCGCACCTGCACGTCCACCTGTTCGGCGGCGGTCCGTTGGGGCCGATGCTGGCTCGCTGAAGTGCGGGTGGTCGCAAGTGCGACTCGTCTCGCCGCCAAACAGTAAAACTGCTGCGCCATTCAGGCTGTAAGCCGCCGTTCATCCAGGGAGAGTCAATTGCAGCCACCCTCCGGCAAAATCGAAGGGTCCCGCCACTTTTACCCGGTGCGGGTCTATTTCGAGGATACCGACCTGTCCGGCATCGCCTATCACGCCAACTACCTGAAGTGGTGCGAGCGCGCCCGCAGCGACCTGCTGCGCGTGCTGGGCATAAACCAGCGCGCCGCTTTCGAGGCGGGTGAGGGTGTCTATGCCGTGTCCGAGGCACAGATAAAGTGGCGCCGCCCTGCCAGACTTGACGATGAACTGGTGGTCGAGACCCGCGCCTTGGACCTGCGCGCCGCCTCTGCGCGTATGGAGCAGCGCGTGATGCGTGGGGAGGAACTGCTGGCGCAAGTGGACATCGTGGCGGCATTCGTTACTCCCGAAGGCCGACCGCGGCGCCAGCCCGATGCCTGGCGCCGCCTGTTCGAACAATTTGTCACGAAAGACGAAGAATGACCGTGCTGGACCTGCTTGCCGTTTCCGCTCCTACCCGGCTCGATCCGATCCAGCTGTTCCTCGATGCCGATATCGTGGTGCAGCTGGTGATCCTTGGCCTGCTGCTGGCCTCTGTCTGGGTGTGGACCATCATCATCGGCTTCTCCATGCGCATGGGGCGCACGCGCCGCAATTGCGATGCCTTCGAGGATGATTTCTGGACGCACGAGGATGTCGACAGCCTGCTCGACGCGCGTCGGCGCAAGGACAACCCCTCGGCCCGCGTCGCCGCTGCCGGGATTGCCGAGTTTCGCCGCAGCCACAAGGCAGGCCTGAAAGACCCGGTCGCTGCGCGCGGCCGCGTGGCGCAGGCGCTGGAAGGCCAGGTGGCGCACGAGACGGACAGGCTGGCCAACCGCCTGAATTTCCTCGCCACCACCGGCGCTGTCGCGCCCTTCGTGGGCCTGTTCGGCACCGTCTGGGGCATCATGAACAGCTTTTTCCAGATCGGCATGCAGCAGAATTCCTCGCTCGCCGTAGTGGCGCCTGGCATTGCCGAGGCGCTGTTCGCCACGGCCATCGGCCTGTTCGCGGCCATCCCCGCGGTGATCGCCTACAATCGCCTGTCCAACAGCGTGAACGGGTTCGAGGCGAAGCTGCAGCGCTTCGCCGACCGCGTGCACGCGCAGGTCAGCCGCGAGATGGAGGGCTAGGGCGATGGGCATGGGCGTCATGACCTCTTCTCGCAAGGGACGATCCAGCCGCCGCGCGCCGATGGCGGAAATCAACGTGACGCCGTTCGTCGACGTGATGCTGGTGCTGCTCATCATCTTCATGGTCACCGCCCCGCTGCTGGCCAGCGGCGTACCCGTGGAACTGCCCGAAAGCCGCGCCAACCCGCTGGACCAGGACCCGGAGCAGGTGACGATCTCGCTCGACCGGGATGGCTACATCTACATCGACGACGTGCTGGTGGAGACGGGCGCGCTGCCGCAGGCGCTGGATGCCATTTCCGGCCCCGAAGGCGCGCCGCGCCCGCTGATCAACCTGCGCGCCGATACCTCCCTCGACTATGGGCGGGTGATGGCCGTGATGGGAGAGCTGAACCGTTCGGGCTTCACCTCGATCTCGCTGGTCACCATCGGTTCAGCCGAAGCGCCATAGGCTGATCCGTCCAATGGCCATGTTCGCCGATCTCTCCCGCGAAGAACGCATCGGTCTGGGTGCGGCGATCGTCGCGCATGTTGCCCTTGCGGCGGCGCTGGCGGTGCATGCCACGCGCGAACCGTTCGACTATACCCGACCAGAGCGGATCGACGTGAACCTGGCAAGCGAGGTCAGCTTGCAAGGGACTGCGCCCGATCCCAGCGCCGAACCTGCCGCTGCCACCGCGCCGGAAATTGCCGATATGTCGCAGGAAGCACAGGAAGCTGTCGAGGTGCCTGCGCCCGAACCGGTCGAACGTCCCGTCACCGCGCCGCCCCCGCGCCAGGCCGAGCGCCGCACGCCCGCGCCGACCCCGACGCCCACGCCGACGCGCCGCGCCGAAACGCAGCCCACACCCACGCCAACACCCAGCGCAGCCGCCAGCCAGCGCGCCACGGGCAGTCGCCTGAGCGACAATTTCCTGGAAGGCACCAGCGATTCCACCGGCGACAGTGGTTCGCCCGCGCAGGTGGTCGGTCCGGCGCAGCAGGCATCCATCGCGCAGGCCATCATCCGCCAGCTGCGTCCGCACTGGCAGCCGCCTTCGGGCATCGATGTGGAACAGCTGGTGACCGTTGTCCGCTTTCGCCTCAACCGCGACGGTTCGCTGGCGGCTGCACCCGAAGTGCTGCGCACCAATGGCGTGACCGACAGCAACCGCGCGCAGGTGCGCCGCCACCAGGAACAGGCCGTTCGCGCGGTACGGCTTGCCGCGCCGTTCAATTTGCCCGAACAATACTATTCCGGATGGCGTGTCATCACGTCTAACTTCGACAACAGGTTGGCCCAATGATCCGAATTCGTCTTTACGCCTCGCTCGCCGCAGCTGCCTTCGCGCTCTCGACCGCGCCCGCCATGGCGCAGGACGATGACCTGATGGGCGACCTCGACCCGGCCAGCATCGGCGCCGACGAAGTCGACGAGGCCGTGCTGGAAGGGGACGAGGAAGGCATCTCTGTCACCGTGACCGCCGATGCCTGGCAGGATCTGGGCATCGCCATCGCCAGCTTTGCCACCAACCGTGACGAGCCGACACCCGCCAATGCGCAAGGGACCCGCGCGCTGGGGCTGGAACTGGCCCGCGTCGTCTATTCGGACTTGCGCTTCAACGGGCTCTTCCGTCCTGTCGGCCCGGATGCCCTGCCGCGCCCCACCTACAACGAGATCACCGATCCCGCCTGGCCCACCTGGCGCGGACGCAGCGCGGAAATGCTGGTGCACGGCTATGTCCGCAACAACCCCGACGGGCGGCTGACGGTCGGCTGTTACCTGTATGACGTGGCGCTGGAGAGCGAGCTGGTGCGCGAGGGCTGGGTGGTGAACCCCAGTGAATGGCGCCGCGCGGCGCACAAGTGCTCTGACCTCGTCTATTCGCGACTGTCGGGCGAAGACCCGTTCTTCGACAGCCGCATCGCCTATATCGCCGAAACTGGCCCCAAGGATAACCGCATCAAGCGGCTGGCCATCATGGACAGCGACGGGGCCAACCACCGCTTCATCACCAATGGCCAGTCCACCGCGCTTACCCCGCGCTATTCGCCCGACTATTCGAAGATCGCCTACCTCTCCTACGTCGATGGCAATCCGCGCATCTACGTCTACGATATCGGCACCGGGCGGCAGACGCTGGTGACACAGAGCGCCAACCCCACTTTCGCCCCGCGCTGGAGCCCGGACGGCCGCTGGATCCTCTATTCGATGGCCGTGGCGGGCAATACCGATATCTATCGCGTTTCCGCAGCCGGTGGCGGCACGCCGCAGCGGCTGACCTTCAGCCCCTCGATCGAGGTGGGTGGATCATACTCGCCCGATGGCAGCCAGATCGTGTTCGAAAGCGACCAGTCGGGCGCGCAGCAGTGCTACATCATGAATGCCGACGGCACGAACCAGCGCCGCATCAGCTTCTTCGGCGGGCGCTGCGCCAGCCCGGAATGGAGCCCGCGCGGCGACCAGATTGCCTTCACCCACATCGTGGGCGACTTCCATATCGCGGTGATGAACACGCAGGGCCGCAACATGCGCACCCTCACCAACGGCTGGCAGGACGAAGGCCCCACCTGGGCCCCCAACGGCCGCATCATCCAGTTCTTCCGCACCGAACGTAACACTGGCGAGGCATCGATCTGGCAGGTAGACCTGACCGGAGAGAACGAGCGCCGCCTGCGTACGCCGGTAGGAGCGTCAGACCCGGCCTGGGGACCGGTCTTGCCGTAAATGCGTTAGTTCCCCAGAACGGGTTGCATAAGAATAGACAGTATCCGTTTTCACCACGGTTCAAGGAGAGCCAAGAGATGAATCGCCTGATTATCGCCGTCACCCTTTCGAGCGCGCTGGCCCTTGGTGCCTGCAGCAAGGAACCGCCTGCCGACCTGCCGCCGGTGCCGCAGGACGTGACCCCCGCGCCGACGCCCGCACCCACGCCCACGCCCACGCCGATGGGACCGCAGCCCGGTTCGCAGGCGCACTTCTCCAGCGCGATGGCGGGGGCCGACACGATCTATTTCGATACCGACAAGTACAATATCGACAGCGAGGATGCCGCCGCACTGCGTCGCCAGGCGGAATACCTGCTGCAGTTCAGCGGTGCGAGGGCCACTGTCGAAGGCCATGCCGACGAACGCGGCACGCGCGATTACAACCTGGCGCTGGGCGAACGCCGCGCCAATGCGGCGAAGAACTATCTCGTCAGCCTGGGCGTGCCCGAAAGCCGCCTGCGCACGGTGAGCTATGGTGAGGAACGCCCGGTGGCGCTGGGATCGAACGAGCAGGCGTGGGCGCGCAATCGCCGCGCCGTGACGGTGATGATCGAGCGCTGACCTAGCTGATCAGTTGCGACAGGGCCGGGACCATTTCGCTGAGATTTGGCCGGTCGAAAGCGGGCGCGGTGGCATGGGCTGCCGCGCCCGTTTGCATGGCAGGGCCGCGATAGTCGGCCGCAGGCGTCGCCGACAGCGTGAAGGCTGCCATGGCGAGCACGGAAAAGGCGGCGGAAATGGCGAGCGGCTTGCTCATGGAAAATCCTGTAAATTGACTTTGTCTGAAATGCAGATAGCGTGGGTCGCGTATTTTGCAATGCAGCATTTTGCACGAATTTGTATCAAAGCGATGACAAAGCCTTTCGTTCCCCGATAGGCAATCACCCTGTTCCCCTGCGGCCCGACTTCCCTATATGGATCCCATGCACTCTTGCCGGACTTCACGCTGATGCCTCGTTCGCGCCGCTCGAACGACTGGGGATTCCCCCGCTGGCGTGGCTATGACGAAGGCCGCGAGGCGGTGGAGGTGCGCATCTGCGACCGCCACGGCTGCAACGAACCGGGCAATTGCCCGGCGCCCAAATCGCCCAACAGCCCCGATCGCTGGTACTTCTGCGAAAAGCACGCCGCCGAATACAACAAGGGCTGGGACTATTTCCAAGGCCTGGACAAGGAAGAGGCCGAGGCCCGCGCCAAGGCCGAACGCAGCGAGAGCGCCGGCTATGCCGAAGCCCAGCACTATGGCTGGAGCGGCAGCGGCGACGGATCACGCAGCGCCGACGAAATGCGCGCGCTGGAAGTGCTGGAACTGGAGGCGGACGCCGATTTCGACGCCATCAAGCGCGAATACCGCGCCCGCGCGAAAAAGGTCCACCCCGACGTGAAGCCGGGCGACGAAGCCGCCGCCGAGGAATTCCAGAAGCTGCAACTGGCCTACGAAGTGCTGAAGGCAGCGGAAGAGCGGCGCGAGTGGAAGGGGTGACCAGCCGGACCGTGCTGATCTGGGCAAACCCTTTGCGCGGATAATCCCGCCAACAAGCGTCCTTACGGCTGCCCGATGAAGCTGCCCACGTAGCGGCGGTCGTCGGTGCTGTCGTTGCCGTCGGCATTGCCCGAGACCGAGAAGATGATGAACACCTCTTCGCGGTCGGGGCCCGACAGGGCGCCGGCAAAGCCGCCGTCGAGGTTGTTCGCGGCATCCTCCAGCGCACCGGAGAAGGTGCCGTTGGTGTTCAGCGTGGCGGTGAAGGGGATGGTCGCCACCAGCGTGGGCGTGCCGCTGACGTCTTCGAAGATTTCGATCGTGCCGGTAATGTTGTTCGCGCTCGCATCCACCAGGAAGCTGGTGTCAGGTGCGGAAATCACGCCGGACAGCGTGGTTGCCGGGTCACCGCCCACCACCTGCACGCTGCCGCTGTAGGTGACGTCTGCCGCGATCGCGTCTTCGGTCGTCACACGGTTGAAGAAGATCGACACGCGCTGCCCGCGCAAGGTTCCGTCCGTCGTGTCGCGGGTGAAATCGGCCTGCGATTCGTAGCTGACGCGCAGCACGTGGGCGAAAGGCAGTTCCATCAGCAGCTTTTCGGTGCCGCGTTCATAGCTGCGCTCTGTCGCGGATTCGCTGACCAGTTCGGTATCGTCGAAGCTCACCGGATCGTCGAGATCGGGGAAGCCGAAGCTGACCATTTCGGGCGACACGGCAAAGTCGATCGTCGCCCCGCCATTCAGGCGCGATGCGCCGCTGAAGGTCTCGTCCCCGCCGCTGTCCGCGGTGAAATAGGCAAACGCGTAGTTCGCGTTGGTGCTTTCCGTCGCGAAATCCTGTGACAGGCTGTAGGTTACCGTCGTGGGGGTCGGTGTGGGCGTCGGGGTTGCCGTGGAGGTATCCGTCGGCGTCGGCGTGGGTGTGCCGGTGCTGTCGCTACCGCAAGAGGTGACTACAGCGCCAAGAGCGGCGACGCCGATGAAAAGGGCATATTTGCGCAGCACGTTATTCCCGTCCGTTACGAATGGTTTTCCCGCCCCTAGGCGGCTTGACCTTTCCCTTAGCTGTCCGAAGGCAAGGGGGGCAAGCCGCCTTTATGGCAGGAATGGGGACTAGACAGCTTCCAGCGCCTGTTCGAAGTCGGCGATCAGGTCGTCGGCATCCTCGATACCGATGGAAATGCGCACCAGGTTATCGGCAATGCCCAGTTCTGCGCGGCGCCCCTCGGGCACGGAAAGGTGCGTCATGCTGGCGGGATGGCTGGCCAGCGTTTCGGTGCCACCCAGGCTGACGGCCAGCTTGGCCACTTTCAGCGCGTCGAGGAACCGGAAACATTCCGCCTCGCCGCCCTTGATGAACACCGAGAAGGTGGAGCCTGCCCCCAGGCAATGGCGGTCGTAGATATCCTGCTGGCGCGCGTCCTCGATCATGCCGAGGTAGCCCAGGCCCTCCACCTTGGGGTGGTTCTTCAGCATGGCGCAGACCCTGGCTGCGTTCTCGCCCGCGCGCTGCATGCGCAATTCCACGGTTTCGAGGCTGCGCAGCAGCATCCACGCGGTGTTGGGGTCGGCAATGCCGCCCATGGTGTTGCGCAGGGCGCGCACCGCGTCGATCCACTTCTTGCCGCCCGAAACGCTGCCCGCGACAAGGTCGGAATGCCCGCCCACGTACTTGGTCAGCGAATAGACCACCAGGTCCGCGCCGTGGTCCAGCGGGCGCTGCCACAGCGGGCCGAGGAAGGTGTTGTCGATGGCGATGGGGCAGCGGTCGGGGTCGAAATGGGCATCGCGCGCCTCTTTCACCGCTTCGATATCGACCAGCGCATTGGTGGGGTTGCCGGGGCTTTCGAGGTAGAGCAGCGGCACTTCGCCGCCCTGTTCTGCGGCCTTGGCCTTGGCCTGTTTCATCACCTCGTCCAGCTCTTCGCGGCTGGCTCCTGCCGGGAAGGCGATATAGGTGACGCCGTATTTTGCCATCACCTTGGCCACGAATCCTTCGGAGGCGGCATACAAGGGCCCGGAGTGCACGATCACGTCGCCCGTGTTGCAGGCCGCCAGGATCAGCACGGCAATCGCGGTCATCCCGCTGGAGAAGCACAGCGCATCTTCCGCCCCGTCCCAGATTGCCAGCCGGTCTTCCAGGATTTCCTGGTTGGGCCCGTTGAAGCGCGAATAGACAAGGCCTTCCGCACCGCCCGGGCGCTTTCCGGTAATGCCTTCGAAGTGGCGCTTGCCCGCGGCCGCGCTTTCGAAGGCAAAGGTGCTGGTGAGGAAGATCGGCGGCTTCAGCGATCCTTCGGACAGCGACGGGTCGTAGCCATGACCCATCATCAGCGTTGAGGGCTTCAGCGCGCGCCCGCCGATGGTGGTGACTTCGGGCTTGGGCTTGCGCCGCGGGGTGGGGGTGGTGACAGCACCCATCGGGTCCTTGTCGGTATCGGCCATGCGGAGGCTCCTTCCTGCTCTCACCCCTAGGAAGGCAGGGGCCGGTCAAGAAGTTCCGGGCCACCCGCTCCTAACCTCCGCAGGAACGCCTCTGCACCAGAACTGGATTTGCAATCCGGTTTCAGTTGCAATTATATCCGGGTTACGATCAAGGCAAGTGGTCAGGCGACCAGCGGCGCCAGCGCGAAGACCACGCCCACGATCAGGAATATCCCTGCCACGTCCAGCGCGAACCCGGCTTTCACCAGCCTGGGCAGGGCGATCCGCCCGGTAGACCAGGCGATGGCGTTAGGCCCGGTGCCCGCCGGCAGGATGAAGCCCCAGCTGGCAGCCAGCGCCACCGGCATGGCCAGCAGCAGCGGATCGCCGCCCAGCGCCACGGCCAGCGCGGCCACCACGGGCATGATGCCGCTGGCGGTCGCCACGTTGCTGGCGAATTCCGTAATCAGCACCACCATGGCCACCAGCGCCAGCGCCACCACGATTGGCGGCACGGTGGACAGCGGCAGCAACGCCTCGCCCAGCCAGTCTGTCAGCCCGGTGCGCATCATGCCGCCGGCCAGTGCCAGCCCGCCACCGAACATCATCAGCACGTCCCACGGGGCACGGTTTGCCTCGTGCCATTCCAGCAGGCGGCGGCCCGTGCCGTCCGGCAGCACGAACAGCGCCAGGCTGGCGGCGATGGCGATGGTGCCGTCGGTCAGCGAGCCGGGCGGAAACCAGTCGACCACGAAGCCTCGCAGCATCCAGGCGAGGAAGGTTAGCGCGATGACGGGGATCAGCCGCCGCTCAGCCACCGTCCAGGCCCCGTGCGGGTCGATCGCCTCGCGCGCGGCGGCGAGGTCGAACGGGTGGCTGGCCACCTGCTGCACCTTCGCGATGATCCATGCGGCGATGGGAATGCCCAGCAGCACCACCGGCACGCCGAATGCAGCCCACATGGCAAAGCTGATCTCCACGCCCGATACATCGCGCAGCAGCGCCACGCCGATGGCATTGGTGGGGGATCCGATGATCGTACCCAGGCCGCCCACGCTGGCGGCAAAGGCAAGGCCCATCGGCAGCGCGCCATAGATGCCGTCTTGCGGCACGCAGTCGTTATCCTGTTGGCCCGTCGCCGTGCCACCCGTGGCCGGGCCCTGCGCCACCGTGCCGCCTGCCAGCACCGCCAGCGCCATCGGCATCATGATCAGCGTGGTGGAGGTGTTGGAGATGATATTGGACAGGATCGCCGCGGCAATCATGAACCCCAGCAACAGCCCGAAGGTGCCGCCGCGCCCGCCGATCCGGTCGAGGATGAAGGTCGCCAGCCGCTTGTGCAGACCGGTGCGTTCGATGGCGAGGGCCAGGAAGGCACCGCCCAGCAGCAGGAAGATGATGGGGGAATAATAGTCGCCCGCCACCTCGCCCGCTGTGCCGCCGCCGCTGAAGGGCAGAACCACGAAGGGCAGCAGGCCGGTAACGGTTAGCGGCACGGCCTGCGTCATCCACCATGTGGCCATCCAGCCGACCAGCCCGGCCACGCGCCATGCCTCGCCCGCCATGCCCGCAGGAGCCGGTAGAACCACGGTCAGCGCGAACAGCGCCGGTCCCAGCCAGAAGCCGATGCCCTTGGCGCTCACTGTGTGGTATCCTGCCGACCCATGGCGCGATCCTGACGCAGGCACGCGGGCGATACAAGGTCGATATGGGGCGGCTGTGATGAGCGAGGGCAAGGTTCTGGGGATAGGCGGCTATTTCATCCGCTCGACCAATCCCGCGCAGCTTGCCGCATGGTATCGCGATCACCTGGGCATCGCCGCCACGCAAAGCGGTAGCCCCACGCCCGATGGCGAATGGGTGTGGATGCAGGAAGCAGGGCCAACGGTCTTCGCCGCCTTTCGTGCGGAAAGCGACTATTTCCCCGCAGATCGGCAAGTGATGCTGAACCTGCGGGTGGAGCGGCTGGATGCCTTGGTGGAGCGGCTGGAGGAGGCCGGCATCGAGGTCAGCCACCGCGAGGCGATGGACGGGGTGGGCACCTTTGCCCGCGTGCATGATTGCGACGGCAATCCGCTGGAATTGTGGGAGCCGGCATGATCGCGGTTGACGCGCGTCAACGACGACCCGCCGGGCTTCGGGTAGGTGCGCAAGGGTTCACAGAAGGAGTATCGATTATGGGACGCAACATGGGAGGGCTGGATCGCGGCCTGCGCATCGTGGTGGCGATTGTTCTGGCCGTGCTGGCCTATCCCGGGCGGTTCGAAGGCGGCATCGCCATCGGCGCCTACGTGGTTGCTGCAGTTTTCGTGGTTACCAGCCTCGTCGGCTTCTGCCCGTTGTACCGCGTGATCGGCATGGATACCTGCGGCAAGGGCTGAGCGCCCCGACCGCGCTTACCGGTACTTTAGGGATATGTGGCGGAGGCACACAGCCTCCGCCCAACCTGTGCAGGCCTTACTTGGGGGCCAGCACCATCAGCATCTGGCGCCCTTCGAGGCGCGGATAGGCTTCGACCTTGGCGATTTCCGCCACGTCGTCCTGCACGCGCTTGAGCAGGTCCATGCCCAGGTGCTGGTGCGCCATTTCACGCCCGCGAAAGCGCAGGGTGACCTTCACCTTGTCACCGTTCTCGATGAACTTGTTCACGTTCCGCATCTTCACGTCGTAATCGTGCGTGTCGATGTTGGGACGCATCTTCACTTCCTTGATGTCCTGCGTCTTCTGCGTCTTGCGCGCTGCGTTGGCCTTTTTCTGGGCTTCGTAGCGGTACTTGCCGACATCGAGGAACTTGCACACCGGCGGGTTCGCGTTGGGCGAAACCTCGACGAGGTTGAGGCCGGCGTCAGCCGCCTGCTCGATTGCTTCGCGGGTGTACATCACGCCGAGGTTCTCGCCCTGATCGTCGATCACGCGAACCTTCTCGGACTGGATATATTGGTCGTACTTCGGGCCGGACTTTACCGGCGGTGCCATACTGCGGCGGGGTGGACGAGCTATGGAATCGCTCCTGTAGTGGTTGTTGTTGCGAGGCCTATGTAATGGCGAACGCGGTGAAACGCCAGAGGTTCACGCAGCTTCCCGCCAAAGCGGAAAACGCGCCAGTCGCTTGCCCGCCGGAACCACGGCATCGATGGCGCGCGCGGGCTGCAGCGCCTTCAGGATCGCCGGGTCCGCCGCGTTCATTCCGCCGGTCAGCGCGCCGAAGGCCGGCAGGATCATCCGACCGCTGCCGTTGCCGCTGCGCGCCACCACCGCGCAAGGCCGGCGGATATGGCGGTGGTGCACCTTCACCTGCACGCGCGGATGGAAATGGCCGGACAGTTCAGGCCTGTTCTCGCCCGGCTTTGCCATGTGCCGCAGCACCATGCCGGCCACTTCCAGCTCCTCTGCAATCGTGCCGCCGTGGCGGGCTTCCATGTGCGGATCGTGGTTGCCGGTGATCCACACCCAGTCGGTCGCGCGGGTCAGGGCGGCCAGCATCCCCTCGGCATGCGGCTCCAGCCGCTCGGAGCCTGCCGAATCGTGGAAGTTGTCGCCCAGCGTGAACACCCGCCGCGCGCCGGTTTCGCGCACGGCATCGGCCAGCCGTTCCAGCGTTTCGCGGCTGTCGTAGGGCGGCAGCAATTGCCCGTGTTTCGCGTAGAAGCTGGCCTTTTCCAGGTGCAGGTCCGCCACCAGCAGCGCATTTTCGCGCGGCCAGAACAGCGCGCGGCTCTTGGTCAGGACGAACTCGTCTCCGCAAAAGGGCAGGGCGAACGAAACGGGAACCATGCATGTCACTTGCCGCCTGCCGCGCGCTTTGGCAAGAGCTTCTCCCATGGATTGGACAGAACAGACCCAACAAGCCCGCGACTGGTTCGAAGCCTTGCGCGACCGCATTTGTGCCGAGTTCGAGGCGATCGAGCGCGAAGCCGGATCGGATGCGAGTTTCGACTATGTCCCGTGGGACCGCGAGACCGACGATGGCTCCGACGGCGGCGGCGGCGTGCGCGGGGTGATGAAGGGCAAGGTGTTCGAGAAGGTAGGCGTCAACGTCTCCACCGTCACCGGCGAATTCGCGCCGCAGTTCGCCGACACCATCAACGGTGCGAGCAAGGAAAACCCGCAGTTCACCGCTACCGGCATCAGCCTGGTCGCGCACATGGCCAACCCGCACGTGCCCGCGGTGCACATGAACACCCGTTTCCTCACCACCCAGGCGGCCTGGTTCGGCGGCGGCGCGGACCTGAACCCACCGATCGAATATGCCGAGGATACGGAGGCCTTCCACGCCCGCCTGCGCGCGGCGTGCAGCGCCCACAACCCGACCTATTACGAACGCTTCAAGAAGTGGGCGGACGACTATTTCTTCATCCCGCATCGTAACGTTGCGCGCGGCGCGGGCGGGATCTTCTACGACCACCTGGAGTGCAAGGACCTGTCCGAGTTCGAGCGTCACTTCGCCTTCACCAAAGACGTGGGCGAGGCTTTCCTCGACGCCTTCCCCGCCATCGTGCGAAAGCGCATGGGCCAGGAATGGAGCGGAGAGGAGAAGGCCGCGCAGAAGGAATGGCGCGGGCGCTATGTCGAATTCAACCTGGTCTACGACCGGGGCACGCTGTTCGGCTTGAAGACCGGCGGCAATGTCGATGCGATCCTGATGAGCCTGCCGCCCGAGGTGACGTGGAGCTGACCTATTCGGCGGCTTGTATGGCGGGCCCGTAAACCCGCACCCAGTCCACTTCCATCGCCAGTTCGCCGGCCTTGATGCGGTCTGCCGTTTCCTGCGGCATGCCGGTGTAGGGTTCGTCGATGCCGTTGATCTTGTAGGGGTAGATGCCGCCCACGGCGAAGTTCAGCACCACGAACTGCGGGTTGTCGAACACCCATTCGCCGAAGAATTCCACATTGGTTTTCGGCACGCGGAAGGTCAGGCGGTCGTCGACGAAGAATTCCACGCCTTCGGGCGTCCATTCGGCGGCGTAGACGTGCCAGTCGGTAACGTCTGTTCCTTCCGGGAAATACTGCCGGTCGGCGATGCCTAGGTCGCCCGAATAACCGGGCCCGTGCAGGGCAACGCCGGTCCAGTCGGCCTGGCCCACGTATTCCATGATGTCGATCTCGCCTTCGCTGGGCCAGGGCGCATCGGCCAGCAGCCAGAAGGCGGGCCAAACGCCCACCGCATCGGGCATGCGGATGCGTGCCTCGGCACGGCCGTGGGTAAATTCGAAGTTGCCGCGCGTGTTGATGCGGCCGGAAAGGAAATCGGCGTCGCGCTCTTCGTTCGTGTCTTCGCCGGGGCGATAGACGGGGCGCAGCACCAGCACGCCGCCATCGGCCCCTTCCACGTCGCTGGCGAACTGGATGGTGTCGGGCGAATCGACGTAGGCCTGCTCCTCCTCGTTCACCCAGAAATCCATGCCCACCACGTTCCACTTGGTCGGGTCCAGGCTGTCTGCGGAAAATTCGTCGGAGAAGATCAGTTCGCGCCCGTTGCCGGCGTCGGCCTGTGCCTGCGCGGCGTCGACTTCGGCCTCTGTCTGCGGGGCGGGATCGGCGTTCTCGCCACAGGCGGAAAGGGCAAAGGCGAAGGCGGCAAGGGTCAGGGTACGCATGGCTGCAGCCTAGGACCATGCAGGCGCGCTGTCACCCGTTGGTGGCTAGTCGCCGCCGCTTTCCATCAGGTTCCCCACATCGCGCAAGGCCAGCCTGCTCGGCGTGTTGGCCTGGTTGCGATAGAGGCTGCGCAGGTAGGCCTCGTCGAACGCGGTCAGGCGGTAGGGCGGGGCTTCCACGCCCGGTTCGAACAGTTCCAGGATCGTGCCCAGTTGCGTGGCGCCTTCAGGGACGCGCGTCTGCGCCAGTGCGCGCATGGTGACGTAGTCGGCCACGGCGATGGTATCCATCTCGGCAATCGCATTGCGGCTTATCAGCACCACGGAAATGCCGATGTCGTTGCGCACGCCCAGCTCGGTGCGGCTGATCGCGGTGCTGGAAAAGGTCGGCGGCTGGCCGAAGCCGGAAATGCCGTCGCGGCTCATGGTGGCGGTAACGTTCCACGCCATCACCGGGCCCTGCTGCTCGCGAACCCGCTTGGCATCCCAGTAATCGAGGTTGCGCACGGTGTAGTGGTTGGCATCGCGCAGCTGCTCGAACTCGTCCTGCGGATCGTCGACGAAGGCGACGATCACGTTGGCAGCGCACGGTTCCCCGCGAATGACCTCGTGGCCGATACGTTCGGCGTTGGAACGGATGCGGCCGATGATCTGGTATGCGGTCTGCAGTTCGGCGCCGAACACGCCGGGGCATACCGGCGCCTGCATGCGCGCCAGCGGGGCCGCGTTCGATCCGGGGCGCGGGGTGATCTCGCGGGCCTGCTCGCGCGCTTGCGAATGGATTTCGCCGCGCTCGCCGGAGACAACGATATCCTCGCCGCCGTCCAGCGCGGGGTCGAGCTGCTGCTCGACGGAGGTGACCGCATCCTGCGCCAGCGCCGGTGTGGCGAGTGCGGTTGCGGCGATGGCCGCGGCAGTGATGAGCTTGCGCATGGGGGGCCTCGAAATGCTGGACGTTCCACTTACCACCAAGCCGATACCTGCTGCAAATACCAGCCCTTCTCCATGAATGGCTGACTCGGCTCGATCATCTGCTATGGTTGCGCCCGAAACAAACAGATTCCCCCCAACAAAGTTCCCCGAAAACCGGAGTTTCCATGCGCGTTCCTGCCTTTACCCCTGTCCTTGCCCTGCCGTTCCTGGTGGCCGCCTGCACGGCGGACGACCTGCCCGGCGAAGAGCGCGGCGTTCCGCCCGTGCTGACCAGCGAGCAGGCCTTCGACGAGTTCACCTATGCCCGCCCCACCGAAGCACGCGTGACGCACGTGGCGCTGGACCTCGACCTGGACTTCGAAGGGCGCCGGGTCGAAGGCACGGCCACGCTGGACGTGGAAGCCGCCGAAGACGCGACCGAGATCGTGCTCGATTCGAACGGGTTGATCATCGGCGGTATCAGCGATGGCAACGGCAATGCGCTGGACTATACCATTGGCGAAGCCGACGGGGAGAAGGGTGAGCCGATCACCGTTACCCTGGGCGAACTGACCGGGCCTGCGCTGCAGCAGGTGGTCGTCACCTACGCCAGCGGGCCCGACGCAGAGGCGCTGCAGTGGCTCGATCCCGAACAGACGGCGGGCGGCGAGTACCCCTATGTCTTCAGCCAGGGGCAGGCGATCCTCAACCGCACCTGGATTCCCACGCAGGATAGCCCCGGCATCCGCCAGACCTGGGAAGCGCGCATTACCGCGCCAAAGCCGCTGACGGTGGTCATGTCGGGTATCAGCCGGGGTGAGCCCGAAGACGTGGGCGAGAACCGCCGGGCCTTCGAATTCGCCATGGAAAACTCCGTCCCGCCCTATCTGATCGCGCTTGCGGCAGGGAATATCGACTTTGCCGAACTGGGCCCTCGTTCGGGTGTGTGGGCAGAGCCCGAAGTGCTGGACGCGGCCGCCGCCGAACTGGTCGACACCGAAGCCATGATCGACGCGGCGGAAGATATCTACGGCCCCTATCGCTGGGGCCGCTACGACATGATCGTGCTGCCGCCCAGCTTCCCCTACGGCGGGATGGAAAACCCGGTCATGACCTTCCTGACACCCACCTTCATCGCCGGTGACCGCTCCAACACCGGGCTGGTGGCGCACGAACTGGCGCACAGCTGGTCGGGCAACCTCGTCACCTATTCCAGCTGGCGCGACGGCTGGCTGAACGAAGGCGTCACCTCCTATTTCGAAAGCCGCATTACCGAGGCCGTGTTCGGCGAGAAGCGCGCGGCGCAGGAATATGCGCTGAGCTATGACAGCCTGGCGGAAGCGGTGGCCGAGAACGGCGCCGACAATCCCAACACCGCCATGCGCACGCCCGAAGGCATCAGCCCGTTCGATACCGTTGGCGAGGCGATCTACGACAAGGGCACGGTGTTCCTGCGCACGATGGAGGCGATCATCGGTCGCGAGCGTTTCGACGAATTCATGCGCGGCTGGTTCGACCGACACGCCTTCCAGCCGGCCACCAGCGAGATGTTCCTGGCCGAACTGCGGGATCAGGTGGTCGACGGCGACGAGGACCTGGAACAGGCGCTGATGCTGGACGAATGGGTCTATGGCACGGGCTTGCCGGAAAATGCCGTGGCGCCCGATCCGCAGGCCTTTGCCGAGGTCGATAATGCCGCTGCGGCCTATGGCGAAGACGGCAGCCTGCCCTCCGCCGAAACCTGGGGCGGTTGGACCGGTGCGGAGCAGCAGCGCTTCCTGCGCGAGCTGCCGGAAACCATGACGGCCGACCAGCTGGCCGCGCTGGATGCGCAGCTGGGCCTGTCGGACACGGGCAACAACGAAGTGCTGTTCCTGTGGCTGCAGGCCGCCTTGCGCAACCAGTACCAGCCTGCCGTGCCGCAGGCCGAGACCTTCCTTGCCGACGTGGGGCGCAACAAGTTCGTCGCTCCGCTGTTCCAGGCGCTGTGGGATACCGGCAGCTGGGGCCAGCCGATCGCCCGTCGCATCTATCGCGAAACCCGCCCCGGCTATCACTCGATGACCCGCGGCAATGTGGACGAGATTGTCGGCTGGGAAGGCTAGACGCACAAGAAAACTGGCGGCAACCCCGGGGGAGGGTCGCCGCCAGGTCCGGGAGTATCGGTAAGGCGTCAGGCGGCCAGCTTGTCGCCCAGCTTTTCCTTGTCGGCCCAGTTGCCGTGCAGGCCCTGGCGCAGGCGGATCGGCAGCTTGGCACGGGCGATCGGGCCCTTGCCCACGGCGGTCGCGTCGAACACGCACAGGTCCGAATAGTTGCGCACGTGGTCGTCCACCAGCGCGACCAGCCAGCCGTCGCCTTCGGGCGCATCGGCACTGCGCGGGATGAAGCAGGGTTCCTGGATCGATCCGTCCGGCCCGCACCACCAGCTGGTTTCCTCGCCCGTCTTGAGGTCGAAATGGGTCAGCGTGTTGATGACGCCAGCAAAGGGTCCCGGAGGGCCGTTGTAGGGCTTGGCGAAGTCGTAGGTGATCATCCAGCCGTGGCGATAGGGCTTGCCCGCCATGCGATCGTCGATGCGCGGGAATTCGCCCGGTGCCTTGCCCAGCGGGGTGATCGATTCCACTTCGTCGGTGTTCGATGCCAGGTCCACGGTGATCCGAGCCAGCTCTGTCATTGCCAGTTCGGGATCGAACGGCGCGCCGTCCCTGTCGGGAAAGAACGGCAGGCTGCCGATCTTCGAAACCGGCGTGTCGAGGTGCAGCTTCGTGCCTTCCTGGAAGGCATTCATGACGTGGCAGCTGCACGAACCCGGCTCGTGCTTGAACCAGCGCATGTCGCTGCCATCGCCATCGCGGCGCATCACGCCGATGTATGATGGCAGGCTGCGGTCGTAATAGAAGTGCGGCCGGTCCTGCTCCAGCACGGTGGGATCGCTGCTGTAGGGAGAGACCGGGATCACCACATAGTCACCGGCGATGCTGAAATCGTGCAGCATGGTGTAGTACGGCACTTCGAACTCGGCGCGGCGCACCACGTTGCCGTCACGGTCGATCTCGTAATAGGTGCCATCGGGCGAAAGGTCGCCCTTGCTGGCGTAGCTGATGTTGCAGAAATTGCCCGTGTCGGGATCGATCTTGGGATGCGCGCCGAAGGTCTTCAGCGTCAGCTCGCCATCCCAGTCGGTATAGCCTTCGGTATCCAGCGTCAGCTTGTCCATCACCAGGCAGGGGCTGTCTTCCTTCATCGCCAGCAGGTCGTCCCCGAACACCAGCACGTTGGTGTTGGCGGTGCCGCGATGCTGGCCGATCACGCTGGGATCGTCGGTGCGCGGGTTGCGATAGGAGCCGAACAGCGCGCGGCCCGCTTCGTTTTCCAGCTTCCACTTGTCGGTCTTGGCATAGCGCTGCTTGAACGAGACGCGCCCGTCCTTGAACCGGAACATCGAGACCATGCCGTCGCCGTTGAAGAACTGGTCGCCGCCGGCCTTGGGCGCGAACTGCGGGTCCGGATGGACGCGGTAGAAGGCGCCGTCCATTTCGGCAGGGATTTCACCCTCGATCTCGAGATCGGCGATATCGCCTTCCAGGCGCACCAGGCGCAGCACGTCCGCGTACAGCGGCTCTTGCGGAAAATGGACCATGACTTCTCTCCCAATGGCGAATCAATCGTAACGATTGTTAGGATATGCCCGCTGGCCGGCGATGCTTTGATGGGAATCAAAGGTCCGAACGTCGGATTTCCGCTTGCCGAAAGCCGCAGCGCAGCACACATTCACGGGTGATGCTGCGCCAGTATGAACTTGTTGAACGGGTCAAGGAATACGACCCCAACGCCGACGAGGCGCTGCTCAACCGTGCCTATGTCTACACCGTGCAGAAGCACGGCAGCCAGAAGCGCGCCAGCGGCGATCCCTATTTCAGCCACCCGGTCGAAGTCGCCGGGCTGATGACCGACCTGAAACTGGACCAGGAAACCATCGTTACCGCGCTGCTGCACGATACGGTGGAGGATACCCTCGCCACGATCGAGGATATCGAGAACCTGTTCGGCCCGGACGTGGCGCGGCTGGTGGACGGGGTCACCAAGCTTTCCAAGATCGAGGCCATGCCCGAGAACGAGCGCGCGGCGGAAAACCTGCGCAAGTTCCTGCTGGCGATGAGCGAAGACCTGCGCGTGCTGCTGGTGAAGCTGGCCGACCGGCTGCACAACATGCGCACGCTGCACCATATCAAGAACCCGGAAAAGCGCCGTCGCATCGCGCGCGAGACGATGGATATCTACGCCCCGCTGGCAGAGCGGGTGGGCATGTACGAATACATGCGCGAAATGCAGCTGCTGGCCTTCGAACAATTGGAGCCGGAAGCGTACCAGACCATCACCAACCGGCTGGAGCAGCTGCGCCAGTCCGATGCAGGGCAGGTCGACCGGATCGCGCTGGACATAAAGCAGGCGCTGGCTGCTGCCGGGCTGGAAGTGGAAGTGTGGGGGCGCGAAAAGCACCCCTATTCCATCTGGCGCAAGATGGCGGAGCGCCACCTGCCGTTCGAGCAGGTGACCGACATCATGGCCTTCCGCGTGCTGACCGACAGCGTGGAGGACTGCTACGCGGCGCTGGGCGTGCTGCACCGTGCCTTCCAGTTCGTGCCGGGGCGTTTCAAGGACTATATCTCCACCCCCAAGATGAACGGCTACAAGAGCCTGCACACCACCGTCTTCTACGACAAGTCCATGCGCGCCGAAGTACAGATCCGCACCCGCGAAATGCACCGCACCAACGGCTTTGGCCTGGCCGCGCACTGGGCCTACAAGCAGGGCGGCAAGGTGGATGGCGAAGTCGGCTGGTTGCGCGACCTGATCGAAATCGTCGATGCCAGCCACGATTCCGAGGAACTGCTGGAGCACACCAAGCTGGCGATCTACCAGGATCGCATCTTTGCCTTCACGCCCAAGGGGGCACTGTTCCAGCTGCCCAAGGGCGCGACACCGGTGGACTTCGCCTTCGCCGTGCACACCGATCTTGGCGCGCAGACCGTGGGGGCCAAGATCAACGGACGGCACATGCCGCTGCGTACCCCGCTGGGCAATGGCGATGTGGTGGAGATCATCAAGGGCAAGAACGCCGAACCGCAGATGTCGTGGCTGGGTTTTGTCGTCACCGGCAAGGCGCGTGCCGCCATCCGCCGCGCGGTGCGAGCCAAGGAACGCGCCGAAGTCGCCGAGATCGGCGGCAAGCTGTTCGACGAGATCGCCGAACGCCTGCCCGCCAAGGTGGGCAAGAAGGCGCAGAAGCAGGCGGTGGAGCGGCTGGAGCTGGAGGACATCGAGGACCTGATGTACGCCATCGGCGCAGGCAAGCTGTCGGACCGTGAGGTGATGGAAGCCCTGGTGCCCGGAAGCACTGCGGACATGCCCGAGGAGACGCCGCAGGAACGCGCGATCTCGATCAAGGGGTTGACGCCGGGCGTCGGTTTCGACCTAGCCGAATGCTGCCACCCGGTGCCGGGCGACCGCATCGTGGGCCTGCGCCGTCCGGGGCACACGGTGGAAGTGCACGCGATCGACTGTCTCGAACTGGCCAATGGCGTGGATGCCGACTGGATTGACCTGTCGTGGGGTGAGCGTTCGCAAGGCGCGGTGGGGCGGCTGAACGTGGTGCTGTACAACCGGCCCGGCACCCTGGCGGACATGGCGGGCGTATTCGCGCGCAACAATGCCAATGTGATGCACCTGGAACTGACCCAGCGCGACGACCCGTTCCATACCTATGGCGTGGACCTGGAAGTGCAGGACCTGGCGCACCTCACCCGCATCATGAGCGCCCTGCGCGCCAGCGATGCCGTGGCGCAGGCAGACAGGATGTAGGGCGGCGGGATTTTCCTACAGCGCGGCCTGCGCGCTAGGTCGGCGCCCGCTCTTTCCAATCGTCGATCGCTGCTGCGCGCGGCTGTGCGCCAGGTTTTTCGAACAGCCCGCTTGTGTGCTCCACCCCGGGGTGCGCAAATCGCGGATTCCTGCCGTTTGCGGGCCGATATCGGGGTTTGTGAAAGGTTACACGTCCAACCGGCGCGAAGGAGCCCTGTCAGTCGGCCACCCGCCGCACCGGCACCTGCACGTTGCACACGTCCACCCCGCCTGCCGGCTGGGTGTAAAACGGATCGCTGCGATTGGCACGCACGGCCACATAGCGGGCAAAGCTCTCGCTGGCGGTGTCGAGGTATTCGAAGGCGGGCGGGTCGGGCAGTTCGCTGCCCAGGCGCACCGAAAGGATCGGCGTGCGCAGGTCCGCCTCCTCCTCGGTGTAGAACCCCAGCTCACCCGATCCACGCGGCAGGCTGGAAAGGTGCTCCATCCCCGCGATCACGCGGCCCACCACGGCAAGGTTGCGATCCATGTGCCGCTGCGGCTGGCCGATGATGGTGTAAAGCTCTGCCCCGGTGCCGGTGTCCGGCGCATAATTGCGGGCAACGCCGATATGGCCGTAACAGTGGATCGGCCAGTTGAGCGAATCGTGCGGGCGGATCATCCCGCCAACCGGCCAGCCCTGCCAGAATGTGTCGTAGCGGCCCGGCGAATGGCTTTGCAGCATGATCTGTCCGTAGATCAGGCGCGGATTGTTCGGGTCGTCCTGGTAGGTCCAGCTCGCCTCGGTTCCTGTACGGACAATGCCCGCATTCTGCAGGTCGTATGCCGCCCGTGGCGAAACCACCCCTTCCGGCAAGGCCTTGGCCTCCGTCACATCCCCCCATTGGGTGACGTAGTTATCCTGCACCCGGTAGACGGAGGTCCCGTCCCACCAGTGTGCCACTGCCAGTGCGCGGATATTCGCTACCCACGGCTGGCTGAACGGAGGCGGCATCAGCTGGATCACCACCGTGCGATCGTTGCCGCGCGCGTCGGGCGCCAGTTCCATCACCAGCAGGTCTTGCGGATCGATGGGGAGCCATTCTTCGGCGCTGGCGTGGGCAACCACGGAGGACGGAGTCACGGGCTCGTCCGCCTCCTGCGCCAAGGCGGGAAGGGCTAGGCCGAGGGCGGTCAGGGCAAGGAGGTGCTTCATGACTGCACCCTGCCACGTCCGCGCAGCTTGGCAAGCCTTACAGGACTTGCTCCTCCAGCGCGTGTATGTCTTCGTCCGACAGGCCGAAGTGATGGCCGATCTCGTGCACCAGAACGTGCGCCACCAGGTGCTCGAAGGTCTCGTCGCCGCGTTCGCACCATTCCAGCAGGATCGGCAGGCGGAACAGGCGGATGCGATCGGGCATGGTGCCGGAATGCTCGATGCTGCGCTCGGTCATCGGCAGCCCTTCGTAGACGCCGGTCAACTCGAACGGGCTTTCGATGCCCATGTCGGCCAGCAAGTCCTCGTCGGCAAAGTCCTCCACCTGGATCACCACGTCACCCAGGTGCGCGGCAAAGGCGGCAGGGATGCGACCGAAGGCCGCGCGTGCTGCGGCTTCCATGTCTGCATTGCCGGGGGCGAGGCCGAAGGTGCGTGTCATGCCGCCCGAATTAGGGAGCACGGGCGCCTTTGTCATTACGCTGCTTGTCTTTGCCACACACCTTCGCTAGGTGCCCGCCGTCTGTCCGACCACACGCGTTCAAGCAGCAAGGCGGTAGCGCGCAAATGGACATGCGGAGCGGTGGCCGAGTGGTCGAAGGCGCACGCCTGGAAAGTGTGTATACGGTAACCCCGTATCGAGGGTTCGAATCCCTCCCGCTCCGCCAATTACCCTTGATTTAATTTATATTTTTTCAAGGAAGAGCATTTATTCCCAAAACCGCTCCCCAATAAGGTCGGGACTTCAAAGCCTAGTCCTGCCTTAACGGCAAACATAAGTGCGGTCCTCCCACCAACACTCTTCGACTTCATCGGGATCGGGAAGCTCGCTCCAAATCAGGGAAGCAACGTATAAAGCTATCGCGCCAGATACCCCTCCGACCAACCACCGCGCCATTGTAACCGGCGCACCGTCGCGGTCCATGAGTGCGTACCAAGCTGTCCAACCAGCCACCACTCCCAAAAGGAGGCACTGTCAAAGCAAACTGGCTGAGCGGGTAGGGCGATGCTAGCCGGTCTGGATGAGCAAGGCCGATAACCCGTTTCGCTACTTCAACGCATCACCTGAAGTGATCCGTCTGGTCGTGATGATGTACGTCCGGTTTCCGCTGTCGTTGCGGAACGTAGAAGACCTGCTGTTCGAACGCGGTATCGACATCTGTCACGAAACCGTTCGGCTGTGGTGGAATCGGTTCGGGCCGATGTTCGCAGCTGACATCAGACGCCAGCGTGTTTCGAGAATGAGAAGTTTCCAACACTGGCGCTGGCACCTCGATGAGGTTTTCGTGAAGATCAACGGCGAGACCCATTACTTGTGGCGCGCCGTCGATCATGAAGGTGAGATCCTAGAGAGCTACGTCACAAAGAAACGGGATAAATCTGCGGCTTTGCGGTTCTTCAAGAAGACGCTGAAGCGGCACGGCAGCCCAGCGACTATCGTCACCGACGGGCTGAAATCCTATCCTGCGGCGATGAAGGATCTAGGCGTTGAGGATCGTCGCGAGATGGGGAGGTGGCTCAACAATCGGGCTGAGAATTCGCACCTTCCGCTTCGAAGACGTGAGAGGGTGATGCTCAGGTTTCGACTAATGAAGAGCTTGCAAAAATTCGCCTCCGTCCACGCCAACATTCACAACCACTTCAACTCCGAACGCCACCTCGTAGATCGTCAGACTTACAAAGCCGCCCGCTCAGCCGCCTTGGCTGAGTGGCAGAACCTCGTGGCCTGAACTGCCAACGAGGGCAGGGGCACTTCTGCCGAGTGGAGACGAGTTAGCGTTAGACTGACAGCACCCGAGAAAGCGGTCCGCTGATTTTCTCCTACCTCAGGCTCGGGCTCAATTCGGCCCGACAATTGAATACGAGCTGTCTCATGGATATCGGCGGGACCGGGTAGACTTGCCGACCGACGACCTCAATGTCTCGTCGGGTTGGTCCAGCTCGGCTTCGCTCATTCTCAGTCAGCCTTTGGCAACGTTCGGCAGACTGAGGGCAAACGAACAGCAGGCGGCCGCTGCGATAAAGTTTCAGGAACACACCTTGGAGCGAGCCGAGCAGGAGCTGCTCTATTCAGTGATCGTTGCCTACACCTTGCTCATTCGAGACAGGAACGGGCTACAGATTGCGCGCGACAATCTGGAACTCCTGTCTCGCGAATTGTCCGACACTCGCGCTCGTTTCGAAGTGCGCGAAACCACGCGGGCGGACCTTCAGCAGGTCGAGACTCGGGTAAGACTGGCGGAAGCCCAGGTAGCAGTAGCCACCAGCAGCCTTGCTGAAAGCGAAGCGCGATTCCATGAAATCGTCGGAGCTCCTGCCGGAGACATCCTACCGCCAAACCCCCTTCAACTGCCCGTGGACGGATTGGCTGAAGCGCGTGATCATGCGCTGGAAAATATTCCCGTCTTGAAGGCAGCACATGCGCGCGAGAGAATTTCGCGTGCAGAAACGTCTTCGGCCGTTTCGGCTCGATTGCCGCGAGTGGATCTGCGCGGGCGCGTCGACCTTCTTCCGGTCACGCCTTACAGCAACGATCTCCGTCAAAGAGGGCTGGTAGGCGAAGTCGTCGTTTCGGGTCCCTTGTTCACTGGCGGCGAGCTTGCTGCTCGCGTCAACGAAGCGAGGGCAAACAATGATGCTGACTGGAGGCTTATCGACGCTGCAAGTCGAGGATTGGTTGCCGAGGTTTCGTCAGCTTGGCGAAATTTGGAAGCTCAGACGAATGCAGTTGAAAGCCTGAGTTTCGCAGTCGAGGCTGCAGAGGCCGCGTATGAGGGCTCATTGACCCAGCAGCGAGCCGGAACGCGGACAACCTTAGATGTGCTGATCCTCGCTCGTGAACTTCTCACTGCGAGAACCAGCCTTAATGTTACAAGTACCGATGCGTACCTCGCCCGCGCACGTATTCTTCTTGCTTTGGGAGACATCGACCGATCGTATCTGTTGCCCAATGCGGAGACCTACAATCCAGCTGCCCATCAAGAGGATGTTGCCTGGTATCCGCCAATCGTGATCTTCGGGCCCATCTTTCGCACGCTCTCCGCGATCGGGCGTCCGGAGTTTGAAGACAGGCCGTCAAGAGACGGAGATGACTGTAGGGACTGTTGACGGCAGTTTGATCGAAGCGAAGCTTACGCGAATTCCAGCTTGAATTGAGGAGTGTCCGCTATTCAATCAAACGACCGAACTTTGGGTCGTGAGCCGACTGACCGCTTTTGCGACCTGAGAGGCTAGAACTGGACAGTCAGAAATCGGCCCAATCTCGGCCGCCCTGGCCGAGTGGCATAACCTCGTGGCCTGAAGCACACCGCGCGTAGGGCGACCTCTCCCAAGTGGAGAAGAGTTAGCGTTAGACTGACCGCACCGCCACTTACCCTTTCCCAGCCGACCCTACCTCTCCGCGAGTTCCTTCGTGCGTATCCGTAAATCCTGCGTTGTCCCCCGTCAGCACCTACGGCACAGATTTGAGGTTGTAAGTTAAGGAGGATTTGGCAGACAGAAGCGTACTGTCCGTTAGTGGCATGAGGCTGTCCGTATGTGGGGATCACTGACAGAGTTGCTTGCTTGCTCTGAGAAAAGCTGATTTCTTGTGGAGTGAATGGCCTAGGGGGAAAAGATGAAGCAGTTTCTTGTTGTGGATGATGATCAGTTCATGCTCACGGTAATTGAGCGGCAACTGAGAGCTCTTGGCTACGAGGCTATTAAGACGCTGAGCGATTCCCGCGAAGCCCTTGGCCTCCTTCGATTGGAACCAGGCCGGTTCGACTTTCTGTTTCTCGACCTAAACATGCCTGGCGTCGATGGGCTTCAGTTCTTGAAAAATATGCCAGAGGGGTTCTCCGGAAAAATCGTTGTTATTAGCGGTGAGCACGAAGAGATCCGCGAGTGGGCTCTCAGGCACGGGAAAAAGAACTCTGTAAAAATTGTTGGCCAACTCCCCAAACCCCCGAAGCGGGATGATATTGCCGCATTGCTAAAGAAATCATCTTGGGATCTTCCAACATAAATTTTCAGTTATCTTTGATCTGAAACATTCATTTTCAAAAGATTTTTGAAAGCTAAATGCCATCTATGAGATTCTTTCTCCTGTCATTTATCTTAGCTTCAACTTCTTCCATAAATCTTCTTACGTCAGACAAGTTTTTATCGATCACATCCCAGGCCTCTGCCTTCCCTGCTTCCTCTAGCGTCGAGCACACCTGACTAAGTTTCTCGGCTCCAATAGTCTTCGTCGAAGATTTAAGCTTATGACCAGCCATTCCTATTGCTTGGGCATCTCTTTTGGCGAAGGCTTGCTCGAGGTCGGCAACAGTTGCCCAAGCTGGAGCCAAGAAATCATTTAGCACTTCTGTGATGGTCGCTGGGTCCTCTCCGAACAAATCTTCCAGGGCACTAAGGTTTAGAACCTGATTGCTGACATCTGACACAGACACGGCTGCTTTCAGACCAGAGATCTCTTCTCTGACTTGCTCATCTGTCTCTTCAGCATCAACCGTATGGGGCAACCATCGCAAAAGGACGGATTTCAGTTTGTCCATCGCCAAAGGTTTGGAGAGGTAATCATCCATTCCCGCCTTTAGGCAATTTTCCGCCTCACCACGCATCGCGTTCGCCGTAATCGCAATGATTGGCATTCGTTGACGATTGGATCTTGCCTCAATCTCTCGCAGACGTTTTGTCATTTCAAATCCATCCATGTTCGGCATATGAACGTCGGAAAAGATAAGAGAATAACGACCCGTCTCAATGGCTGTTAAGCCCTCCTTGCCATCGTTTGCAATTTCACAGCGGTACCCAAGTCTTTCGAGCTGTCGAGAGATTACGTCCTGATTTGTCAAATTGTCCTCGACCACGAGGATAAGCTCGTCGTTCGCCACGGCGTCCTCAATTGATGGAAGGGCTTTGACGGCTGAGGATACGCTTGCGGCTTCATACTGGGGCTCTGGACTCGATCTTCCGACCGCAATTGCAAAGGCTTTGACGAGAGCATGTCTAGAAAGCGGTGTCGCCGCCACCTCGACGGTGTTTGGCATGTTGATCGAACTATCTGACCTGAAGGTCGGGCGGGCAATTACAAACGGAACCCATGTGGAGCCTCCCGGCTCTGCGAACCGCGCTCGAAAATGCATCTGGGCTTCCAGTGGATAGGAGTGATCGACAAACACTAAGTCGTAAGGATCGCCATCCTCGACCGCTTCCTTTGCCAGAGCGAGCAGTTCATCATCATTTTCCTCAATGACGACTTTGCCTCCGTGTGAGCCAACATAGGCCGATATTATTCGAGACTTGAGTTCATCAGAAGGTAAAAGCGCTAACGCCCTGATCCCGTCGAGATCAGAGCGAGTAACTTTATCATCTTCTTCTATGACTTGGTGTTGAAGCAAGACCGTGAAGCAGGAGCCTACCCCTTGTTCACTCTCGACAGACACCTTGCCTCCCATTGCATCGACAAGATTGCGGACGATGCTTAATCCAAGACCAGTGCCGCCAAAGCGCCGTGTCGTTGACGCTTCAGCTTGCTGAAAAGGTTGAAAGAGGATGGCAATCTGGTCCGGTGTCATTCCAATCCCTTCGTCCATGACCGAGTAGCGAACACTCGCTTTTCGATCAGTACATTCGACTAGCTCAGCGACAAAGGTAACCTTGCCATTGTCCGTGAACTTTACGGCATTGCTCAAGAGATTGAAAAGAATTTGGCGCAGCCTTACTTCATCGGCCGCGATAGGCTGTGGAATTTTGGGGTCGCAGAAAGCTATCAAATCCACATCTTTCGCCGCGGCGTTTGGGGACATTGTACTTGCTACCCCGTCAAAAACGCCTTCAACTGAGATCGGCGTGATATCGAGCTCCAACTTGCCGGCCTGAATTTTCGAGAAGTCCAATATATCGTTGATTATTTGCATTAATGCATATGCAGAATCTTTTATTGTGTTTGTCATCTGCCTTTGTTCAGGCGTCAACTTCGTATCGTTGACTAAGTCAATCATGCCGACCACACCATTCATGGGGGTACGTATTTCATGACTCATTGTAGCCAAGAACAGATCTTTTGCCTTGGTGGCCTCTTCTGCCTTTGCGCGAAGCTTAACCAGGATCTCGTTATTCTTGGCTAATTCGTCGTTACTTCGCACCAATTCGTCAGTACGTTTCCTAACTTGACTCTCGAGAGTGCGATTAAATTTTCTCACCTCTGCGGCCATGTTCTTCTCGAGACGCAGCAACCACCACCACCCGATTATGATTATGGCGAGTCCAATGAGTGTAAGAGCTAAAAGGTTGTCGAATGATTGCTTGGATTCTCGATTTATTTCCAATATGTAATTCTCAGCGTCTTCAATTAGATAATCCAAGCCCTCTGAATAACGTTCCTTATTGTATTGATAGGGTGGGCTTTGTATTATTTCGTTGGCTTGCGATAATTCATTCTGAAGAATATAGCTTAATATGAGCTCCTCTTGCTCATAAAGCTCTTCATTTGCGGCAGCGGTTTGCAAAAAGAATCTGGCCGTGACCTCACTTGGCAAATCAGCGGATGCACTTTCGAGAACTTCATCCAGTTTGGCCTGCATCCCTTCATATCTTGCGGTCCATCGGGATTCGCCGGTAGTAATCGCATTACGAAGTGAATTGGTGAGTGCCTCATCGTAATAGGCGGCCCGCCAGGCTAACTCCGTACTCAACCTTGCCAACTCCCGTGCTTCTGTTGCGCTTCGCCGATTTTCGCTTTGTTGCCAAACCATCCCGACGACAATTGCCAAGTTTACAACTATTAAAAGCGGGACCAGCCAAGTTAGGTGTCGCTCTTGGCTTACAATCGGTTTGTCAGTTGGCGACATAGGTTTTCCCAAAATCAAAAACTTCAAGAAAGCTACATGGATGACCGGCCTATTTGAATAGCCTTTCGCGAATCGCTACCTTTGACGCCAGCGGGCACTGTCAAAGCAAACTGGCTGAGCGGGCGGGACGATGTTAGCCGGTCTGGATGAGCAAGGTCGACAACCCCTTCCGCTACTTCAACTCCTCACCTGAGGTCATCCGCCTGGTCGTGATGATGTATGTCCGCTTCCCTCTGAGCCTGAGGAATGTCGAAGACCTGCTGTTCGAGCGTGGGATCGATGTTTGCCATGAGACGGTACGCTTCTGGTGGAACCGTTTCGGTCCGCTGTTCGCAGCTGACATCCGCCGCCAGCGGGTGAGCCGGATGCGTGGTTTCCGTCACTGGCGCTGGCACCTTGATGAGGTGTTCGTGAAGATCAACGGCGAGACCCATTACCTTTGGCGCGCGGTCGATCACGAGGGTGAGATCCTGGAAAGCTACGTAACGAAGAAACGGGACAAATCTGCGGCTTTGCGGTTCTTCAAGAAGGCTCTGAAGCGCCACGGTAGCCCAACTGCAATCGTCACTGATGGGCTCAAATCCTATCCTGCGGCTATGAAGGATCTAGGCGTTGAGGATCGACGCGAGATGGGGAGGTGGCTCAACAATCGGGCTGAGAATTCGCACCTTCCGCTTCGAAGACGTGAGAGGGTGATGCTTAAATTTCGACAGATGAAGTCGCTACAGAAGTTTGCCTCCGTCCACGCCAACATTCACAACCACTTCAACTTTGATCGCCATCTCGTAGATCGTCAGACTTACAAAGCTGCCCGCTCAGCCGCATTGGCCGAGTGGCAAAATCTCGTGGCCTGAGCTGAATGCTAGGTTGGGACAGACCCTGCCGAGTGGAGACGAGTTAGCGTTAGACTGACAGCACCCTCTGGCTACGAGAGTCCTCACGGATCGATCTGGCGACGAACGTACACGAAGCCGAAGCGCGGTTCGACTGGCTCGAAGCAGCCTTGCCGCCCCGGCAAGTGCGCAGCGAGGCGCAGGTCGAGCTCCAGCAGTTCTCGACCCCGCCGATGCTGGCCTGGCTGATGGCGAAGGCCGCAGCTGTCTTTGCGCGCGACACACTTCTCGAACCGTCCGCTGGCAACGGTGCGCTTGCTCTTTGGGGCGGCGTCCAGAACGCGTCGCTACTCCTCAATGAGATCGATCCGGCAAGACGAGACAGCCTGGGCCACATCTTCCCTTCGGCCAGGATCACTGCGCATGACGGGGAACTGATCGCCGACCTGCTTCGCGGCCCTGTTCCGTCGGTCGTGTTGATGAACCCGCCATTCGCCCGCAGCCAGGAACGCGGCAAGGACGGTGAGACGGCGCAGCGCCACCTGCGCAGCGCGATCCGCGTCGCTGCCAGTGGGGCGAGGATTGTCGCCATCATGCCCGAAGGATTCGATGCTTCCACTTTCGCCGAGGCACAGGGCGAAGCGTCGCTTCTCCTCGATGTGCGGCTGCAGCAGATGTTTCGCCGGACGGGCACGGGAATTGCCGTTCGCCTGGTCGTGTTCGACAAGACGCCGACTGCGTCCTCGCCCGCGATTACCGGAGATACTGCCGACCTGATCGAGCTCCACGAGCTTGTCACTGTGTTTCCGCCACGGACGCAGATCTCCGCCAGCCTCCATCGTCTGCCAGTCGGCAAGCCAGTGCGCCTTGTTGGCAAGGCCTCAACGCACCGCGCGCCGGTCCGGCCGGTGGCACCTTTCGCAGCAACAGCCGCAACCACAGCAAATGCGATCGGCCTGACCTACTCGGTCTTGGCCGACCCCGCGCCGGTGCCCAAACAGACAGGCATCTATCTTCCTTACCGGCCCAGCCGCATCGTGTTCGAAAATGCGCCAGTCCATCCCACGCCGCTCGTGGAGTCCGTCGCTATGGGTTCGGTTGCGGCGCCCCAGCCAGACGTCAGCCCGCGTCTCCCCGCTGCCTGGCCGCATGGGCCGGGACAACCCGAGGTGCTGTCGGAGCTTCGTGCTCGCTAGACTGAGAGGGACCCGGCCCGCGGACACCATCAGGGTCAGCGGTCATCTCACGCCGCGCAGACAGGCCGGACAGATGTCCGCACCCGACAGATCATCATATCAACTCAAATTACCCCTTGCAGCGCAGGGGCCATCCACAGATGACAGCACCAAGGCGGTGCCCATGTCTGTCATGATCGCCTTCTCAAACTTTGCTTTCAATTATGCATACGCTACCGTATCGTAAAGCTGGTGGATCACAAACACGGAACAAACACGGATTCGCCAGAAGAAGGTATACATACGGATTGAATGAAGGCATGCCACCGATTGAGAGAATACGTGCTATCGACTTCGCCAAATTCCGGTCCAGACCGTATGTTGCGAGTTTGCTGGCGGAGCTTGGCACCGAAGTCACTCGCATAGAGAATGCGCGCCAGCCGCGCGGCGGTGGACGCGGGCTACGTGCCCAACGATTACCCAATCGGCCAGACCTAGAAGATTGTGGTTGCGGAAGCCTACATCGCCATCGGCATCTCCGGCGCGATCCAGCACTTTGCCAGCGCGAAGGACTCCAAGGCCATAGTCGCGATCAACAAGCAGCCCAAGAGGAGGCGTTGTCATGCAATATGACGTAGTCGTGGTCGGTGCAGGCCACGGGGGGGCGCAAGCGGCCATTGCCTTGCGCCAAAATGGCTTTGCGGGGTCCATAGCCATCTTGGGCAAAGATGCGGAACCGCCTTACGAGAGACCGCCCTTGTCGAAGGATTACCTTTCGGGTGAGAAGGCCTTTGAGCGAATCCTGATCCGGAAAGCCAGCTTCTGGATGGAAAAGGAGATCGATCTCGTTCTGAACGCCGAGGTCATCTCGGTGGATGCAAAGTCACGGTGTGTCAAATTGTCCGATGGGCGCAGTTTGACCTACGGCAAGCTGATATGGTCCGCCGGTGCAAACCCGCGACGACTTTCCTGTGAAGGCGGTGGCCTTGGCGGCGTCCACACCATTCGCGACAAGGCCGATATTGATGCGATATTGTTGCAGCTTGAAAACGGTTGCCGGCGTATCGTCGTTATTGGGGGCGGTTATATCGGCTTAGAGGCTGCGGCAGCCTTGCGAAAGCTGGGATGTGACGTTGCTCTTCTCGAAATGCAGGACCGATTGCTGGCTCGTGTTGCCGGGAAAGAATTATCGCGCTTCTTTGAAGTTGAGCACCGCAGGCAAGGTGTCGATGTCCGGCTCGGGACTGTAGTAGAGCGCCTTGTCGGGGAAGAGGGCCAAGTGCGGGCCGTTTCCCTAGCAGACGGAGAAACTCTCGACTGTGACATGGTGATCGTCGGTATTGGTGTGGAGCCGGCGATCGGTCCACTCGTCGATGCGGGGGCAAGCTGCGCAAATGGCGTCCGGGTCGACGCGTTTTGTAAGACCAACTTGCCTCACATCTATGCAATTGGTGATTGTGCCGCCCATTTAAATCCCTTTGCAGACGGGGCCGAAATCCGGCTTGAGAGCGTGCAGAATGCAAATGACATGGCGGTGACCGTGGCAAAGGCGATCACTGGTAACCCCCAGCCTTACGAGGCAGTCCCGTGGTTCTGGTCTGACCAATACGACCTCAAGCTCCAGACCGTTGGCCTAAGCCAGGGCTACGACAGCAGCCTGGTGCGCGGCGATCCGCAAGAACGCAGTTTTTCCGTTATCTATCTCCGGTACGGAGAGGTGATCGCGCTCGACTGCGTAAACGCGGTCAAGGATTACGTGCAGGGGCGCAAGCTGGTGGAAGCGGCCATGCGGCCAGATATTGCGATACTCGCAGACGCATCCATCCCGCTCAAGGAACTGGTCGCGCTCACGCAAGCCTGAAATAAAAACATTCTTAAGATCAATAGGAAACGAAGGTCCTTTTCCATGAACATCCACGAATACCAGGCCAAGGAACTGCTGGCGAAGTTCGGCATCGGCGTACCCACCGGTTACCCGGCGATGAGCGTCGAGGAAGCCGTGGAAGGGGCGAAGAAGCTGCCCGGGCCGCTGTATGTGGTGAAGGCGCAGATCCACGCCGGCGGCCGCGGCAAGGGCAAGTTCGCCGAACTGCCCGCCGAAGCCAAGGGCGGCGTGCGCCTGGCCAAGTCGATCGAAGACGTGGAAGCCGATGCCAAGGACATGCTCGGCAATACGTTGGTCACCGTGCAGACAGGCGAAGCGGGCAAGCAGGTGAACCGCCTTTACGTCACCGACGGTGTGGATATCGCCAAGGAATATTACCTGTCGATGGTGATCGACCGCGACACCAGCCGCGTGGCCATGATCGTCTCCACCGAAGGCGGCATGGATATCGAGGACGTGGCGCATAACACGCCGGAAAAGATCACCACCATCACCATCGATCCGGCCACCGGCTTCATGCCGCACCATGGCCGCTCGGTCGCTTTCGCGCTGAAGCTCTCTGGCGAGCTGGCCAAGGCGGCTCAGAAGCTGGCCAGGCAGCTGTACGAAGCCTTCACCGCGCTCGATTGCGACATGCTGGAGATCAACCCGCTGGTGGAAACGACAGGCGGTGGACTGCTGGTGCTCGACACTAAGATGAGCTTCGATTCCAACGCGCTCTATCGTCACCCCGACGTGGAAGCGATGCGCGACGAGACCGAGGAAGACCCGATGGAGGTCGAGGCCAGCAAGCACGACCTCGCCTACATCAAGCTGGACGGTGACATCGGTTGCATGGTCAACGGCGCGGGCCTGGCCATGGCAACCATGGACATCATCAAGCTGAATGGCTCGTTCCCGGCCAACTTCCTCGACGTTGGCGGCGGCGCCACCACCGAGAAGGTAACGGCTGCCTTCAAGATCATCCTGTCGGACCCGGCGGTGAAGGGCATTCTCGTCAATATCTTCGGCGGCATCATGCGCTGCGACACCATCGCGGAAGGCATCGTGATCGCGGCCAAGGAAGTCGACCTCGACGTGCCGCTGGTAGTGCGCCTTGAAGGCACCAACGTGCAGCAGGGCAAGGATATCCTCGCCGGTTCCGGCCTGCCGATCATCCCGGCAGACGACCTCGGCGATGCCGCCAAGAAAATCGTCGCACAGGTCAAGGAAGGAGTGGCGGCTTGAGCATCCTCGTAAACAAAGACACCAAGGTCATCACGCAAGGGATGACCGGCAACACCGGCACCTTCCACACGCAG
>CAJXJR010000013.1 GCA_913055155.1 uncultured Erythrobacter sp. | reverse complement strand
TCCCAGTCGAAGAACACGATGTACGGGCCCTGCTCGCAGACCGGAGCCGGCGGCGGAGGCGGCGGCGGCGGAGGCGGCGGGGGCGGAGGCGGCGGCGGCGGCGGAGGCGGCGGCGGGGGCGGAGGCGGCGGCGGGGCCGGCTCTTCACCGCCGAAGTTGAACAGCAGGGAGGCCAGCACGGTGTGCGTGCCGACATTGCCTTCAAACCTGCGCCCGACATTATCGATCAGCTCGACATTCGACACGCGGTGATACTTGTACTTGAGCGAGGCGTCGATGCTGTCCGTTATCGGAGCGCGAACCTGCGCCAGGCCCTGCCAGGCGAAGCGCACGTCGTTGTCGTCAAGGAAACCGGGGCCGGTTTCATCAACCGAAACATCGTTGAAGCGTGGGTTCGAGATCCCGACACCGCCACCGATGGAGAGGCCGATGCCGTCATTGCCACCGAAATCGAGCAGCGCGTTGAACATGCCGCTCCAGGCGGTGAGATTGCCGACGACGGGATCCTGCACGCCGTTTTCAAGGACGAAGGCCGACTGGGCAAGGCCTCCGGGGATCCCGGCAAGGCCTGCGTCGATCGTGTCGATACTGAAGTCCTTGTAGGCCCCTTCGACCTCGAAGCGTACCGGGCCAGCGTCATACCCAACCACGGCTTCGGCTTCCCAGCCCAGATCCGTCTCTACGATGACATCGCGGTTGAAGATCTGCTCCGTCAGTTCGGTGCGTTCGGACTTGCCGATCCCCGCACCCACGCCAACGTAGAACTCGCCGTCTCCGGCCATGGCCGGCGTGGCGATGAACGCCGTGGCCGACAGTAAACCTACTGTGAATTTTCTCATTTGGTATTCCCCTAGTCCAAGGAACTTCAATTGGCGCGCCTAGCCGTAAAGGCGCATAGTTTGCACATGCGACAAGGCTGTGACGGCAATTTGGCGCAAAATTGAACCAAATGCTAAGCGGCTCACAACAGTCGAAGCTGTCTACCGCTTTGGGGTGATCGAAATGCAACGGTATCGAGGTCGAAACGCGCCTTTTCGACGCCTGCACGCGCGCAGGCGAGGCGAAAGCGGGCGCGGAACAGGTTTGCCCAGACGCCGCTCGGCCTGAGGCGTGAAAAGAAATCCGGATCGTTGTCGCGGCCATTGCGGATGGAACGCACGATGTTCATCACCTTTCCTGCCCGGTCGGGGTAGTGGACATCGAGCCACTCGCGGAACAGCGGCGCCACTTCGTGCGGCAGGCGCAGGGGTATCCAGCCGCAGCTCTTCACGCCCCGACCGGCAGCCTCGGCGACGATGGCTTCCATGAATTCATCGGTGATGGCCGGGATGACGGGCGCGATCCCGCAATGCGCCGGCACGCCCGCTTCGACCAGTTTTCCCAGTGCAGCCATGCGCTTGGCCGGTGAAGCCGCGCGCGGCTCGAGCTTTCCGGAGAGCACCGGATCGAGGCTGGTAACCGATATTCCGACGGCAACCAGCCGGTGCTCGGCCAGTTGCACCAGCAGGTCCAGGTCGCGCAGCACGCGGTCGGACTTGGTCGTGATGGTGACCGGATGGCGCGTTTCCAGGCACACTTCCAGCACTTGGCGCGTGATGCGGTAGCGCGCCTCTATCGGTTGGTAGGGATCGGTATTGGTGCCCATGGCGATGGGGCGGGGGCGGTATTTCGGCCTTGCCAGGGTCTTTCGCAGCAGTTCGGCGGCATCGGGCTTGGCGAACAGCTTCGTTTCGAAATCGAGGCCGGGCGAAAGATCGTGATAGGCATGGGTTGGCCGGGCAAAGCAGTAGACGCAGCCGTGCTCGCACCCGCGATAGGCGTTGATCGAACGATCGAAGGGAATGTCCGGCGACTGGTTGAAGGAGACGATCGACTTCGGATGCTCCTCGATCACCTCGGTTCGTAGCTTCGGCGGCGATCCGTCGAGCGCCGCCATCGCATCGCGCCAGTCACCGTCGATTTCGCGCGCAGGCAGGCCGAATCGATCGGGCACGTGGGCCGAGGTGGCGCCACGACCGCGCTGGGGAACAAGGTTCTTGCGCATGGAACATACATAGAACATACTGCGCAGATAGCAAGGATGGAGAAAGTCATGGCCGTGCTCGACTACATCGAACTGCCCGCGCGTTCGGTGGCCAGGCAAACAGATTTCTATTCAAAGGCCTTTGGCTGGGAGTTCACGCCCTATGGAGATGCTTATGCCGCGCACGAGAGGGCCCCCTGCCAGTTCGCGCTGAATGGCACCGGGCATCACCAGGGGGACGCCGCGCTTCCTGTTGTGCGGGTGGAGGATATCCAGGCTGCCTACCCTGCCGTGAAAGCGGCAGGCGGCACGATAACGCTGGAGATTTTCGATTTTCCGGGCGGCAAGCGCTTTCACTTTACCGACCCCGAGGGACAGCAGCTGGGCGTCTACGAACCTGCCGCCGGATAGGGCGCGTCGCGCGCCAGCCTCTATTTCTCGCGCAGCCTGGGCATCAGTTCCACGAAGTTGCAGGGCCGGTTACGGCTGTCGAGCTGTTCGGCGAGGATCCCGTCCCAGCCATCCTTAACCGCGCCGTTGGAGCCGGGCAGGGCAAAAATGTAGGTGGCATCGGCCAGCACTGCCAGCGCGCGCGACTGCACGGTGGAGGTGCCGATGGTCTGGGAGCTGATCCAGCGGAACAGCTCGCCGAAGCCGGGAATGTCCTTGTCCTTGATTCGGTCGAGCGCTTCGGGCGTCACGTCGCGCCCGGTCAGGCCGGTGCCGCCGGTGGAAACGATGGCGTCGATCTGCGGGTCGGCAATCCACTGCCGCAACAGCGCGACGATGGCGTCGGCATCGTCCTTCTCTATCGCCCGTGCGGCCAGCGTGTGGCCGGCTGACTGGATGCGGTCTGCCAGGATGTCGCCGGAAGTGTCTTCGTCCGGGCCGCGCGTGTCCGAAACGGTCAGCAGGGCGATATTAATCGGGCGAAATTCCCGCGTTTCGTCGATGGCCATCAGTTGCCTCCTGCGGACATGTAGACCCTGCCATTGGTCGGCGCGGTGCCATCGGGGAACAGCGGCCAGCCATTCTGCGCCAGCGCCATGCGGCTTGGCGAGACATCGGTCGCCTGCCTTTCATACATCCAGTAGTGTCGCATGACGACCGCCACGTATTCGCGCGTTTCCCAATAGGGGATCGCTTCCATGTACAATAGCGGATCGTTCTGGTCGTTGATCTCGTTTTCCCAGCGCGTGATCGGGCTCATCCCGGCGTTGTAGGCTGCCATGATCACCGGCATGCGCCCACGCGTTATCGCGCTGTCGCGCAGCATGATCAGGTTTTGCTGGCCGAAGGCAAGGTTCGTCGCCGGATCGTAGATATCGACCCGAGAGGCGTTGAGGCCCAGCGCGGGGGCGTGCTGGCGCACGGTAATCGGTGTGATCTGCATCAGGCCCTGGGCATTGGCCGGGCTGGTGGCATTGGGACGAAAGGCGCTTTCCTGCAGGATGTGGGCAAAGGCCAGGGCAGGGTCGACCTGCCAGCCGTTGTAGGGCGCGATCTTGGGTGCGGGATAGCGCGATGCGGGATCGGCCTCGCCCCCCGTGGGGGCATTCAGCGCCATGTACAGCTGCGTTTGCGGAAAGCCGAGATCGCGTGCGAGGCGCGAATAGGCATCGTAATCGCGCGGGTTGCCGATGCGGGCCTGGTGCAGCAGCACCTGGCTTCCCAACACGTCGCGCCCGATTTCCGCCAGCGCCACGGCAATCCGCGTATTTCGGTTGTTGCCGATGCGGCGCCAGTCTTCCTCGCTGAATTCGGCACTTTCGACCAGGTCGGGCAGGTTGCGGCCCAGCTGTTCGGCAGCGAGCATGCCGTAAAGCGTTTCGTCCATCAGCGCGGCATCGCTCAGCAGGTCTTCGCTCAAGGCGGGTTTGCGGCAACGCAGCGCCGCGCGCGAGGCCCAGAACAGCGATGCCGCGCGCAAGGTGGGGTTGATCGCGCCCTCGGCTGCACGCTGGAACGATGCCAGCGCCGTGTCGCAATCGTTGAGGCGCCAGGCGGCCAGTCCCGCGGTCCAGTCGCCTTCGGCCACCCACGCGCCGCGCCCCTCGGGCACGGTCTGCGCCATGGCCAGCGCCTGCGCATCCATGTTCTCGATGAAATAGCTCCAGGCGACACGCTGACGCCATTCCGCCCGCGCTTCGGGGCTGAGCGAGGCATCGACGCCATCGAGGAGGAGGCGCGCGCCGGTCGGGTCGTCGTTGGTGATCCGTTCCAGGATGGCGGCGCGCACGTCGCTCGGCATGGTGCCGTCGTCGACCGAACGGGGCCGGGTGCGGCGCGGGACGGAGCGCTGCGAGACCAGGTCGCGCGCATATGGCAGGTTCGGGTCGCCGGACAGGCCGCGAGTCTGGCCAAGGCGCACCAGCTGCGGGGCCTGCGGCAGCTCGGCGCCGGTTTCCAGCCATTGCGCGATCGCATCGGCTTCAACGCGCGGGGAATTGGCGGCGAGGTAGTATTCCGCCCGCGCCACGTCGGTCAGCAGGCCATCGGGGCGCTGTTCCAGCATTGTTTCCACCCGGCTCCACTCGCCATCGTCGATGGCGCGGAACAGCACGTCGTAGAACTCGCGATCCTGCGCCGACAATTGCTGCGGCGCCGGGCGTTCGGCCAGGCGTGCGGTGAAATAGGTGCGCGAATCGGATACCTGCGCGGCGGCAGGCGTCGCGGCAAGGCAGGATATCGCGATGGCGAAAGCAGTGGGGAGCTTCATGCCGAGGCTGTCCATTGGCAAAGCCGCTTCCACAGCCGCGCACGTTGGCGGGCATGGTCCAGCAGGCGGTCGGGAGAGAATGTTGCGAGGGTCGCGGTCTCGCCGATAGCGCCGAACGCTTCTGGCGGGGCGGCGGGGTCGTGACCCAGCACGGCGGGCAGCTTGCTGCCCAGCAGCAGCACGCGCTGCGGTTTGGCAAGGGCGACATGGTGGGCGATCACCGTGCCCAGGCCGTCGCGTGCAAGATCGTCCCAATCGGGCAGCGTTGTGTGGCTGGGCAGGGCGCTGGCGAAATAGGCGGCGTTCGGATCCATGCCGATCGCCCGCAGCAGGTTGGCCAGCATGCGGCCTTGCGGGCCGGACAGCAGGCTGTTGCGGTCTTCCGCTTCAGGCATGGCGGTCAGCACCATCACCGGGGCGCCTTCCTTGCCGATCGGGGCCAGCCGCACTGCCGTGCCCGTGGCAAAGGGGTTGTCCGGACCGACCCACCAATCGCGAAACGCCGGCAGGTCGCCGGGCAGGTCTGCGCTGGTGAGCGCTGGTTCGGGCGGTTGTTCCTCTGGTGCCGCCGGTTTGGCCGGCTGTGCGTGTTTCTGGACCTCTTCGGGGTCGGCCAGCAGCGGTTCGACCTCGTCCGAGAACTCGTAATCAACGCCGGCATCGCGCCACCAGTCGATGGTGGCGGCGTATTGATCTGCAAGCGTGAATTCGGCGCGATTTTGCATAGTCGGAACTTTTGCCGGTCTTGACGCCCTGCAAGCCAACGATCAAGGCCCGTCCGATGGTTGTTCCGCAAAACGAGGCGAAATGATGGTTGAACGGGAATCGATGCCCGTGGACGTGGTGATTGTCGGTGGCGGCCCCGCGGGCCTTTCGGCGGCGATCCGACTGAAGCAGCTGAACGAAGAGCTGGAAGTCGTCGTTCTCGAAAAGGGCTCCGAGATCGGGGCGCACATCCTTTCCGGTGCCGTGGTGGACCCGAAGGCACTGGACGAGCTGCTGCCCGACTGGCGCGACATGGATTGCCCGATGGCGGAAACGCCGGTGACCGACAATTGGCACTGGATGCTGACCAAGACCGGCAAGATCAACATGCCGCACGCCATGATGCCGCCGTTGATGAGCAACAAGGGCTGCTACACCGGTTCGCTCGGCAACCTCACCCGCTGGTTGGCCGAACAGGCCGAGGCAGCAGGCGTGATGGTGTTCCCCGGCTTCCCCGCTGCCGAAGTGATGTTCGGCGATGACGGCGCGGTGACCGGCGTTATCACGCAGGACATGGGCGTTGCCGCCGATGGCAGTCATAAACCCGATTTCCAGCCGGGCATGGAAATCCACGCCAAGTACACGCTCTTCGCCGAAGGGGCGCGCGGTAACCTAACCAAGCAGATGAAGGCGAAATTCGACCTGGAGGCGAATTGCCAGCCGCAGGTCTATGGCCTTGGCATCAAGGAATTGTGGGATATCGACCCGGACAAGCACGTGCCGGGCCGCGTGCTGCACACGCAGGGCTGGCCCCTCAGTGAAAGCGATACCTGGGGTGGGGGTTTTCTCTATCACCAGGCCAACGGCCAGGTGGCGCTCGGCTTCGTGACCGCGCTCGATTACAAGAACCCCTACGTCAGCCCGTTCCAGGAATTCCAGCGCTGGAAGCAGCATCCGGCGATCCGCGAATACCTCGAAGGCGGCTCCCGCGTTGCTTACGGTGCGCGCGCCATCAACGAAGGTGGCTGGCAGTCGGTGCCCAAGCTCGCCTTCCCCGGCGGTGCGCTGATCGGCTGCGCGGCGGGCTTTGTGAACGTGCCGCGGATCAAGGGCAGCCACACCGCGATGAAGAGCGGCATGCTGGCCGCCGAAGCGGTGGCAGCCGCAATCGCCGCCGGGCAGGAACATACCGAAGTCAGCGACTACGAGGCGAATCTGCGCGACAGCTGGATCGCCACGGAACTGAAGAAGGTGCAAAACGCGCAGCCGTTGGTCGCCAGGTTCGGCGGCGATATCGGCACGGTGCTGGCAGGCGCGGACATGTGGCTGCGCACGCTGGGCCTGGGGCTCGGCGCGATGGGCCACCACCGCGATTACGAGGAACTGCAGCGCGCCGACCTGCACAAGCCGATCGACTATCCCAAGCCCGACGGCACGATCAGCTTCGATCGCCTGACCAGCGTATCCTACAGCTTCACTAATCATGCAGAGGACCAGCCCAACCACCTGAAGGTGAAGGACATGCAGCTGCAGCACGACAGCGAGCTGGAGGTCTACGCCGGCCCTTCGACGCGGTACTGCCCGGCAGGTGTCTACGAGTGGCTGGAGCAGGACGACGGTACGATGAAGTTCCAGATCAACAGTCAGAACTGCGTCCACTGCAAGACCTGCGACATCAAGGACCCCAACCAGAACATCACCTGGACCACGCCCGAAGGCGGTGGCGGGCCGAATTACCCGAACATGTGAGGCGGGGCTTGCACCTCACCGAAACCGCCTATGCCAAGATCAACCTCGCGCTCCATGTCCGCAGGCGGCGCGAGGATGGTTATCACGAGCTGGAGACCTTGTTCGCCTTCGTCGATCATGGCGATACTCTGCGCGCGGCCTATTCGCCGCGTGACCGGGTGGTGACGGTGGGCGAGTTCGCGCCCGCGCTCTCCGACCCGTTCGACAATATCGTGATGAAGGCGCTGAGCGTGCTGCCGCGCTACGAAGGCGTGGAAGTCACGCTGGAGAAGAACCTGCCCGTCGCCGCAGGCCTGGGCGGTGGCTCTGCCGATGCGGGCGCGGTGTTCCGCATGGTGGAACTGGCGCATGGCCTGCCGGAAGACTGGCACGAACGGGCGACCAGGCTGGGCGCGGACGTGCCCGCCTGCGTCACCAGCCACATGGCCATCGGGCGCGGCACGGGCACCGAGCTGGAGCCGGTCGAGAACGACATGGCAGGCATGGCCGTGCTGCTGGTGAACCCGCGTATCCCGGTGCCCACGGGTCCGGTGTTCAAGGCGTGGGACGGCGTCGATCGCGGACCTTTGCCGAGCGGCACCGCGCACGAGATCGCCAAGGCCGGGCGCAACGACCTGCGCGATCCGGCCATAGCGATCTGCCCGCAAATCGGCGAGGTCCTGATAGCGCTCGAAGCCACCGATCCCTGGATGCAAGAGATGTCCGGATCCGGTGCAACCTGCTTTGCCCTTTATGAATCGGCCGAAATCCGCGATAAGGCCGCGCAAAAGCTGCATTCTGACCACCCCGAGTGGTGGCAGATGAAAGGAAAATTGCGATGAGCGAGACGGTCTATCGCCTTATTGGCGATGCCAGGCCGGGCGGCATCGTTGCGGTGTGCGATCATGCATCCAACCGGGTTCCCGAGGGGATCGAACTGGGTGTTTCCGCCGCAACGCTGGAAACACATATCGCCTGGGATATCGGCGCTTCGGGCGTGTGCGAAAGGCTGGCCCGCCGCCACCACATTCCGGCCTTCCTGTGCGATATCAGTCGCCTGGTGATCGACATGCACCGCGAGGAGGATCACGAAAACCTGATCCAGACCTCGTCCGATGGTGTGCTGGTTCCCGGCAATATCGGAGCCAACCGCGAGGCGCGGCTGAACGATTACTATCGCCCCTACCACGCCGCGCTGGAAAAGTGGCTGGACATCATGGAGCCGGGCCTGATCCTGGCGATCCACAGCTTCACGCCCAAGCTGGAAAGCGACCCCACGGTGGAGCGCCCATGGGAAATCGGGCTGTTCTACAACGACGACGACCGCGCCGCGCAGCACGCCATGCGGCTGTTTCGCGAGCTTGGCGTGACCGTGGGCGACAACGAACCCTATTCGGGCAAGCTGCTCAACGCCACGATGAACCGCCATGCCGAGGCCAAGGGACGCCCCTATTGCTCGATCGAGATCCGCAACGACCTGATCGCCACCGAGACGGGGCAAGCGCGCTGGTCCGCGATCATTGCCGACGTGGCGGGCCGCGTGAAACTGGCGCTCGACACCTACGACTGACGCTTTTCCCCTTTCGGACAGGGGGTCGCTTCCTCTAGGGGAAATCCGGAAAGATCGAAGCAGGACAGACCATGCCCGAATACCGTTCACGTACCACCACCCACGGTCGCAACATGGCCGGTGCCCGCGGCCTGTGGCGCGCCACCGGCATGAAGGACAGCGATTTCGGCAAGCCGATCATCGCCGTGGTCAACAGCTTCACCCAGTTCGTGCCCGGCCACGTGCACCTGAAGGACCTTGGCCAGCTGGTCGCGCGCGAGATCGAGGCGGCAGGCGGCGTAGCCAAGGAATTCAACACCATCGCCGTGGACGATGGCATCGCCATGGGCCACGACGGCATGCTCTATTCGCTGCCCAGTCGCGACCTGATCGCGGATAGCGTGGAATACATGGTCAATGCCCACTGCGCCGATGCCATGGTGTGCATTTCCAACTGCGACAAGATCACGCCCGGCATGCTGATGGCCGCGATGCGACTCAACGTGCCCTGCGTGTTCGTGTCCGGCGGCCCGATGGAAGCGGGCAAGGTCGTGCTGAAGGGCAAGGAAGTTGCGCTCGACCTGGTCGATGCCATGGTTGCTGCTGCCGACGAAAGCTATACCGACGAGGAGGTAACCTCGATCGAACGCTCGGCTTGTCCGACGTGCGGCAGCTGCTCGGGCATGTTCACGGCCAATTCGATGAACTGCCTGACCGAAGCGCTGGGCCTGTCGCTGCCGGGCAATGGCTCGCAGCTTGCCACCCATGCCGACCGGCAGGGCCTGTTCGAGCGGGCAGGGCGGCTCGTGGTTGCCCTGGCCAAGCGTTATTACGAGGAAGGCGATGCCAGTGTGCTGCCGCGCTCCATCGCCAGTTTCGAGGCGTTCGAGAATGCCATGAGCCTGGATATCGCGATGGGCGGATCGACCAACACCGTGCTGCACCTGCTGGCCGCCGCCAAGGAGGCGGGCGTTGATTTCACCATGAAGGATATCGATCGGCTCAGCCGCAAGGTGCCCTGCCTTTCCAAGGTCGCCCCGGCCAAGGCCGATGTCCACATGGAAGACGTGCACCGCGCAGGCGGGATCATGGCGATCCTGGGCGAGCTTGACCGGGCGGGCTTGCTGCACACTGCGTTGCCCACGGTGCACAGCCCGACGATGGGCGATGCGCTGGACGATTGGGACGTGGTGCGCACCGGGAACCCCAAGGTCCACGAATTCTACAAGGCCGCGCCCGGCGGCGTGCCGACTCAGACCGCCTTCAGCCAGTCGCGCCGTTGGGAAGAGCTGGACATCGACCGCGAGGGCGGCGTGATCCGCAGCAAGGAACACGCCTTCAGCCAGGATGGTGGCCTTGCCGTTCTCTATGGCAATATCGCTGAGGACGGCTGCATCGTGAAGACCGCCGGGGTGGACGAATCGATCCTGAAATTCACCGGTCCCGCCCGCGTCTACGAAAGCCAGGACGCCGCCGTCGAAGGCATCCTGGGTGACGAGGTGAAGGCGGGCGAAGTGGTGGTGATCCGCTACGAAGGGCCCAAGGGCGGGCCGGGCATGCAGGAAATGCTCTATCCCACCAGCTACCTTAAATCGAAGGGGCTAGGGGCCAAGTGCGCGCTGCTGACCGACGGGCGCTTCTCTGGCGGTACTTCGGGCCTCTCCATCGGGCACGCCAGCCCCGAAGCAGGCGAGGGCGGGGCGATTGCGCTGGTCGAGACCGGTGACGTGATCGAAATCGACATTCCTGGTCGCACCATCAACCTGACGGTGAGCGACGAGGAACTGGCCGGGCGCCGAGCGGCGATGGAGGCGAAGGGTGATGCCGCATGGCAGCCCGCAGAGAAGCGCGAACGCCGCGTGACACCGGCCTTGCAGGCCTATGCCGCGATGACCACCAGTGCAGCCAAGGGCGCCGTGCGCGACGTCAGCCAGATTATCCGAGGCGCGAAGCAGTGAGATCACTGGCCCTCGTCTGGGCGACAGCCACGCTGGTCGCCGGCTGTGCCAATGCGGACGAGGCTGAACTCACGCCGGCAACGGGGCTGATAGCCATCGATTGCTCGCTGGGTGGTGCGGGCGGCTTTGGCCGCGATTGCACCATGGAACGGGTGGAGCAGGATGGCGAAAGCTTCGTCATCGTGCGCCATCCCGACGGCGCCTTTCGCCGCTTCCAGCTGGGTGTTCCCGGACAGGGCCTGATTACCGCTGCCGGTGCCGACCAGGCCGAAGTCACCAACATGGGCGGCTATGTCGAGGTGCGCGTGGGTTCGGATCGCTACCATTTGCCGGTATCGGAATGACACCGGCTGCCCCGCACCAGATCCTCACCGCCGCGCAGATGCAGGCGGCCGAACAGTTGCTGATCGACGGCGGCGAAACTGTCGAAAGCCTGATGGAGACTGCAGGGGCGGGGGCAGCGGGCTGGATCTGGCGTCTTGCTGCCGGGCGCTCCGTCACTGTGTTGTGCGGGCCCGGCAACAACGGCGGTGACGGCTATGTAATCGCCCGCGTACTGGCTCAGCGCGGGCTGGATGTCTCGGTCGTCGCACCCATCGAACCCAAGACCGAGGCAGCGAAAACCGCCCGGCGCAAGTGGGGCGGGGAGCCGGTGACCAGCGCCAGCGGCGGCGTGTTCGTCGATTGCCTGTTCGGTACGGGGCTGGGGCGCCCGTTGGACGAGGCGCTGCTGGCGCACCTGCGCACGCTGGCCGATGCGCACGAGATCAGCGTCGCGGTAGACCTGCCCAGCGGCGTCGACAGCGACAACGGCGAGATGCTGAACGAGGGCCTGCCGCATTACCGGCTGACGATTTCGCTGGGGGCGTGGAAATATGCCCACTGGCTGATGCCCGCCATGGCTCGCATGGGCGCGCGCAGACTGGTGGATATCGGTGTCGGCAAAGTGCACGACGCGGCCCGCCTTTCCTCGCCGCCCCGGCTGTCGCCGCCCGCTGTCGATGCACACAAGTATTCGCGCGGGATGCTGGCCGTGATCGCGGGCGAAATGCCGGGTGCTGCCGTGCTGGCTGCCCGCGCGGCACAGCACGGCGGGGCGGGCTACGTGAAGATTTTCGTCGATGACGAGGACGCCGTGCCGGTCGTACCGCCCGATGTGGTCGTCGAACATGGCTCGCTGTTCCAGTTGGTGCGCGATCCCCGGATCGATGCGTTCCTGATCGGCCCCGGCCTGGGTCGCAGCGCGGCGGCACGCTCGAAGCTCGACTGGGTGCTGGCTTGCGACGTGCCCACGGTGGTGGATGCCGATGCGCTGGTTCTGCTTTCCCCGCCGATGCTGGAAGACCGGGAGTGGCCGATCATTGCCACGCCGCATGCGGGAGAGCTGGAGACCCTCGCGGGTGCCTTCGATGCCGTGGGGCTGGACCGGGTCGAACAGGCGATCGAACTGGCCGAAGCCATCGAAGGCGTGCTGGTGGCCAAGGGGCCTGACACGCTGATCGCCTCGCAAGGTGCCGCTCTTGCCGTTACGCCGGGCGCCAGCAGCTGGCTTAGTACCGCAGGCACGGGAGACACGCTGGCAGGCCTGATTGCCAGCAGGTTGGCTTGCGGAATAACGCCGCGCAAGGCAGCCGAACAGGGATGCTGGCTGCTGGCCGGTGCCGCGCGCCACGCAGGGCCCGCCTTTGCCGCAGGCGACCTTGCCGCACACGTTCCGGCGGCCTTTGCCGACCTCCTATGAGCACTGACGCTGAAATCATCCGCATCGCTGCCAAGGGCGATGGCGTGACGGCGGACGGTCGGCATGTTCCGCTGGCCGCGCCGGGCGACCTGCTGCGCGAGGACGGCTCGCTGGAGCATGGTCCGCACCACGCTACGCCGCCGTGCAGGCACTTCGGCACATGCGGGTCGTGCCAGTTGCAGCATTGCGACGAACAATCCTTGAGCGACTTCGTGCGCAATCGCGTTGTCTACGCGGCTCAATCGCACGGGCTGGAGCCCGAACTGGTCGCGCCGCCTGCCATGTCGCCACCGCATTCCCGCCGTCGCGCAGGCTTGCGGGCAATCAATGGCGGTGGTCGGCCGCTGATCGGGTTTACGCAGGCCGGATCGCACAAGGTTGTCGACATGCGCGAATGCCACGTGCTGCATCCGCGCCTGTTCGCGCTGGTGGAGCCCTTGCGCACCTATCTGGCGCAGCTGAAGGGGCGCTATGCCATCGGGATCGAGATGACGCTGGTGGACCAGGGCGCGGACCTGAATATCAGTGGCTTCGCGCCAGAGGGTCTGGACCAGACCGAGAGCCTGCTGGATTTCTGCCGCGAACAGGGCCTTGCGCGCATGACGCTGGATCACGGCTTTGGCGCGGAGAGTTTCTGGGAGCCGGAACCGGTGACGGTGACTCTGGGCGGTGTTCCAGTTGCCTTTCCGGCGGGCGCTTTCCTGCAAGCCACCGATCATGGCGAAGCGGCGCTGGTCGCCGCGGCAAGCGAGTGGCTGGCGGGCTGCGCCAAGGTGGCGGACCTGTTTGCCGGACTGGGCACCTTTGCCCTGGCGCTGGTCGGCCAGTCGCAGGTTCTCGCTGCCGAGGCCGATGCTGCCGCGATCAATGCCTTGCGTTTGACGGCCAATCGCGCGCGCCTGCCTGTCGAATGTGCCCACCGAGACCTGTTCCGCAATCCGCTGCGAGCAGGCGAACTGGCCGGGTTCGACGGTGTGGTCCTCGATCCGCCGCGCGCGGGGGCGCGCACGCAGGTGGAGCAGGTTGCCGCGAGCGGGGTCGAACGGGTGGTCTATATCAGCTGCAATCCGTCAAGCTGGGCACGCGATGCTGTGCAGTTGAAAGAGGCAGGCTATCGCCTTGCAGAGCTTCGTCCGGTCGGCCAGTTCCGCTGGTCCACCCACGTGGAGCTGGCCAGCCTGTTCATGAAGTAGGCCGCTTGCGCTTCAGCCGCGCAATACTTCGAGAATCCGTTCCCGCAGCCATTGCTGCGCCTGTGGCTCGACGTAGGCGTGGCTGGCGCCCTCACAACGCAGCAATCGCTGGGCGCCGCCGCTCCAGCAGGCGGCAAAGGCCTGTCCGGTGCCGTCATTCGCGGCGATCAGGATCGTATAGGGCTTGGCCGCAGCATCAAGGCCACTGGCCATCTCCTGCGCCAGCGAGCCGGGGGCAGCGGGCTTGCCGAGGACAGACCGGATTCCCCCGGCCAGCTTGCGCAGATCGACCTGTCCTTTGACCAGTCGCGCCAGTTCTGCGGGATCGCGCAGCTTTGCGGCATAGCGAGTGCGGATGGCGGCAGCGGGCGGCAGGTCGTCATCAGCTTCGGCGTCTTCGAAGGTCCATGGGTTCGATAGTACCAGCGCGTCGCACTGCTCGCCCTGCATCAGCATCAGCGCGCTGGCCGCGTCGCAATTGCCGAAGGCGACCACGCGCTGCAGCTGCGGACATTCGCGGCGGAACACGGCGATGGCGGCGAGGATATCGTCCCGGCTCTCGCGAAACCCGCGGTTTTCGCCTTCGCTATCGCCCACACCGCGCCGGTCGAAGCGGAACACAGGATATCCAGCGGCGGCGATCTGTGTTGCCAGCCGCGCCTGGCCGCCGAACGCGCCGCTGCGGATCTCGTTACCGCCGCTAACCAGCAGCAGGCCCGAAGTGCCCTCGGCTTCATCCAGTGTACCCACCAGCATATCGCCGGCACAATCGAATGTGAGATGGCGACGGGTCATGCCAGGCGCTCCAGCACCATCGCGGCCAGGCGATCGGCCTGCCCGGGATCATGGGCGGGTTCCGCGCGCAGCCATAAGCCGCCGCTGCCAAGGTCGCCCTGCGCCACGCTGGAGGTGGGGATGGGAGCTTCCGCTTCCAGCAACTCCCGCACCATCTGCGCGCCGAGGTCGTGGCCTGCCAGCGTGGCCCCCTGTGCCTCTGCCTGGACAAGCAGGTCTTCGCGGCTAACCGGGGCGCCCGCTTCCTTCTCTGCGATGGCTTGCGCGCGGGCCAAGGTTCGCAACTGGCTGGCGCCGCTGGCGGCGGCATAATGCACGGAGGGGAGGTGACCCGGGTCGATGACAGCGCCCGCACGGATCGCCAGCATGTGGGTGGCGCGCGAGTGATCGACCGCCGCGCTAAGATATTGCCGCCAGCCCGTGACCGTCTGCTCAACGAGGGGGGCGAGGCTTTCGTTAGTGCCCGGCAAGTCCGGCAGGAAACTGTCGATGCCGGTCGTATGGAGCCGCCGCATCACCTCGACGGTGAAATGCCGCAACTTGTTTCCTTCATCGAACAGCGCCGGAATCACCACCAAGCGGCGCTGCCTGCCTTCATCGAAGGACAGCAACAGTTCTTCGCCGCCGACAGGTGAGGGCCAGAGACCCGTCAGCATGGCGCTTCAGCCGTTGGAGCGCTTGACTGCAAGGAAGGCGAGGAGGCCGCCGAAGGTTTCCAGCATTTCGCCGTCGACGTCTTCATCGTCGATGATGATATCGAGGCGGTCTTCCAGTTCAGTGAGCAGGCCTGCGACTGCCATCGAGTCCAGTTCCGGCAAGTCTCCGAAAAGGCCGGAATCGGCATGCAGCTCCGAAATACGCTCCGCCGAAAGGCCGAGAACGTCTGCGAGGACCTGCCGCAGGATGAGATCGGTGTCTTCGTCCTGCTCGGTCGGGGCGGGAAGGTTGGTCGCCATAATTCCTGCGCCCTAGCCACGTGCGCCTGCCGTTACAAGCTTGCGGATCAGGTGCCTGGCCAGCAGGGGCCAGTTGCGCGGGTGCGATGGGCGCAGGCAGGTCAACTGCCAACGGGTGCGTACCTCTTCCATCCAGTCGCGTTTGTAGGGATCGTCTCCGGTGCCGAAATCGACCCACTGCACCCGGTCTGTATCGATCACGCGCTCGAACAGGGCGGCAGTCAGCGTGGTGCCGGGCGAGAGTTTGTCGGCGCTGGTGCGATGAGCCAGTTTGTGGATGTAGGCGGTCTCGCCGTCCACGGTCCAGAACTGCGCGGCGACGGGCGTGCCGTCATGGCGGGCCATGGCAAAGCGGAAACGGCCCGCCTGGCTTTCGCCTTCGGCAAAGGCGCGCAACAGGGCGGGATCGCCTTCCTCGGGTTTCCAGCTGTCGGCGTAGATATCCTCGTAGGCGGTCCAGGCGGCGGCATCGAAGGTGGTGGAAAGCGCGACCTCAATCTTCTTCGCCTTGCGCTTCAGCGTGGTGCGCAAGCGGCCCGGATGGTCGGCCAAGAACTCGGCATAACTGCGGCCAGCCACGGGCAATACGTGGTTGGTGTCGCACGGCTCGGCAATCACCCACCAGCCTGCCGTGCGGAAGGCATCGGCGAGGCGGGCATGGGTGCCGTCTTCCTCGGGCAGCTTGGTCAGCGTGACACGGTGCGTGCGTTTTGCCAGGTCTCCCGCCAGCGCCTCCAGAATCGCAGAATCAGTCAGAGCACTTGTGTGCAAGTCACTCCAAGTAAAGGCATACCAGTTGGTCAGCGCTTCGAAGGCCCCATCGGCACGGTGCAGTAGAAGGGCGATGCTCTGGTCGCCTTCGCTGGCGGTGACGAACAGCGGTTCAATCCCGCTCTGTTCGAGCAGGGCAAACCACTCCGGTCGTGCAAAAGGGCCTGCGTCAGACCATTCAAGGCCTTGCAGATCGTTAACCGTGTCGTGATAGCTGATCGCCGTCACAAGAATGCTCACCCCTTGGAACCCGAATGTCCGCTGCGCCCGATCCCACGCCGTACCCGCTCGATCACCTCGCCATGTGCGGGGCGGATGCGGATGCGGCGCTGGTCTTGCGCGGCGAAGTCCTTAGCTGGAAGGACTTAAGAAGCCGTGTCGCCCAGCTGGCGGGATGGCTGGCGGACCAGGTGCCGGAACAGGGCGCGCGGGTAGCGACGTGGGCGGCGAAGGGGGAACTCACCTGCCTGATGCCGCTGGCCGCTGCACGTGCCGGGCTGGTTCATGTGCCGATCAATCCGCTGCTGAAGCGGGCCCAGGTCAACCATATTCTTTCAGATTGCGGGGCCAGCCTGTTGCTGGCCAATTCCGCGCGGCTTGCCTCCTTGGAAGAGGGCGATGTGCCCGCGGATTGTCCGCAGGTGGAGGAAAAGGCGGCGCTGGAGGCTGCGCAAGCCGTGTCGCCGCTCGTGGAGCCCTCGACAGCCGATGCCGACGACCTTGTCGCCATTCTCTACACCAGCGGCTCGACCGGGCGGCCCAAGGGCGTGATGCTAAGCCATGCGAACCTGTGGCTGGGCGCGGTCAGCGTGGCGCATTACCTGGGCATGGAGCGCGACGACGTGACGCTGGCCGTGCTGCCCTTGAGCTTCGACTATGGCCAGAACCAGTTGCTTTCCACCTGGTATGCAGGTGGCAGCGTGGTGCCGCTCGACTATCTCACCCCGCGTGACGTCATCAAGGCGTGCGGCCGCCATGGCATCACGACGATTGCTGCCGTGCCGCCGCTGTGGGTGCAGCTGGTAGGGCAGGACTGGCCGGAAGAGGCGGTGGCATCGATGCGGCGGCTAACCAACAGCGGCGGCGCCTTAACCGAGGACCTGGTGCGCGACTTGCGCCGGATATTCCCCGATGCGCGGCTGTTTCCGATGTACGGCCTGACAGAGGCCTTTCGCTCGACCTATCTCGATCCGGACCTGGTGGACGAGCATCCTACCTCGATGGGTCGCGCCATTCCCTTTGCCGAGATCCTGGTTGTCGACCAGTCAGGTCAAATCGCGGGCGAAGGCGAACTGGTGCATTGCGGGCCACTGGTGGCGCAAGGGTACTGGCAGGATGCGGAGCGGACCGCGCAGCGGTTCAAACCCGCCCCGGAAGCATCCCAATACGGCGGCATGGCGGTATGGTCGGGCGACAACGTGCGGCGCGCGGAGAACGGTTTGCTCTATTTCGTCGGGCGCGATGATGCCATGATCAAGAGCGCGGGCAATCGCATTAGCCCGCAGGAAATCGAGGAGGCGGTAATCGCGACCGGACTGGCAGAGGAGGCCGTGGCGTTGGGCGTGCCGGATGAAAGGCTGGGCCACGCCATCCATCTTGTGGTGCGCGGATCAGGCGACGATGACGCCTTGCGCGCTGCCCTGAAGCGCGAATTGCCCAACTTCATGCAGCCTGCGGTGATCCGCTGGCTCGATGCCATGCCCCTTAACCCAAACGGCAAGATCGACCGGGCGCTGTTGGCGAGGCAGGCGGCATGAAGGCGCTGGGCCCCATTCCCCCTGAGTTTACCGCCAAGGAGGGCGAACTGGCCATTGGCGGGCGCACCGCCAGTGAGCTGGTGAAGGAGGCGGGCGATACCCCGTTGTTCGTCTATTCGCGTGCCATCATCGAGCAGCGTATCGGCGATCTGCGTAAGGCGATGCCGGAACGGTTGAAAATTCATTTTGCCATGAAAGCAAACCCCTATGGGCTTTTGCTCGAATTTATGGCAGACTTGGTCGACGGGCTGGATATCGCGTCTGCCGGAGAGCTGGAACAAGCGCGGGAGGCGGGATACCTGCCGCGCGAGATCAGCTTTGCCGGGCCGGGCAAGCGTGACCGTGAACTGTTCGCCGCCATCCGTGCAGGGGTGACGCTGAACCTTGAATCCGCGAACGAGGCCGAACGGGCATTACAGATCGGCAAGCAGCTGGGCATCGCGCCGCGACTTGCCATCAGGGTCAATCCCCCGTTCGAACTGCGCGGGTCGGGTATGAAGATGGGCGGCGGTGCCAAGCCCTTTGGCGTGGATGCGGACCGTGTGCCGACGCTAGCCCGTACGATCGTGGATGCCGGTGCCAACTGGCGTGGCTTCCATATCTATTCCGGCAGCCAGGCGCTGGACGCAGAGGCGCTGATCGAAGCACAGGGCCACGTGCTCGATCTGGCCGCGCAGCTGGCGGGCGAGGCGGGTGTGGAGGTGCCGCACCTGAACATGGGCGGCGGGTTCGGCATACCCTATTTCGACAAGGATACGCCGCTTGACGTGGCGGCCATCGGGGTGGCGCTGGAAAAGCGGTTTGCAGACCTTCCTGGAGTCCTGAAAGATACGCAGTTCGCCATCGAGCTTGGCCGCTATCTTGTTGGGGAAGCAGGTGTTTACCTGACCCGTATCGTCGACCGGAAGGTGAGCCACGATACCACCTATCTGGTCACCGATGGCGGCCTGCACCATCAGCTGGCTGCATCGGGCAATTTCGGCACCGTGGTGCGCCGGAACTACCCCGTTGCCATCGCGACCCGCTTCGATGCCGAGCCGGAGGAAGAGGTCAACGTGGTCGGCTGCCTGTGCACCCCGCTGGATCGCCTGGCGGATGCCGCCCACCTGCCGCGCGCCGAGGTGGGTGACCTTGTCGCGGTATTCTGCGCCGGAGCCTATGGCGCCAGCGCCAGCCCGGCGACCTTCCTGGGGCAGGGACCGGCACTGGAAATGCTGGTCTGACAGCCCTCCCAAACCCGTCCCGCAATGGGACAGGCCTTCACAAAACCCGCTTCCAGAGCGGTTTAGGGCATGAAGGCTAACGCAATGTTCACCCTTTTTCGTGAGAACCCCTGACCGGATCCCAGGGGTGAATTGCATGCGCGGTCCACCCGTACTTCGCGAAGGACGCATAAATGCGCACTAAAAAGGCCTGTCAGTCTCCTCCTCGCCTCGGCGAGCCTTGCCGTTGGCCTGTCCGGCTGCGGCGGGGGTGCGGCAGGGCCGCAGCTGGAACCTGCGCGCTTTGTCGCCATGCAGGAAGGGCCGGGCGAGGAATACGTCATCGGCCCGCTCGACAAGCTGACCATCCACGTCTGGCGTAACGACGAACTGGGTGCCGAAGTGCAGGTGCGCCCCGATGGCCGCATCACCACGCCGCTGGTGGCCGACATGCCGGCCGTCGGCAAGACGCCAACCATGCTGGCAGAGGATATCCGCCTGCAGCTGTCGCAATATATCGAGGAACCGCTGGTGACGGTGATCGTGAACGAGTTCGCGGGTACCTTCAGCCAGCAGGTGCGCATCGTGGGTGCAACCGAACAGCCTGCCTCGATCCCCTACCGCGCCAACATGACGCTGCTCGATGCGATGATCGCGGTCGGCGGCCTGTCCGAATACGCCGCGGGCAACCGCGCCACGCTGATCCGTTTCGATCGCCAGTCGGGCGAGCAGCGCGAGTATTCGCTGCGCCTGTCCGACCTGCTGCGCCGCGGCGACAGCGATGCCAACGTCATGCTGAACCCCGGCGACGTGATCATCATCCCCGAGAGCATGTTCTAAGGAAGGACGGCCACCTTGAACCAGCTTCTCGAAGAATTGCGTGCCGGCACATGGGCGATCTGGAATCGGCGCTGGCTGGCGCTGGGCGTCGCCTGGGCGACCTGCCTGCTGGGCTGGCTGGTCGTTGCGCTGATTCCCAACAGCTACGAGAGCGAAACGCGCATCTTCGTGCAGCTGGACGACGTGCTGGCCGAACAGATCGGCATTGGCGCTGCCAGCCGCGCGCGCGATATTGATCGTATCCGCCAGACGCTGGTGAGCTCGGTCAACCTCGAAACCGTGGTCCGTTCCACTCGCATCGGTGACAGCGTGACCACACCCACCGAAATGGAAGCGGCCATTGAAGGCCTGACCAAGGACATCGAAGTCGTCAGCCAAGGCGACAACATCTTCGAAATCACTGCCACCAGCGGTCGCAGCGACCTGTCCGATGCCGAGAACGCCGAACTGGCGCAGGTCATCGCGCAGCGCATGATCGATATCTTCCGCGAGGAAAACCTGGGCGGGGCGCGCGGCGAGATGCAGGATTCGATTGCGTTCCTGAACCAGCAACTGGCCCAGCGCGAAGCCGAGCTGGAAGTCGCCGAAGAACGGCGCCTGGCCTTCGAGGCTGCCAATCCCGAACTGATCGGCGGCGCGCAGGCGATTGCCAACCAGCTGGCGGCCACCCGCGCCGAACTGCGCAGTGTCGAGAGCGACCTTGCCGCCTCGCAGAGCGCGATGGCAGCGCTGGAAGGACAGATTTCGAACACCCCGCGCTTTATCGTCACGCCGGGGTCGGGCGGTCCGCAAGCTTCGCTGGCACAGGCGGAAGCGAACCTTGCCGCGCTGGAAGCGCGCGGGCTTACCGATGAACACCCGGACATGGTGGCCGCACGCCGCCAGGTCGCCACCTTGCGTGAACAGGCACAGGCTGCCGGCCCGGCCGGTGGCGCGACCAACCCGGCCTATGCCACGCTGCAATCGATGCTGGTGGAGCGCCAGGCCAACGTGCAATCGTTGCAGTCGCGCGCAACAGCGCTGCGGTCAGAGATCGCCGCCATCACGGCCAGCCAGATGCGCGAACCCGGCGCCGCTGCCGAAGCCCAGCGCATCCGCCGCGACTATGACGTGCTGCGCGAGCAGTACGACCAGTTGCTGCAGGACCGCGAGGAACTGCGCCTGCGCGGACAGGTGGAAAGCGAACGCAGCGCAGTGCAGTTCGAGGTTGTCGATCCGCCCACCACACCGCGCAAGCCTGCTGCGCCCAACCGCCCGCTGCTGCTCTTCGGCGTGCTGGTCGTGGGCATGGGTGCCGGTGGCGGCGCTGCCTATGCGATGAGCAAGCTGGGCTCCACATTCGCCACTGCAGGGCAGCTGGAGCGCAGCTTCGGCCTGCCGGTGATCGGCACGATTTCGCACACATTCACCGAGGCCGGTCGCGAACTGCGCACCAAGCGCCTCAAGTATTTCGCAGCCGGGGTCGGTGGCCTTGGCGTCCTGTTCGTGGTGCTGCTGGGCGTGGAATTCGTCCAACGCGGCATGGTGGCCTGAGGAGCTGGGCGATGACTGATCAGAGCAACACGCCAGAGCCGCCCAAGACGCTACTGGAACGAGCCGAAAGCATGTTCGGCCTTGGCGGATACAAGCCGGCCAAGGTGCCCAAGGAGCTGAAGAAACCCGTCAACCGCCGTCCCCGCCGGGCAACGCCCAGGACAAAGGCGACAGAAGCGCCGCTGGCCTTTCCACCAGTGCCAGAAGACGTGGCGCAGCCCACGCCCGGTGCGGCCCCTGCGCCAGCGCCCGAGCCGGTCTACGAAGACGTCGAATTCAGCGATACCGTACATCCGATCGATCGCGAGTGTCTGACGCGTTTCGGCCTGATCCAGCCCGAAGGACAGGTGACCGCGTTGCTGGAGGAATTCCGCATCGTGAAGCGGCAGGTGCTGCAATCGGTGCGCAAGGCGCAGGCGGCCGGGTCCGGCGCGCTGGCGCAGCGCGTGCTGGTGTGTTCGCCGCATCCCGACGAGGGCAAGAGCTATTGCGCGGTCAACCTGGCGCTGGCCATGGCGGCGGAGAAGGACAGCGAAGTGCTGCTGGTGGATGCCGATTTCGCCAAGCCGTCTGTCCTCAGGATGCTGGGCCTGCCCAAGGGGCCGGGCTTCATGGACGTGCTGGCCCGCGAAGACCTGAAGGTGGAGGACTGCGTACTGGCCACCGACGTTGCCGGGCTGCACGTGCTGCCTGCAGGCAACCACACCACGTCGGACAGCGAATACCTTGCCAGCCATCGCACCGCCGAAGTGCTGGACCGGCTGACGCGCGGTTCGCCCAAGCGGATCGTGATCTTCGACAGCCCGCCGGCGCTTGCAGCTTCGCCGGCCGCCGAACTGGCCAAGCACGTAGGTCAGGCCATCGTGGTCGCCAGGGCGGATCGCACCGGTCAGAGCGCGCTGGAAGATGCGCTGACGCTGCTTTCGGCCTGCCCCGATCTCAAGCTGCTGCTGAACGCGGCGCATTTCAGCCCCAGCGGACGCCGCTTCGGCGCTTATTACGGGGAGGAGCCGTGATGCCGATGCACTATCGTCCCAGCATTGCCCTTGGTCTCGCCGTGGCGCCTGTCGCGGTGTCGCAGTGTGCGCAAGCGCAGGAACAGGGCTCGGCCGCATCCGCCATGGATGCCAGCCGCGACAGTGATCGACCCGACCGCACCAATGGCGCCGATGTGCGACCCTACATTGAAGCCTCACAGGTCGTCACCGCGCAGATCGAGCCGGGTAGCGACGTGCTGACCTACACCCAGCTTGCTGCCGGTGTGGATGCGAGTGTGACCGGGCGCAACAGCGCGGCCTCGGCCTCGCTCCGTTACGAGCGCGATATCGGCTACGGCAACGCTGTCGACAGCGATACGATTTCCGGCATCGCGCGTGCCTCCATGGGGCTCTATCGCCGCGGCGTGACGCTGGAGGCAGGCGGACTTGCCTCGCGTACCAGCGTGGACGGCAGCGGTTTCAGTTCCGTCGGGTAGATCGGCGGCAACGAGGATTCGACCAGCCAGGTCTATGCCGTTTACGCCGGACCTTCGGTGCAGACGCGGTCCGGCCCGGTCGAGATCAGTGGACACTATCGCCTGGGCTATGCCCGTGTGGAATCGTCCGATGCCATCGTTACCGCGCCGGACGAGGACCCGGTCGATATCTTCGACGATTCGATCACCCACAATGCTGCCGTTCGCGTGGGCGTGGCCCCGCGCACGATCGCGCCGATCGGCGTGGGCGTTGGGGCAGGGTGGAACCGCCAGGACGTATCCAACCTCGACCAGCGGATCGACGACAAATACGTGCGCGGCGACGTTACCGTGCCGCTGTCGCCCACGCTCGCCCTGGTGGGCGGCGTCGGCTACGAAGACGTGCAGATTTCGAGCCGTGATGCCCTGCTGGACGCGAACGGCGACCCGGTGATCGGCCCCGATGGCCGCCTTGTCACCGATGACAGCCAGCCGCGCCAGATCGTCTACGAGACTGACGGGCTGATCTGGGACGTGGGCGTGATGTGGCGGCCCAGCAGTCGCACCTCGGTGGAAGCGCACGTGGGACGCCGCTACGGCTCTACCACCTATTACGGTAACCTGTCCTACTCCCCCAATTCCCATTCGGGCCTGAACATTGCCGTTTACGACAACATCACCGGCTTTGGCGGGCAGCTGACCAGTGCTCTGGACCTGCTGGGCACCGAATTCACCGCCGCGCGCAACCCGATCTCGGGCGACCTTGGCGGCTGCGTGATCGGCGTGGAAGGCAACAACTGCACGCTGGCGCAGCTCAATTCGCTGCGCAGCTCGGTGTTCCGCAACCGCGGGATTGCCGCCAGCTATGGCTGGTCGCGCGGGCGCACATCTTTCGGTATCGGCGCGGGCTACGATCGGCGCAGCTTCTTCGGCGGCGAGAACACCGTGCTGGCCGATGTCGGTGGCGTGATCGACGAAAGCTATTACGTCGCCGCCAACCTGGCGCAGCAGCTGGATCGCAATTCGGGTATTTCCGCAGGGGCCTATGCCAGCTGGTTCGACGCGGGTTCGGGTAATCTTGGCGATGGCATCGGCTACTCCGCCTCGGTCGCCTACAACCGCAACCTGTGGCGCGGGCTGACCGGCGTTGCCGCCGTCGGCTTGGACGGGATCAGCCGCGACAACCTGCCCGATTATTCATCTGCATCGGCCCTGCTGGGCCTTCGCTACACCTTTGATTGATAGGGTCATCAAGGAGACCAGACCCATGTTCGATAACTTCTACGGCCTCACCGGCAAGCCTTTCCAGCTGACGCCCGATCCGGAATTCTATTTCCGCTCGGTCACGCACCGCAAGGCGCTGTCCTACCTCGGCTATGGCCTGGCGCAGGGCGAGGGCTTCATCGTCATCACCGGCGAAGTGGGCTCGGGCAAGTCGACGCTGGTCGCGCACATGATGGAAAGCCTGGACGAAAGCCAGGTCACCGTGGCGCAGGTCGTCACCAGCAAGCTGGACGGCGAGGAAATCGTCCATGTGGTGGCGCGCAGCTTCGGCCTCGATATCGAAGGGCACGACAAGGCTACCGCGCTCACCGAAATCGAGAGTTTCCTGCACGAGGAAGCCCGCGAAGGCCGGCGCTGTCTGCTGGTGATGGACGAATCGCAGAACCTCACGGTCTCCGCCCTCGAGGAACTGCGCATGCTGTCCAACTTCCAGCTAGGCAACCACCCGCTGCTGCAGACGCTGCTGCTGGGTCAGCCTGAATTCCGCTCTACCTTGCAGAGCGATCCGGGGCTGGAGCAGTTGCGCCAGCGCGTGATCGCCGCGCACCACCTGGAGCCGATGCAGAAGGGCGAGATCGAGCCCTACATCGTCCACCGCCTGAAGATCGTGGGCTGGGATGGCAATCCCGCTTTCGACCAGCGCGTGTTCGCCGAACTGTACGAAGCCAGCGGCGGTATCCCGCGCCGGGTGAACCAGATCGCCAACCGCCTGCTGTTGCTGGGCGCTGTGGAAGAGCGCAACCGCATCGATGCCGCCATGCTGCAGAACGTGCTGGCCGAGATGGAAGCCGAACGCGCCTTCCCCGAAGCCGCACCTTCGCCGATGCCCAAGCAGGAAGCCAGCTTCGAGCCGGTGACGGCCATGCCGACCACGCCGCGCGTCGACAAGGTAATGCTCGAGCAATACCTAGCCGAACGCGATGCGCAGATCGCCGAATTGTAGCAGGCCATCGTCGAGATGGCCGAACAGCGCGATGCCGCGATTGCCGAAACGGTAACGCCCGAGGTCGAAACGCTGCGCGCGCAGATCGCCCGTGTCGAAGCCAAGTGTTTCGAGCAGGAGCGCACGATCCGCCAGACGCTGACCATGCTGATCGACTGGATCGAAAGCGAAATGGATTCGAGCAAGGCTGCCTGATGGACCGCCGCAGGAGCTGAACCGCCGTGAACGCGCAGAGTTTCGTCAACAGGCCGGACAAGCCGGAGACCATCGTCAACGGCCTGTCGGTCGATGTCGAGGACTGGTTCCAGGTGGGCGCGTTTGAGGACGTTATTGAGCGTGACCAGTGGGGCGCGCTGGATGACCGGGTGGACCGCAATGTCCGCCAGATCCTCGACCTGTTCGATGCCGTCGACGCCAAGGGCACCTTTTTCACGCTAGGCTGGGTGGCGCAGCGCCATGCCGGCCTGCTGCGCGACATTGCCGATCGCGGCCACGAGATCGCCAGCCACGGCTGGGATGACCAGCGCGTGTTCCGCATGGATGCGCGCAGCTTTGCCACCGACATTGCCCGCACGCGCAATGTGCTGGAAGACGCCAGCGGCACGCGGGTGGTGGGCTATCGCGCTCCCAGCTTCTCCATCGACGCGCGCACGCCGTGGGCGCACGAGGTGCTGGCAGAGGCGGGTTATGCCTATTCCTCCAGCGTGGCGCCGATTGCGCACGACCATTATGGCTGGGCCGAGGCACCGCGATTTGCCTTCAAGCCCGTCGAAGGCAGCAATTTCGTGGAGATTCCGGTCACCACGGCCGTGTTTCGCGGCAAGCGGCTGGCAGCTGGTGGAGGCGGGTTCTTCCGCGTGTTGCCCTATGCCTTCAGCCGCTGGGCGATCCGCCAGGTCAATCGCAACGATGGCCGCCCGGCCGTGTTCTATTTCCACCCCTGGGAAATCGACCCTGGCCAACCGCGTGTCTCCGGCGCGCCGCTGCGTTCGCGCCTGCGCCACTACACCAACCTCGACAAGATGGCGGGCAAGCTGGAGCAACTGGTGCGCGAATTCCAGTGGGGAAGGATGGACGCGGTCGCCAAGCGCGAAAACCTGCGCCTGCGGCTTGAAAAGGCGGTGCACGGATGAACGCGCCCTTCGCCCTGGCTCGCGAAAGCGTGCACGCCGTGGACCTGCACCAGCCTGACGAAGCAGCGCGGATCGAAGGCTTTGTCGCCGAACATGGCGGGTCCGTTTTCCATCGCCCGGCATGGTTGCTGGCGGTGGAGGAAGGCATCAGCCAGCGCGCGCGCGGGCTGGTGGCGGAGAAGGGTGGTCGCCTGACCGGCTGGCTGCCGCTGACCGAAGTGCACTCGCCGATTTTCGGCCGCATGCTCGCCTCGTCCGGCTTTGCCGTGGAGGGCGGGGTGCTGGCACAGAATGATGTTACCGCCTGCCTGCTGGGCGATGCGGTGCAAAAGCTGGCGCTGCGGCTGTCGTGCCCCACGGTCGAACTGCGTGGCGGTTTCGCGGGGGAGGGCTGGCAGGTGCGGCAGGATAGCCATTGCGGTTTCATCGCCCCCCTGGCGGAGGATGACGAGGCGCAGCTGACCGCCATCCCGCGCAAGCAGCGCGCCGAAGTGCGCAAGGGGCTGAAGCACGATTTTGCCGTTACCACAGGCGCGGCTTCACTGGAGCGCGCGGCGCATTACAAGGTCTATGCCGAAAGCGTGCGCAACCTGGGCACGCCGGTGTTTCCCCAAAGCCTGTTCGATTCCGTGATAAACCGGCTCGACGCCGATATCCTGACAGTATGGAACGAGGGCACGCCCATCGCCAGCGTGCTGTCGCTGTATCACGACGGCGCGGTGATGCCCTACTGGGGCGGGGGCACCTGGGATGCCCGCCGCCTGCGCGCCAATGATCGGATGTATTACGAACTAATGCTGCACGCTCGCAAGCGCGGCTGCGACCGCTTCGACTTCGGGCGCAGCAAGACCGGCAGCGGGGCTTACCACTTCAAGAAGAACTGGGGTTTCGACCCACAGCCGTTGTCCTACGCCAGCTGGACCGCGCCGGGGCACGAGGCGCGCGATGCCGATCCCACCAGCGCGCGGCACCAGTCGCGCATCGCGCTGTGGAAGAAGCTGCCGCTGCCGCTCGCCAACCTCGTCGGGCCTTACATCGCGCGGGGGTTGGGGTGAGTGGCCAGATCCTCTTCCTTGCCTACCGGTTGCCGTTCCCACCCGACCGCGGCGACAAGATCCGTTCGCACCATGTGCTGAAGGCCCTGGCGCGGATCGCGCCGGTGCATGTCGGCTGCCTGGCCGAGACCGATGCCGATGTCGCGAACGAACACATGCTGGCCGAGGTCGCCAAGAGCTGGTGCATGCCGCGCCGCTCCAAGCCGTTGTCGCTGGCGGGTGTCGAGGCGTTGCTGCGCGGCGAGCCGGTCAGCTTTACAGCGTTCCGTTCCGCCAGGCTGGCGCGCTGGGTGGAGGAAACGATCCGCACCCGCGATATTTCGGCGATCTACGTCTTTTCCGGCCAGATGGGGCAATATGTGCCGCAAGGCTGGCGCGGACGCCTGTTGCTGGACCTTGTCGATGTCGATTCCGCCAAGTTCGAAGCCTACGGCAAGGCCGGCAAGGCGCCGCGCAGCTGGATGGACAGCCGTGAAGGGCGTTTGCTGAAGGCGGTCGAGGCCGATCTGGTTGCGCGCGCCGACGCTACCTTGCTGGTGAGCGAGGCCGAGGCCGAATTCCTGCGCAGCCGGACGCCCGGCACGCACGACATCCGCGCTTTGCGCAACGGCATCGATTGCGCTGTGTTCGATCCCGCCGCCATTCAGCCGGAGCCATCGCTTGCGACAGGCGGCCCGCATTATGTCTTCACTGGACAGATGGACTACGCACCCAATGTCGAGGCAGCCGTGCGAATGGCGCAGCGGATCATGCCAGAGGTGCGGCAAGCGCTGCCTGAGGCACGGTTCCACGTGGTCGGTCGCGCCCCTGCTCGCGAAGTGCTCGCGCTGGAGGGTGTGAATGGCACGCAGGTGGTGGGCGAGGTACCCGATACCCGCCCGTGGCTGGCAGGTGCCGATGTCGTTGTCGCCCCGCTTACGATTGCGCGCGGGGTGCAGAACAAGGTGCTGGAAGCCATGGCCATGGCGCGGCCAGTGGTGGTGTCCGCCGATGCCGCCACCGGGATCGATGCACGCAGCAATGCACAGTTCGTAATCGCAGAGGACGACGCGGCCTTCGTCGCCAACCTGCTGCGCCTGAGCGAGGAACCGGAGACTGGGCACGCGCTGGGCAGCGAGGCGCGCCGCTTCGTCCTCGAACAGATGAGCTGGCCGGCCATGCTGGCAGACCTGCCGCAGCTGCTTGGCATGGAGCAGGGGACTTGCCGCGATGCGGCTTGACGCGATCTCTCCGCGCCTGGCGCTGGTGGCCGAGATGATCGCGCCCACGTGGCGCCGGCCCTTGCTGCGCCTTGCACTGGCATGGCTTGCCCTGTTCGCGTTGTTCGCTGCCGACTGGGCCACGATGGTGGAGCATTGGTGGAACACCTCCACCTACAACCACATCCTGATCGTGCCGTTCATCCTGGGCTGGCTGGTGTGGCAACGCGCACCGCAGCTGGCGCTGCTGGCCCCGCAGGCCTGGTGGCCGGGACTGGTGCTGGTGGCAGGCGCGTTGTTCGGATGGTTGCTGGGCGACGTATCCGGCACCGCCACGATCAGCCACCTGGGGGTGGTCATGGCCATGCAGGCCAGTGTCATCACCCTGCTGGGCCCGCGCGTGGCATGGGCGCTGCTATTTCCGCTCGCCTTCGCCCTGTTCCTGGTTCCGCTGGGCGAGGAACTAGTGCCGGCCTTGCAGATGATTACCGCGCACATCACCATCGCGCTGACGCACGCCAGCGGCATCCCCGCATTGATCGAAGGCGTGTTCATCGATACGCCTGCGGGGCTGTTCGAGGTGGCGGAAGCCTGTTCGGGGGTGAAGTTCTTGGTCGCCATGGTGGCGCTTGGCACGCTGGTCTCCCACGTCTGCTTCCGCTCGTGGACGCGCCGGGCGGTGTTCATGGCTGCCGCAGTGGTGTTGCCGATCCTCGCCAACGGGGTGCGCGCATGGGGCACGATCTATATCGCCCAGTCGCAGGGTATCGCCTTTGCCGCCGGGTTCGATCACATTGTCTACGGGTGGATCTTCTTCGCGCTGGTCATGGCCGCACTGCTGGGGCTGGGCTGGAAGTTCTTTGACCGCAAGGTTGACGATCCGTTTATCGACGCCGACCGGATTGCCGCAGCCGCCTGGCCCGCCCGGCTCGAACGCTGGAATGCCAATGGCTGGAGCGTGCTGGCGGCGCTGGCACTGGTGGCGCTGGGCATGGTGGCCTGGTCGGCGCAGGCGCGCAGCGTCGAAGCGAAACTGTCCGATGAGATCGCCTTGCCGCAAGTGCAGGGCTGGACACGCACGGCGCTGGACCAGACTTATCCCTGGCAGCCGCGCGCAGGCGGGGCAGACCGTCGCCTCACCGCCAGCTATCGTGATGCACAGGGCAGGGTGGTGGACGTGGTCTACGCCATCTACGCCGCGCAGGAAGACGGGCGCGAAGCCGGGGCCTATGGCGAAGGTGCCTTGCCGCTGGAGACCGAATGGCGCTGGCTTGACGACGCGCCCGCTCCCGATGGCGCACGGGGTGAATGCCTGCAGGCGCTCGGCAGACAGCAGCGCGTGGCCTATACCTTGTTCCGTCATGGTGACTGGACCGGCAGCAGCCGCATGCGCCTGAAGCTTTCCAACATGCGCGACCGGCTGCTGGGAACGGCAGACCCCACGATCATGCTGATCCTTTCTGCCGAAGACACGCCGACGCAGGATGGCGCGGAGGTCATCGCAGACTTCATGCAATCCACCGCTCCGCTGCCGGAGTGGATGGACGCTGTCGCGCGGCTCGACTAGTTCGCCCCTATGTGCGGGATCGCTGGCCTTTTCCATTGCGGTACTATCAAGCCGGTCGACCCCGCGCGGGTGGAGCGGATGACCGACGTGCTGGCCCATCGCGGGCCTGACGGTTCGGGCGTGTGGACCGCGCCGGGCGTGGGGCTGGGCCACCGCCGCCTGTCGATCATCGACGTGGCAGGCTCTCCGCAGCCGATGCATTCGGCCAGCGAGCGCCTGGTGATCGTCTTCAACGGTGAGATCTACAACTTTCGCGAGCTGCGCAAGGAGCTGGAAGCGCGGGGCGCGCAGTTCCGGACGGAAGGCGATACCGAGGTTATCCTCGCCGCCTACGAGCACTGGGATGCGGACTGCGTGCAGCACCTGCACGGCATGTTCGCCTTCGCCATCTACGATGCCAAGCGGCGCGAGCTGTTCCTGGCGCGCGACCGTTTCGGCGTGAAGCCGCTGTTCTACGTGCAGCTGTCCGATGGCTCCGTGGCCTTTGCTTCCGAACTGAAGGGCCTGCTGGCGCATCCGCTGATGCGGCGCGAGGTCGATCCAAAGGCGGTAGAGGATTACATGGCCTGGGGCTACGTGCCCGATCACCGTTCGATCCTGAAGGGCGTGCGCAAGCTGCCTGCGGGGCACACGCTGCTGTTGCAGCATGACAATCCGCTGCCGCAGCCGCAGCAGTACTGGGACATCAGCTTTGCCCAGCGCCACAAGGGCAAGGCGAAGGACCTGGAGGCCGAACTGCTGCACCACCTGCAGCAGGCGGTGGCCAGCCGCATGGTCTCCGACGTGCCGCTGGGGGCGTTCCTGTCGGGCGGCGTGGACAGTTCCAGCGTGGTCGCTTTCATGGCCGAAGCCAGCCGCCAGCCAGTGAAGACCTGCTCCATCGGCTTCGACGTCGCCAGCGCGGACGAGACGAGCTACGCCGACCAGGTGGCAAGGCTTTTCGCCACCGATCACAACGCCCGCACGGTCAGCACCGACCAGTTCGACGCCATCGACACGATCGCGGGCATGTTCGACGAACCCTTTGCCGATGCCTCCGCCTTGCCGACCTGGCGGGTGTGCCAGCTGGCGCGAGAAAACGTCACCGTGGCCCTTTCGGGTGACGGCGCGGACGAGGCCATGGCCGGCTATCGCCGGCAGGTGTTCCACGCCCACGAAGAGCGCCTGCGCAGCCTGCTGCCCGAAACGGTGCGCAAGAACGTGCTCGGCCCGCTGGGGCGCGTCTATCCCAAGGCCGACTGGGCACCGCGCCCCTTGCGGGCGAAAACGACCTTGCTCTCGCTCGCGGGGTCGGGAGAACGTGGCTATGCGCGTGCGCTGTCGGTTGTCCCGCCAGAGAACCGCTTCGACCTCTATTCGCCCGACCTTGCAGGCAAGCTGGGAAGCTATCGCGCCGAAGACCCGCTGCTGGACCTGATGGCGCAGGCTCCTGTTCGCACGGGTCTGGACATGGCGCAGTATGCCGATCTCAAGTTCTGGCTGCCGGGCGATATCCTGACCAAGGTCGACCGCACCAGCATGGCCACCAGTCTGGAAGCGCGTGAGCCGCTGCTCGACCATCGCCTGGTGGAGTTCGCTGCCGGCCTGCCCGATGGCCTGCGGGTCAAGAGACGGCAGGGCAAGTGGCTGCTGAAAAAGGCGATGGAGCGATACCTGCCGCAGGACATTCTCTACCGCCCCAAGCAGGGCTTCGTCACCCCGATTGCCGAGTGGTTTCGCGGTCCGCTGTCGAACAAGGCCCGCAGCATTTCCAAGAGCGCCATGCTGGCGCGGACCGGGTGGTTCGACAATGCACGCCTGGCACAGATGGCCGAAGACCATATCGCGGGACGAGCCGACCATTCGCGGCTGTTGTGGCAGCTGGTGATGCTCGACCGCTCGCTGGCGAGGCTGGGTATTGCCTAGTCTGCAACGCCGTGGCCCAGCGCCATGTATTCGTCGCTCTGCATTTCCTTCAGGCGGCTGACGGTGCGCTGGAATTCGAAGGCGCCATCGCCTGCCGGGTAGAGCTCTTCCGGCTCGGCAGCGGCGGTGGCGAACAGCTTCACGCGGTTTTCGTACAACGCATCGATCAGCGTGACGAAACGGCTCGCCTCGTTGCGCATGGACTTATCCATCTGCGGGATGCCGACGATGAACGCCGTGTGATAGGCCTGCGCAATGGCCAGGTAGTCGGGCGCGCCGCGCGGCTGCTGGCAAAGCCGCTTGAAACTGAACACGGCCACGCCCTTCAGGCTCTTGGGCACGTACAGTGTGCGCCCGCCACCAACATCAAGCTCGGCGCTTGGCACGTGCTCGGCATCCTCGGGCGGATAGTCGGTGAGGCGGAAGAAGGCCTCGCGCACCTTTGCCGTGGCCTCGTCACCCATCGGCGCGTACCAGGTCTGCATCCCGCCGATCCGTTCCAGCCGGTAGTCGGTCGGCCCGTCCAGTTCGACCACGTCCAGTTCGGCCTGGATCAGGTCGATGAACGGCAGGAAGTGCTCGCGGTTGAGACCGTCCTTGTAAAGCTCGGTCGGATGGCGGTTGCTGGTGGTGACGATCGTCACGTTACGTTCGCAGATCAGTTGGGTGAACAGCCGGCTCATGATCATGGCATCGGCGGAATTGTTCACCACCATCTCGTCGAAGGCGAGCACCTTGAGGCCATTCGCCAGCTTTTCCGCAACCGGCGGGATGGGATCTCCGCTTTCGCTCTTGCGCGCCTCGCGCAGGGCTGCGTGGACTTCCTGCATGAAGGCGTGGAAGTGCACGCGGCGCTTTTCGGCAATGCCTAGCGAGGCATGGAACAGGTCCATCAGCATGGACTTTCCGCGGCCCACGCCGCCGACCATGTAAACGCCTTGCGGCCGTACTGTCTTGCGCGCGAACAGCTGGCCCAGCAGGCCGCCGGATTGCTCTGCCTGCAATTCCTTCTGCAGCCCATCGAGCCGTTCTGCGGCACGGCGCTGGTCCGGATCGGGCCGCAATTCCCCGGCTGCGATCAGGCGTTCGTAGCGGGAAAGGACGCCGCTCATCGCTCGCGCGGTTGCATCGCCTCGAACTGCGGCAGGTCAGGGTCGAAGCGGTCCCAGTGCGGCGCATCCTTCACGTAGATCACGCTTTCGGGCGAGACCACGTTCGGATCGTCGAGCGAACCTGCCTGCAGGATCAGCACTTCATCGCCGGGCAGGTCTCCGGTGGTGAAGAGCCGCCCGCCGCAGTTGCCGCAGAAGTGCCGCGTCACCTTGCCCCCGGTGTCGCCATCGTTGGTGTAGGTGGCGGGTGTGCCGCGCAAGTCCAGCTGGCTGCGGCGCAAGCCGACAATGGTCGTGTGACCGGTGCCGGTCGCCTTCTGGCAATCCTTGCAACAGCATTGCGAGGTGAACATCTCCGGCCCGGTGACCGTGTAGCGAATGGCGCCGCACAGGCACCCGCCTTCCACTTTTTCGCCTGCCCCGATTGCCATGTCAGACGTGCTTTTCGGCCTGCATCTTCTTGATTTCGGCAATCGCCTTGGCCGGCGACAAGCCCTTGGGGCACACATTCGCGCAGTTCATGATGGTGTGGCAGCGATAGAGGCGGAAAGGATCTTCCAGCTCGTCCAGCCGCTCACCCGTCATTTCGTCGCGGCTGTCGGCCAGCCAGCGATAGGCCTGCAGCAGGATTGCCGGGCCCAGGAACTTGTCGCTGTTCCACCAGTACGACGGGCACGAGGTGGAGCAGCAAGCGCACAGGATGCACTCGTACAGGCCATCCAGCTTCTCGCGCTGCTGCGGCGTCTGCAGGCGTTCCTTGCCCGAAGGCGTGGTGGAAACGGTCTGCAGCCACGGGCGGATGCTGGCGTACTGGGCGTAGAAATGGGTGAAATCGGGCACCAGGTCCTTCACCACTTCCATGTGCGGCAGCGGGGTGATGCGGATGGGGCCCTTCACGTCTTCGATCGCGGTGGTGCAGGCGAGGCCGTTCTTGCCGTTCATGTTCATCGCGCAGGACCCGCAGATCCCTTCGCGGCAGGACCGGCGGAAGGTCAGCGTGGGGTCGATCTCGTTCTTGATCTTGAACAGCGCGTCCAGAACCATGGGTCCGCATTCGTCCAGGTCCACCTCGAAGGTGTCGTAGCGCGGGTTTTCGCCCGAGTCCGGATCGTAGCGATAGATCTGGAACTTGCGGATGTTGCCGTCGGTCTCCGCCTTGTGGACGGCGCCGTCCTTGCGGATCTTGCTGTTAGCGGGGAGAGTGAAGGTAGCCATGAATGATCGTCCCTATCGCGTCTGCACGCCTATCTAGCCAAACAGCAGGCGAGGGCAAGCGAAGCCTTGGGAAAAGTGCCCGGTTTTGCGCGCCTGTTGCGGCTAATGTGGAGCACATGGAGCACTGTCCAGATGCAAAACTGATAACTCTGCCATACAGCACGTCGTGCCGGGCATGAATACGGACGAGAGAGGGTGTTTTACCAGCCATGCGCGATACCTAGCTTGAGGTCTTGAACGTAGGAAAGGAATGGCATGGCCTGGCAGCGTGCAGCAGTATTCGGCAGCAGCGGTGGTATCGGGACGGCGCTGGTAGAGGCACTGGCGCAGCAGGGCATGCAGGTTCTGGCCGGGTCGCGCAGCGGGCAGGGGGCGGATTTGCCGGGCGTCACGCCGTTCGCCTTCGACTTGGACGACGAGGCAAGCATTGCCAGTGCGGTGGAGTCGTGGAGCGACGATCCGCCCGACCTGGTGATTGTGGCCACCGGGGTGCTGACGCTGGAGGATGGCACCGGGCCGGAGCGCAGTTTCAAGCAGATCGACGCCCATGCCATGGCGCGGGTGTTGCACCTGAACACCGTGGGGCCCGCGCTGGTGGCAAAGCACGTGCTGCCCTTGTTCCCGCGCAATGCGCCGGCCACCTTCGCCGCAATCTCCGCCCGGGTCGGCTCGATCGGGGATAACCGTATCGGAGGCTGGCATTCCTATCGCGCCAGCAAGGCGGCCCTGAACATGCTGATCCGCAACTTTGCCATCGAACTGGGGCGCACGCACAAGCAGGCGGTGGCCGTGGGCCTGCATCCCGGCACGGTGGATACGCCCCTCTCGCAGCCGTTCCAGAGCAACCTGCCCGAAGGCCAGCTTACGACGCCGCAGGATAGTGCCGCAAACCTGCTGGGCGTGCTGCAGCAGCTGACGCCCGCAGACAGCGGCAACGTGTTCGACTGGAAGGGCGAGCGGGTCGAGCCCTAGGACATCAGCCCATTGCGCCGCCAGCATTCGGCCAGCAGCGTTTCCAGCAAGTCGGCGTGGCTGAAGCCCGCCTGAGCGGCAGCCTTGGCCATCACCTTCTCGCTCCACAGGTTGCAGTTTAGGTTGATCTCGATGAAGTTGATATCGCCGGTTTTCAGGTCCACGCGGAACTCGATGCGGCCATAGTCGAACGGCACGAATTCGCGGGCGACCTTCCTGGCCATTTCCTCGATCTTGGGTGCCAGCTCGGCGTGGTCGAAACGCTTTAGCGCGGCCTTCTCGGTATTCGGCACAAGGTCGCGCTTTTCGTAATAGGTCCACAGCTTCTGCGTGTTCTCGCGCTCGTACCACAACATGGGCAGGGCAACCGGCTTGTCGTCGATGGTGATGAACGCGCATTGCACGTCATATCCGTCCAGATAGGGTTCCACGATGGCATCGTGCCCCTGGCCGTGGATATCGGCGATGGCATTGGCAACGCCGTTGAAATCGTAGGCATCGGAAATGCCCCAGCTGGCTGAACTGGCATTTGGCTTGATCACCCAGCGGCCATCGGGGGCGGGCGGCAGGTCGCTTTCCAGCACCGGCGCGCCTCGGCGATAGCAGAACCACGGCGCGGTGGGTACGCCGGCATGGGTACACACCAGCTTGGAGACGGACTTGTCGTCGCCCAGCCCGCGCAGGAACGGCATTGCGCCGAGGTACGGGATGCGGTGCATGTTGCACAGGATCGGGATCAGCATCTCGCTGTTCACGAAACCGCCGCGGTTCAGCAGCGGGAAGACGAAATCGACTTCGGGCCGGGTGAACAGCACGTCATAGCTGTTGGCGAATTCCAGGTTGAGGCCCAGCCCTTCCAGCGTGGTGCGCACCTCGTGGTGGTAGATAGCGTGATTGCCGTCCTCCGGGTGCATGCCGCCGCCCCACAGCGCGTGCTTGGCCATGAACAGCATTTTCACGCGTTCCCTGGCTTCGTCGGGAATGCGGAGCGGGGCGATTTCGGTGGTCATGGAATCGGCCTTTTCTGGCGGTTGTTCTGAGGCGGCGCCTACGCCGAATTTTTCAGGCACGCAATCGCTGCGCAATTCGCCGTTGCAAAATCCGCATTTCGTGAAACAATCCTGCAGCAGCGGCCAATCCGGGGAGGCGCGAGTGGGTCTGGGCACATGGTACGACAGGGTAATCCTGCCCAAGGTCATCTCGCTCGGCTGCAGTTCCGAGGATGTCGACGAACTGCGCCGCGAAGTCGTGCCTCTGGCCAAGGGCGCAGTGTTCGAACTGGGCTGCGGCGGCGGGTTCAACCAGCAGCATTATGATGCAGCGGCCGTCACCAGCTTTGCCGGCATCGATCCCAATGCCAGCCTGCTGGAGGCGGTCCGAGCGCGGGCGAGGGAAAAGGGCTGGGAAGCCGACATTCGCGAAGGGGTGGGGGAGGCCATCCCTTTTGGCGACGGTGCCTTCGACACCGTGGTCTGTACCTACACCCTGTGCTCGGTCGACGATCCCGCCAAGGTGCTCTCGGAAATGCGCCGGGTGCTGAAGCCCGGCGGGCGGCTGCTGTTCCTGGAACACGGCAAGGCGCCCGATCCGGGCCCGGCCAAATGGCAACGTCGGATCGAACCTGTGTGGAAGCACATGGTCGGCAATTGTCACCTCACCCGCGAGGTTGGCGGCACGATCCGCAAGGCAGGTTTCGAGATAGAGCCGATCGGGCAGACCTATTTCGACAAGGCGCCGAAGTGGGCAGGCTGGATGGAATGGGGCGTGGCGCGTCGCGCCGGCGTCTGAGAGACCGGACGGTTTACTTGCTGTCGGGATCGATCTCGGGCTTGGGAATATCCATGCCCAGTCGCTGGCCCAGCACCCATTCGCAGATCGCATAGGTCCGCTCGTTATCGACGTCGATGGCCAGCGCACCGTCTGCGAAAGTGACTGGCACCAGCCTGGCGCTGAAGCGCTTGCCCACCTTTTCCAGCCCGCGCGGGAAGGTGACAAGGCCAAAGCGCATCATCAGCACGTTCAGCAGGCCGACGGCGCGCAGCAGCCTGCCGGGATTTGCCTGGAACTGGCCGCCTTCGCGGAAGATTTCCGCAGCATTCAAGCCCTTGCGATTGGCAAGGCCATAGATGTTGCAGTTGGCATAGCCATCGTCGCGGAACTCGTAGAAGTTTCGCTGGCCCTGCTCGTGAACGGCCCAGACACGATCCCGCGTGGTTACCCCGATCACGGCATCGGCGCTGCGCATGGCGTCACGAATCTGTTCGAAACCCTCATGTGTCAGCAGCACGTTGTCGGCGGTGGTGACGACGAAGGGGCCGTCTTCGCCCTTCGTCGCCGCCAGCACGCTTTCCACGATGTTGGGATTGCTGTCGACGAGCGTGATCGGCGTGCCGCGGCTGCGAAAGCCTGCGAGAACCTCGTCTACGTCGGCCTGGCCTTCAGGTTCCAGCACCACCCGGATCTCGGCCACGTCGGGCAGGGTGGTCAATGTCTCCATGACATGCGCGATCAGCGGCCGTTCGCAGATCGGCACGAGGCACTTGTGGCTGACCCCGGCGCGCGCGGCGAGCGGATTGACCACGCCGGTGCGCTGGGCCGCCAGTACGATGACGGTGACCGGGAACGGCGCCATGAAAGGTCTCCTGCCGCGGTTCGATCAGTTGCCGAAGGTGCGCTGCCACCAGCCACCACGGCGGGGTGACCCGTCGTCGTCGCCGGCTTCGTCGGTGGATTGTTCTTCGGCGCTTTTCGGTGCGGTGTCGGCAGCTGGCGCATCCTCGGCTGCAGAGTCCGCAGTTTCAGCGGGTTCCGGGGCAGGTTCGGCCTTCTTCCGGCGCGTGCGCTTGGGCTTGGGCTTTTCCTCCGCCTCGGCATTTTCCGCAGCGGCTTCGGCGGGCGCTGCCTCGTCGCCTTCGCTTGCCGCAGGCTTCTTGCGGCGCGTGCGCTTGGGCTTGGGCTTTTCCTCCGCCTCGGCTTCGGGCTGGGCTTCCTCGGCAGTGTCGGCCTTACCGGCGTCTTCGCCTTCGGTCGTGGCTTCCTCGTCGGCCTTGTTGCGGCGTGAACGGCGCTTGGGCTTGGGAGCTTCCTCGGCAGGAGCTTCCTCGTTCGCAGCTTCGTCGGCAGTTGCTTCTGCCTGTTCGGCTGCCCCTTCGCTGGCCGTTTCGACTTCACCCTCGGTGCTGTCTTCCGAACCATCGTCCTCGCGCCGCTTGCGATTGCGGTTGCGACCGCCGCGACGGCCACGGCGGCGGCGCGACTTGGACTTGCCTTCCTCGTCGCCGTTATCGTCCGAAGAGCCTTCGCTGTCATCGCCATCGTCTTCGCCGTCGTCGGAGCTGTCATCGGACTGCTCGTCCTGCTGGCGGGTCTTCTTGCGGTTCCGGCCACCGCGACGGCGCGGGCGACGCTTGCGCGGTTGCGCGTCGTCGTCATCGTCGCTGTCGTCTTCGTCGACCACGTCGTCGTCCCCGTCATCATCGTCGACGATCGGTTCGAATTTGGGGGCTTCTGCCGGACGCGGGCCGGACGAGCCGACGCGCATCTTGGCGCCTTCGTCTTCGCCTTCCGGCTTCACTTCCACCGTGACGCCATAGCGCTGTTCGATCTCTGCCAGGTCGGCGCGCTTGGCGTTGAGTAGGTACACGGCAGCCTCGGTCGAGGCGTACAGCGTGATCGTGGTGCCCTTGCCCTTGGCCGCTTCGTCCTCGATCAGGCGCAGAGCCGAAAGCCCGGCGGAGCTGGCAGTGCGGACCAGGCCTGTGCCATCGCAGTGCGGGCATTCGCGGGTGGTCGCTTCCAGCACGCCGGTGCGCAGGCGCTGGCGGCTCATTTCCATCAGGCCGAAGCCCGAGATACGGCCCACCTGGATGCGCGCACGGTCGTTCTTCAGCGCATCCTTCATGGCGCGCTCCACCTTGCGTACGTTGCCGGTGCGTTCCATGTCGATGAAGTCGATCACCACCAGGCCGGCCATGTCGCGCAGGCGCAGCTGCCGAGCGATTTCGCGCGCGGCCTCCAGGTTGGTGTGCAGCGCGGTCTGCTCGATCCCGTGCTCCTTGGTGGAGCGGCCGGAGTTGATGTCGATCGACACCAGCGCCTCTGTCGGGTTGATGATTAGGTAGCCGCCCGATTTCAGCTGCACCATCGGATCGTACATCGCCGAAAGCTGGTCTTCCGCGCCGTAACGCTGGAACAGCGGCACGGGGTCGGAATAGGCCTTCACCCGGCGCGCGTGGCTGGGCATCAGCAGCTTCATGAAGGCCTTGGCGGCCTTGTAGCCATCCTCGCCTTCGACCACGACTTCCTCGATCTCGCGGTTGTAGATGTCGCGGATGGCGCGCTTGATGAGGTCTGAATCCGAATGGATCATGCTCGGCGCACTGGAGCCCAGCGTACGTTCGCGAATCTCGTCCCACAGGCGGGCGAGGTAGTCGAAGTCACGCTTGATCTCGGTCTTGGTGCGCGAAAGCCCTGCGGTGCGCACGATCAGGCCCATCGATTTCGGCAGGCTGAGGTCGTTGACGATGCTTTTCAGGCGCTTGCGGTCCGAACCGCTTGAAATCTTGCGCGAAATGCCGCCGCCGTGGCTGGAATTGGGCATCAGCACGCAATAGCGGCCTGCCAGCGACAGGTAAGTGGTAAGGGCGGCACCCTTGTTGCCGCGCTCTTCCTTGGCGACCTGCACCAGCAGCACCTGGCGGCGCTGGATGACGTCCTGGATCTTGTAGCGGCGACGCAGTGCCTGGCGCTTGGCGCGCGCTTCGTCGATTTCCTTGGCCCGGCTGCCACCGCGGCGGCCCTGCTGGCGGCGACCCTTATTGTTCCGGCCACGACCGCGGCGCGAGCTGCGGCCCTTGCCGGCACCGTCCTCGGCATTTTCGGTGTCGTCGTCTTTGGACTCTTCCTCGTCGGAATCGTCGTCGGATTCATCTTCGTCGCCGTTTTCGACGTGCCCGTCCTCGATGGTGGAGACGTCGTCCTTCTCGCTGGTGTCGATTTCCTCGACGCCCGGTTCGGCTTCGTCGTCGTCACCATCGTCGCCGTCTTCGTCCAGCGGCGCGTCTTCCTCGTCCTCGTCTTCCTCCGCGCGGAGCTTGGCTTCCTCTTCGGCAGCCGCCCGCTCTTCGGCGAGCAGGGCTTCGCGGTCTTCCGCGGGGATCTGGTAATAGTCGGGATGGATCTCGCTGAAAGCGAGGAAACCGTGGCGATTGCCGCCGAAATCGACGAAGGCCGCCTGCAGGGACGGTTCGACGCGGGTAACTTTCGCTAGGTAGATATTGCCCTTGATCTGCTTGTGTTCGGCAGATTCGAAATCGAACTCCTCAATCCGGTTTCCCTTGAGCACCGCCACCCGCGTTTCTTCCGGGTGGCGCGCATCGATAAGCATGCGCGTTGCCATTGATAATTCTCCGGGCAGCCATGCCTGCCGCGGGCGGGCGCTGCTGCGCCAAACCGGGGGGAGGGGACTGCCGATATGTGTGAAGCCCGCTGTTTATGCGGGTGTTGGAAATCAGCACGCCATCCGGCCGGCCAGACGCCGGGTAACGGGTGGGAGTGCGAAACGTGTCTGTCGCGGTGCGAAGGCGCAGGGTTTCTTTCTGCGCTGGGAGCCCTGCAGCCATCATGCAACCCGTAGGGCGCATCGTGGCTTGCTGGCTTTTACTTTGCATCGCGGCATCAACCTGTAAGCATTGCCGGCAGGGCTGAATAGGCCTGACCGGGGCGCCGGCTCGCAATACTGCTCCGGCTTCGCGATAGCTAGCATCGGGGGAAAGATACGGCAACCTTGTTGCGCATCTGCGCAAAATTCCCTTGGGGTTGCCTTGACCAATCCTGCGTCTTCCCGAGGCGCGCCATACAGGACGTTACGCGGTTCGCATGTCGCAACGTGTGCAGATCGGCCTGCTGTTTGCCTTCCCGGTGCTGCTGCTGGGGGCGCTCTATGTGCTTGGCGCGGCGATTCCCGTGCCGGTCCTGGGGCGCGAATACGTGGTGCGGGTGGAACTGCCGGACGGTTCTGCCACCATTGGCCTGCCCGAAATCGCGGGGCCGTCGGACCCCTCGCGCCCGCTGGTGGTGATTGATGCCGGACACGGCGGCCCCGACCCCGGCACGTCAAGCGAGAGCTATCGCGAAAAGACCATCGTGCTGGGGCTGGCACGCGCACTGCGCGACAGGCTGCTGGAAGAGGGCGGCATCCGCGTGGCCATGACGCGCGACGACGACAGTTTCATCGTGCTGGAAGAACGCGCCGAGATCGCCCGCCAGCTGGGCGCGGACCTGTTCCTATCCATCCACGCCGATTCCGCCGGCGACCGCGAAGGCGTGACGGGCGCCAGCATCTACACCCTGTCCGAAACCGCCAGTTCCGAAGCCGCCGCGCGCTATGCCGAGCGCGAGAACAAAGCCGATACCATCAACGGCGTGGACCTTTCCGGGCAGGACGAGGACGTGAACGCCATCCTCGTGGAACTGTCGCAGCGGCGTACGTCGGAGAAATCGGCGGAATTTGCCGATCTGATCGAGCGCGAGGGGGAAGGCGTGCTACGTTTTCACCCGCAGGCGCGCCGATCTGCCGCGCTGGCAGTGCTGCGCGCGCCGGATGTGCCGGGCGTGTTGTTCGAATCGGGTTTTGTCACCAACCCGGAAGAAGCCGAACGGCTTGCCTCTGTCGAGGGGCGCGAGCGCTTTGCCGAGGTGATGGCCCGGGCCATCCGCATCTACCTGGCCCGCCAGTCCGACGAAGCCTGACATGCGTATTCATTGTGGCGCCAGCAAAATATGGCATGTAAGGGCCTTGGCAGCCTTATGACCGATACCAGTTCTTCTGCATCCACCGGCGCTTTCGGGCGCATCCGCGAGACCCTTGGCCGAGTGTTCGCGCCGCTGGTGGCGGCCTGGCGCAGCAGCCGCCTTGTGCGCATCGGTGGCTATTTGCTGGCAGCGGCGCTGGCGCTGTGGGTGATTGGCTGGGCGTGGCTGGCGAAAGACCTGCCCGATGCGGAATCGCTGCTGGATTACCAGCCCAACTTGCCCACCGTGGTGCGCGGCATCGATGGCGAAATCGTCGACCGGTTCGAGCGCGAGCGGCGTGTGGAGCTGCAGTTCCGCGACCTGCCGCCGCAACTGCTCAACGCCTATGTCAGCGCAGAGGACGAGACCTTCTGGACGCACAGCGGCATCGACGCTGGCGGCTTCGTCAACGCGGTGATCGACTATGTCTCCAAGATCGGTTCTGGTGAGCGCGCCGTGGGTGGCTCCACCATCACCCAGCAGGTGGCCAAGAATATCCTGGTGGGCAATGAATACTCGATCACCCGCAAGCTGCGCGAGATGATCCTGGCGACGCGCATCGAGGGCGTGCTGTCGAAACAGCAGATCATCACGCTCTACCTCAACGAAATTCCGCTGGGTCGCCGCAGCTATGGCGTGCAGGCGGCCGCGCGTGCCTATTTCGACAAGGACGTGGCCGACCTGGACCTGCACGAGATGGCCTATCTGGCGATCCTGCCGCGCGCGCCCGAAGTCTACAGCCGCGAAGCCAATTTCGATACCGCTCGCGCCCGACGGAACTGGGTGCTCGAGCAGATGGAGGACAACGGCTATATCACCGCCGAGCAGATGCAAACTGCCCAGGCGCAGCCCCTCGGCATCGTGCAGGGCCAGCGGCAGGAACGCTTTGCCGATGCAGGGTACTTCCTCGAACAGGTCCGCCGCGAACTGCTAGATCGCTTTGGCGAGACTGCCGAAGATGGCCCCAACAGCGTTTACGCCGGTGGCCTGTGGGTGCGGACGTCGCTCGATACCGAATTGCAGGATGCCGCGCGCATTGCGCTGCGCGATGCCATGCTGCGCTACCAGGGCAATCGTGGCTGGTCCGAGCCGGTGGCCACGCTCAACCCCGATAACGGCGACCTGACGGCGCAGCTGCGCAGTTCCTACATTTCGATCAACTACCAGGACTGGCGTGTGGGTGTCATCACCGCCACAGGCGGCGGCGCCACCATCGGCTTTAGCGATGGACAGACCTATCCGCTGCAGAACGCCGCCGATGCCCTCGACGTGGGCGACGTGGTGGTCGCTTCACCCAGCGGGGGCGGCTGGCGGCTGGAGACCGTTCCCGGCGTATCGGGCGGCTTCCTTGCCATCGCACCGGACAGCGGGCGCGTGCTGGCGATGCAGGGCGGGTTCGATTCGCGTCTTGGCAGCTTCAACCGCGCCACGCAGGCCAATCGCCAGCCCGGCTCCACCATCAAGCCCTTCGTCTACGCTGCGGGCCTGGATCACGGCATGACGCCGGCGACGATGGTGCCCGATGCGCAGTATTGCTACTATCAGGGCGCCAACCTGGGTGAGAAATGCTTCACCAACTTCGGCGGCAGCCGGGGCGGGGGTGAATATCCCATGCGCTATGGGCTGGAGCAGTCGAAGAACCTGATGACCGTCCATATCGCGATGGAAACGGGCATGGAAAACGTGATCGACATGTTCGAGAATGTCGGCATCGCGGACGAAGGCGCCTACGATCCCTATCCCGCCTTTGCGCTGGGCGCGGGCGACACCACGGTGGAACGCATGGCGGCCGCCTATGCCATGCTGGTAAACCATGGCCGCCTGAACGATCCCACTGTGATCGACTATGTGCAGGACCGTGACGGCAAGGTGATCTATCGCGCCGACAACCGCGAATGCACCGGCTGCAACATGGATGAATGGGATGGCGGCCCGATGCCGCGTTTAGGGCGCACCGGGCGGCAGGTGATGGATGCGCGCACGGCATTCCAGATCGTCAACATGCTGACGGGCGTGGTCCAGCGCGGCACCGCCACGCGCCTGCGCGACCTGGGCATGCCGCTGTTCGGCAAGACCGGCACCAGTTCCGGCCCTACCAACGCCTGGTTCGTGGGCGGATCGCCCGATATCGTGGGTGCGACCTATCTTGGCTTCGACACGCCGCGCAACATGGGCGGGTGGATACAGGGCGGCAACACCGCCGCGCCGATCATGCGCCAGTTTATCGAGGAAACGCGCGACCACTGGAGCGGCAGGCCATTCATTGCGCCCAACGGCGTGCGCATGGTGCGTGTGGATCGCCGCACGGGCCGCCGCGTGTTCGATGCCTGGCCCACTGACGAACCGACTTCTGCGGTAATCTGGGAAGCCTTCAAACCCGACACCGAACCGCGCCGCAGCCAGCGGCAGGACGAGATCGATGCCATGCGCGAGCTGATCCTGGCACAGATGCGCCGGGCCCGCGATGGCAGCAATTTCGATCGCCGTCCGGGCGAGCGCGAGGACTTTGCCGAGGAACAGGGCGGGATTTACTGATCCGCCCACTTTCCCCGCGCGCGCCCTTGCGCTAGTCGCGCCCATTCATTTTACGGAGAACACCGCCATGCGTGCCGAAGGGCAGGCCCACATCGAACGGATCGAAGCCGCGCTGGCGCTGGTGCGCAAGTCGCTCGACTGGGAACACGCGCTGCGCCGCCTCGACGAGCTGGAAGCCCGCGTGCAGGACCCCGACCTGTGGAACGATCCCAAGCAGGCCCAGGCCATCAGCCGCGAGCACAAGCAGCTGAAGGATGCCGTGGGCACTGTGAACGAGATCAGCCAGGAAATGGCCGATGCCACCGAATTCGTCGAAATGGGCGAGGCCGAGGGGGACGACGACGTGGTGGCTGAAGGGCTCGCCAGCCTGAAGCAACTGGCCGACCGGGCCGACCGCGACAAGGTAAACGCCCTGCTTTCAGGCGAAGCGGACGCCTACGATACCTATCTGCAGATCAACGCGGGCGCGGGCGGTACCGAAAGCCAGGACTGGGCCGAGATGCTGATGCGCATGTATGCACGCTGGGCCGAACGCCGCGGGTTCAAGGTGGAAACGGTGGAATACCAGGCCGGCGAGCAGGCTGGCATCAAGAGCGCCACGCTGCTGATAAAGGGCGAGAATGCCTACGGCTATGCCAAGACGGAAAGCGGCGTGCACCGCCTTGTCCGCATCAGCCCCTACGACAGCTCCGCCCGGCGCCACACCAGCTTTTCCAGCGTCTGGGTCTACCCGGTGATCGACGACGATATCGATATCGAGATCAACGAAGGCGACCTGAAGATCGACACCTACCGCGCAAGCGGAGCGGGCGGGCAGCACGTGAACACGACCGATTCCGCCGTGCGTATCACCCACAAGCCCACCGGGGTCGTTGTCGCCAGCCAGAACGACCGCAGCCAGCACAAGAACCGCGCCACCGCGATGAACATGCTGAAGGCGCGCCTGTACGAGCGCGAACTGGCCGAGCGCGAAGCAGCCGCAGCGGGCGAATATGCCGAGAAGACTGAGATCGGGTGGGGCCACCAGATACGCAGTTACGTGCTGCAGCCGTACCAGATGGTGAAGGACCTGCGCACCGGCGTCACCTCCACCGCACCGGGCGACGTGCTGGATGGCGATATCGACGATTTCATCGCTGCCGCGCTGGCCCAGCGCGTGACCGGCGAGACGGTCGACGTGGAAGACGTGGAGTAACGACGCAACAGGTGTAAAGCCCGGTGCCACGGCGATTCTTCGCTTTCGCGTCCTGTATTGATATAGGGCAGGGGAAAGGGCGCAAGCGCGTCGCTGCCGCAAGCGGGTCGATACGATTAAAATGGATCACGCACCAGACACTGCAGGCTTGTTGGCGAAGCTGACCGACAAGCAGAGGGAAGTGCTCGACCTGCTGGTCCTGCACAAGACCTCCAAGCAGATTGCGCGCGATCTGGAGATTTCCCCACATACCGTTGACCAGCGCATTACCGCAGCACGCCGCAAGCTGGGCGTTGAATCGCGAGGCGAACTGGCCGCCGTGTACATGGCGGCACAGGCCCGCCAGGGGGAAGCCGCGCTATACGAGAAACCCGTATATCAATCCTCGCAGGTCGAAAGCGCGGGCGCTGCGGGCCATGAAGAAGGCGGGTCGAACGCAGCGTCGGCTGACGACACGATGCACGCCGCTTCCGGCGAACCTCCCGAAAGCACCGGGTCGCCAGTCTACCACCGCGTCGTCCCGGAGTCTTTTGAGGGTCGCTATGGGTATTTCTGGCGCCTGACCGCTATCGTCGGATTTACCCTTGGCCTGCTGATTGCGACTTTGCTGGGCCTCGCCATCTTCGGCGAACTGTCAGAGTTGCTGCAGTAGGCTGCCTTGAGGCTCCTTGCACCTGACGGGCCTGATGGCCGACAAAGGAGTGTTCGATATGGGCATGTCACATGATGTTGCGCAGATGCGTATCGTGCGTGAACTGCGCGCCGCCGAAGATGCTCTCGATATCGCCTTGCTGCGTCAAAGCAGCTTGCTTGCTGCGATGATCGAAGCGCGGCGGCAAACGCAGTCCGACCCGTTTGTCGGCCAGGAGGCGCTGCTCCGGTTGACCAGGTCGCACCAGACCCTGGTGAACGCGGGCAACGATCTGGCGCGGGTTCACGAGAACCTTCGGAAGGTGCAGGATGACGTGTTGGGTGACGATCGATGCCCGCCGGGCGATCCGTATGGTCATCACGTTGAATTGCAATCGGCATCCTGACGCCGACATGGGCTGCGCGTGATCGACCAGTACACCGTCACCACCGCCATCACTCTCCTCGTCGTCGCCTATGCGGCGGCGAGGGGAGATTCGCCCGAGCGATGGTGCGCCGCCGCCATCGGCGTCGAAACCGTGGTCGACTTCACCCTGCACTATACCATCGGCCCGCGCTCTTTCAGTGAGTTCAACCTCAGCCGCCTGGTGTTCGACATGATGAAGGCAAGCGTCTTCATCACCGTCGCCCTGCGGGCAAACCGTGTTTATCCGCTGGGCGTTGCTGCCGCCGGGGTCGTCGCAGTCATTGGCAGCATTCCCGCGCTCCTCAACAAGGAAGGGTGGAACCAGGCCTACTGGGCCATGACCAACACCCCAACCTACCTGCAGGTCGTCCTGCTGGCCGCGGGAACGGTTGCGCACCGCAAGCGCCTTGCCCTGATCGGCCCCTACAACTGCTGGTCGCCGCGCCCGGCACCGGCACGCCAGGCGGCCTGAGGGGCTGCAGCCGCGGCATCGGGGGATTTCAGCCAATTTGGCACTTTGCCTTCCGTCCCGGCAATCGCTAGAGGCTAGGGGATGCAGAGCGGTGGCTTCATCCGGATACTTGCAGGCGCCGCGGCATGCCTGTCCTTGGAAGCCTGCGACGTGGCGGAAGACGACCGTCCCGTGACCGCGCGCGATTTTCCGCGTCCTTATCGCCCGGTTTCGGCTACCGGCTCCAACGCCTTCTCGACAGAGCAGATCCGCGACGACCGGCAGGAAGCGCAGGTGGTGATGGACCAAGCCGACATTCGGCCCGGCATGACCGTGGCCGATATCGGTGCGGGCGAGGGCTATTACACCGTGCGCCTGGCCGCTCGTGTGGGCGAGGACGGTCGCGTGCTGGCGCAGGATATCGACGAGGACGCCCTGCGTCGCCTGGGTAACCGGGTGGAGCGTGAACGGCTTGACAACGTATCGATCGCGCTGGGCGGCCCAGACGATCCCAAGCTGCCCGAAAACAGCTTCGACCGTATCTTCATGGTGCACATGTATCACGAGATCACCGAGCCCTATGCCCTGCTGTGGCGCATGCGCCCGGCGCTGCGCGAAGGCGGGCAGGTGATCGTGGTGGATACCGATCGCCCGACGGATCAGCACGGTATCAATCCACAACTTCTGTTTTGCGAATTCGAGCGAGTCGGCTATCGGCTCGTCGAATTCGTGCGCAAGCCGCAGATTGCGGGGTATTACGCGCAGTTCGAAGTGGTCGGCGAACGACCTGAACCGCGCGATATCGAACCCTGTGTGCAACCGGGCGACACAACCACCGAGTTCTCGATGACAGACGAGAACCCTTCTGGGGACAATGATGAGTTTTAAGGGTCTTAAGCCGATTTCCTATGGTGGCCGCGAAGTCTGGCCGCTGATCGAAGGCGGCAAGGGCGTTTCCGCTACCAACCACGCCAGTTCAGGCGCGTGGGCCGCTGCGGGCGGCATCGGCACGGTCAGCGCGGTGAATGCCGACAGCTACGATGCCGAAGGCAAGATCATCCCGCAGGTATACGACCAGCTGACGCGCAAGGAACGTCACGAGCAGTTGATCAAGTACGCCATCGATGGTGCCACCGCGCAGGTCAAGAAAGCCTATGACATTGCCGGCGGTAATGGTGCGATCAACATCAACGTGCTGTGGGAAATGGGCGGGGCGCAAGCCGTGCTGGAAGGCGTGCTGGAACGCACGCGCGGCCTCGTTACCGGCGTCACCTGCGGGGCCGGCATGCCCTACAAGCTGGCCGAGATCGCGGCCCGCTTCGATGTGAACTACCTGCCGATCATCAGTTCCGCCCGCGCATTCCGTGCCTTGTGGAAGCGCAGCTATCACAAGGTGTCGCACCTGATGGCGGCCGTGGTCTACGAAGACCCGTGGCTTGCTGGCGGGCACAACGGCCTGTCCAATGCAGAGGACCCGGAAAAGCCCGAAGATCCCTATCCCCGCGTTGCCGCCCTGCGCGCGACGATGCGCAAGGAAGGTGTATCCGAAGACGTGCCAATCGTGATGGCGGGCGGCGTGTGGTACCTGCGCGACTGGGAAGACTGGATCGACAACCCCGAACTGGGGCAGATCGCCTTCCAGTACGGCACGCGTCCGCTGCTGACGCAGGAAAGCCCGATCCCGCAAGGGTGGAAGGACATGCTGCGCAACCTGGACGAGGGCGACGTGCTGTTGCACCGCTTCAGCCCGACCGGCTTCTACAGTTCCGCCGTCCGCAACCCGTTCCTGCGCAATCTGGAAGCCCGCAGCGAGCGGCAGATTCCCTATTCGAAGGTCGAGGCGGGTGAGCATACGGTACAGCTCGACGTCGGCGTGAAGGGCAAGAACTTCTGGGTCACGCCCAAGGATCGCGAACGCGCCCGCGCCTGGGTAGCCGAAGGCTATACCGATGCACTTAAGACGCCGGACGACACCGTCATCTTCGTCAGCGCAGAGGAGCGTGCCGAGATCCGCAAGGACCAGGCCGATTGCATGGGCTGCCTGTCGCACTGCGGTTTTTCCAGCTGGAAGGACCACGACGACTACACCACCGGCCGCCTGGCCGATCCGCGCAGCTTCTGCATTCAGAAGACCCTGCAGGATATTGCCCACGGCGGCGACGTGAACCAGAACCTGGCCTTTGCCGGACACGCAGCCTTCAACTTCAAGACCGACCCGTTCTATTCGAACAACTTTACCCCCACGGTGAAGCAGCTGGTCGACCGGATCCTGACCGGGGACTGATGCCCGACACCCCGCGCGAAGCCTCGCCACCCCTGCGCAACACCTTGCGAGAAGGGCTGGCGATCCCGCGCGTACTGCTCAATCCTCTGCGGCTGCCGAGGAAAGGTCCGGTCTTCGGGGATGGGCGCGCGGCGATGGTGATCCCCGGCCTGACCACCGGCGATATCTCCACCACGCTGCTGCGCCGCACCCTGAAGACGCGCGGTTTCCTGCCCGAAGGCTGGCGGCAAGGCATCAACCTCGGAGCCGATCCGGCGAAACTGAAGCTGCTCGAAGGCCGGCTGGCGCAGCTGCACCGCCAGACCGGTAAGAAGGTGGTGCTGATCGGGTGGAGCCTGGGCGGGATGTATGCGCGGGTACTGGCCCATCGCTGTGCGGAGCATGTCGACATGGTGGTGACGGTGGCCAGTCCGTTTTCGGGCGATCGCCACGCCAACCGTGCGTGGAAGCTGTACGAGGCGATCAACGATCACAAGGTCGACAATCCGCCCTTTGCCGAGGACATCGCCGCCAAGCCGCCGGTACCCACCATCGCGGTATGGTCTGCCACCGACGGCATCGTCGCGCCCGAATGCTGCTGCGGCCGGGAGGGGGAGGCGGACACGACGCTGCGCATCGATGCGCCGCATTTCACGCTGGGCACGTCTGCCGCGTGCATCGAGAAGATCCTAGCCAGGATGGCGGAGGTGGATGCGGCGCGCGGCTGATACCGCGGCGCCGCGATCCGGCTAGTCGAACTGCCAGCTGCGCTCGCCGTGGCTGGTCTGGTCGAGGCCCTGGACTTCCTCTTCCTCGCTCACCCGCATCGGGATGAACAGCGACACCGCGATGCCGATTACTGCCGTCAGCACGGCGGAGAACAGCGCCGTCACCACGATGGCCATGGCCTGCACGCCCAGCATGGAGCCCATGCCCATGCCCTCGGCATAGCCGGTGCCGCCAAGGTCTGCGGACAGGAACACGCCCAGCAGCAGGCTGCCCAGCATCCCGCCCACGCCGTGCACGGCGAAGACGTCGAGCGAGTCGTCGATCTTCAGCTTGTTCTTCACCAGCTGGATTGCATAGTAGCAGACCAGCGCAGCCAGCATGCCGAACAGGATCGCGGCGCCGGGCGAGATGAAGCCGGCTGCCGGGGTCACCGTGGCAAGGCCGGCAATCGCACCGGTGGCAAAGCCCACCGTGGTCGCCTTGCCGAAGGCGATCTTTTCCACCAGCACCCACAGCAGCGCGGCCGTGGCCGCGGCGACATGGGTGTTGATGATGGCCATGGAGGCATCGTCTGTCGCGGCAACCGCGCTGCCGCCATTGAAGCCGAACCAGCCGACCCACAGCAGCATGGCGCCCAGCATGGTCATGCCCGGCGCGTGCGGTAGCAGCGTGGAGCCGGGAAAGCCCTGGCGCCGACCGAGCAACAGCGCTACGACCAGCGCCGAAGCGCCTGCCGTGGTATGCACCACCAGCCCGCCGGCGAAGTCGAGCACACCAAGTTCGCTCATCCAGCCGCCGCCCCACACCCAGTGGGCGACGGGCGCATAGACCAGCAGGCCCCAGATGGCTGTGAAGGCAACCACCCAGCCAAACCGGGCCCGGTCTACCCACGCGCCCACCATCAGCGCCGGGGTAATCGCTGCGAAAGTCAGCTGGAACATGGCAAAGGTGCTTTCGGGCAGGGTCGTCGCGATCGGGCTGAGGTTGCCCAGATCGATCATCATCCATCGGCTGCCATCGCCGATCCATCCGCCGGTGCTGTTGCCGAAGGCCAGCGTATAGCCAACCATCACCCACAGGACCGAGGCGATGCCCGCCACCGCGCCGACCTGCAGCAGCACGGAAAGGAAATTCTTCGCCCGCACCAGCCCGCCGTAGAACAGGCCAAGGCCCGGCAGCGTCATCAGCAGCACCAGTGCGGTGGCCGTGAGGATCCACGCTGTATCGCCGGAATCGTTTTGCGCGACGTTGGTGAGTTCCTGCGCATGGGCGACATGCGGCAGGGCGACGAGAGCCGTCGCGGCGGCGAGTTTGCGAAGCATTTGTTGTTCCCCTCCATCCCGTTCGGCGAGCGGGATTACGTCCGGGGCGCCTGTTAGGACAGATTATTCCAATTGGGCAAGAGCCGTGTTGCCGGTTGCGAGTGCCGTCTGTGGAAGGCTAATCCCCTGTCATGCCCCGTTGCCACCGACTCGCCCTTGCCACGCTTGCCCTCGCACTCGCCGCTCCTGCCTCGGCGCAGGACGTGGAACTGCCCTATTGGGCCAGCATCGATACGAGCGAGGCGAACATGCGCGTGGGTGCAGGTGAGCAGTTCCCCATCATGTGGGTCTACAAGCGCGAGGGGCTGCCAGTGAAAGTGGTGCGCCGCATGCAGGGCTGGCGCTATGTCGAGGAGCCCGACGGTACCAACGGGTGGATTTCCGCGAGGCTGCTGAGCCGCCAGCGTACCGCCATTGTCACCGGCGAAGGCCTGGCGGCCATGCGCGCCGAACCGTCTGCCGCGTCGGACCTGCGCTGGAACCTGGAGCCCGGCGTGGTCGGCCTGCTGGGCGATTGCGAGAATGGCTGGTGCGAGCTGGATGTGGAGCGGCACGTGGGCTGGGTGGAAGAATCCCGCCTGTGGGGGGCGGGGGAACCCTGAGGCTGCGGCAACGAAAAAGGGCGGCCCAAGCGGACCGCCCTTCTTCTATTGTTTGTGCAGGCTTCAGCCTTCGAAGCTGTAGCTCATGGTTTCACCGTCGGGGCCGGTGATGTCCATCATGCCTTCTTCGGCACCGGGCTGGATGTTGAAGCAGTTTTCGCCGTCACCGCCTTCGGCGGTCAGGCAGGTGCCGCGAATGTTGTCTTCCCAGGTGCCGGCTTCGGCCTGCTCGCCACCTTCGGTGACGGTATAGGTGCCATCGGCGTTGAGCGCGACGACCACTTCGACGCCATCGGGCGTGGTGGAGGTGTAGCTGCCGGCACTGGTTGCGGGGATCACTTCGGCTGCCGCTTCATCGAGGCTCGCGTCTTCCGCAGGCTCGTCGGTGCCGCCGCCGCAAGCGGCGAGGGTGGCGATGCCGGCAATGGCAATAAGCTTCTTCATGGTTGTTTCCCTGTTCCTGAGAGTTGATTTCGTCTGGATTTACTGAACGGACAAGGCCGCCCATGGGTCCGTGGTAATTGCGGCCTTAGCCTTCGATTTCGTCGACGTGGTCTGCCAGGTGCCCGTCAACGGGCATGACGGTGGATACGTCACCCGCTTCGGACGTGGTCTGCATGCTGCCGTCTTCCTGCGTCGGCCCGTCGATGAAGCAGGCCTCTTCCTCGTCGCCTTCGACCAGGAAGCAGGTCTTGCCGTCCTTCATGAAGATCACGCCGCCGGTGGCTTCGCCGCCTTCGGCCACGCGGCTGAAGGTCATGCCCGGGTGGATTTCGATGAAATCGACTTCGCCGCCGCTGCGGGTAACCTGGTAGGTGCCCGGCGCCACGGCTTCGAAACCGGGAGCATCGCCTTCAAGGATGTCGCTGGCATCACCTGCCTCTGCCGTATCGGCATCGTCGGCGCTCTCGGTCTCCGCGCCGCTGTTGCAGGCGGCAAGCGTGATGGCAGCGCAGACGGCGATAAGCTTCTTCATGACAGGTTTCTCCCTTTCCTCTGTCCTTCGGGGCCTTGTGTCACAGGCCAAGGGGCATTGCCAAGGGCGGACTTGGCCGTCCGCCCCTGGAAGCGGGAGAAATCAGGCGAGTTCGACGGCCACCGCAGTGCCTTCGCCGCCGCCGATGCACAGCGTTGCGATACCGCGCTTCTTGCCCTGCTGCTTGAGCGCGTTCAGCAGGGTGACGATGATGCGGGTGCCGCTGGCGCCGATGGGGTGGCCCAGCGCCGTGGCGCCGCCGTTGACGTTGATCTTGTCGTGATCGATGCCGATGTCGCGCATGGCGAACATGGCGACGCAGGCAAAGGCCTCGTTCACTTCCCACAGGTCGACATCCTCGACGCCCCAGCCGGTCTGTTCCAGCAGCTTCATGATCGCGCCCACGGGGGCGGTGGTGAAGGCGGCAGGCTCCTGCGCATGGGCAGCAAGGCCCACGATCGTGGCGACGGGCGTCAGGCCCTTGGCTTCGGCCACGCTCTTGCGCGTCAGCACCACGGCAGCCGCACCGTCGGAGATCGATGAGGACGTGGCCGCGGTGATCGTGCCATCCTTGGCGAAGGCCGGGCGCAGTTGCGGGATCTTGTCCGGGCGACCCTTGGCCGGCGATTCGTCGGTGTCGACGGTGACCTCGCCCTTGCGGGTGGAGTAGGTGACCGGAACCACCTCGTCGGCAAAGGCTCCGCTGGCGATGGCGGCGTTGGCGCGTTCGAGCGAGGTGATGGAGTAATTGTCCATGTCCTCACGCGTAAGCTGGTACTTGTCTGCCATGTCCTGCGCGAAAGTGCCCATGGCGCGGCCGGCCTCGTAGGCATCTTCCAGCCCGTCGAGGAACATGTGGTCATAGGCGGTATCGTGCCCGATGCGTGCGCCGCTGCGGTGCTTCTTCAGCAGGTAGGGCGCGTTGGTCATGCTTTCCATCCCGCCCGAGACGATGAAATCGGCCGTGCCGGCGGCCAGCGCCTCGGCGCCCATGATGACGGTCTGCATGCCAGAGCCGCAGACCTTGTTGACCGTGGTCGCCTGCGCCGAAAGCGGCAGGCCCGATTTTACCGCCACCTGGCGGGCCGGGGCCTGGCCCAGGCCGGCGGGCAGCACGCAGCCCATGTAGACGCGGTCCACGTCCTCGCCCGCGACACCGGCACGTTGCATTGCCGCCTTCACAGCCGTTGCGCCCAGGTCGGTGGCCGCCACGTCGGACAGCGCACCCTGCATCGCGCCCATCGGGGTGCGGGCGTAGGAAAGGATGACGACGGGATCGGCTTCGTTGAAAGTGGCCATGGAAAACTTGCCTCTGCTGGTCTTGATTGAGAGAAGTGAATGTGGGGCTGTGTAGGGGGAGAATGTGTCATGCGCAAGATTGTGCGGTGCAGCATAATCTATCCGGTGGCAGCTCTGGGCTTGGCCGGGCGCGCCGCGCCGCAGGCCGCGGAAACGCCGATCATTACGGCCCCAGTGACAGAGCCTTGGCGACCGGTCGATGCGACCACCGGCCAAATCGGCGATGTCGCCGGATTACAGGCGCTGGCAGAGGCCTTTCCCAATTCCGCATCTGTGCGGCTGCGGTTGCTCAATGCCTATGTGGCCAACGAATCGTGGGGCAACGCGCTGGCGGTTGCCGAGGGACTGGCGCGAGAAGGTTATGCCTTCTCTCCGGCCGCGCGCGAGTTCCTGCAGGGCATGGTGCTGACCGGGCTGGTGCCGCCGTGGCTTTCTGCCGACGAGCTGAACGCCTTGCCGACTGGATTTAGCGAAGTGGTAGCGACCCTGCCGGCAGAGGCGCGGCTGCCTGAAGGACTTGGCATCCCGCAAGAAGGCAGTTTTGTCGTCTCGACCGTGGTCTCGCGGCGACTCTATTTCAACGACGGCCACGGGTGGTTTCCTTCCGGTCGCCTCAGCACCGGCAACCTCAGCGGCTTGCAGGCCCGTGGCAAGGGGATCGTGGTTGCATCGGGCAATCTTGGCATGGTGGATGCCGGCGAGCAGGCTTTTTCGGGCCTCGTCGCGATCAAGGACGATGATGACCCGGTGATGATTGCCGCTCCCGAACATGTGCAGCTGTCCGACATTGCTTTCTTTAGCGAAGATGTCCTCTACGCCAGCGATCCGCTGGGCGGCGGGGTCTACAAAAGCGAGAGCATCGGCGACGGCATCGAGGTGCTCGTCCCGCCCGGAACCCTGCGTTCCCCCCAGGGGATCGCGCCCAGCGAGGACGGCTCGCGCCTCTACATCAGCGACTATCGCTACGGCCTTGTCATGATCGACACCCAGACCGGCGCTGTCTCGCGGCTTGTAACAGATGAGCCCATGCTGCTCGACGGGATCGACGGGCTATGGCTGCACGCAGGTGAACTGATCGCCTTGCAGAACGGCCTCAGGCCGATGCGGATCGTGGCGCTGGCGCTGTCCGACGATGGCAACCGCGTTACCGCCATGCGCGTGCTCGAACGGGCGAATCCGGAGTGGACCGAGCCGCTGGGCGGCGACATTTTCGAAGGCGCACTGTACTACATCGGCAACGGCAGTTGGGACCTGTACGACGAGGGTGGGGCGCTGAAGGAAGGGGCACAATTGCGCCCCACGCAGATCCGCCGTCTCGAACTTGCGGAGAATCCCACGGATTAGCGGCCAATAGGCCTTCGGACTGCCTTGCATCGCAGCATCGCATTGCCTAGACGCGCCCACGAAACCCGCAGCAACCCTTCGAGTCTGTCTTGGTCGATCTCAGCCAATATTTCCCGATCCTGCTCTTCCTCGCCATCGCGGCGGCGTTGTCGGCAGCGTTCGTTTTCTTGCCCATGGGCGTGTCGCGCCTGACCGGCGCGCATCAACCGGCAGCGGAAAAGCTGACCGAATACGAATGCGGCTTTCCCGCGTTCGAGGACCCGCGCAGCCAGTTCGACGTGAAGTTCTATCTCGTCGCGATCAGCTTCCTGCTGTTCGACCTAGAGGCGGCCTTTCTGTTTCCGTGGGCGGTCAGCCTCGACATCACCGGTTGGGCGGGCTGGATCGGCATGATGATTTTCCTCGGCATCCTGGCGATCGGGCTTGCCTATGAATGGAAGAAGGGAGCGCTGGAATGGGATTGAACGAAGGCCTTCCCGCTGCCGCCCAGCCGGGCGAGGTAAAGCAGCCCGACGCGGACTATTTCAACGCCTTGCAGACCGAGGTGAACGACAAGGGATTCCTTGTCACCAGCACCGAGGAGCTGTTCCAGTGGGCCCGCACGGGTTCGCTGTGGTGGATGACTTTCGGCCTCGCCTGCTGCGCGGTGGAGATGATCCACGTGAACATGCCGCGCTATGACATGGAGCGGTTCGGCGTCGCCCCGCGCGCCAGCCCGCGCCAGTCGGACGTGATGATCGTGGCCGGCACGCTGTGCAACAAGATGGCCCCCGCGCTGCGCCGCGTCTACGACCAGATGTCGGAGCCGAAATACGTGATCTCGATGGGCAGCTGCGCCAATGGTGGCGGCTACTATCACTACAGCTATTCGGTGGTGCGTGGCTGCGACCGCATCGTGCCGGTGGACATCTACATTCCCGGCTGCCCGCCGACGGCCGAAGCGCTGCTTTACGGCGTGATGCAGTTGCAGCGGAAGATCCGCCGCGAGGGGACGATCGAACGATGAGCAAGGTCCTGCACTCCGCCCCGCGCTTTGCCTCGAACGAAGGCGTGCTCGACACGCTGACCGGTGCGTTGGGCGACATGGTCGTCGAGGCGCGCGAGGCGAACGGCGAGATCATCATCGAAGTGAAGCGCGACCAGATCGAGCACGCGCTGCGCATGTTGCGTGACGATCACGACTACCAGCAGCTGATGGAAATGGCCGGGGTCGACTATCCCAGCCGCGCCGAACGCTTCGAAGTTGTCTACATGCTGCTGAGCCTGACCAAGAACCATCGCGTGATGGTGAAGGTGATCGCGGCCGAGGATACCCCGGTGCCCACCGTCACCACGCTGTGGCCGGTCGCCGGTTGGCTCGAGCGCGAAGTGTTCGACATGTACGGCGTGATGTTCGACGGCAACACGGACCTGCGCCGCATCTTGACCGACTACGGCTTCGAAGGGCATCCCTTCCGCAAGGACTTCCCGCTGACCGGCTACACCGAATTGCGCTATTCCGAAGAGGAAAAGCGCGTGGTCTACGAACCCGTCGAGCTGGCGCAGGATTTCCGCACCTTCGACTTCACCTCGCCATGGGAAGGCGCGGATTATGTGCTGCCGGGCGACGAGAAGGCGGAAGCGCCCGAAGTCGACAAGCCCAAGACCACCGAAAGCGCAAAGCAGACCGGTGCCGGCAAGAAGACCGACGACGAGGCGGCAGACGAGACCGATGCCGATCCGCCCGCCATGGACGACAAGGACAAGGAGGACGGCGAATGAGCCTGGTCGAAGACAAGGCCCTCACCACCTCTGGTGAGGAAATCACCAACTACACCATCAACTTCGGCCCGCAGCACCCGGCCGCGCACGGCGTGCTGCGCATGGTGATGGAGCTGGACGGCGAGATCATCGAGCGTATCGATCCGCACGTCGGCCTGCTGCATCGCGGCACCGAGAAGCTGATCGAGTACAAGACCTACCTGCAGGCGCTGCCGTACTTCGACCGGCTCGACTACTGCTCGCCGCTGGGCATGGAGCATGCCTACGTGCTGGCGGTGGAAAAGCTGCTGAACGTCGAGGTGCCCGAGCGTGCCCAGTACCTGCGCGTGCTGTTCGCCGAGCTGACGCGCATCTGCAACCACATGCTCAACATCGGCGCGCACGTGATGGACGTGGGCGCGATGACGCCCAACCTGTGGGTGTTCGAACTGCGCGAGGATTGCCTCAACTTTTTCGAACGCGCGTCCGGCGCGCGCATGCACTCGGCCTGGTTCCGTCCCGGCGGTGTGCACCAGGACGTGCCGCTGAAGCTGTTGACCGATATCGGCGACTGGGTGGACGGTCGCCTGCCCGAACTGTTCGGCGATGCGATGAGCCTCGTCATGGACAACCGCATCTTCAAGCAGCGCAACGTCGATATTGCCGTGGTGAGCAAGGAAGACGCGATCAAGTGGGGCTTCTCCGGCCCGATGATCCGCGCTGCCGGCATTCCGTGGGACCTGCGCAAGAGCCAGCCGTATGATGTGTACGACCGGATGGATTTCGACATTCCCGTGGGCACCAATTCGGACTGCTACGACCGTTTCATGGTGCGCGTGCAGGAAGTCTACCAGTCGGCCCGCATCATCAAGCAGTGCCTGGCGGAAATGCCCGAAGGCCCGATCGCTTCGGATGATCGCAAGGTCTCGCCGCCCAAGCGCGCCGAGATGAAGCAGTCGATGGAAGCGCTGATCCACCACTTCAAGCTCTATACCGAGGGCTTTCACGTGCCTGCGGGCGAAGTCTACGTCGCCACCGAAAGCCCCAAAGGCGAATTCGGCGTGTACCTGGTGGCTGACGGCACCAACAAGCCCTACCGCTGCAAGATCCGCCCGACGGCGTTCTCGCACCTGCAGGCTATGGACTTCATGTCCAAGGGCCACATGCTGCCCGACGCGACCGCCATTCTGGGCGCGATCGACGTGGTGTTCGGGGAGTGTGACCGGTGATCCTGCGCGAGATCTTCATCTTCATCGCAGCCTTCGCGGCTTTCGCTTCGGCCATCGCCGCTTACCTCGCGGCGTTCCACGGCGAAGTGACGCTGAAGGAAGTGCTTTCCACCGCCTTTGCCGCGGTGATCGGCCTCTACGTGGGCCGCTTTATCGAACGGAGGCTGGCGCATGGCCGCTCGTAAGATCGCTGCCGATACCCCCGAACTGCGCGAGCGCTGGGGTGGCTGGACTTTCACGGAGGAAAACCGTGCAAAGGCCGACTGGCACATCAAGAAATATCCCGAAGGCCGCCAGAAAAGCGCGGTGATGCCGCTGCTGGACCTCGCCCAGCGGCAGGTGGGTGCGGAAACCGATACGCAGGGCTGGCTGCCACTGCCGGTGATGGAATATGTCGCCGAATATCTCGGCATGCCGATCATCCGCGTGCTGGAGGTCGCCACCTTCTACACCATGTATAACCTTGAACCCGTGGGCAAATTCCACGTTCAGGTATGCGGCACCACGCCGTGCATGCTGCGCGGCAGTGACGATATCATCGCCGCCTGCAAGAAGCGCGGAATGAAGGCCGGGCACGTGTCCGACGATGGCCTGTGGTCGTTTACCGAGGTGGAATGCATGGGCAACTGCGCCACCGCGCCGATGGTGCAGATCAACGACGACAACTACGAAGACCTGACCGCAGAGCGGCTCGATTCCGTGCTCGATGCGCTGGCTGCGGGTGAGCAGCCGAAGACCGGCACGCAGGAGCCGGGTCGTCACACCAGCGAACCTGCGGGCGGGCCGACAACATTGAAGGACATGGTCACCGAAAACTACGATTATCGGGGTGAATGGTGATCGAACAAATCATCCCCATCCTGATTGCCGTCGTGCTGATCGCCGTGGCGTGGAAGGTGCTGAAAGGCGTGGTGAGAACCATCGCGCTGGCCGTAATCCTGGCCGCTGTGGCCGTGTTTGTTTTCTATGGTGGAGGCCTGGCACATGCTGGCTGACAAGGATCGTATCTTCACCAATGTCTACGGCTTCCAGCCGTGGAACCTGGATGCTGCCCGCAAGCGCGGCGATTGGGACGATACCAAGGGCCTGATTGCGAAGTCGCAGGACGACATCATCGAGGTCATCAAGGCATCGGGCCTGCGTGGCCGGGGCGGGGCGGGCTTCCCCACCGGGATGAAGTGGTCGTTCATGCCCAAGGAAAGCAAGGACGGTCGTCCCAGCTTCCTGGTCATCAATGCCGACGAATCCGAGCCCGGCTCGTGCAAGGACCGCGAGATCATCCGCCACGATCCGCACAAGCTGATCGAAGGCGCGCTGTGTGCTGGCTATGCCATGCGTGCACGCGCGGCCTACATCTACATTCGCGGTGAATATATCCGCGAGGCCGAAGTGCTGCAGGCCGCCATCGACGAAGCCTACGAAGCCGGGCTGATCGGCAAGAACGCCAGCGGTTCGGGCTACGACTTCGACGTGTTCATGCACCGCGGGGCAGGCGCCTACATCTGCGGTGAGGAAACCGCGATGATCGAGAGCCTTGAAGGCAAGAAGGGCCAGCCGCGCCTGAAGCCGCCGTTCCCGGCGGGTGCCGGCCTGTATGGTTGCCCGACCACGGTGAACAACGTGGAATCGATTGCCGTTGTGCCCACCATCCTGCGGCGCGGCGCGGAATGGTTCGCCAGCTTCGGGCGAGAGGGGAACAAGGGCACCAAGCTGTTCCAGATAAGCGGCCACGTGAACAATCCGTGCGTCGTCGAAGAGGCGATGAGCATCACCTTCGAGGAGCTGATCGAGAAGCATTGCGGTGGTATTCGCGGCGGGTGGGACAACCTGCTGGCGGTGATCCCCGGTGGTTCGTCCGTGCCGCTGGTGCCTGCCGAACAGATCCGCCACGCGCACATGGATTTCGACGGGCTTAAGGAACTGGGTTCCGGCCTTGGCACGGCGGGCGTGATCGTGATGGACAAGTCCACCGATATCGTGCGCGCCATCAGCCGCATTTCCTATTTCTACAAGCACGAGAGCTGTGGCCAGTGTACGCCGTGCCGCGAAGGCACGGGCTGGATGTGGCGCGTGATGAAGCGACTTGAGACGGGTGACGCCACGGTCGAGGAGATCGACATGCTCTACACCGTCACCAAGCAGGTGGAAGGTCACACGATCTGCGCACTGGGCGATGCCGCCGCGTGGCCGATCCAGGGCCTGCTGCGCCACTTCCGCCCCGAACTTGAACGCCGCATCGCCGAACGCGAAAGCGCGATGCAGGAGGCTGCTGAGTAATGCCTAAAGTCACCGTAGACGGACAGGAAATCGAGGTTCCGGACGGCGCGACCGTCCTCCAGGCCTGCGAGCTTGCCGGCAAGGAAATCCCGCGTTTCTGCTATCACGAGCGCCTGAGCATCGCGGGCAACTGCCGCATGTGCCTGGTGGAAGTGAAGCCGGGGCCGCCCAAGCCGCAGGCGTCTTGCGCGCTGCCCGCCACCGAAGGCCAGGAAATCCGCACCGACAGCGAGATGGTGAAAACCGCGCGCGAAGGGGTGATGGAATTCCTGCTCATCAACCACCCGCTCGACTGCCCGATCTGCGACCAGGGCGGCGAATGCGACCTGCAGGACCAGGCCATGGCCTATGGCCGCGGCGCATCGCGTTATCACGAGAACAAGCGCGCGGTAACCTCCAAGAACATGGGCCCGCTGATCAAGACGATCATGACCCGCTGCATCCACTGCACCCGCTGCGTGCGCTTCAGCGAAGAAGTGGCGGGCGTGGACGAAATCGGCGCGCTTTATCGCGGCGAAGACATGCAGATCACCACTTACCTGGAACAGGCGGCCAAGCATGAGCTTTCGGCCAACGTGATCGACCTGTGCCCGGTCGGCGCGCTCACCAGCGGGCCTTACGCTTACGAAAGCCGCCCGTGGGAGCTGAAGAAGACGCTTGGCATCGACGTGTCCGACGCGGTGGGGTCCAACATCCGCATCGACAGCCGTGGCCGCGAAGTGCTGCGCGTGCTGCCGCGGATCAACGATGACGTGAACGAGGAGTGGATCTCCGACAAGGCGCGCTACCAGGTCGACGGCCTGACACGTCGCCGCCTCGACAAGGTGTACATCCGCCGTCGCGGCAAGCTGGAAGCGGCCAGCTGGGACGAGGCGTTCAAGAAGATCGCGCAGGCCAAGCCGCAGGGCAGCATCGCTGCCGTCGCCGGCGACCTGGTCGATTGCGAAACCATGTTCGCGGCCAAGGCGCTGCTGAAGGCCAGCGGTTCCGACTTGGTGGAAAGCCGCCAGACGGGCATGGACTACGACGTCTCGAACCTCGCCGCCGTCAATTTCAACTCCACCTTCGCCGGGATCGAGGACGCGCAGGCGATCCTCATCATCGGCAGCCACGTGCGCTGGGAAGCACCGCTGGTGAACGTGCGCCTGCGCAAGGCGGCAAAGCGCGGGGCCAAGGTCTTCGTGGTCGGGCCTGAGTGGGAAACCACCTATCCGGCCACCTTCCTGGGTGACGATCTTTCCGTACTGGACAAGCTGCCGGCCGAACTGACCGATGCCTTCAAGGGTGCGGACAAGTCTGCCGTTATACTGGGCGCAGGCGGTTTTGCTGCCGGTGCCCATGGTGCGGCGATTGCCGTGGCCGAGAAGCTGGGCGCCGAATTCAACGCGCTGCACACTGCCGCTGCCCGCATGGGCGCGCTGATGCTGGGCTTTGCCACCAAGGGCGGGATTGCCGACCTGGTGGCGGCCAAGCCCAAGGTGGTGCTGGCGCTGGGCGCGGACGAAGTCGACTGGAGCCAGTTCGCGGATTCGCTGAAGGTCTATATCGGCCACCACGGCGACAAGGGCGCACACGCAGCCGATATCATCCTGCCTGCTGCCGCCTACACCGAGAAGCCCGGCACCTACGTGAACACCGAAGGCCGCGTGCAGATGAGCGACAAGGCCGTGTTCGCGCCGGGCGATGCGCGCGAAGACTGGACGATCCTGCGCGCGCTGGCCGATGCGCTGGGCGTGACTGTCGGTTTCGACAGCTTTCACGAACTGCGCGCCGCCATGACCGCCGAAGTGCCCGCACTGGGCAACGAAGGCGAGATTGCCGATTACGGTGCGATGCCGAAGGCGCCCAAGGTGGCCAAGGCATCGGGCACGGTCGGCTACCCGATCAAGGATTTCTACCTCACCAACCCCGTGGCCCGCGCCAGCACGGTGATGCAGCAATGTTCGGCCGAACTGCTGCACGGTGAAGAGATCAAGGAGGCCGCGGAATGACCGACTTCTTCATCTCGCTGGGCATGGACCCGACCTGGGCCTTCGTGGTCGCGACGATTGCGGGCATCCTGCTGATTGCCCTGCCGCTGATGCTGGCCGTGGCCATGATCATCTATGTCGACCGCAAGGTGTGGGCGGCGATCAACCTGCGCCGGGGCCCGAACGTGGTCGGCCCCTTCGGCCTGCTGCAATCGTTTGCCGACGGTTTGAAGGTGTTCCTGCAGGAAACCATCATCCCCTCTGCCGCGAACAAAGGCATCTTCATCCTTGCGCCGATCATCACCTTTACGGTGGCGCTGCTGGCCTGGGCGGTGATCCCGTTCGATGCGGGCGTGGTGCTGGCGGATATCAACGTCGGGCTGCTGTATATTCTCGCGATCAGCTCGCTGGGGGTCTACGGCGTGACGATGTCGGGCTGGGCTTCCAACTCGAAGTACCCGTTCTTCTCCGCCATGCGTGCGGCGGCGCAGATGATTTCCTACGAAGTCTCGATCGGCTTCATCCTGGTGTGCGTGGTGCTCTATGCCGGCACCTTCAACCTCTCCGATATTGTCGATGCGCAGAAGGGCCACGGGCTCGGCTTCGTGAACGGCTATTGGTTCAACGTGCTGCTGTTCCCGATGTGGGTAGTGTTCTTCATCTCCAGCCTTGCCGAAACCCAGCGCGTGCCGTTCGACCTGACCGAAGCGGAAAGCGAGCTGGTCGCCGGTTACCAGACCGAATACAGCTCGATGAGCTTCGCGCTGTTCTGGCTGGGCGAATATGCCAACATCCTGCTGATGTGCAGCCTCAACACGCTGCTGTTCTTCGGTGGGTGGCTGCCGCCGGTGGACTGGGCACCGCTGTACGCCGTGCCGGGGATCATCTGGTTCTTCGCCAAGACGTTCTTCTTCTTCTTCATGTTCAGCTGGGTGATGGCGACTGTGCCGCGCTACCGCTACGACCAGCTTATGCGCCTTGGCTGGAAGGTGTTCCTGCCGATGAGCCTGCTGTTCGTGTTCCTGATTTCCGGTTGGCTGATGCTGACCCGCTATGGAGGTGCGGCATGACCGCTGCGCAATTCATCAAGAGCTTCACCCTGTGGGAGTTCGTGAAGGCCCATGCCCTCACGCTGAAGTACTTCTTCAAGCCCAAGGTGACGATCAACTACCCGTTCGAGAAGAACCCGCTCAGCCCGCGTTTTCGCGGTGAGCATGCGCTGCGCCGTTATCCCAACGGGGAAGAGCGCTGCATCGCCTGCAAGCTGTGTGAGGCCGTGTGCCCGGCGCAGGCGATCACCATCGAGGCGGAACCGCGCGACGACGGCAGCCGCCGTACCACGCGTTACGACATCGACATGACCAAGTGCATCTACTGCGGCTTCTGCCAGGAAGCCTGCCCGGTGGATGCAATCGTCGAAGGGCCGAACTTCGAATACGCGACCGAAACGCGCGAGGAACTGCTTTACGACAAGACAAAACTGCTGGCGAACGGGGACAAGTGGGAGCGGGCGATTGCCGCGAACCTTGAAGCCGATGCGCCCTACCGCTAACCGCGCCGCAAGACTCGTAAGGGGCCTACTTTGACCGTCTTCGCTTTCTACCTCTTTGCCGCGCTGATGATCGCCTCCGGGGCGTTCACCATCTTCGCGCGCAACCCGGTGCATTCCGTGCTGTGGCTGATCCTTGCCTTCTTCAACGCGGCGGGCCTGATGATCATCGTGGGGGCGGAATTCCTCGCGATGCTGCTGGTCGTCGTCTACGTGGGCGCGGTCGCGGTGCTGTTCCTGTTCGTGGTGATGATGCTCAACATCGATTTCGCCGAGATGCGCGCGGGCTTCATGAAGAACGCGCCGCTGGGCGTGGCGATAGCGGTGATCCTGCTGGCCGAACTGGTGCTGGGCATCGGCGCCTATCGCGCCGGCGCGCTGGACCTTGGCACGCCCGATGGCAGCGCCACACCGCTGGTGGGCGAAAGCAACACCGAAAACGTCGGCGCGCTGCTTTACAGCGATTACCTGTTCCTGTTCGAAGTGGCCGGCATCATCCTGCTGGTGGCGATGATCGGCGCAATCGTGCTGACTCACCGCGCGCCTGCCAGCCCGCGCGGGCAGCAGGATATTTCCAAACAGGTGCGTCGCCGCCCGGAAGAGGCAACCGAAATGAAGCAGCCCGGCGTCGGGCAGGGGGTGGACCTATGATCGGCATCGAACACTATGTCGTAGTGAGCTCGATCCTGTTCGTGCTCGGCGTGCTCGGCATTTTCCTCAACCGCAAGAACATCATCGTCATCCTGATGGCGATCGAACTGATCCTGCTGTCGGTGAACCTCAACCTGGTGGCCTTCAGCGCCTACCTGAACGATCTTACCGGGCAGGTTTTCGCGATGTTCGTGCTTACCGTGGCCGCGGCAGAAGCTGCCATCGGCCTTGCCATCCTTGTTACCTATTTCCGTTCGCGCGGCACCATCGCGGTGGACGACGTCAACCGGATGAAGGGATAGACCTTGAACTCGATCCTGATCATCGTTTTCGCGCCGCTGCTGGCGTCGATCATCGCCGGGCTGGGTGGCCGCTGGATGGGGCACACCGCCGCCAAGGTGCTGACCACGGCTGCGCTGTTCCTGGCCTGTGGCCTGAGCTGGCCGATCTTCCTGTCGTTCATCGCCGGCACGGGTGAGGCAAGCGTCACCCCGGTGCTGACCTGGGTGCAGTCGGGCAATATGACCTTCGACTGGGCGCTGCGCGTGGATACGCTGACGGCGGTGATGCTGGTGGTGATCACCAGCGTCTCCGCGCTCGTGCACCTCTACAGCTGGGGCTACATGGAAGAAGACCCGGACCAGAGCCGGTTCTTTGCCTACCTCAGCCTGTTCACCTTCGCCATGCTGATGCTGGTGACCGCCGATAACCTGGTGCAGATGTTCTTCGGTTGGGAAGGCGTGGGCCTCGCCAGTTACCTGCTGATCGGGTTCTGGTACAAGAAGCCCAGCGCCAATGCTGCCGCGATCAAGGCTTTCGTGGTCAACCGCGTGGGCGACCTCGGCTTCATGCTGGGCATCTTCGGCACCTTCCTGGTGTTCCAGACGACCAGTATCCCCGAAATCCTCGAAATGGCCCCGGCCATGCAGGGCAGCACCATCACCTTCATGGGTGCGCGCTGGGATACGATGACGATCCTGTGCCTGCTGCTGTTCGTGGGGGCGATGGGCAAGTCCGCGCAGTTGGGCCTGCACACCTGGCTGCCCGACGCGATGGAAGGCCCGACCCCGGTCTCCGCGCTGATCCACGCCGCCACCATGGTGACCGCGGGCGTGTTCATGGTCTGCCGCCTCTCGCCGATGTTCGAAACTTCGCCCACCGCGCTGGCCGTGGTTACCATCGTCGGGGCCGCCACCTGCCTGTTCGCCGCCACGATCGGCACCACGCAGTGGGATATCAAGCGCGTGATCGCCTATTCCACCTGTTCGCAGCTGGGCTACATGTTCTTCGCCGCGGGCGTTGGCGCCTATGGCGCGGCCATGTTCCACCTGTTCACGCACGCCTTCTTCAAGGCGCTGCTGTTCCTGGGCGCCGGCGCGGTCATCCACGCCATGCACCACGAACAGGACATGCGGTACTACGGCGGCCTGCGTAAGCGGATCCCCATTACCTTTGCAGCCATGCTGATCGGTACTTTGGCGATCACCGGGCTCGGTATCTACGACCTGCACGTCGGCTTTGCCGGGTTCTGGTCGAAGGATGCCATCCTCGAGGTGAGCTATGCGGCAGGCGGGCACGGAACCGGCGCGTTCTGGGTCGGTGCCTTCGCCGCGCTGCTCACCAGCTTCTATTCCTGGCGCCTGATGTTCCTCACCTTCTGGGGCAAACCGCGCTGGATCGAGAGCGAGCACATCCAGCATTCGGTGCACAAGACGCCGGAAGAGGCGGGTGCCGACACAACCGGCGGCTATCACCCGCACGAAAGCCCGTGGACCATGCTGGTGCCGCTTGGCGTGCTGTCGCTGGGTGCGCTTTTCGCAGGGCAGGTCTTCTCCGGTTCCTTCCTCGACAGCGCCAGCTTCTGGAACGGGGCGATCGCCTATAACGAGCACCTGATGCACGCGATGCACGAAGTGCCGAAGTGGGTGAAATACTCCGCGCTGGTGGCGATGCTGGTCGGCCTGTTCTTCGCCTGGCTCGCCTATATTCGCCGCACCGACTTGCCGCGCCAGGTGGCGCAGCAGCTCGGCCCGATCTACGATTTCGTCTACAACAAGTGGTACTTCGACGAGCTCTACAATCTGCTTTTCGTGAAGCCTGCCTTCTGGCTCGGCCGCGTCCTCTGGAAGAAGGGTGACGAAGGCACGATCGACCGCTTCGGTCCCAATGGCGTTGCCTGGGTGGTCGAGCGCGGCAGTGTCCTCGCGAAGAGCGTCCAGTCCGGTTATCTTACGAGTTACGCCCTGATCATGCTGCTAGGCCTTGTCGCTGTTATCACCTGGGTGCTGTTCTGATGGGCGGCTTCCCTATCCTCTCCGTCATGCTGGCGGTGCCGCTGGTCGCCGCCATCATGTGCCTGTTCCTGGAAGCAAGGCAGGCGCGCATGGTTGCGCTGCTGGCCACGCTGATCGACCTGATGCTGGGCGTGGTGCTGTGGGCCAATTTCGATATCGGCGGCGCGCAGTGGCAGTTTACCGAACGGGCAAACCTGTTCGCAGGCTTCGAATATGCCCTTGGCATCGATGGCATCGCGCTGATGCTGATCATGCTCAGCGTGTTCCTGATGCCGATCTGTATCGGTGCCAGCTGGGAAGCCATCACCAAGCGCGTTGGCGAATACATGGCTGCCTTCCTGCTGATGGAAGTGCTGATGATCGGCGTGTTCGCCGCGCAGGACCTGTTCCTGTTCTACATCTTCTTCGAAGCCGGCCTGATCCCGATGTACCTGATCATCGGCATCTGGGGCGGGCAGAACCGCATTTACGCCGCCTACAAGTTCTTCCTGTACACGCTGCTGGGTTCGGTGCTGATGCTGATCGCCATGCTGTGGATGGTGAACGAAGCGGGCACCACCAGCATCCCTGTGCTGATGGAATATGACTTCGCTCCGCAAGCTCAGACATGGCTGTGGCTGGCCTTCTTCGCCAGCTTCGCGGTGAAGATGCCGATGTGGCCGGTGCACACCTGGCTGCCCGATGCGCACGTGCAGGCGCCTACGGCGGGCTCCGTCATCCTGGCGGGCGTGCTGCTGAAGCTGGGCGGCTATGGCTTCATCCGTTTCAGCCTGCCGATGTTCCCCGATGCCAGTGCCGAGTTCGGTTGGCTGGTCTGGGGCCTCTCCATGGCGGCAGTCGTGCTCACCAGCCTGATCGCGCTGGTGCAGGCCGACATGAAGAAGCTGATCGCCTACTCCTCGGTCGCGCACATGGCGATCGTGACGCTGGGCCTGTTCGCCTTCAACGTGCAGGGCCTGGAAGGCGCGATGATGGTGATGCTGGGCCACGGCCTTGTTTCCGGCGCGCTGTTCCTGTGCGTGGGCGTGATCTACGACCGGCTGCACACTCGCGAGATTGCACGTTACGGCGGCCTGTCTATCAACATGCCTGCCTATGCCGTGCTGTTCATGCTGTTCACCATGGCTGCAGTGGGCCTGCCGGGCACAAGCAACTTCGTCGGTGAATTCCTCTCGCTGGCAGGTGTCTACCAGGCCAATTCGTGGGTGGCCTTCGTGGCCACGACCGGGATCATCCTGGGTGCCGCCTACATGCTCTATCTCTACCGCCGCATCTGCTTTGGCGAACAGAAAAACGCCGATGCTGCGGCCTTGCCCGACCTGTCGCTGCGCGAATACCTGCTGCTTGGCCCGATTGCCGCAGCCGTGCTGTGGATGGGCGTCTATCCGGAAAGCTTCCTTGCTCCCATGCGCGCCGATATCGAACTGCTCGACACCCGCCTTGCCGCTGCCGCGCCCGAAGGCGATGCGCAGTTGGTGATGGGGGAGGGTGCCCCTGAAGAAGAAGAGCACACGCAAGGGGAGGCACACTGATGGACCTGGCAACCTCCCTTTCGCTGATCGTGCCGGAAATCATCCTGGCGGTGTCCGGCCTCGTGCTGCTGCTGCTCGCCGCCTGGGGCGGGGACAAGGGCGCACGCGTTATTTCGGTTGCCGCTGCCATCGCGCTGGGCGGTGCCTTTGCGCTGGTTGCGCCGTCTGTGTGTGCCGGTGCCTCCGGTCCCGGCACGGTCGCTTTCGGTGGCCAGTTCCGCGCAGACGCGTTTGCCGGGCTGGCCAAGCTGATGATCTTTGCCGCTGCCGGTGCCGCGCTGGTTGTGGCGCCGCGCTTTTTCGAGCGGGCAGGCGTCATGCGCGCCGAATTCCCTGTTCTGGTGCTGTTTGCCACGCTGGGCATGTCGATCATGGTCTCGGCCGGGGACCTCGTGTCGCTGTACATAGGGCTGGAGCTGAATTCGCTGGCGGCCTACGTGCTCGCGGCAATACTGCGGGATGACGAGCGCAGTGCGGAAGCGGGCCTCAAGTACTTCGTGCTGGGTGCGCTGGCCTCTGGCATCCTGCTGTTCGGCATGAGCCTGACCTACGGCTTTGCCGGCACGACGAACTTCGGTGGCATCGCCGTGGCCGTGTCCGATGGCCTCAGCACCGGCCAGCTGTTCGGCCTCACCTTCGTGCTGGCAGGCCTGGCCTTCAAGATCAGCGCCGCGCCGTTCCACATGTGGACGCCCGATGTCTACGAAGGCGCGCCCACGCCGGTGACGATGTTCTTCGCCAGCGCGCCCAAGGTGGCGGCAATTGCCCTGCTGGCACGCGTCACGCTGGAAGCCTTCGGTTCGCAGGACGATGCCTGGCGGCAGATCGTGATCTTCGCCGCGCTGCTTTCCATCGTGATCGGTGCGCTGGGCGCAATCGGCCAGCAGAACGTGAAGCGACTGCTCGCCTATTCCTCCATCAACAATGTCGGCTTCATCCTGATCGGCCTCGCTGCCGGTACGGTCGCGGGCGCAAGCGCGATGATGGTCTACCTCGCCATCTACGTAGTGATGACTATCGGCAGCTTTGTTGCCGTGCTGCTGATGCGCGATGCGGACGGCAAGGTCGAAGGAATCTCCGACCTTGCCGGCCTGTCCACCACGCGCCCCGCGCTGGCCTGGGCGCTGATGGCGCTGATGTTCAGCCTGGCGGGCATCCCGCCGCTGTTCGGCTTCTGGGGCAAGTTCGTGGTCTTCCAGGCCGCGGTTGAGGCTGACCTGGTGGCGCTGGCCGCGATCGGTATTGCCGCCAGCGTGATCGGCGCGTTCTACTACATCAAGATCGTCAAGGTGATGTTCTTCGACGAGCCTGCCGGAACGGTAACGGGCGAAGGCGATACGCCGCACTGGGCGCTCCTGGCGATTTGTGCCGTGCTGATCTCGCCGCTGGGCTACCTGCTCACGGGCTGGCTGGGTGGCCTGGCAGACATGGCCGCGGCCTCGCTCGCCATCGCGTTCTGATGTGTCCGCGCAGATAGACTACGTTCCCGAAACCGGCAGCACCAATGCCGACTTGTTGTCGCGCCTGACGTCAGGCGAACTGGTGCCGGAAGGCTACTGGCTCGTCGCCGATCGGCAAACAGCAGGACGCGGGCGCCAGGGCCGCAGCTGGATCGATGCCCCAGGCAACTTCATGGGCTCCACCGTGGTGCGCATGCGCGATGGCGACCCGTCGCCCGGAACGCTAAGTTTCGTGGCGGCGCTGGCGGTGTACGAGACGGTGCTGCCGATGCTCGCCAACCCGGCAGCCTTGATGCTGAAGTGGCCGAACGACGTGTTGCTGGAAGGCGCCAAGTTCTGCGGCCTGCTGCTGGAATGTGAACGTGGGCACGCGGTTATCGGCGTCGGGGTGAACCTGTCCGCCGCCCCGGCCATCGCGGATCGCAAGGTCAAATCGCTGTCGCACAGCGGTCCGGCCCCGACGCGCGATGCCTTTGCCGAGGCGCTTGCCGCGCGGATGGCGCTGGAAGTGCAACGCTGGCGGGAATACGGGGCAGAACCCATCGTCAACCGCTGGAAAGCGGCTGCGCACAAGCCGGGAACGCCGCTTAGCGTGCATGATGCGGGTGGCACGCGCCTGTCGGGCACATTCGATGGCCTCACCGAAGACGGGGCGCTACGCTTGCGCTTGGCCGATGGCACCACACATGTGGTCCACGCAGGCGATGTCATGCTGGAGGAAAATTGATGCTGCTCGCAGTCGATGTCGGCAATACCAATGTCGTTTTCGCCCTGTTCGATGGCAGGGACGTGCGCGCGCGCTGGCGCATCGCCACCGATGGCCGTCGCACGGGTGACGAATATGCCACCTGGCTGCTGCAATTGCTGGCGATCGAGGGGATCGAGCGCAGTGAAGTGACCAGCATTATCTTCGGTTCCGTCGTGCCGCGTGCCGATCACAACCTGACCGTGCTGGCCACCAAGTATTTCGGCATCGAACCGTTGGTCGCCGGGCATGGCAAGGCGGCATGGGATTTCGAGATCGACGTTGAGCAGCCACACACGCTGGGCGCAGACCGCGCGCTCAACTGCATTGCCGCGCATGAACTGGTGGGCGGCGACATGATCGTGGTCGATTTCGGGACGGCCACCAAGTTTGAAGCGGTCGACTACAACGGCGCCTACAAGGGCGGCATCATCGCGCCGGGCATCAACCTGTCGCTGGATGCGCTGGTGGGCAAGACCGCCAAGCTGCCGCGCATCGCCATCGCGGCGCCCGAAACAGCCAACGTTATCGGGCGTAATACGGAAGACCAGATGCTAATCGGCGTGTTCTGGGGCTATGTCGCCATGATGGAAGGGCTGATCGAGCGCATGAAGGCGCAAATCGGCCGCCCGGTGAAGGTCGTCGCCACCGGCGGCCTTGCGGTTCTGTTCAACGACAAGACCCATATTTTCGACGTGGTCGAAGCCGACCTTACCATTCGCGGCCTGCAGATCCTGGCCGAACGCGCTGGAGCGAAATGAAGAAAGATTTTACCCCGCAAGACGAACTGCTGTTCCTGGCCCTTGGGGGCTCGGGCGAAATCGGCATGAACGTCAATCTTTACGGCTGCCAGGGCAAGTGGCTGATGGTGGACCTGGGGATGAGCTTCGGCTCCAACGAATACCCCGGCACCGAGCTGATGTTCGCCGATCCCGAGTTCATCGAGGAACGCGCGGACGACCTGCTCGGCATCTTGCTGACTCACGCGCACGAGGATCATATCGGCGCCGTGCCGTACTTTGCGGCCGATCTTGGTGTTCCGTTGTACGCCACGCCGTTCACCGCCGACCTGGTGATCCGCAAGCTGGACGAAGCCGGGCTGACGAAGCAGGTGAAGCTTAACGTGATCGAGGACGACCACGGCGAATTCGACCTCGGGCCGTTTTCCATCACCTATGTCCCGCTTGCCCACTCGATTGCAGAGGGCAACGCGCTGCTGATCGACACCCCCTATGGCCGCGTGTTCCACACCGGCGACTGGAAGCTGGACGACGATCCGCAGATCGGTACGCCTGCAACCGCGGAGGACCTGAGCGAGATCGGCGATGGCGGCGTGCTGGCGATGGTCTGCGATTCAACCAACGTCTTCAATCCCAACCCGTCTGGCAGCGAAGGCGGTGTCTATTCCGGCCTGCTGGACGAAGTCGCCAAGCATGCGGGCAAGCGCGTGCTGGTCACCACCTTTGCCTCCAACGTGGCGCGGCTGAAAACGCTGGGATCGGTGGCGCAGCATACCGGGCGCAAGCTGTGCGTTGCCGGGCGCTCGCTCGACCGGATGATCGAGGTGGGTAGCGCCAACGGCTATCTCGACGATTTTCCCGAGACGGTGGACTTCGAGACCGCGATGAGCCTGCCGCGCGGGGAGATCATGATTGTCGCCACCGGCGGGCAGGGCGAACCGCGGGCTGCCCTGGCGCGCATTGCCGAGGATAACCACCCGCTGAGCCTGGATGAAGGCGACGTGATCCTGTTCTCCAGCCGGGTGATCCCCGGTAACGAGATCGCCATCGGCAGAGTGCAGAACCAGCTGGCCGAACGCGGCGTGGTGATGGTGACCGACCGGCAGGCGGACATCCACGTATCCGGCCACCCCGGAAGGCCCGAGCTGGAAGCGCTCTATGGCTGGCTGCGCCCGGAAATCCTGGTGCCGGTGCACGGCGAAATCCGCCACATGATGGAACAGGCGCGCCTGGGCCTTGCCTGCGGCATTCCCCACGCGGTGTACCAGCGCAACGGCCAAATCGTGCGGCTTGCCCCCGGAACGCCGGGGAAGGTGGCCGAAGTGCGCACCGGCAGGCTGGTCCTGGACGGCGATATCATCGTCCCGGCCGATGGCGATGCCGTGACCATGCGCCGCCGCCTTTCGCGCGATGGCATGCTGATCGTCGTGCTGGACCAGGCGGGCGGGGTCCACGTCGAGGGCGTGGGCCTGCCGCTGGACGAGGATTACGACGATTTCGTCGAGGAAGCAGAGACCGACGTCCTGAGCGCGCTGGGCAAGCTGAAAGGCCGCCGCCGGGACGATCGCGAGGAAGTGCTGGAAGCTGCCCGTCTTGCCGCGCGCCGCGCAGCCCAGCGCTGGTCCGGCAAGAAGCCGCAGACGCGCGTCATCATCGCAGGTGAATAGACATGCAGCTCACTTCCATTGTGGCGATCTACGCCCTGTTCTGGGTGCTTAGTGCCTTCTTCCTCCTGCCGTTCGGTATCCGTACGCACGACGAAACGGGAGAGGAGAAGATCGCCGGCCAGGCCGATAGCGCACCGGTTAATTTCCGTCCCGGTCGCCTGGTCCTGCGGGCCACGCTGCTTGCGGCCGTGCTGATGGCCGTGTTCGTGGTGAACTACGAGTACCAGTGGATCACGATCGACGATATCAACATCACGAATTACCTCACGCCGCCAAACTGAGCGGCGACAGGTCAGTCGCGCAACCGGTCGATCGCCTGCGCCAGCGCGACGTAAAGCTTGCCCATATCGCTGGAAAGCAGCGTTACCGCCATGGCATTGCCGTCGCGCGTCGACAGGATACCGCGCAGCATCGCTTCGAAATCGTGGATGTAGCGGTTCACCACTTCGCGGAACTCGGCATCTTCGGAATAGACCGCGCTCACCTGGCGGGTATCGTGCTTGTCCAGCAGGCGCACGGCACGGCGCGTGAAGATACCACGGTCGCCACGCAGGTAGTGCGTCCACTGGGTGTCGCCGATATCGTTGTCGAACGCCTTGGCGATATCGATGGAGGCTGAGTTCAGCGCTTCGGTGATCAATGCGGTGCGGCGGGCGAAGTCATTGTCGACCTGCTCTTCCGCCTTCTCGCGGGCGTAGTCCACACGGGCTTCGAGGTTGGCGGCCAGTTCGTTGACGCGTACCAGCTGGTCGCGCAGCAGCCTGGCCGTCTCGCGGCCGGCATCGTCGGCTCGCGCGGTTGCCTGCTCCAGTTCGGTGATGGTTTCCTCGGCATGGCGGCGCATGGCCTCGGCCAGTTGCTCGCGGCTTTCCTCTGCCACTTGTTGCGCCAGGTCGCGTACCGCCTGCGCCTGTTCGCCGCGCAGGTTTTCCAGCACGCTGGCCGAGGCGTTGCTGAGTGTTTCGAGCGCGGCGCGCAGTTCTTCCGACGTACGGTCTGCCAGCTCCTCCGTCTCGTTGGTGACGCTGGCCAGCTGCCGTTCCAGTTCGCCCAGCTGTTCGAGCGAGGCGGTGCCGGATTCGCGCGTGCTCTCGATCTGCTGCGCCATGTTGGCGCCGCGTGTTTCGGCATCCTTGATGAGTTCGTGCAGCTCGCGCGCGCCTTCGCCGAAGGCGTTCAGGCGGCTCTCGGCAGAGGATACGGCGTCAGACAGCGCACCTTCGGAATGATCGGCGCTGGAGCGGATGATTTCCAGCAGGCGCACGCTGTCATCGGTGAGGCGCGAAATGAAGGTGCCGCTTTCCTCCAGCACGGCGCGGCTTTGCGAGAGGCGATCGGCCAACGCGTCGGCAGCGTCGGTCAGGCGTCCACCAGTATCCTCTGCCTGCGAACCGAGTTGCTGCATCTCGCCATCCAGCGTCGCGAGCCGACCGGCCAGAGCCTCCCCTCGTTCGGCAAGCCCGGCGACGTGAGCCAGGTGCTCTTCCTGCCGCTCTGCCATGCGCTGGTCGAAAGCGGCAACCTGTTCTTCCAGCTTGGCGAGTGCCTCTTGCTGGCGCGCCTCGTCGGCTTCGCGGCGCCGTGCGAAATCGGCCTCGAAGGCAGCCATCGACTCGGTCAGGCGCTGGTCGAGCTTGCTCGCCTCGTCGTTCAGCGCGACGAGCCGCATGCGGGCGTTGCTCATCGCCGACTCGTCCAGCTTGATGACGCCTTCCAGCACCTGCTTCATGCGATCTTCCAGCGCCGTGATGGCGTCCGACCAGCGCTTCGTTGCGGCGGACTGCCCGCTGTCCAGCGCATCCACCAGCTTCTCGCCTTCAACCCGCAACGACACGAGCCGTTCGCGCATGGCGGCAGCTGCCGCGGCCTCGCGCTCGCGCATGGCTTCCGCATCGTCGTGCAATTGCCGCGACAATGCCTCGGAGCGGGACGCAATGGCATCGAACACGCGCTCTTCCGCCGTATCGAGTTCCTGACGAAATTCGTCGCTGCTGGCGCGCAGGCGTTCGAAACGCTGGCCGGCAAGGTCGCCCAGCGCGGCAATCTGTTCTTCGAAAGAGGCGAGGGTGGCCTCCACCTTCTCGTTGATTTGCGCCACGTGGGCTTCGCCGGCTTCGCCGAAGCGGTTGAGCCGTTCGAACGCGGCGACCAGGGCGTTCACCTGTTCCTGCGCGTTGTTGCCCGCGCTGCCCATCTGGTTGTTCATGTCACGCGCCGAATTGGCGAGCACGGGCAACTGGTCGCGCAGCGTCTCCATGTTGGCGACAGCGCTTTCGCTGACACTGCCGATGGTTTCCACTTGCGCGGAATTGTCGCGGATCAGGCCCTGCAGCCGGTCGGCGTTCGCGGCCAGGCGTTCGCTGGCGAGGCGTCCCAGCGTTTCCAGGTCCTGCGATTGCGATTCGATGAAGTTGCGGGCCAGCGCCAGCTCGCGGTTGACCACCTTCAGGCGGCTTTCCAGCTGCGCCGATTCCTGCGCCAGCAGGTGGGCGGCCTCGCTGAAGCGATTGGCCTCGCGCCGACTGTTGCGCATGGCCAGCAGGTAGAGCGCAACCAGCAGCACCATCGGCACGGACCATTGCACGATCCAGTCGATCCATTGCGCGGGCGCGGCGCCGGCGATAATCTCCCGGTGGTTCACCCAGCCGAAGAAGCCCGTCCAGCCCAGCGCCGCCAGCGCGGTAAGCGCAGGCACCAGCCACCTGGCGCGCGGCCTTGCGGGCTCGTCCTCCCAGTACTCCTCTTCGAAAACCTCCCCTTCGGAGGTTTCATAGATCTCTTCCGCACCGTTTTCGGTGTCGTCGAGGGTCTCTTGGACAGTGTCATCCTGCCCATGAACAAGGGTACGCCTGCGGGTCATGGAACATCCTTAACACAGGCTAAACGCCTTGGAACCATAGGAAATGGTTAAAACCCACCGTGCGGCGCGCGTTGATGCCGCCTTGCCCGGTTCGTGCATGCACCACCTTGGCAGCGACAAGTTCGCCGCCTAGCTATCGCCCATGCCCATCCAGAGCCCCCTTCCATGCGCGCAGCACTGATCGCCCTTCCGCATCCGGGCGATGGACCGATGCCGGCCATCGCGGGCAAGACCATTGCCCACCGCCAGCTGCTGTTCGCACGCGAGGCAGGTTGCGAAAGCGTGATCGCATATGGTGGCGGCGCTTCGCCCGCAGGGATCGATCTGCGCCACGCGGCAGAGCGCATGGGGCTGAAATACCAAGTTATTTCCACCAGCCATGCCTTGCCGGGAATCATCGGTAATCACGACAGCCTGATGGTGCTGCAACCCGGCCTGCTGCCCGAATCACGCACCGCGTTGGACTTGCTGCGCGCGGAGGGAGACCGGGTGCTGGTGGTTTCCGCCGGGCCCGGTGCTGCCGCCGGTTTGGAGCGGATCGACCTCGATCGGGCATGGGCAGGCGCGCTTTCGATTCCCGGCGAATGGCTGGGCAAGCTGGCCAGTCTGCCAGAGGATGTTGCGCCCCATGGCGCCTTGCTGCGCATTGCCCTGCAGAACCGGCTGCCCGAGGCGAGGCTGGCCGATTCGACTCTGGACGACGGCAAGTGGACGATCATCGCCACGCCCGAGGCAGCGCAAAGCCGCGCGCTGGCATGGCAGCGCACCCATCTTGGCGACGTCGCGCCCGGCGCGGTGTCGCGCTGGTTGGGCAAGGGCCTCGTCACGCTGGCGGGCAACAGGCTGCTGGACGCGCCCTATGCCCGTCCGGCCCTGCTTGGGCTGGCAGCCGTGTTGCTGGGCGGCGGTGTGGCGGCAGGGTTTTACGAGCGCCCGGTTCTCGGCTTTGCGCTCGCTGCGCTCAGCGTGCCTGTGCTGGAGGCCTTTCTGGCCCTCTCTCGGCTTGTCGTTGCCCCATTCGGCAAGCTCAGGCGCCTGCCCTGGCTGCGCCGCGCAGTGGATGCGGCCCTGCTGGCCCTGGGTATCATGGCCATCGACAGCCTGACGCACCGGGTGGTCTTCCCGCCACTGGTGCTTGCCGCGGCGCTGTTCCTGCTGGATCGGCGCGCGCTGCCGCAATGGCTGGAACCGCTGCGCGATCGCATGGTGATCGCCGGGCTCGTTGCTGCGGTTGCAGCCCTGGCAACGCCGGAAATCGCCATCATGCTGGCTGGCTTGCTGGTTCTGGCGGCAAACATCGTCCCTACACGCGGCTAACGGCAGTTTAACCAAGCTGCGCTATGGCCGGATCCATGAACAAGTCTCCCCAATCCGGGCCCTCTGCGGAATCGGTAGAGGACATGCTGCGCGGCGAACTGGCGCAGGGTGACGTGATCCTGTCCACCGCGCGCCCGATCCTGCGCCACCTGCTGGCAAATGACGACCACGCGCTGTTCAGCGACGAGGTGATCGCGCGCATCCGCGGCATGATGCAGCACCTGGCGCGGCAGATGCTGTTCGAGCTGGCCGAAGTGCTGGGCAAACCCGATCGCGGCGACTGGGTGGACGAGCGACAGGATGCGCTGGCCACGCAGCTGCTGGAAGAGACCGCATTCCTTGGCCATGCCCACGCATTTTGCATCGAGGCGCAGCTGGCAGAGCGGCTGCAGCAGCGCAGCGGCATCGATCCGGTGCTGTCGCCGCTGATGCAGGAACTGGCGGCTTCGAAAGACCAGGCCCTGGCCGCGGCTGCCATGCGCGTGGTGGCCGCACAGGCGCGCTTCATGCAGCACCAGCGGCGCATGGAATTGCCGCTGGCAGAGCTTCCGGCAGAACTGTTCCACATGGCCACGAAGATGCTGAAGACCTCGCAGGAGGACTATCCCGTAGAGGCAGAAGCCGTGTGCGACCACCTGCGAGCGAATTATGAAGAGAGCGAACGCCGGATCGGGCAGATTACCCGCCTCGTCATGGCCATGGGCCACCAGGCCAAGCGCGCCCTGGCAGTGGACCATGCCGGCCTGGCAATCTTTGCGACGGCGCTGTCCATGGCATCCGAGCAGGAACGTGACGTGGTGGTGCTGTCGCTGGGCGAAAACCAGTGCGCGCGCCTGGCGATTTCGTTGCGCGCCGCTGGGCTGGGGCAGCACGCGGTGGAGGAACAATTCCTCTACCTGCACCCGGAAATCAGCTTGCCCGAAGGGTTCGATGCGCTGCGGGTAGACCGCGCCGCGGCCCTGCTGTCCGACTCCGCACCCGGTACGGCGCACTGAGGCCGTGGCCTCGCCGTCTCCCATAATTGCGCGCGCACGCACCGATGCGCAGGACAGGCTGGTCGAGGCGGACGAGCCGCTGGCCGGGTTCCACTTGCGCGCAGGGGGAGAGTTTCCCGGTGCGCTGGTAACCCCGGCGCTGATCGAACTGGTGCGCAAGGCGCGCGTCTACGGCTTGCGGCTTGCCCGCGTGATCCGGGCGCAGGACGACAGCGAACAGGTAACCGCCTGGGTGGAGGTGAAGCCAGAAGGCGAGGGCGCGGCCATCGCCATTGCCGATTGGCAGGCAGAGCCGCTTAAACCGGTCTCGCAGGCGGACGCCGCGCAAGGCAAGCTGGCGTTGGTGCGGCAGATTGCCGGCGTCAGCGCAAGGCTGGGCCCCTCGCAGGAGCTGCTGAGCGTCGAAAGCACGGCCGAAGACCTGTCACAGCTCGCCACCAGGATGCAGGACGGCATTGGTGAGGCCTGGACCGATTTCATCGCGCCGGCGGGCGGCACGCACCACCACCCGTTGCACTGGCGCCTGCTTGACGGTGCCTCGGTCGACATTCCCGGTTCCTCGCGACGCTGGAACGTGCATCTTGTGCCGCTGGGCAAGCCACAGCCGGGCAGCGCCGGGTTCGAGCTTTATCTTGTGCCCCAGCAGGCCGAACCTGAGAAGCCAGAGAAGGCGGAGCGGGAGCCGGACCGCACCAGCGGCATCGGGCGTGATATCGCCCCGGTGCTGCGCCAGCCCGTCAGCCGCATCATCGCCAATGCCGAGACGATCCGCACCCAGCTGGCCGGACCGCTGGCAGAGGAATACAGCAATTACGCCGCCGATATCGCCTCGGCAGGCCAGCACCTGCTGGCGCTGATCGAAGACCTGACCACGCTGGAAATGGTGGAGGACGAACAGTTCGAAACCGCGCCCGACACCATCGACCTGGCTGACGTCGCGCAGCGCGCGGTCGGCATTCTCGGCGTGCGGGCCAGCGAGCGTGGGATCACGCTAGATGCGCCGAAATCCGCCGACAGCGTGCCTGCCGTGGGGGAATTCCGCCGCGTGCTGCAGGTGCTGCTGAACCTGATCGGCAATGCCATTCGCCATTCGCCCGAAGGTGGGCAGGTTTGGATCCGCACCGAGCAAGTTGGCGAGCGTGCGCGCATCACCGTCGCCGACCAGGGCGAGGGGCTGGACGAAGCTGAACATCTGAAGGTGTTCGAGAAGTTCGAACGGCTTGGTCGCAGCGGCGACGGTGGCTCGGGCCTTGGCCTATATATCTCGCGCCGCCTGGCCGAAGCCATGGACGGTTCGCTGACCGTCGAAAGCGCCAAGGGGCAGGGCGCCCGCTTTACGCTGGACCTGCCCAGCTTCAGAGAACGTCGCAAGGAACCCCGCTAATCCTCTGCCACACAAACGAAAACGCCCGACCATTTCTGGCCGGGCGCTTCCTTGAAACTTCGTTGTCTCAGCGTTCCCCGATCGGCACGTAGTCGCGCTGCGTCGGGCCGGTATAGAGTTGGCGCGGGCGACCGATGACCTGGCCGGGATCGGAGATCATCTCGTTCCACTGCGCCACCCAGCCCACGGTGCGGGCCAGCGCGAACAGCGCGGTGAACATGGTGGTGGGGAAACCGATCGCGGACAGGATCACGCCGGAATAGAAGTCGACGTTGGGGAACAGCTTCTTTTCCTGGAAGTACGGATCGTTGAGCGCCATTTCTTCCAGCTGCAGAGCGGTTTCGAACACCGGATCGGTGACGTTCAGTGCCTCGAACACCTCGCGCACCGTCTTCTGCATCACCGTCGCGCGCGGATCGTAGTTCTTGTACACGCGGTGGCCGAATCCCATCAGGCGGAACGGGTCGTTCTTGTCCTTGGCGCGCTCGATATAGTGCGGGATGCGATCGGGCGTGCCGATCTCGCGCAGCATGTTCAGCGCGGCCTCGTTGGCACCGCCGTGGGCAGGGCCCCACAGGCAGGCAATACCGGCAGAGATACAGGCAAACGGGTTGGCGCCCGAGGAACCGGCAAGGCGCACGGTGGAGGTAGAGGCGTTCTGCTCGTGGTCGGCGTGCAGGATGAAGATGCGATCCATGGCCTTTTCGACCGCCGGGATCACTTCGTATTCCTCTGCCGGTACGCCGAAGGTCATGCGCAGGAAATTGCCGGTGTAGCTGAGCGAGTTCTTAGGCTGCAAGAACGGCTGGCCGATGGCGTACTTGTAGGCCCAGGCCGCGATAGTCGGCATCTTGGCGATCAGGCGGTGGCTGGAAATCTTGCGATGGTCCGGATCGGAAATGTCGGTGCTGTCGTGATAGAAGGCCGACAGCGCGCCCACCACGCCGCACATCACCGCCATCGGGTGTGCATCGCGGCGGAAGCCCTGGTAGAATTGCCGCATCTGGTCATGCAGCATGGTGTGGTAGGTGATGGTGTGGGTAAAGTCGTCGAGCTCGTCCTGGCTCGGCAGTTCGCCGTTCAGCAGCAGGTAGGCCACTTCCATGAAGCTGGAATGTTCTGCCAGCTGGCCGATGGGATAACCGCGATGCAGCAGCACGCCTTCCTGGCCGTCGATGAAGGTCAGCGCGCTTTCGCACGACGCCGTCGACTTGTAACCGGGGTCGAAAGTGAACTTGCCGGTTTTGCCGTAAAGCTTGCGGATATCGATGACATCCGGGCCGCAGCTGCCTTCGAGCGTGGGGAAATCGTAGCTTTCGCCACCTACTGTCAAATCCGCATGCTTGTTAGCCAAAGCTGTTCTCCTTCAAGTGTTTGCAATCAGCAGCCGAGAGCCTGTCTCAGCTGCTGGCCTGATCGTTGATCCGCGCAAGGCTTTCTTCCCTGCCGAGAAGTACCAGCACATCGAAAATTCCGGGCGAAGTGGTCTGCCCTGTCAGCGCCGCGCGAAGCGGCTGCGCAAGTTTGCCGAGACCCAGCTCCAGCTCTTCCGCATAGGCTTTCAAACTGGCCTCCAGCGCCTCGATTGTCCAGTCCGTTTCCGCCTGCAACCGTTCCGCAATGGAGGCCAGGCGGGCGCGGGCCTCGTCGTCCAGCAAGCCGGCGGCCTTCTCGGTCAGGGCCAGCGGGCGTTGCTTGAACAGGAAGGCGGCGCCATCAGCCAGTTCGTTCAGGTCCTTTGCGCGGGTCTTCAACTCGGGCATGGCCCTGGCCAGTACCGTTTCATCGGCCTCTGGCCCGATCAGCGGTGCGATAAGGCTGGCAAGCCGGGCATCGTCGGCCTTGCGGATGTAATTGCCGTTCATGTTCAGCAGCTTCTTCATGTCGAAGCGGCTGGGCCCCTTGTTCACCGCGTCGATATCGAACAGCGCGATGGCTTCTTCGCGGCTGAATTCCTCCTGGTCGCCGTGGCCCCAGCCAAGGCGCAGCAGGTAGTTGAACAGCGTTTCGGGCAGGATGCCCATTTCGCGATAGTCGCGCACACCCAGCGCGCCGTGGCGCTTCGACAGCTTGGCGCCGTCGTTACCGTGGATCAGCGGGACGTGGGCATAGGTCGGCTCTTCCCAGCCTTCCTCGATGCCCTGCATCGCGCGGATCACCTGGATCTGGCGGAAGGCGTTGTTCAGGTGGTCGTCGCCGCGGATGATATGGGTGCAGCCCATGTCCATGTCGTCCACCACCACGGCCAGCATATAGGTGGGCGTGCCGTCGGCGCGCAGCAGGATGAAATCGTCGATCTCGCGGTTGTCCACCTTCACGCGGCCCTGCACGGCATCCTCGATCACGGTCTCGCCGCCGGTCGGTGTCTTGATGCGCACGGTATAGGGCGCGCCTTCAGGCGCTTCGGAAGGGTCGCGGTCGCGCCAGCGACCATCATAGCGCAGCGGCTGCTTGGCGGCCTTTTGCTGCTCGCGCATCTCCGCCAGTTCTTCGGGCGTGGCGAAGCACTTGTAGGCATGGCCGGCTTCCAGCAGCTTGCGTGCCACTTCGGCATGCCGGTCGGCGCGCTGACTCTGGTAAACCGTCTCGCCATCGAAATCGAGGCCGAGCCAGTCGAGCCCATCGAGGATCACGTCGATCGCTTCCTGGGTGGAACGCTTCTTGTCGGTATCCTCGATCCGCAGCAGCGCCTTGCCGCCATGGTGGCGGGCGTAGAGCCAGGAAAACAGGCCGGTGCGTGCATTGCCGATATGCAGGAACCCCGTGGGACTGGGCGCGAAGCGCGTCACCACCGGACGCTGCTTTGAACCATTGCCACCCGAACTTGCCATATCTGCTTGTTTCCTGTCCTATATTTCGATGGCGAGCGAACATCTGCCTTTGGTACCGCTGGGGGACGAACCGGGCGATGGTGCGACGCAGCACACGCCTTGGCGAAAGCTGCGTGGTTTGTCCAGAGTAGCGGAGATTGCCGAGCGATTCCTGGCGAATTCGGGCTTCGATCGCGGCCCCTGGATGGCCGTCGTGCTGGCGGCCGGCATTGCCGCATGGTTCGTGCTGGGCACGCCCGCCGCATGGATTATTGCCATGGCCACCGGGTTGCTGGTGGCACTTGGCGCAGTGGCGGCGTGGAAGGGGCGCGAGGATCGCACGCACCTGGTCGGCGCACTTGTGGCTTGCGGCCTGCTGCTGGCCTTCGGCACGGGCCTGGCGTGGGCGCGTTCCGAACTGGTCGGCGCACAGCCGTTCGAACGCCCCGTTTACGACAGCTTTCGCGGCCGCGTGCTCGAACGCATAGAGCAGCCTGCTCAGGAGCGCGTGCGACTGGTGCTGGCGACACGCCATCCCGAGAACGCCGAACCGGTAAAGATCCGCGTCAACGTGCCGCTGGCTGCTGACAGGCCCGAACTGGACGAAGGCGCGGTTATAGAGGCGCAGGCAAGGTTGATGCCGCCTGCTTCGCCGATGCTGCCGGGCGGCTATGACTTTGCCCGCACCGCTTGGTTCCAGGGGCTAGCCGCCACCGGCAGCGTGCAGGGCGATATTCGGGTGCTCGAGCCGGCTCCGGCGCGGGGTGACGTCATTGCGTCGCTGCAACGGCGGCTATCCGGCCATGTGCGGTCACATCTGGATGGTTCTGCGGGCAGCATTGCCGCCGCCTTCGCCAGCGGGGACCGCGGAGCGATCAGCGAGGCGGATGAAGATGCCATGCGCGATGCAGGGCTGACGCACCTGCTCTCGATCAGCGGTCTGCATGTCAGCGCGGTAATCGCGGGCACCTATCTGTTGGCAATGAGTCTTCTGGCACTGTGGCCTTGGCTGGTGCTGCGGGTGCGGCTGCCGGTGGCGGCGGCAGGCGTGGCTGCCCTGGCCGGCATCGGCTACACCCTGCTGACCGGCGCGCAAGTACCCACCGTGCGCAGCTGTATCGCCGCGCTGCTGGTGCTGGGTGCGCTGGCCATCGGGCGCGAGCCGTTGTCGCTGCGCATGGTGGCCGTGGCAGCGGTCGCCGTACTGCTGCTGTGGCCCGAAAGCCTTGTCGGCCCCAGCTTCCAGATGAGCTTTGCTGCGGTGATCGCCATCGTCGCCTTGCACAATGCAGAGCCGGTCAAGCGCTTCCTTGCCCCGCGCGAGGAAAGCCGCGCGGCCTGGCTGGGGCGGCGCACCTTGATGCTGCTGGTGACCAGCCTGGTGATCGAGATCGCGCTGATGCCGATCGTGCTGTTCCATTTCCACCGCGCCGGGGTTTACGGCGCGCTGGCCAATGTCATCGCCATTCCGCTGGTGACATTCATATCCATGCCGCTGATCGCGCTGGCGCTGGCGCTGGATATCGTCGGGGCAGGGGCCCCCGTCTGGTGGCTCGTCGGCCAGTCACTCGACCTGCTGCTGGGCATCGCCCATTTCACCTCCAGCCAACCCGGCGCGGTGAAGCGGATCCCGCAAGTCAGCGGGCTCGCCTTCGCACTGTTCATAGGGGGTGGTCTGTGGTTGGCATTGTGGAAGGGCAGGGCACGGTTGTGGGGCTTCGCGCCCGCAGCCGTGGCCACGACCATGGTCGCAGCAACCCCCATTCCCGACCTGCTGATTTCCAATGACGGGCGCCACGTGGGCATCACGGGGGAGGAGGACCGTTTGCTGGTCCTGCGCGATACACGCAGCGACTATACGCGCGACAACCTGATGGAACTTGCAGGTGTGGAAGCAGAACCGATGCCGCTAAACCAATGGCCTGGCGCGCAGTGCAGCGCCGATTTCTGCGTCGTGACTCTGCAGCGTGGCGGGCGCGACTGGTCCGTGCTGATGAGCCGCAGCCGCAACGTGGTAAGCGAACGGGCTCTGGCGGCAGCCTGCGAACGCGCGGACATTGTCGTCTCCGACCGTTGGTTGCCGCGCAGTTGCACGCCGCGCTGGCTCAAGGCCGACGGACGCATGTTGTCGCAGACCGGGGGCCTGGCAATCGTTCTGGACGATGAACCGGCGGTGCGCAGCGTTGCAGAGGCGCAAGGCCGGCATGGCTGGTGGCGCGGGCGAGAGGATGACTAGGCTGTCCAATGCGAAGGGGCGGCACCCCTTCGGATACCGCCCCTTCTTTTTCGACAGGTGTCTGATCGGTCAGTGATAGCGGCGCAGCAGCCCTGCCAGCTTGCCCTGAACCTTCACCTGGCGGTCGTCGTAGACCTGCGGGTCGTAGGCGGCGTTGGCAGGATCCAGGCGGATCTTGCCGCCATCGTGGTAGAGATACTTCAACGTCGCTTCCTCGTCGTTGACGAGTGCCACAACGATATCGCCATCGCGTGCGGTATCGGCCTTCTTCACCAGGGCAAAGTCGCCGTCGAAGATGCCGGCATCCACCATCGAATCGCCGGAGACTTCCAGCGCGTAGTGTTCGCCAGAGCCGAGCAGGGCGGCGGGGACGGGCAGGGTCTGGCTGTCTTCCAGTGCTTCGATCGGGACACCGGCGGCAATGCGGCCGTGCAAGGGAATTTCGATCACGTCGTTTGCCGGTTCGGGCTGGCTGGCGGGCGGGGTGGTGACCTTGGCCACGGCTTCCGCACCCTTGGCACCCATGTTTTCCGGCAGTTTGACCACTTCCAGCGCGCGGGCACGATTGGCCAGGCGCTTGATGAAGCCACGCTCTTCCAGGGCGGAGATCAGGCGGTGCACGCCGGACTTGCTCTTCAGGTCGAGCGCTTCCTTCATTTCCTCGAAACTGGGAGAGATGCCGCTGTCTTCCAGGCGGCGGTGAATGAACAGCAGCAATTCGTGTTGCTTGGCAGTCAACATGGGCAAGCCCCTCATCAAATGTTCCACATCGGGAACGAATAAGGAACAATTAAGAAACAGATTCGCTTACGTCAAGCGATTCCGCCATTTTGGAGAAGATAGGTCTGCACCATGTCTCCGACCTTTGTTGCGGGTGCATCGATATCGCGACGGATCAGCACGTCGGCTGCGGCAAGGGCGCGCAGGGCGCTGCTGTCCTGCTCGTCGATCGGGGCCACGCCGCCATCCACCAGGCGGCCGCGCACGAATTCGGTTCGCTTGCTACCTGCGGGCAGGGCGCTGCTGCAAGGCATGGACATGCTGCGGGGCAGCGGGTCGGTTACCCCGGCCAGGCGCCGCAGCAGCGGCAAGAGGAAGAGATAGGCGGTCACGAAGCTGGAAACGGGGTTGCCCGGCAAACCGAGGATCACCTGATTACCGCGCCGCGCGATCATCAAGGGTTTGCCCGGCTTAATGGCAACACGCCAGAAATCGATGGTTGCGCCCCACTGTTCCAGCGCCGGTTTGACGAGGTCATGGTCGCCCACCGATGCGCCGCCGCTGGTGACGATGATGTCGGCGGCAGAGGCGCGCTCGAGGCCAGCCATCATCGCATCCATCGTATCCCGGACAGGTCCGATCCGGAGGCTTTGGGAAACGAACGGCGCGGCAAGGGCGGCAATCGCCGGGCCGTTGCTGGCCGGGATCTGGTGCGGCGCACAGGCTGCGGGGTCGGCACATAGTTCATCCCCGCTATCGAGAACGGCCAGCGAAGGCCGCTTGCAGACGGACAGTTCGCCGTGGCCGCCGGAGATTGCGAGAGCCAGCTGGGCCGGACCCATGTGTGTGCCCCTGGCGAGCAGCGTGTCGCCAGAGCCAAAGTCGAAACCCGCACGGCGAATGTGGCGCGGGGTGGGGGCGCCTTCGCCCTTGAGCGAGAGAGCGTCGCCATCGCGAGTGGCATTTTCCTGCAGCAGGATCGCGCCGGAGCCTGCCGGCATGTGCGCGCCGGTGGAAATGCGGGCGGCCTCGCCGTGGGACAAGGTACCGGAGAAGGGATGCCCCGCCGCGCTTTCACCAACCACGCGCCACGGTCCTGCCAGGTCGTCTGCGCGCACGGCGTAGCCATCCATGGCAGAGAGGTCCGCCGGGGGCTGAGTGCGGCGTGCCACCACGTCGTTCGCCAGGTAGCGGCCAACAGCCTCGCTTGCCGTCACCGTTTCGGCAGGCATCGGCGCGGCCAGCGCGCACAATCGCGCCTGCGCTTCTTCCAGCGGGATCGGCCTCGGAGGGCTCACTTGGCCCGCCAGTCGCCGCTCTTGCCGCCGGTCTTTTCCAGCAGGCGGACGTGCTCGATCACCATGCCCTTTTCCAGCGCCTTGGCCATGTCATACAGCGTCAACAGCGCGATGGAGGCAGCCGTCAGGGCTTCCATCTCCACGCCGGTCTTGCCGGTCAGCGCGGCGCGTGCGGTGACTTCCACGGCGTCTTCGGTGAAGGCGAAATCGACGGTGACGGTGTCCAGCGTCAGCGGGTGGCACAGCGGGATCAGTTCGCCGGTCTTCTTGGCCGCCATGATGCCGGCAATGCGCGCGGCAGAAAGCACGTCGCCCTTGGGGCCGCTGCCGTTCTTCACGGCCTCCAGCGTGGCGGGCGCCATGCGGATGCGGCCCGCAGCCGTGGCGCTGCGCACGGTTTCGGGCTTGCCGCCCACGTCCACCATGCGCGCGGCGCCCTTGTCGTCGAGATGGGTAAGATTGCTCATGCGGGCGACCTATCGCAGATCGCCCGACAGGAGCAATAAGCTAGCTACGCAAGCTTTGCGGAACCTTGCCGCCGTTTTCGGCCAGCTTGTCCATTACGTGGCGGTGCAGGGCTATGTTCTCCTCGGCCTTGCCCGAATAATCCGCATCGCCAAGTTCGTGCGCCAGTTCCTTGCGGTTGGCATAGCTGGGGTCGAGGCCGACCAGCTTCATCAGGTCGACGATGGAGGTGCGCCAGTTGAGCTTGTCCGCACCTGCCATGCTATCCAGCTTGGCTTCGACATCGACTTCGCTGATTGCCTCACCCTTGGTATCCGCGCGGCTGAAGCCGCCCGAACCGGGGGTGGAGGTGGCCGGCGGCGCTTCTGCGGCCTCCGCTTCCGAACCGAAGATTGCGTCCTTGATCGAGCTGGAGATACCCATTGCTGTCCCCTTGCTGGCGTTGGCGTGGCGAAAAGCCTCGCTTATCCAGCAGCATGCGTCGCAAACATGGCGCTGGCAAGACTATCCTTGCAGCAGGGCGCGGGTGGCAGCCTCGACATCGTCCTGCCGCATCAGGCTTTCACCGACCAGGAAGCAGCGCACGCCCGATTTCGCCAGGCGCTGGCAATCGGCGTTGGTGTTTATGCCGCTTTCGCCGACCAGCAGGGAACCTTCGGGTGCCAGCGCGGCGAGGCGCTCGGTGGTGGCGAGGTCGGTGGTGAAGGTTTTGAGGTCGCGGTTGTTGACGCCGATCAGGCGTGACGCCAGGTGCGTGGAGGCGCGCTCCATTTCAGCCTCGTCATGCACTTCCACCAGCACGTCCATATCCTGGGCCAGAGCAGCAGCCTCGATTTCGGCCATGAGCGAATCGCCCAGGGCAGCGACGATGATGAGGATGGCGTCGGCACCCAGCGCGCGGCTTTCGGCAACCTGCCAGGGATCGACCATGAAATCCTTGCGCAACACAGGCAGAGCGCATGAGGCGCGGGCTTCGACAAGGTAATCCTCGTGCCCCTGGAAATAGGGGCCATCGGTCAGCACCGAGAGGCAGGCCGCGCCACCCTTTTCATAGTCCATCGCGTGCTGGTGCGGGCGGAAATCGGCGCGGATCAGGCCCTTGGAGGGGCTGGCCTTCTTGATTTCTGCAATCAGGCCGAAGCCGTCGCGCGATTTCTCTTCCAACGCGCGTCGAAACCCGCGTGGGGCGCTGGCCTCAGCAGCCAGGCTTTCCAGGTCAGCCAGCGTGCGCTCTGCCTTGCGAGCAGCAACTTCCTCGCGCTTGGTGGCGCAGATTTCTTCCAGCTTGTTCATTTCGCCGCCGCAATCCAGCAGTCGAGCAGTGCCTTGGCCAGACCCTTGTCGAGCGCTTCGGCGGCTTCCTCCACCCCTTCGGCCCAGCTTTCGACCTCACCCGCCACGATCAGCGATCCGGCTGCATTGAACAGTACCGCATCACGGTAAGGGCCAGGCGCGCCCATCAGCAGGGCTTCCAGCGCCTTGGCATTGTGCTGCGCATCGCCACCGCGAATGGCTTCGACCGGAGCGTGCGGGAGGCCTGCATCCTCGGCGCTGACGCGCTTCATGAAAACCTCGCGGCCCTGCACGTCGGCCAGTTCGTTGCCTTCGTCCAGGCTCAGTTCGTCGAGCCCCTCGTCGCCGGAGACGATGAAGGTCCGCTCCGTGCCCAGCCGCGCCATGGCATCGGCGTAGATCGGCACGTAGGCCGGACGGGCAATGCCGATCAGCTGTCGCCGCACGCGGGCCGGGTTCGACAGCGGGCCCATCAGGTTGAAAATGGTACGCTTGCCCAGCTTCTGGCGAATGGGCTGGATACGCGCCATGGCCGGGTGGTGGTTCTTGGCGAACAGGAAGCAGATGCCGATTTCGCGCAGGGTATGCTCGGCGGTGCGCCCGGCGGCATCCATGTCGAGCCCGAGGGCCTCCAGCGTATCTGCCGCGCCTGCTTTTGAACTGGCGGCGCGGTTGCCGTGCTTGGCCACGGGCACGCCGCACGCCGCGACGACCAGCGAGACGGCGGTCGAGACGTTGAGCGTGTGATGCCCGTCACCCCCGGTGCCGCACACGTCGATGGCATTGGCGGGCGCTTCGATGGGGATCAGCCGTTCGCGCATGGCACGCGCGGCGCCGGTGATTTCCTCTGCGTGTTCGCCGCGATCGGACATGTCGGAGAGGAACCGGGCGATTTCCTCTTCGCTCGGCTTGCCGTCCAGCATGTCGCCAAAGGCTTGCTCCGCCTCCGCCTCGCTCAGCGGGTGGTCGACGGGGGGCAGCACGCTCATGCCACCAGCCTTGCGGGCAGCGTCACGTCGATGCCGGCGATGCGGCAGAAATTGGCGAGCAGTTCATGGCCGTATTCGGTGGCGATGCTTTCCGGGTGGAACTGCACGCCGTGGATCGGCAGGTCGACATGGCGGAAGCCCATCACGGCCGTGCCATCGAGGCCCGGAGTCTCGCTGGTGGCGTTCACGGCCAGGCAGTCGGGAATGTCCTCCACGATCAGCGAGTGATAGCGGGTGGCGGTGAAGGGGGAGGGCAGCCCTGCGAATACGCCCGTATCGTCATGATCGACCGGCGAGGTCTTGCCGTGCATCAGCCCGCCGCGCGCCACCGTGCCGCCAAAGTGCTGGCCGATCGACTGGTGGCCAAGGCACACGCCCAGCAGCGGACGCCGCGCGTCGGCACAGGCTGCCACCAGGTCCAGGCTGATGCCCGCTTCGTTGGGCGTGCAGGGGCCGGGCGAGATCAGGATGCCGGCAGCGCCCGTATCGAGTGCCGCTTGGGCCGTAATGGCGTCATTGCGGACCACCTCCACCTTGGCCCCCAGTTCCATCAGGTAATGGACCAGGTTGAAGGTGAAGCTGTCGTAATTGTCGACAACGAGAATATCGGGGGTTTCGCTCATGGCGCTGCCTTTTGCCTTTCGTGCGCCTGCGATCAAGCGGATTTGCCAGCAAACTGGTCGGTCGCGCGCACCAGACCGTCGATAATGCCGGGTTCCGTCGCGCTATGGCCGGCGTCGTGCACGATGCGAAGATCGACTTCGGGCCATGCCTTCTTCAGGTCCCATGCCGATACCGGCGGGGTACAGATGTCATGACGGCCCTGCACGATGATACCGGGAATGCCCTTCAGCTTGCCGGCATCTTTCAGCAGCTGGCCTTCGTCGAGGTAGAAATCGTCGAGGAAGAAGCGCGCGCAGATGCGGGCGAAAGGGACGGCCTTGGACGGATCGGCAAAGGCATCCAGCAGGTCCGGATCGGGCAGCAGGGTAGCGACCGTGGCTTCCCATAAGGACCATTCGCGCGCGGCGGCAAGGCGCGTGGCCTCGTCGTCGCTGGTCAGCCGTGCATGGTAGGCTTTCACCAGGTCGCCACGCTCCGCTTCGGGGATCAGGCCGGTAAAGGCATCCCACTGCTCTGCCATGATCTCGCTGGCGCCATATTGGTAGAGCCAGGCCTTTTCCTTCTGCCGCGCCAGGAACACCCCACGTAGGACCAGTTCGCTCACCCGTTCCGGATGTGTCTGGGCATAGGCTAGGGCGAGAGTAGAACCCCAGCTGCCGCCGAACACCTGCCAGGTCTCGAACCCGCACATTTCGCGCAAGGCCTCCATGTCGGCAACGATGCGCCATGTGTCGTTGTGCTCGATCTCCGCAAAGGGCAGCGATTGGCCGCACCCGCGCTGGTCGAACAGCAATACATCGTAAAGCTCCGGATCCCACTGGCGGCGATGATCGGTGCTGATGCCGCCGCCGGGGCCGCCGTGCAGCATCACCGCAGGTTTCCCGCCTTTAGTGCCGACGCGTTCCCAGTACAGCGAGTGCCCTTCGCCTACGTCCAGCATGCCGCCGTCGAAAGGTTCGATCTCCGGATAGAGGGTGCGTTCGTAGTTCATTGGTCGGTGTTCCTGTCGGTAACGAGGATGATCGGCCCGATCGGTTCGCCGCGGTCCATGCGACCGCTTGCCGGATCCCACAGCAACGAGACGGTGCCGTCGAGATAAAGCGCGTTGTTTACGCCCAGCACATCGCGATAGAGCCGTGCCAGCTTGCCCATGCTGACAGGGTCATCGCTGAGGACGAAATGTGCGCGCCCTGCAGCATCGACGCCCACGGCGTTGCGGTTGGTGCGACTGGGGCCATCGTTGTCGAAGGCGGGATGCAGGTCGCCGCTGATTACCAGCATGGGGCCGGACTGGGTGGCGAATTCGGGGCGCTGGTCAATCGAATCGGCAAACCGCTCGGTCTCCCACACGCGCCATGGGCCTGCGGCCGTTTCACCGAAGAACACGCCGTTGGGCAGCAGGTGGAAATTGCCGGGGCCTTCATTCTGGTTAAGCACCGTGAAGCGCAGGCCATCCTCGACGTAATAGCCGATTGGAAAGCCATCGGGATTGAACATGCCGCCGTTCATGGCCAGCGCAAGGTGGCTCAGCTCGACTTCGCTCATGTCTTCGGCCAGCGCATCGAACGAACGGTAAGGCGTGTCTGAATCGTCGGGCGAAAGCTCCGTGGCGATGGCATGCTCCCCCGGCTCGGCGGTGCAATGGGTGAAGCGCACATCCTCGAACACCATCGGCTCGCAGATCGACACGCGCGCTTCGGTGTCGCCGTTTTCGTCGCGAACAGAGCAGGCGGCGAGGGGAAGCAGGACCAGGGCTGCGAAACCGCGCCTCGGTGAATATCGGATCACTGGCCGAACCCCGGCTCGCTCGCCACCTCCACGGCTTCGCGCGCGGCGGCGATCAGGGCGCCGGCCTTGTGGCGGCATTCGGCGGCTTCGTAGTCGGGATTGCTGTCGGCCACGATTCCCGCACCTGCCTGCACGTGCATGACGCCATCCTTCACCACGGCGGTGCGCAGGACGATGCAGCTGTCGACCGAGCCATCGGGCGCGAAATAGCCGACGCCGCCTGCGTAGGGGCCGCGAGTCTCGGGCTCAAGCTCCGCGATGATCTCGCATGCGCGGATCTTCGGCGCGCCGCTGACCGTGCCTGCGGGGAAGCCCGCGAACAGCGCGTCGAGCGCGTCCTTGCCCTCTGCCAGCTTGCCAACGACGTTGCTGACGATATGCATGACGTGGCTGTAGCGTTCGATGGTGAAGCTGTCGGTGACGGTCACGCTGTCGGCGGACGCCACGCGGCCCACGTCGTTGCGGCCCAGGTCGAGCAGCATCAGGTGCTCGGCACATTCCTTGGGATCGGCCAGCAGGCTGATCTCGTTGGCCTTGTCCTCGCTTTCGGTGCTGCCGCGCGGGCGGGTGCCGGCGATGGGGCGAATGGTCACCTCGCCATCGCGCACGCGCACGAGGATTTCCGGGCTGGAGCCGACCACGGCAAAGCCCGGCAGGTCGAGGAAATAGAGGAAGGGCGAGGGGTTCACCCGTCGCAGCGCCCGGTAGAGCGCGATAGGCGGCAACGGGAACGGGCAGGTGAAACGCTGCGCCAGCACCACCTGGAAGATGTCGCCTGCGGTGATGTAGTCCTTGGCGCGCAGCACGATGCGTTCGTAATCCGCCGGGTCCATCACCGCTTCCAGAGCCAGTTCGGGCATGTCTGCCAGATGGTCGGGCTCGGGCACCTTGTCGCCCAGCTTTCGCAACACCTCGTCGATGCGTTCGCCCGCGCGTTCGATCTTGGCGGCGGGGTCGCTGTCGTCAGCCCACAACGGGGCGGTGACGTAAAGTGCATCGCTCAGCCGGTCGAACACCAGCACCAGCGCAGGGCGGGCGAACAGCATGTCGGGCAGGGCAAGGTCGCTCTGCGGTGCGCGCGGCAGGTTTTCCACCAGGCCGATGGTCTCGTAGCCGAAATAGCCGACCAGGCAGGCGAGGGCAGGTGGCAGGCCTTCGGGCATGTCGATACGGCACGAATTAGCGAGTGTGCGCAGCTCCTCCATTGCGTTGCCCGGCAGGGGCTCGAAAGCCTCTCGGTCGTGACGCCATTGGCGATTGACTTCGGCAGCAGAGCCGGTGGCACGGAACAACAGGTCCGGATCGAGGCCCAGCAGGCTGTAGCGCCCGCGAATCTCTCCGCCTTCGACCGATTCGAGCAGGTAATCGCCGCGGCCCGGCTCGATCAGCTTGAGCGCCGCGCCGATAGGTGTTTCCGTATCCGCCACCACGCGGCGCCAGACGAGCGTGTTGCGCCCTTCGCCAAGCGCCTCGAGCGCGGCTTGTGCGTTGTTGGGAGCGGCAACCATGCCGGCGGGCCCTAGTTAACCGAACCGGTAAGCTGTGCGCGCACGGCTTCGATGGCGACGGAATTGGTTTCGACCTCGAACGAGTCCTCCGCAGCGTCGAGGAACTGCTGCAGGTATTCCTCACCCGAAGCCTGGGCCAGCTGGTCGCGCGTGCTGACGACGACGGGATCCTCGTCGGTCATCTCGGCAGTCTGGATCTCGTCCAGCTGCATCACGAAATAGGTGCTGGTTTCGGGCACCCGCACGCTCTTGGTCGTGCCTTCGGCCATGGTGAAGAACAGCAGGCTGGCGCGCGACAGCTGGTTCTGCTGCGCCAGTTCGCGGCGGTTGATGCGCAGCGGTTCCGGGCTCGGCAGGTCAACATCTTCGGCGGCGACGGCCTCTGCCAGCGTGGAGCCTTCGTTGACCCGGTCGAGAATGCGCGCAGCGGCATCTCTTGCAGCAATCATGCCCTGGTCGCGGCGCCAGGCCAGCACGACCTGATCGCGGATCTCGTCCAGCGGCGCGGCGGCGCTGGGCACGATTTCGCTCACGTCGAACAACAGGAACTGCTCACCCGGCACAATTTCCACCAGCTGCGGATCGGCGCCTTCCTGCATTTCGAAAGCATAGTCGATCACGCGGGCAAGGGCAGGCGGCGCGCTCTGCTGGGTGCCGTAGATGCGCCCGTCGGAGGTGATGCGCGGGGTGGTGACGATCTCGATTCCCAGTTCGTCTGCCGCTTCGGTGAGGCTGCGACCGTCGGCGAAATCGTCTTCCAGCCGAGCGGTCAGGTCGTTGAGCGCCTGCTGGCGCTGTTCCTGCTGCAACTCCTCGCGAATTTCCGGGGTCGCCTGCGCCAGGGTCTGGCCGCTGATCTGGGTAACGTCGTCCACGCGCAGCACATACCAGCCAAGGTCTCCGCGCACCGGCCCCACCAGCGCGCCCTCGTCGGCATCGAAGCCGGCGGCAGCCACGGGCGGAGAGGCCTGTTCGGCAAGGTCTGCCCGTTCGATCTGCGAGAGGGTGGAGGTGCTGAGGCCCTTTGCCTGGGCGGAGGTTTCCAGCGACATGCCACCTTCGACCTCGTCGATCACTGCCTGCGCGGCAGCTTCCGTCGGCAGCACCAACTGGGTGAAGCTGCGCTGTTCGGTAGGGGCGAAGTTCGCCGCTTCCTCTTCGTAGCGGGCGGCAACCTGGGCATCGGTGATCGGCGGCAGGTCGCCAACGGCATTGATGTCGAACGGCACATAGCGCAGCACGCGGCGTTCCGGCTCGATATAGTCGGCGCGGTTGGCGTTGTAATAGCTCTGCAGCTGCTCGTCTGTGGGATCGTCTTCAGGGGCGAAGAGAGCAGCCGGAATGGGGGCAGCCGTGCCCAGGCGCGTGTCGGTAATCAGCTGCGAATAGCGGCGGACAAGGCTGTCGGGCAGGCGCGCGCCATAGCCCAGCGGCAGCACCAGCTGGCGGGCGAAAAGGCCCTGGGCCAGGTCGTCGCGCACGGTGGCCTCGCTCAGGCTGCGTTGGCGCAGGGCCTGGCGAAATGCCTCGGCACTGAAATTGCCGTCCAGCCCCTGGAAGGCGGGAATGTTCACGATCTCGCTGTCGACCAGACGGTCACCTGCGCGCAGGCCGATCTCGTGGCCGAATTCGGAAATGGCCGATCGGCTGATCATCTGTTCCAGCACGTCGTCCAGCCCGCCGGCGGCGATGAACTCCTCCATCGTCAGCGTCGGGTCGCTCTCGCGCGCCTGCTGCAGGGCGTTGTTGACGTTGGTCTGCAGGTCGGCAGTGGAAATGCGCCGGTCGCCAATCACTGCCATCCGGTCACCCCCGGTCACGCCGCCGAACATGCCAGTGTTGGCCACGTCCGAACTGGCAAATGCCACTGCAATCAGGCCGAGGAAAGCCAGCGTGACGGCGATGCCCAGCTTGGACTGGAAGAAACTGCGAAAGAAGGTGATCATCGATTGGTCGTTTTCTGTGCTGTGTGGCTGGCGAGGGGATTGGCCGCGCCTTGCTTCGCGGTCGCTTTATCCGGCCTGATACACTCCCGCAACAGGAAGACACGCCTTTCCCGCAAAGTGGAAAACCGGCTTTGACAAGCTGGTGACGGCAGACTAGCGGGCAGCTATATATCCACGCGTACTGGGCATTTCCTGCCTGACGCATGCTTTTAAAATCACGGAAAAACCAAGAGAAAATGACCACGCGACCCTACATTGTCGGCAACTGGAAAATGCACGGCACCCGGGCCATGCTGGCCGAAGCGCGCGCGATTGATCGCGCGGCAGAGCGCTTGTTGAAGGTGGAAGTGGCGCTGGCGCCGCCGTTCACGCTGATTCACGCCACCCGCAAGGAAGCCAACCTGATCGGCATCGGTGCGCAGGATGTGCACGCGGCCGAAGGCGGTGCGCACACCGGCGATATCTCGGCTGCCATGGCGAAGGATGCCGGTGCCGGCTTTACCATTGTCGGGCATTCGGAACGCCGCGCCGACCACAAGGAAAGCAATGCGCTGGTCCAGGAAAAGGCCACTGCGGCCATCGCTGCCGGCATGAACGTGATCGTCTGCGTTGGCGAGACCGAGGAAGAGCGCGATTCGGGCAAGGCCGAAGCGGTCGTGGGTCGCCAGCTGACCGGTTCGCTGCCCACGGGCGAAGGCGTGGCCGAAAAGGTCACCGTGGCTTACGAACCCGTATGGGCCATCGGCACCGGTCGCACGCCGACCGTGGACGATATCGGTGCGATGCACCGCCACATCCGCGCCAAGCTGGTATCCATCTACGGGGAAGAGGGCCAAGGCATCCGCATCCTCTACGGCGGTTCCGTGAAGCCCGACAACGCTGCCGAGCTGCTGGCTGCCGACGAAGTGGGCGGTGCCCTGGTCGGCGGGGCCAGCCTGACGGCCGAAAGCTTCCTCGGCATCATCGTCGCCGCTGCCGAGGCGCAGGACGAGAAGTCCTGATCCGCAATCCCGGTGCCTTGGCTTGTGCCCTTGTGGGGGCGGGGCAAGGCGCCTATGTGGGCCTCCACCACAGATCCAGACAAGAATAGCGTCCACCCGTCATGTTCATCTTCTTCACCGTGCTCCAGGCGATTGTCGCTGCCACTCTCGTGATCCTCGTGCTCATGCAGCGCTCCGAAGGTGGCGGCCTTGGCATCGGCGGCGGCGGCAGCCCGGGTGGCCTGATGTCGGCACGCGGTGCAGCGGATTTCCTGACGCGGGCCACCAAGTGGTCGGCGGTGCTGTTCGTCGGTCTGTCGATCGTGCTCGCGGCGCTGGCGGTGGACGTCTCCGGCCAGCGTGAGTTCGACGAGACGCTGGATCGTTCGACCACCACGCCCGGCACCGAAACGACCGCTGCGGGTGACGAAAGTGCCCCTGCGCAGGAAGCGCCTGCCGAAGATCCGCTGGCCGATCTCGACCAGTAGGATTTTTCTGCGGGCAATTTGCCCGTATTTGTGAAAAGCGGCGCCAAAGTGCTTGCGCCGAATCCCGGTGTGAGCTTAAGGCCCGACTCCCATGGCGCGGTACATTTTCATCACCGGCGGCGTGGTCTCCTCGCTCGGCAAAGGTCTCATGGCAGCCTCTCTGGCAGCCCTCCTTCAGGCGCGTGGGTACAAGGTACGCATCCGCAAGTTCGACCCCTATCTCAACGTCGATCCGGGGACGATGAGCCCCTACCAGCACGGTGAGGTCTACGTCACCGACGATGGTGCCGAGACCGATCTGGACCTGGGGCATTACGAGCGGTTCACGGGCGTTTCGGCGCACCAGAACGACAACATCACCTCCGGCCGCGTCTATCGCGACATCATCGCCAAGGAACGTCGCGGCGATTACCTGGGCGCCACCGTGCAGGTGATCCCGCATGTGACCGACGCGATCAAGCAGTTTGCGCTGGCCGACCAGGGCGACCACGATTTCATCCTGTGCGAGATCGGCGGCACGGTGGGCGACATCGAGAGCCTGCCGTTCATGGAGGCGATCCGCCAGCTGCGCAACGAGCTGGAGCCGGATCAGACCGTCTCCGTCCACGTCACGCTGGTGCCCTACATCGCGGCTGCGGGTGAGCTGAAGACCAAGCCCACGCAGCATTCCGTGCGAGAACTGGCTTCGCTGGGCATCAAGCCCGACGTGCTGCTGTGCCGCTGCGAGCATCCGCTGCCCGATGGCGAGCGGCAGAAGATCGCCAACTTCTGCAACGTGCGCAAGGAATCGGTGATCCCGGCACTGGATGCCAGCAGCATCTATGCCGTGCCGCAACAGTACCATGGCGAAGGGCTGGACAGCGAAGTACTGCGCCACTTCGGCATGCTCGGCACGTCCAACCCGCCGGACCTGGCGCGCTGGGTGGACGTTGTCGACCGTTACGAGAATCCCGAGGGTGAAGTTACCATCGGCGTGGTGGGCAAGTATGTCGGCCTGCCCGATGCCTACAAGTCGCTGAACGAAGCGCTGGTGCATGGCGGCATGGCCAACCGCACCAAGGTCAACATCCGCTGGATCGATGCCGAGCTGTTCGAAAAGGACGACAGCGAAATCACGGCCGAGCTGGAGCCATTGCACGGCATTCTGGTGCCCGGCGGCTTTGGCGAGCGTGGGTCCGAAGGCAAGATCGCCTCAGTCCGCTTCGCGCGCGAGCGCAAGGTGCCGTTCTTCGGCATTTGCCTGGGCATGCAGATGGCCTGCATTGAGGGCGCGCGCAACACGGCCGGAATTGCCGAGGCAAGCTCCACCGAATTCGGCGAAACGCCGGAACCGGTGGTGGGCATCATCACCGAATGGATGAGCAAGGAAGGCCTGCAGAAGCGGTCTGCCAATACCGACCTTGGCGGCACCATGCGCCTTGGCGCCTACGAGGCCAAGCTTTCCCCGAACAGCCACGTCTCGGGCATCTATGGCGGTGCGACATCGATTTCCGAACGCCATCGCCACCGCTACGAAGTTAACTCGGCCTACATGGAGGCGCTGGAGGAGGGTGGCCTGATCTTTTCCGGGATGTCTCCCGACGGGTTGCTGCCCGAAATTGTCGAGCGACCGGACCATCCCTGGTTCGTCGGCGTGCAATTCCACCCCGAATTGAAGAGCCGCCCGTTCGATCCGCATCCCCTGTTCAAGGGTTTCATCGCTGCCGCCCTGGCCCAGTCGCGCCTGGTATAGCTAACGCAGCGCTGCCAGATATGGTTATTGCGCGATGTTGACTGGAGTGAAAATAATCTTGCATCGGAAGGGCCTGTAGGCGTAATCGTACAAGTAAGGGTAAAGGTTGTGTGGGCCGCTGGGGAGTGCAGGCACACGCTTCCGGAATTTTCGGCCCATGGGCTTTAACCGGCCGCGCGGTCGGGCATGAGATGCCTGCTGCACAGTCGGAACAGTCTTGCTCATCGAAGGCGGCTGTCTCTTGCGACCCGGACAGCCATTTTCGCGAGTGAGTCGGCGCAGATGCGTCGAGGGGGCGGGGCTTTAGCGGGCCCCGCCCCCAACGTTTCATTGCCTAGGAAATGTGGTTAAGCAGATCAGGCCGCGTCGGCCTCGTCGTTACCCTTGTCCTTGTTCTCGACCACCTTCAGCGAATTGCCGCCGATGGCGATCTTCTTCGGCTTCATGGCTTCGGGCACTTCGCGCACCAGGTCGATCACCAGCAGGCCGTCTGCCAGGTCGGCGTCCTGCACGCGGACATAATCGGCCAGTTCGAAGCGGCGTTCGAAACCGCGGTTGGCGATGCCGACATGCAGCATTTCGCCCTCGGCGGCTTCCTCGCGCTTGCGGCCCTGCACGGTCAGCAGGTTCTGCTGTGCGGTAATATCGAGGTCTTCGGGCTTGAACCCGGCCACGGCAATGGTGATGCGATAGGCATCTTCATCGCGCCGCTCGATATTGAAGGGGGGATAGTTGTCGCCGCTGTTGCGGGCGTTGTTCTCCAGCAGGTCGAACAGGCGGTCAAAGCCGACGGTGGAGCGGCGATAGGGAGTGAAATCCATACGGTTCATTTGCAACAAATCCTCTTTTGAGCAATTTGACATGTGTGCGGACCCGCTTTCGGCATCCGCGAGTTTCAGATAGGGAGCGCAATTGCGCTTTCAAGAACTGCCAATCCAGCACTCTCAGGGGACTTACGTGAGCAAGCCCAAGGTCGAAATCTACACCAAGATGTATTGCGGTTACTGCCACCGGGCCAAGCGCCTGCTGGATGGCAAGGGCGTGGACTACGAGGAATTCGATATCACGCTGGGTGGCCCCAAGCGGGAGGAAATGCTGGCGCGCAAGCCCGACGCGATGACGGTGCCGCAGATCTTCATCGACGACCAAGCCATCGGCGGCTCGGACGAACTGCATGCGCTCGATCGGGCGGGCAAGCTGGACCCGCTGCTCGGCCTCTGAGGGGGCGTAACGATGCCGAAGATCGCTCTCCTGCAAATGACCTCGGGCACGGACCCGCTGGCCAATGCCGCGTCGATCGCCGATGCTGCGGCGCTGGCGGCGGGGGAGGGAGCGAGCATGCTCTTCACCCCCGAAATGGCCGGCCTGCTGGACCGCAACCGCAAGCGGGCCGCCGAGCATATCGTTCCGGAAAGCGAAAGCCCGGTGGTGGAACGCGTGGCGCGCGCAGCAGGTGACGCCGGCATCTGGATTGCGCTGGGCATACCCGTTGCATTGGAGGACGGGCGCTGGGCAAATCGAACGGTGCTGTTCGATGCGCAAGGCCAGGTCGCCGCGCGCTATGACAAGATCCACATGTTCGATGTCGAACTGGACACCGGCGAAAGCTGGCGCGAATCCGCCGCCTACGCGCCAGGCGAACAGGTGGTGACAGTAGAGGATACGCCGCTGGGACGCCTTGGCCTGACGATCTGCTACGACATCCGTTTTCCCGCCTTGTTCGAGGAACTTGGCCGCCGCGCCTGTGATGCCGTGGCAATTCCCGCCGCCTTCACCGTACCCACCGGCAAGGCGCACTGGCACCTGCTGCAACGCGCCCGCGCGGTTGAAGCCAGCGCCTTTGTGATTGCCCCTGCGCAAGTGGGCGAGCACGCAGACGGGCGCTCCACCTACGGCCACTCGCTGGTGGTGGATCCATGGGGCGAAGTCCTGCTCGACATGGGCGGCGACAAGGCCGGCCTGGCGCTGTGCGATATCGACCCTGGCCGGATTGCCGAAGTGCGCAAACAGCTGCCCAGCCTTGCCAACAAGCGCGTTATACCTACATCACGCGAGCCATGATCGTTTACGACCTTTCCTGTGACAACGGCCATCGGTTCGAAGGCTGGTTCGGATCTTCCGAAGACTTTGCTTCGCAGCAGGAGCAGGGGCTTGTCTCCTGCCCGACCTGCGGTTCGCTGGCGGTGGACAAGGCTCCGATGGCGCCTGCCGTGGGCAAGAAGGGCAACCAGCAGGCTGCGTTTGCCGCGCCCGACAAGGGCAAGGGGCTGTCGAATACCCCGATGACGCCTGAAGTGGCTGAAGCGATCAGCAAGCTCGCCGAAGCCCAGGCAAAGGCGCTGGAGAACAGCACCTGGGTAGGCAAGGATTTCGTCGAGCAATCGCGCGCCATGCATTATGGCGAGCGCGACCATGCCGCCATTCATGGCGAGGCAACCCTTGAGCAAGCCAGGGAATTGCTGGACGAAGGCGTGCCCGTCGCCCCCCTGCCGCTGCCGGTTGCACCACCTGAAGACGTGAACTGATTGCCACGGACGCAGAGCCCGATTAGGGGAGTTTCCGGGCGCCCGTAGCTCAGTCGGATAGAGCATCGGATTCCTAATCCGGGGGCCACAGGTTCGAATCCTGTCGGGCGCACCAAAGGGCAGCATCCTGCAAGGGTGCTGCCCTTTGGTTTGCCCCCATCAGGTTCGGACCTTGTTCGGAGTCGGAAGCCGGAGGGCTGGAGACAACGAGGCGGCGGAGCCGCCGAGTAATCCTGTCGGGCGCACCACCTGCCGCTAGAACCCGCTAGAACCGCACCACCACCTTGCCGACCTGCTGGTTCGATTCGAGATAGGCGTTCGCCTCCACCAGCGAATCCAGTCCCTCGAATGTCTTTGCGATCACCGGCGTCAGCTGCCCGCCTTCCAGCCCGGCCAGGATCTTGCGCTGCGCTGCTGCAAAGCGATGCGGGTGGTTCCATATCTCGCTCGCCACCCATCCGCGCATGCTGGCGCCCTTGAAGGCCATCGGCCAGTGGGGATAGGGCGTGGGCTCTCCGCTGAGCCCGCCGTAGACGAACAGGATGCCGCGCTCCGCCAGCGCCTGCGCCAGCGTGTCGACATAAGGCCCGCCGACGGGGTCGAAGGCGCAGCGCGCGCCGTGGCCGCCGGTAATTGCCATCACGCGGTCGACGAGGTCTTCTTCCTGTGTGGCGATGACATGGTCGGCGCCGTGTTGCCTGAGTGCTACGGCCTTGTCGGACGTGCGGGTGGCGGCGATCGAGACGGCGCCAGCCCAGTTGGCCAGCTGGACGGCGGCAAGTCCCACGCTGGACGATGCAGCCGGAATGATAACGCCGTCACCGATGCCCACGTCGGCCACCTCGATGATGGCAAAGGCGGTGATGTACTGCATCCAGATGGCAGCGGCCTGCTCGTCCGACAGGCTTTCGGGTGCGGGCAGCAGGATGCGCGCGGGAACGATCGCCTCCTCTGCCCAGATGCCATAGTCGCCCTGGCTGATCATCGGCAGCACGCACACGCGGTCACCGACTGCATGGTTTTCGACGCCGGCGCCCAGCGCGGTGATGGTGCCGACGCCTTCATAGCCGATCCGGCTGGGCAATTGCGGTTCAACCGGGTAGCGACCGGCTCGATACATGGCTTCCGCGCGGTTCAGGCCGACGGCGCTCACATTGATGCGAACCTCGCCAGGGCCCGGTTCGCCGATATCGCCGGTCTCGATCTGCAGGACCTCGGGGCCGCCGGTTTGGTGGAATCGTACAAAGCGCGTCATCGTTCTCTCCCTTTGCCGTGGGATGCCGCAGGGGCGGGCAAAAAGAAAGGGGCCCCTCCCGAAGGAGAGGCCCCGTTCTTGTTTGGCTGTCGACTTCGATCAGAACCGCAGGTTCGCACCGAAGTAGAAGCGACGGCCGTTGGTGTCGTAGAACGTGGCGTTGTACGAACCACCCGGCAGGGTCGCACCCGTGCCATCCAGCGCCGTGTCGCGGCCACCCAGCGGCGGACGCTTGTTGAACAGGTTCTGGATACCGAACCGCAGGTTGATATCGTCCGTGATGGCATAGGAGCCATTCAGGTCGAACATGTTGTAGCTCGGGTAGCCAGTGGTCGAGTTCGGACCGAACTGTGCTTCCGAAGCGTCTTCGATCGACGGCAGGTGCTGCCACTGGATACCGACGTAGGCCGGACCCCAGTTGTAGCCCACGGTGGTGAGGATACGATATTCGTACACACCCGTGTTCAGGCCGTTTTCACCCGTACCCTGCGTGCCAACGTAATCCACGACCGGAACGATGCCGGCGAGAGAAGTCGACTCGAAGTGGATCAGGTAGTTGGCCAGCACGTTCAGGTTCAGCGAACCCGGACCCACGTCGAAGCCCCAGTCGAGCTGGGCGTCGATGCCCTGCACGCTGAATGCACCGTTGTTGACGTAGGTGCGGCTGACGTTGCCCAGACCACCGTTCTGCGTATTGCGCGGAACCAGCTGGCAGAACTGCGAGTTGGCCACGTCGACGGCGCTGCCGCTGGCGAATGCCGGGTTCAGGGCCGGGTCGAAGCACTGCTGCAGTGCCACGGCCACGGTCTGTTCACCGATGGCATTCTCCACCGAGATGTCGAACCAGTCCACCGACAGGCGGAAGCGGTTGAACAGCGCGCTGGTGAACGGCGAGGTGATAACCACACCGGCAGTCCAGGTGTCGGCCGTTTCCGGGGTCAGGTTGGGGTTACCAACCGTCGTCGGGAAGGCGAAGCCGAAGGTGCTGGGGTTGTTGGCGCCGTTGACGTAGGTGCCGCTGCTATCCTGCAGATAGAAGAAGTCATCTGCAGTCAGGTCGCCGGTCTGGTCCATCAGGGCACGGCAGACTGCCTCAACCTGCGCGCCGTTCGGGTTGGCCGGGTTGGCAGAGAACGACAGCGGGTTGTTGATCGCACAGGGGTCACCCGCGGTGTTCACACCAAAGGTCTGCTGTGCGGCCAGGAACAGCTCGCCGATGTTCGGAGCACGTTCCGCGCGGTTGTAACCACCGCGGACGCGGAGCCAGTCGGTCACTTCCCAGTCACCCAAGATCTTGTAGGTGTAGCTGGTACCCGTGGTCGAGTAGTCGGAGATACGACCGCCAAGCTCCAGGCTGAACGACGCAATGCCGGGCAGATCCGCCAGGATCGGGACCAGCATTTCGCCGTATACTTCATGCACGTCGAACGATGCATCGACGTTGCCGCTGGGATAGATGCCCAGCGCCTGGTCGTTGAACGAACGGCCCTGCGTGGTCAGCGTATCGTTGTCGAAGCTGTACTGCACTTCGCGATAGCTGGCACCCAGCGCGATGCCCAGTTCACCTGCGGGAAGGTCAACCAGACCACCCGAGATGTTGGCTTCGGCAATCGTCTGAGTCACTTCGCCGCGGTTCTTCAGGTCGGCACGCACGGCTTCGAGGCAGTCTTCCGAGAAGCCGCCGGCAGGCGGCTGGTAGAAGTTCAGGCCCGAAGTACAGGTACCGGTCGAGGCGCCGAAGCCACCTTGTGAAGGGTTACCCGTCTGTTCGAAGCCCTGGCCGAAGTTGCCGGAGTTGAGAACGGTGCGCATGCGGCTCAGCGAGTAGACGCCCGTCTGCTTCGCGTAAGTCGACGAGATGCCGTGGCTGACGAAGGCTTCCCAAGCAAAGCTGGTGCCGGGGACGAAACCTTCGAGGCCCGCCGTCATGTTGTACGTCGTCACGTCGGTGGTCGTTTCACGATTTTCGGGCAGCAGGGCCTGGATCGTGAACGGGTCGTTAGCCGCCGAGACAACAGGCTGCAGCGGTTGCTGAACCGTGAGGTCAAGACCCGAAGTCGGATCGCCGGGGGTGTTGTAGATCGGGGTAATGTACCCCGGATCACCCGGTCCGGCGAGGCGAACACGGCTGTCGAGCAGCGTCACCAGATCCGACGGCAACTGATCGTCATCGATGCCGGTGCGGTCAACGTTTACACCCCAACCGGCGAAGATCGGGCCCGGCTCGTTACGCGTGAAGGTCTCCACGTGGCTGAACAGGCCCTGGGCAAACACCCCGACCCAGTCGTTGATCTCGTAGTTGCCGCGGGCGAAGAAGTTGTAACGCGTCAGCGGCAGGATCAGGTAGAGGTCGGTGTTGTTCTGCGAGATCGTGCCGTTCGAGGCGCGCAGGTACGGCAGACCATCATCCGGCAAGTTGAAGGCACTGTTGCCGAAGCCACCGAAGTTGGTGGTGAAGGCAGTGCCATCGGCCTGGGTGAAGACGGTCTGGCCAAGCGCGCCGGGGTTGGCGAGCACGCGGGTCAGGAACGAATCCGGATCATCGGGATCGATCGGAACATCGATGTACTGCGTGCCGTCCGGAGCACCCGGGAACACCGCACCGTAGTTCGGCAGGTTGCCGAAGCCAAAGTTGATGCCCGGCTGTTCGATGAAGAACTGCGTACCGCCGATGGTCGGGTCGCTCCACAGGTCGCGATACCAGTCGCGATCGCGCTGGAAGTTGGCTTCACGGGTATTGATCGACATGGCGATCGACACGTTGCCGCGACCGTCGGCGAAGTCGGAACCCATGATGCCCGACAGCTGGTATTCGAAGTTGTCACCTTCCTGGGTGATACCGAACTGGGCGTCCAGTTCGAGACCTTCGAAGTCCTTCTTCAGGATGAAGTTGGTAACACCGGCCACGGCGTCGGCACCGTAGGTTGCCGATGCACCGCCCGAGATCACCTCGACACGCTCGATGGCGGCGGCAGGGATGGTCGAGATATCGACCACGCCCGAAGCGTTGCCCGGCGTACCGCGACGACCGTCGATCAGCACGAGGTTACGGTTGGTACCCACACCGCGCAGCGACACGGTAGCAGCACCCGGCGTATTGGTTGCAGTCGGCTGGATGTCGCCGCCCGCGGTCGGGGTCTGCGCCGGCACGAACTGCGGCAGGCGGTTGAGGTTGGCTTCGATAGCGGCGGTCGAGGACTGCTCGAGCAGGCCGGAATCGACGGTAACCATCGGGCTGGTGGAGTTGAAATCCTGGGTTGCGATACGCGAACCCGTCACCACGATACGTTCGCGCGGCTGGTCCTCGTCCTCGTCCTGCGCCATGGCCGGGGCGGCCATGAGCATGGTGCTGGCACCACCTGCCAGCAGGGCAGCCTTGAACAGCTGCTTTTGGTTAAAGGTCTTCACTTTGTGCTCCCTTCACAGTGAAAGCGGCCCCGCAACGCGCGGTCCCGCCAGTTTGCATCGTCCCACGAAAGATTGCCCGTTGCATCGCCGACAAGCACTCTGGTTGCCGACGCGATTTCGCGGGATTCACGTGTTTGATGGAATGAAACGGGTGCGGAAGCCGCGTGCACGGATGCCGGAGACAGTCGTCCCGTCATGGCGCTGAAAGGCGCTGTATGCATTCGTTTCCTCCCCCGGTAGACAGGTCTTGAATCGACCGGTCTTCACCGAATTCCTGCCATATTCCGGCTTGTTGATAGTGTCTAGTCGAGGAATCGCAGGGCATGTGGAAGGGACCTCTGTCGCCCGGCAAAAGACCACCCGATTTGCACGTCCAATGCCATTTTCTTCATGTTCGTGAAATTTAATTACGCCTGTATTCCAATGGCATAAGAGAGATTTTACCGCGATTCTCGTCTCAAGCGCAATAAAGTGTTGCCTCGCTGCATCGCCTTGCAAATTCATCGCCTGTAAATTTCGTTGATCGAGTCCGAACGCCCGGATTCCGCGGAGAATCACGCCAATTGTGGAGGAATCTTGCGCCGGGCTGCAGCTTCGCTATCCAAGTCGGACAAAGTAAATTATGCCCCCGCTTAAAGGGAGAGCGCAAAAGCAATGAGCAAAGCCCGCGACGGGAAACGGACAGAGGTGAGGGGCGACGTCGTGCCGGCGTGGCGCAGCATGCTGATTGCGCGTGCAAGAGCCGTCTATGCCGATGGCTCGCAAGCCCAGGAAGATCCCGCCGCCTGCGCGGAATTGAGCAAGCTGCTGGGCCCCATGGCCGACGAAGCGCTGCGCATTGTAGAAGCCTTTGCCCACGGTGCCCGTGCGGGGGATGGCATTTCCGGCCGCGGTAACGCCGTGCCGCCGGAATTCGATACGCGCCTGTCGATCATCCTCAATGGCCTGGCGCCCGAGGCGGAGACACACCGCGCCGGCGAACTGGGCACCACATCGGTTATCCAGCAAGAGCTGTGGCAACTGCTCTACAAGGTGCGCGAGAGCGCCGAACTGTCCTATGCGCGCGAAATCGACCTTGTGGAGCTGGACCGTCGCATCCTGTTCCTGCTGCGCAGCCAGGGCGCGCTGGTGCCTGCCGATATTTCTGGCTCGGTCGGCGTCGACAAGGCGCAAGTCAGCCGTTCGGTCAAGCGGCTGCTTGAGTTGAAAATGGTGGAGCGCGAGCAGATTCGCGCGCCCGTCAGCCTTACTCGTAAGGGCGCGACGCTGGCAGACCGCTTGCTGCGCCTGGCAGAATTGCGCAACCGCGAACTGACTTTCGATATCGGGGACGAGGAGCTGGCGGCTTTCTTCTCCGTCATCGAGAAGCTGCTGCGGCGTGCAGTGATGCTGTATGAGCAGGAACGCGCGCTGAGCCACACCGATGTCAAATCGCTCAATCCGTTCACCATCGATCCGGAATACTCGCCCGACTCGGGCCATCCCATCGTGATCGAACGGGGGCGGATCATTTCGCCGCTGATGACTCTCTCCGCCTACTTCAGTCGAAGTGGAGCTTTGACTTTCAAGCGGCTGACGAACCTATCGAATTTCGAAAGCTGGGTGCTCAACGAGATCGCTCTTGATGCGCCGATCGACTGGAACACGCTGGTCTCCCGGCTGGACCGCGATCACAGCCAGGCCGGGCGCACTGTCAGCGCGCTTGTGGAACGCGGGCTGGTGGAGCGCACCGGCAAGCCCGGACGACGCCACGGACGCTTCACGCCCACGCCGGAAGGCAAGCGTTTGTTCGAGATCATCCAGGAAGCCAGTCGCCAACGCGGCGCCTTCCTGATGGCCCCGCTTTCGGTGCCGGAACGGGAGAAATTCGCCGCCACCTTCGAAAAGGTGCGCCGCAACGCCGTGGTCCAGCTGGAGCGCGAGCGTACTTTCGACGAACTGGGCCAGGACCTGGCCTGACCGCCGTCCGGCCTGTCCCGGACTGGTGGCGGGTTAGCGTACGCGCTCGACGCGGACCGAGGCCTGGCGATCGAAGGTCATCAGGAAGCTGCCGAGCGAAGCCCGATCGATCTCCACCCGGTCACCCTCACGCGGGGGACGGTAGGAGAAGGGCACGCTTTCGGTGAAGATCCACTGCGCGCCGTCTTCCAGCGTGATGAGGTAGATGCCGGGCTGGCGCTGGGTCACTGCGCTGACCCGCGCGCGCAGTTCGTCGAGTTCGCCAGCCGGGGTCGAGTTGAAACGTTCGGGTGAGCGGATGTCTTCGCGCCCGAAGCCCGAAGGGCCACCGGAATCCAGCGGCGCGCCGCTGCCGCCACGCGGCACCGCCATTTCGCCTGGAACCGAATTGCGCGGCTGGCCACCGGCAGACCGGATATTGTTGTCGTAACAGGCAAGGCGGGCCGTCGGATCGTCGATCTGCGCACAGTTGCGCAGGATATTGAGCACGATGGCATCGTCCACCTGCGCAGCGGCAGGGGTGGCGGTCAGGGCCAGCGGAAGGCCTGCAACGGCAAGGGCCAGGGTCAAATTCGGGGCGCGGAACGCGGTCATGGTGTCAGGAAACTCCTCTCGTCAGGCAGCGTGATGACGTGGAAGAGTGTATCGCGCAAGGGGCTTGCGGCGCGGTGAACGCACGCCGCAAGGGTATTCCCCGGTTGGATGGCGTCAGGCGTCCACCGTCTTGGCGTCGGAGGCGTCCAGCACGCCGCGGCGAATCTGGTCGCGCTCCATGCTTTCGAACAGTGCCTTGAAATTGCCTTCGCCAAAACCCTCGTCACCCTTGCGCTGGATGAATTCGAAGAACACCGGGCCGACCTGCGCCTCGGCAAAGATCTGCAGCAGCAGGCGGGGGGAGCCGCCCTCGGTTGTGCCGTCGAGCAGGATGCCACGCATCTTCAGCGCTTCCACGTCTTCGCCGTGGCCGGGCAGGCGTTCGTCCAGCATTTCGTAATAGGTGGCGGGCGGGGCGGTCATGAAGGGGACGCCGAAATCCTTCAGCTTGTCCCATGCCGCCACGAGGTCGTCGCAGATGAGGGCGATATGCTGGATGCCTTCGCCGTTGAACTCGCGCAGGAACTCCTCGATCTGGCCCTTGCCGCCTTCGCCTTCCTCGTTGAGCGGAATACGGATCTTGCCGTCGGGCGCCGTCAGCGCCTTGGAGGTGAGGCCGGTATACTCGCCCTTGATGTCGAAGAAGCGGATCTCGCGGAAGTTGAACAGCGTTTCGTAATAGTCCGCCCAATAGGCCATGCGGCCGCCGTAGACATTGTGGGTCAGGTGATCGATCACGTTGAAGCCGGCACCTTCGGGATGCTTCTCGACGCCGTTCAGGTATTCGAAGTCGATATCGTAGATGGAGAGGCCTTCGCCGTTCTCGTTCTCGTAACGGTCGATCAGGTAGATGATCGCGCCGCCAATCCCGCGGATGGCGGGGATGCGCAGTTCCATCGGGCCGGTTTCGACCTGCACCGGCTCTGCCCCGCGAGCCAGCAGTTCGTCATAGGCCTTGGCGGCGTCCTCCACGCGAAAGCCCATGCCGCAGGCGGAGGGGCCGTGTTCGCGCGCGAAGAACCAGGCCGCGCTGCGCGGTTCGTAGTTCAGGATCAGATTGATCTGGCCCTGTCGCCAGAGCTGCACGTCCTTGGAGCGGTGCGAGGCGACGTGCAGGAAGCCCATCGCCTTGAACACCGGTTCGATCACGCCTTTCTCCGGCGCACAGAATTCCACAAATTCAAAGCCGTCAAGGCCGATGGGGTTTTCGAAGAGGTCAGTCATGGTTTCATATGTAACTTTTTTCATGCGAAACCGCAACCGCGAATCGAGGGCATGGATCACACAGCCCATCGAACAAACCGCAGCACTGCAAGGAATGCGCTTGAATCCACGCCACCTTTGTGATTCAAGGTCTCCCATGAACGCGCTGGCTCATCGCAAGAACATCGTCCAGGAGCGGATCGTGAACGCGATTGCGCTGCTGGTGCTGATGCTGATCGGTGGCCTTGCACTTATCGGGCCCTCCGGAATCCTGGCCTGGGGCGAACATGCCTCGCGCCTTGAAGAGCACCAGGCGCGCATTGCCGAGTTGCAGGAACGTCGGGCCGAACTGGAAAACCGTGTATCCCTGCTGGATCCCGAGAATGTCGATCCCGACTATGCCGACGAACTGGTGCGCGGTAACCTGAACGTTGCCCACCCTGACGATTACGTCGTCGAACTGGAACCGATCGACTGATCGAACGCTTCGGATTGGCACCGCCGACAATCCTTTTTCACCACATCGGTAAATGGACCAAGTGCGGCGTTGCCAGTGCGTCTCACTCGCGATTATAGGCACTGTTGAATCACGATCTGCGCCGGATTGGCGGCGCAAAGAAGGGGATGACATCTTGGCCAAAGCCTCCACCTCCAGAAGCACCAAGGGCAAGAGCACGCCTGCGCCCAAACCTGCCGATAGCGACGATAATTTCGCCCTGCGATCGCTGCAGGAGGCACTGGAGAAGGAAACCCGCTTCGACGCCAGCGAAGAGCAACTGATGCACTTTTACGAGCAGATGCTGCTGATTCGCCGGTTCGAGGAGAAGGCCGGCCAGCTTTACGGCCTTGGCCTGATCGGCGGTTTCTGCCACCTCTACATCGGCCAGGAAGCGGTCGCTATCGGCCTGCAAAGCGCGCTGGACAATGACAAGGACAGCGTGATCACAGGCTATCGAGACCATGGGCACATGCTGGCCTATGGTATCGATCCCAAAGTCATCATGGCCGAACTGACGGGCCGCGCAGCGGGTATCTCCAAGGGCAAGGGCGGCTCGATGCACATGTTCAGCACCGAGCACAAGTTCTACGGCGGCCACGGCATCGTCGGCGCGCAGGTGGCGCTGGGCGGCGGGCTGGCTTTTGCCCACAAGTACAACGAGGACGGCGGCCTGTGCCTTGCCTATTTCGGCGACGGCGCGGCGAACCAGGGCCAGGTCTACGAAACCATGAACATGGCCGCGCTGTGGAACCTGCCGATCGTCTTCGTGGTGGAGAACAACCAGTACGCGATGGGCACGGCGGTCAAGCGCTCCAGCGCGGAGACCGAGTTCTATCGCCGCGGCACGGCGTTCCGCATCCCCGGCATGGGCGTGGACGGCATGGACGTGCTGGCCGTGCGCCAGGCTGCCGAAATCGCCTTTGCCCACGTGCGCGAGGGCAACGGTCCGGTGCTGATGGAATGCAACACCTACCGCTATCGCGGTCACTCCATGTCCGACCCGGCGAAATACCGCACGCGTGAGGAAGTGCAGGAGCAACGCGAACACCACGACCCGATCGAGCGGGTGAAGAAGGACCTTGCCGCTGCGGGCATCGAAGAGGACAAGTTGAAGGAAATCGACAAGGGCATCCGCGCCACCGTGGCCGAAGCCGCCGACTTCGCCGAAAGCTCGCCCGAACCGGAGGCCAGCGAACTCTACACCGATGTGCTGGTGGAGGAGTACTGAGCCATGGCGATCGAACTGAAGATGCCCGCGCTTTCGCCCACCATGGAAGAAGGCACGCTGGCCAGGTGGCTGGTGAAGGAAGGCGACACCGTCTCCTCCGGCGACGTACTGGCCGAGATCGAGACCGACAAGGCGACGATGGAATTCGAATCGATCGATGAAGGCACGGTCGGCAAGATCCTGGTGCCCGAAGGTACCGAAGAGGTGAAAGTCGGCACCGTCATCGCCATCCTCGCTGGCGAGGACGAGGACGTCGCCGACATCGAAGCGCCCGCAAAAAACGACGAAGCCCCTGCCGAAAGCGCTGCAGAGGCGCCGTCGGCACCGGAAATCGCCGAGGCTGCAGGCAAGCCCGCGGCCAAGGAACGCGCATCCGATCCGGAGGTGCCCGAAGGCACCAATATGGTGAAGCTGACCGTGCGCGAGGCGCTGCGCGACGCCATGGCCGAGGAGATGCGCCTCGACGAACGCGTGTTCGTGATGGGCGAGGAAGTGGCCGAGTACCAGGGTGCCTACAAGGTGACCCAGGGCCTGCTCGATGAATTCGGGCCAAAGCGCGTGATCGACACCCCGATCACCGAATACGGCTTTGCCGGCATCGGCACCGGCGCCGCCATGGGCGGCCTGCGCCCGATCGTGGAATTCATGACCTTCAACTTCGCCATGCAGGCGATTGACCACATCATCAATTCCGCGGCGAAAACCAACTATATGTCGGGCGGCCAGATGCGCTGCCCGGTGGTCTTCCGTGGCCCCAACGGCGCGGCCAGCCGCGTGGGTGCGCAGCACAGCCAGAACTACGGCCCGTGGTACGCCAGCGTGCCCGGCCTGATCGTGATCGCGCCCTACGACGCATCGGATGCCAAGGGCCTGCTGAAGGCCGCCATCCGCAGCGAAGACCCGGTCGTCTTCCTTGAGAACGAGCTGGTCTACGGCCAGAGCTTCGAAGTCGCCCAGCTGGACGATCACGTGCTGCCGATCGGCAAGGCACGCATCATGCGCGAAGGCGCTGACGTCACCATCGTGTCCTACTCCATCGCCGTGGGCGTGGCGCTGGAGGCGGCGGAAGAGCTGGCAGAGCAGGGCATCGATGCCGAAGTCATCGACCTGCGCACGCTGCGTCCGCTGGATACGGCCACCATCCTGGAAAGCCTGGCCAAGACCAATCGCCTGGTGATTGCCGAGGAAGGCTGGCCGACCTGCTCGATCGCTTCCGAAGTGACGGCGGTGTGCATGGAGGAAGGCTTCGACCATCTCGACGCGCCGGTGCTGCGCGTGTGCAACGAAGACGTGCCACTGCCCTATGCCGCGAACCTGGAAAAGATGGCGCTGATCGACAAGGCCAAGGTGATCGAGGCCGTGCGCAAGGTCACCTACGCGGACTGATCCGGCGCTGGCCGGGTTGCCAGGCTGCTGTGACGGGTGGCGCGCGCCGGGCGGCGTGCGTCAGCGCGATACGGCGTAGGACATGTCCGCGAAGCTGTCGCAACTTGCCACGGGATCGGGATTGCCGCTGTCGCGCTGGTAGATCTGCGTCAGGTCGCGGTCGGCGCGCACGGTGAAGCTGGCAACGGCCCTGATCTCGCCCGAGCCGAAGCCGTAGGGCGTGCCGATGATCGGCTGGTAGTCGTAGCTGATCTCCACGAACATCACTGCCTCGTCATCGAAGGCGATCACTTCCTCGTCCGCGGGGCCTATGCCGGGGATAGCGCGGACGCCACTGGGTGGAAGGGTTGCCCGAGGTCGGCACCAGGTCGATGTCGAGGTCCAGCGCGCGGGTGAAATCGACATTTTCGTAGTCGTCGATCTGGTAGGTGTCGCGCTCCTCGATGCAGACGTCGGTCTCGCTGCGCCAGTTGCTGACGTCGCGCGTAATCTCGTCATACAGCCACACCGTGCGGTCGAAGGTGGGGATTTCCACCACCTTCTTGAAGTTCTGCACGTAATTGGTGTCGGTGCTGGCCATCACGCGGCAGGTGCTGCCGCTGCGCCAGGTGCTGTAGCGCGTGCCGTTCTGCACGCGCTGCATCGGCGTGGTCTGGATCACGGCAGCGGGATCGGCCTGGGTGGTCGCCGTCATCGGACCGGTTTCGGTGTCGGTGTAAGTCCAGCTGTTGGGAGGCTGGCTGCCGTTGCAGCTCCACCAGCCCGAAGAGTCGGGATTGGGCGGCGGGTTCCACGTGGCGGCATAGGTGGACACTTCGGTCCACGTGCTGCGAGTGCCCGAGGCATAGGTCCAGTCCCGGTAATAGGTGCGCGACGGTTCCGTGTTGGGCAGCACCTGCCCGGTATCCTCGCGCCCCTGGTAATGCCAGGAATCCACCACCCAGTCATCCTGCAGCAGGTGGCCCACGTTCACGTTGGTGGCATAGGGCACGAAGCCATAGCGGATTTGCGTGCCCGGCGCCTTGCCGGCCTCTACCTGGGCATAGAAATCGCGGATCGTCTGCTTCAGCGTGTCGAGGCGCGAAAGGCTGTCACCGGGATTGCGGTGCCGCATCGAGCCGGTGGTATCGATCACCATCATCACGTCGAGGTTGCTGAAGTTCAGGATGGCGCTGCATTCGACTTCCACGTCCATGTTCTCGTGCCCGAACACCTGCATCAGCGTGGTAGGCACATCCACTGTGGCAACGCCCGAAATGGCGTAGTCGTTCTCCAGCGTCATCTGGAAGCTGCGGTTATCGGTGCCGTAGACTCCGTCGCGAAAGTTGATGTTGAAGAAGCGCTGCCCCACGCTGGCGACATCGCCGGGAATTTCTCCCGTCACCGGGGCTGCCGCACCCAGCCGCTGGCGCGCGGCCAGCACGCCGGCATCGCAGGCCTGCTGCAACTGCACCTTCGCCAGGTATCCGCGCCCCATGTCCACGCCGCCGCCCACCAGCGCCAGCAGCGGGAACAGCGCGGCCGCCATCATCGCTGCGACGTTGTCCGCGCGGTCGCGCAGCAGGCGTGACAGGACGCCCGAAAAGCGTGCAGGGGAAGGCGATACAGGTGTGCTCACGGCAGTGATGCTAGCGCCCAACCGGTGATTTCACCGTTTAGGATCAAGGTTAAGAAATTCAGGCTCTTGCGCAGGGGCTTACGCACGCCACGCCACGCGGGCTTGCGCTCAGGCCTCGTCGAGCAGGAATATCGGGCGGGTGTAGGTGACGAAGGGGAATTCGATCCCCGCAAAGCCCAGGAAGCTGTCGAGCTGGTAGGAAATCACCAGCTGCAGCTCGGTCGCGCCGGTCACGCGCTGCGTGCTGGCGGTGGTGACAACGGCGTTCACGCGGTTCTGGTCCAGCAGGTAGGGCGCACCCAGCGCGGCATTTTCCGCCCAGGTTTCGATCTGCGAGTTCGAAACCTCGTTGCCCGTCTGGTACTGCACCATGGCATAGCGCGCTACATCGGCGGAAAGGCCGCGCAGCGCGTTATAGTTCTGCATGGCAATGCCCACCTGCAGCACGCCCATGAACAGCAGCAGGAAGATGGGCCCCAGCAGCGCGAATTCGATGGCCGAAGCGCCGGTTTCGTCACGCCGGATGCGGGGAAGGAAGGAACGAATGGTCATGGCTGGTTACCCGATCTGCACCGTGCGGCTGACATTGTAGGTGAAGCCCGAACCCACGCCCCACTTGGTCCAGGTGGGGGCATAGGTGTCCGTCAGGTCGACACGGATGAACTTGTATTCCACGCCGCTGCCGCAGCTGTCGGCATTGGTGACATAGGCCGTGGCCGTGCCGCAGCGATAGACTTCGGTCACGGTGATCTGCTCTGCCGTCAGGCCGGTGCTGGTGGCCAGGATATCGCGCACGGTGGTGCGCTCTGCCGATGTGGTCGGCGCCACGGCACGCACCACGGCGGCGGCTTCGGCAGCCGCGCTTTGCAGTTCAGTCTGCCGCGCGACCATGGAGCTGACTTCGAACCCGCCCAGCGCCAGGATCAGCAGGACTGGCGCGACAAACGCTGTCTCGATCGCCATCGAGCCCCTGTCGTCGCGGCGGATGCGGGCAAGTCGGGCGAGGGCGTTCATCATGCTACAAGCCTTACCTTGGATTCCGTACTCACCACGGTCGTATCCTCGGTCGAAGCCTCGGGGCAGAAGGTCTGCATGTCGGTGGTACCCGTGATGGTGATGTTGTTGGCCGCGATCATCAGGCACTGGCTGGTCACGCCCGCCGTGCCGGCGAAGAACACTTCGCTGTTGGGGAAATACATGGTCCCGTTCAGCACGGTGTTGGCATTGCCGTTCAGGCTCTGACCGTTATTCCCAGCGCCGGGACTATCGCGGTCCTCGAACACCAGCATGCCGGCCAGGTCGTTGGCATCCGCGGCCGAAACACCGACGGACATCAGTTCGGACACGGTCATGGCGGTCAGGTTGATGTCGGCGCCGCCGTTGATCTGGATCGAGGCGCCATTGTACAGCACGAACATCACGCCCGCGCCGCTCACTTCGTGCTGGCCGTTGATAATCAGCGAGCCGCCATCGATGTTGTAGACGCCGGGCGCGAAGGCGGTGTTACAGGCGATATGAATGTTGGTGTAGGTGCCGGGGCGAACGTTACCCGCCTGGGCACCATCCACGACGGTGACGTCGGAATAGGTGGTGGTGCGATTGAAATCGCGGCGTTCCCACTTCTTGTTCTGGCCGGTACCGCCCAAGTCGCGCCATACGGTTTCCTGCTGCGTTTCCGTGCCTTCGACTGTACCGTTGGGCACGATGATGTCGTTATCGCTGCTGCTGACGTCTGAGCTGGCGCGCGGGTCGGGGTTGACCCAGGGTTCCAGGTTGTTGCGGTTGGGGCCTTGCCAATAGGAATATTGCGTGATCGTGCGGATATCGACGTCGGCGAAGGTCGTGTCGCTTTCCGCAGAGCAGGTGTATTCGCGCGAAATCTGCGATTCCGTCGGGTTCGGCGGCTCAAGCTCGGAGAACGGATCGTACAGGCCGTTCATGTATTCCATGATCACGTCGTCGGTGTTGGTTTTCAGCCATTCGTCCACGCCGCCGGCGGAAAGGATCCAGCCCGCTTCAACTTCGGGGCTTCCGTCCACCTTGATCGACAGGTCGTCGGTCGACAGCGCGGCCATGCCGCAGCTGGCGGTCAGAACGGCGCTACCGCCGATGGTCACGGCGCCTTCGTCGTCTTCGTCGATGGCGATCAGGCAGCTGGTGAAGGTCACGCCTTCCTCGAAGCTGGCCTGGGCATAGGCGTATACGGTCGAGGCTTCGCCGGTCAGGAAGCTGGTGAAGGGCAGTTCCTTGGTGGCCGTGGCAGACACGGCGACGGAGTTGTTCGTGCCGCCCGCATAGTCGGCCAGCTGCACCACCGGATCGGCGTTGAAATCGTCGGTGATCGAGATGTTGGCCGCAAATTCCTGCTGCGCGCGCAGGACGTAGGTGCTTTCGGTATCGGTATCCGCAGCGGCCCAGGCGCCGGCAACGGCCGCCTGGTCGACGGCGAACTGCAATTCGCGCTTCCACATGTACCACTGGGTAACGTCCACCCCCAGGCCCGCACCGCCAATCAGCACCGGCATTCCCAGCGCGACCAGCAGCGTGGCGTTGCCGCTGCGGCACTCTGCAAGATTGCTCATCGTGTTGCGAATGAACTTACGGATCATTGGGTACACCTAAATTGGAACCAGCTAACCTTGGGCTCTTTAAGGATGCGTGGTTTCACGGATGTAACCATGCAGGGTTAACAAGCTGTTTGCCCTGGGGGCGAACAGGCGCTTTGACTCCGCCGCTCTTATCGGGTGAAGGGGCAGCCAGCATGTCTGCCGAACTCGTCGAAACCCTGCCGCTCGCCCAGCGCCTGGCGTTGGCCTATGCCCCGCCTTCGGCGCGGGGAGATACGCTGGCCCTGCTGGCGCTGGACGCGCGGTTGGCAGGCATTGTTCGCACGGATGGAGAACCGGTGATCGCGCAGATGAAGCTGGCGTGGTGGCGAGAGCGGCTGGCGCAGGATCCGCAGGACTGGCCGCTGGGCGAACCGCTGCTGGCGCTGCTGCGAAAAGGGCGTTTGGCGACGGACACGCTGGCGCCGCTGGTGGACGGTTGGGAAGGGCTGCTGGCAGACCATCTGGACGAGGGCATCGTGCACGGGTTTGTCGCTGGCCGCGTGGCGCTTTGGCAAGGGCTGGCCGCGGCCCACAGCGGCAATGCCGGGCAAGCCGGGCAAGTCGCGCACGAACATGCCCTGGCCGACCTCGCGCTCAACCTCGGGAGCGAGGCGGAAGCAGCCCTGGTGCGCGACCTTGCGCAGGCCCAGCCCTGGAACCGCCCCCGGCTGCCGCGTCCGTTGCGCCCGCTCGCCATCCTGCACGGCCTGTCGCATCGCGCCCTGCGACGCGGCGCCGGCGAACTGCTCGATGGACCGGGAGCCATGGCCACGGCCTTGCGTCTTGGCATTCTTGGGCGTTAGCGTAAGGTCCCGTATCCAAGGGGAAATACCTATGAACCGAGTCATGCTCGGCGCGTTCGGCGCCCTGCTGCTGGTGGCCCTGGGCCTGTTTCGGATGCAGGGCAGGGCGCAGGTGGAAGAGGGCGCGCCCCCGCCCGAGCCGGAAGCTGTCGAAGCGGCGGTCGATCCGGATGCGCTGCCCAGCGCCGATGTCGGCGACCTGACCGGCCCCGAACCGCCCGAAGCCTGCGAACTGACGCGCGAGCAGCGCCGGTTCTTCCTCTACGATCGAAACTGCGACCTGAAGATCACTCACAACGAGATGCTGTCGACCCGCACCGATGTCTTCCGGCGGCTGGATACCGACGGCAACAACCTGCTGACGTTCGAGGAATGGGCCATCACTACCAGCACGCGTTTCGCGGAGATGGACGCGGACGGCAACAACGAGCTGACGCAGGCCGATTTCGCCACCAGCGCGCCATCGCCGCGCAGGACTTCGCGTTCGGCTTGCGATTGCTAACTTGTCAGGCGGGAACGGCCTCCAGCCCTGCCAGCCATTCCCCGAAATCGGCCTTGGCGCGGCTTGTATAGGCTTCCTTGCGCTGTTTCTTCTTCACGTCGTGAAGCGGTGGGAACAGGCCGAAGTTGACGTTCATCGGCTGGAAGTGGTTGGCATCGGCATCGCCGGTAATGTGGCTCAGCAGCGCGCCCATGGCGGTGGTGGCAGGGGGCGGCGTCCAGGCTTCGCCCTCCAGTTCGCTGGCCGCCATCATGCCTGCCAGTAGGCCCACGGCGCTGCTTTCGACATAGCCCTCGCACCCTGTTACCTGCCCGGCAAAGCGGATGTGCGGTGCGCTCTTCAGGCGCAGCTGGCGGTCCAGCAGTTCGGGCGAGTTGATGAAGGTGTTGCGGTGCATGCCGCCAAGGCGCGCGAATTCGGCATTCTCCAGCCCCGGAATGGTGCGAAACAGCTCTACCTGCGCGCCGTATTTCATCTTGGTCTGGAAACCGACCATGTTCCACAGGGTGCCCAGCTTGTTATCCTGCCGCAGCTGCACCACGGCATAGGGCCAGCAGCCCTGCGGATGCTCCTCGGTGCGGTCGTGCGGATTATCCAGCCCCACACCCTTCATCGGGCCGTAGCGCAGCGTTTCCAGCCCCCGCTCGGCCATCACCTCGATCGGCATGCAGCCGTCGAAATAGGGCGTGTCGGCTTCCCACTCCTTGAAATCGCCCTTTTCGGCGTCGAGCAGGCCCTGCACGAAGGCCTCGTACTGCTCCTTCGTCATCGGGCAGTTGATGTAGTCGCCGTCTTCGTTGCTCGCGGCCGTGGTCTTGTTCCAGCGCGACTGGATCCAGGCTTTCGACATGTCGATGGAATCGCGATAGACGATCGGCGCAATGGCATCGAAGAAGGCGAGGCGATCTTCGCCGGTCGCCTTGACGATGGACTGCGCCAGGCTCGCCGCGGTCAGCGGGCCGGTGGCGACGATGGTCAGGCCTTCACCGGGCAGTTGGTCCACCTTCTCGCGCACGATCTCGATGTTCGGGTGTGCTTCAAGGCGTTTCTGTACCTCTTCTGAGAACACGTCGCGGTCCACCGCCATGGCGCTGCCGGCGGGCACGCGCGCGATCTCGCCTGCGGCCATGATGATGGAATCGAGCCGCCGCATTTCGTGATGCAGCAGGCCGACGGCGTTCTTCTCGTCATCGTCAGATCGGAAGGAGTTGGAGCAGACCAGCTCTGCCAGCCCGTCGGTCTGGTGGGCATCGGTTTTGCCGCCGCCGCCGCGCATTTCCGACAGCCGCACCTTCACGCCGCGCCGGGCCAGCTGCCACGCCGCCTCGCTGCCTGCGAGGCCGCCGCCGATAATGTGAACCTGATGTGTCATTGGGGCGCAGATAAGGTGCTCCGCGCGCTGGCGCAAATGCGAAGCTCGCGCTAGTCCGAGGCAATGCCTCATCGCGCCCTGGCCCAGAAGCGTCCGTTCCTGCTGCTCAGCGTCGTTGCAGCGCTCTTATTCTATTATCTGCAGGCGACGGACCTGCCCGAATTGTACCTGATCCCGCTGAAGGGTTTCGGCGTCGGGTTCCTGGCGATTTATGCCTGGCTGCGGCACCAGAGCGGGGATTCGCACCGGCTGGCGCTGGCCATGGCCGTGGCGGCGCTGGCGGACATGGCGATAGAGTTCGACCTGCGTGTGGGCGCGGCGGTTTTCTTCGTGTTTCACATGATCGCGGTGTCGGTGTTCGTGAAGCACTCTCGCGGGCCCTTGCACGGAAAGGACAACTGGGCCTTCCTCGCAATCCTGATCCTGCCGCCGCTGATCGGCTATTTCCTGCCCTACGACCGCGACATCGCGTGGCTGGTAGCGGTCTATGCCGTGGCGCTAAGCCTGATGGCAGCGAGCGCGTGGATGAGCGACTTCCCGCGCTGGCGCGTGGCTGCGGGCGCGCTGCTGTTCATGGTGTCCGACCTGCTGATTTTCGCCGAGATGGGCCCGCTATCGGGCAGCCCGGTGCCGGGATACCTCGTGTGGCCAATCTACTACCTCGGCCAGTTCCTGATTACCGTGGGCGTGGTGACGACCATGCGGAAACGGAACCCCGAATTGCGGGTGGTGCATAGCCGGGAGGATTGAGTGGCGCGCGCCCCTTGTTCCGCTATCCCTTCATTCCTGCGAAGAAGCGAATGGCAAGCCTCGCAAGACTGGCAAACACTGCTGCACATACGAGTGATAGCGGCAGCAATACCAAGAAGTTATCGGTTGATCTGATATCCTCATCTGCGAGGATGACCAACAACAAACTTAGCTCACATGCAACCAAAAGCTGAAGGAATGTGACGCGCGAAAGACGCATCACTCCTCCCCGTCACCCTCGATATTGTCATCCCGGTCCAGCGTCGTGTGCGGCGTGGTCTCATCGCCGCCACCGCGGCGTTCGACCATTTCCTCGACCACGGCTTCCTCGGCGTCGTTCTCGGGCGCTTCTTCCTCGTCGATGCGCGCGGCGCCGACGATCTTTTCGCCCTTGGAGACATTGAACACCCGCACGCCGGACGAACCGCGACCGATGATGGAGAAACCTTCGTGGTTCTCGAAGCCGCCTTCGATCAGGTGGCGGAAACGGATCGGCAGGCGGATCAGCTTGGCCTGGTCGGTCACCAGCATAAGCTGCATGCCGTGGCGCACGGGGAAGCTGGCGACCACCGGTCCGTTGCGATCCTCGTTGCTGGGGGTGCCGATGTTGGTCAGGCCCATGCCGCCGCGCCCGATGGTGCGGTATTCGTAGGCGCTGGAAATCTTGCCGTATCCGTTGGCGGTGATGGTGAGGATGAACTCCTCTTCCTCTTCCATCTGCGTCACAACGTCCGGCGGCAGGGTGTGCTGCTGGTCGTTGTTCTTCCACGCCGCCGCGCGTAGGTAGGCCTCACGCGTTTCGGCATCGGCATCGAGCGCGTCGAGAATGGCCAAAGAGACGACCTTGGCATCATCCTTCAACGCCATGCCGCGCACACCGATGCCGGTGCGGCTCTTGGTCTCGCGCGCGTCGGTGGCGGCAAAGCGGATCGCTTTCCCTGCGTCTGAGGCGATAAACACTTCCTGGCTCTCGTTCAGCAGGCGCACGCCGATCAGGCGGTCTCCGCTGCCTTCGACAAAGCCCATCGCATACTTGCCGTTCGACGGAACGTTGGTGAAAGCGTCCATCGAATTGCGCCGCACCATGCCCTGTTCGGTGGCGAAGACGATGTTGAGCGCGTCCCACTCGTTCTCGTCTTCGGGCAGGGGCAGCACATTGGTGACGCGTTCCTCGTCCCCCAGCGGCAGCAGGTTCACCATCGGGCGACCCTTGGTCTGCGGCCCGCCTTCGGGCAGCTTCCACACCTTCAGGCGATAGACACGACCGGTATTGGTGAAGAACAACACGGGGTTGTGCGTCGATGTTACGAACATTTCGACGACGGCATCCTCGTCCTTAGTCGCCATCCCGCTGCGGCCCTTGCCGCCGTGGCGCTGGGCGCGGAAGGTATCGAGCGGAGTGCGCTTGATGTAACCGCCGTGGGTGACGGTGACGACCATGTCCTCCCGCTCGATCAGGTCCTCGTCTTCAAGGCCATCCCACGCCGGCGCGATTTCGGATACGCGCGGCGTGGCGAATTGGTCGCGCACTTCCTGCAGTTCCTCGCGCATCACGCCGTACAGCTTCGCACGGTCGGCCAGGATAGAGAGGTAGTACTCGATCTTGTCGGCCAGCTCTTTCAGCTCGTCGCCGATCTCGTCGCGGCCCAGCGCCGTCAGGCGGTGCAGGCGCAGGTCGAGGATGGCTTTCACCTGACGTTCGGAAAGCTGGTAGGTGCCGCCGGCTTCGTCCGCCGTGGGCTCGATGGCTTCCACCAGGCGAATGTATTGCGCAATGTCGCCGATGGGCCATTCCTTGGCCAGCAGCTTTTCGCGCGCGATCTGCGGGTTTGACGATCCGCGGATCATCGCCACCACCTCGTCGAGGTTGGAGACAGCCACGACCAGGCCCAGCAAGACATGTGCCCGGTCGCGCGCCTTGTTCAGTTCGAACTTGGTGCGCCGGGTGATGACCTGTTCGCGGAAGGAAATGAAGCTGGCGATGATGTCACGCAGGTCCAGCGTTTCGGGGCGACCACCGCGAATGGCCAGCATGTTGGCGGGAAAGCTCGCCTGTGCGGGCGTGTGTCGCCACAGCTGGTTCAGCACCACATCGGGCGTGGCATCGCGCTTCAGCTCGATCACCACCCGCACGCCGGCGCGGCTCGACTCGTCGCGAATGTCGGAAATGCCCTCGATCCGCTTTTCCTTGGCGGCATCGGCGATCTTTTCCACCAGCCCGGCCTTGCCCACCTGGTAGGGGATGGAAGTCAGCACGATCGACTGGCGATCGTTCTTGCCGGTCTCGATCTCGTGCCGGCTGCGCATCAGGATGGAGCCGCGGCCCGTGGTGTAGGCAGAGCGCGCGCCGCTCTTGCCCAGGATCAGCGGACCGGTGGGGAAATCGGGGCCGGGAATGATCTCGTGCAGCTGTTCTGCCGTGATTCCCGGATCGTCCATGTAAGCAAAGCAGCCGTCGATCACTTCGCCCAGGTTGTGCGGCGGGATATTGGTGGCCATGCCCACCGCGATGCCGCCCGCGCCGTTCACCAGAAGGTTGGGGAAGCGCGCGGGCAGGACCGAAGGCTCTTTCTCCGATCCATCATAGTTGTCGACGAAATCGACGGTGTCCTTGTCGAGATCGCTCAGCAGCGGGTCCGCCGCCTTGGCCAGGCGGCTTTCGGTATAGCGCATGGCCGCTGGGGGATCGGGGTCCATGCTGCCGAAATTGCCCTGGCCGTCGATCAGCGGCAGGCGCAGCGACCACGGCTGCACCATGCGCGCCAGCGCGTCGTAGATCGCGCTGTCGCCGTGCGGGTGGTAGGAACCCATCACTTCGCCGACGATCTTTGCCGATTTGCGATAGGGCTTTGTCGAAGTGTAGCCGCCGACCTGGGCGGCATAGAGGATGCGGCGGTGGACGGGTTTCAACCCGTCGCGAACGTCGGGAAGCGCGCGGCTGACGATCACGCTCATCGCGTAATCGAGGTAGCTCGTCTTCATTTCCTCGACGATGTCGATGCGTTCGAATTCGCCGGGATTTTCCGGCGCGCCAAGAGTTTCGGTCTCGTCGCTCACAGAGCTGTCATTCCATTATCGTTCTGGTTGCCAGCCAATGTAGGGAAGGGGGCGCTGGGGCACCATAGAACGCAGCCTAAAACCCTCTTGAAACCGCCATTTTTCCACATCTCACGCAGGCGAAAATGAATTTAGGCGTCTTATCCCGTTAAAACGCCATTCAGCGCCCGAATTGTAGGACACATTTGCAATCTCGGTCGTAGTGTGCATGAGGCCACCACCGGGAACGACGGGCAGCCGGGACGCTGCCTGCCAAGACTTACCAGGAGAGATTACCACTATGCTTCGTGCCTTCCGCCCCACTCGCAGCAAATCCATTCGCGGAACCGTCGCCGGCTTCGCCATGGCCATCGCCCTTGCCGGCGGTGTGGCCATCGGCTCGACTGCCATCACCTCGGATGCCGCCTATGCGCAGAACTCGCGCGGATTTGCCGAAGCCTTCGCGCCGGTTGCCGAAATGGTCAATGCAGAGCCCGCCAACTACGAGGGCGCGCGCGATGCGATACCCTCCGTGGTCGCCGCCATCGAGAACGAGAACGACCGCCAGATCGCGGGCAACCTGATCCTGAACATCGGCAATAACCTTTCCGACCCCGCGCTGCAGCGCCAGGGCCTGGAAATGATGCTCGAAAGCGGCCTTGTCGCGCCCGAGCAGGTGGGCCAGTTCAACTGGTTCGTCGGCAGCCTGGCCTTCAACGCCGAAGACTACCCCGCCGCCCGTGAAGCCTTCAACGCGGCGATTGCCGCCGGGTACAGCGACCCGCAGGCCGATATCGTCGCCCTAATCGCGGAAACCTATGACCGCGAAGGCAATATCCAGGCCGCCTATGACACCGTCATGCAGGCCGTCAGTGAAGCCGAAGCCGCCGGCACCGCGCCGCGCGAGAACTGGCTGCTGAGCACGCTTCAGCGCACTTACGACAACGACATGAACGAGCAGGCGCTCGCCACGTCCGAAACGCTGGTGAAGCACTACCCGACGCAGACCAACTGGGTGAACACGCTCCAGGTCATCAACGCGCTGTACGAATTCGACACCGCCATCCGGGTCGATATGTACCGCCTGATGCGCGCAACCGATTCGATGACCCAGCGTTCGGAATTCATTCGCTACATCGAAGACCTCGATCCGCGCGTGATGTCGAACGAAGTGCAGGACGTCCTGGCCGCCGGCCTGGCCGCCGGCGAGTTCGAAGCCGACGATCCCTACTACACCGAGGTGAAGGGCATCGCCGACATGCGCGCCCCGCAGGACCGCAACGGCATCGACGGCATCGTCGCCGACGGCGAGTCGGGCGACTCGATCGACGCCATGGCCGCTGCCGACGTGCTCTATTCGCTGGGTGACTTCGCCCGCGCCGAAGGCATGTATCGCCTCGCTCTGGAAAAGGGTGCGGACGCCAACACCGCCCACACCCGCATCGGCATCACCCAGACCGAGCAGGGCAACTACGCCGCTGCCGTGGATACCTTCGGCATGATCGACGGCGCGCGCAGCCCGATTGCCCGCATGTGGGCCGCCTATGCCGCTTCGCTGATGTAAGCATCACGAAGCCAACAGTCACAGAAACGGCGCGGAAACATCGGTTTCCGCGCCGTTTTCTTTTGCCGTACCGGTCGTCTAGACGTTGAACTTGAACAGCATCACGTCGCCATCCTGGACAAGGTATTCCTTGCCCTCCTGGCGCAGCTTGCCCGCCTCGCGCGCGCCCGCTTCGCCGCCCAGCGCCACGTAATCCTGGTAGGCGATGGTTTCGGCGCGGATGAAGCCCTTTTCGAAATCGGTGTGGATCTCGCCCGCTGCCTGCGGGGCCTTGGCAGAGCCGGGCGTGGTCCACGCACGCGCTTCCTTGGGGCCACAGGTGAAGAAGGTCTTCAGGTCCAGCAGCTGGTAACCGGCGCGGATAACACGCGCGAGGCCGCTTTCCTCCAGCCCCAGTTCGGCGAGGTATTCCGTGCGCTCTTCCGGGTCCATGCCGACCAGCTCGGCCTCGATCGCGGCCGATACCACCACGGCCTCAGCGCCTTCGGCCTTCGCCTTCTCGAACACTTGTTCCGACAGGGCATTGCCGGTCGCGGCGTCTTCCTCTGCCACGTTGCACACGTACAGCACCGGCTTGGCGGTCAGCAGCTGTGCCTGGCGGAACAGCCGCGCTTCCTCGTCGTCCTTGGGTTCGGTCAGGCGTGCAGGCTTGCCGTCGCGCAGCAGGTCCAGCGCCTGTCCCAGCACGCTGGCCAGCGCCTTGGCTTCCTTGTCGCCGGCAGTGGCGCGCTTGGCCGCGTTGTCGACGCGCTTTTCCAGGCTTTCCAGGTCTGCGAGCATCAGTTCGGTTTCCACCACCTCGGCATCGGCGATGGGATCGACCTTGTTGGCGACGTGCTGGATATCTTCGTCCTCGAAACAGCGCAGCACGTGGACGATGGCGTCCACCTCGCGAATGTTGCCCAGGAACTGGTTGCCCAGGCCTTCGCCCGCGCTGGCGCCTTTCACCAGTCCGGCAATGTCGACGAACGACAGCTGGGTGTGGATGATCTTTGCGCTGCCGGCGATCGCGGCGATCTTTTCCAGCCGGTCATCCGGCACGGCGACCTGCCCGACATTGGGCTCGATCGTGCAGAACGGATAGTTCGCGGCCTGCGCGGCCTGCGTTTCGGTAAGAGCGTTGAAAAGGGTCGACTTGCCGACATTGGGCAGGCCCACGATCCCGCAGCGGAATCCCATATTTACGTGCCTTCATGCGATAGGTTTGGTGTTGCGCCGCGCCTTAGACGGCTCGGCTGCGGAAAGCCAGCACGCGGAACGCGGCGGATCGCGGTAAACGGCTTTTCAACCTCGCCGCATTATGGCGGGCGGCTCTTCAAGCCTGCATGCGCAGGGCATATTCACTCATGAAGCGGGGATC
>CAJXJR010000012.1 GCA_913055155.1 uncultured Erythrobacter sp. | reverse complement strand
CTGCGTGTGGAAGGTGCCGGTGTTGCCGGTCATCCCTTGCGTGATGACCTTGGTGTCTTTGTTTACGAGGATGCTCATGAAGTTCTCGCTTTGATGTGTAGGATGAGAGGGCGCCGCAGGAGGCGAGAGGTCCGCTGCCTAGGCCAGCGAGCTATCCAGACCCTTGCAGGCTTCGAGCAGTTCTTTCACCGCATCGATGCTGACCTGCAGGTTGTTCTTCTCTTCGTCCGACAGGTCGATCTCGACCACGCCTTCGATGCCGTCGGCACCGATCACGGCGGGCACGCCCACGTAAAGCCCGTCGACGCCGTACTGGCCGGTCAGGTGCGCGGCGCAGGGGAGCACGCGCTTCTGGTCGCCCAGATAGGCTTCGGCCATGGCAATCGCACTGGTGGCGGGGGCATAGTAGGCCGAGCCGTTGCCGAGCAGGCCGACGATTTCCCCGCCGCCCTTGCGGGTGCGGTCCACGATTTCGTCGAGGCGGCTTTCCGAAACGCCCTTGATCTTGGCCATGTCGGCCACCGGAATGCCGTTGATGGTGGAGTAGGAAAGCACGGGCACCATGGTATCGCCGTGGCCGCCCAGCACGAAGGCGTTGACATCCTTGACCGAGGTGTCGAATTCCCAGGCCAGGAAGGTCGCGAAGCGCGCGCTGTCCAGCACGCCCGCCATGCCGACCACCTTGTTATGCGGCAGGCCGGAGAATTCGCGCAGCGCCCAGACCATCGCGTCCAGCGGGTTGGTGATGCAGATCACGAAGGCGTCGGGGCAGTTGTTCTTGATGCCTTCGCCGACGGCCTTCATCACCTTCAGGTTGATGCCCAGCAGGTCGTCACGGCTCATGCCCGGCTTGCGCGGCACGCCGGCGGTAACGATCACCACGTCGGCTCCGGCGATGTCGGCATAGTCGTTGGTGCCGGTAATCTTCGCGTCGAAACCCTCGATCGGGCCGCACTGCGACAGGTCCAGTGCCTTGCCCTGCGGCATGCCTTCGGCAATGTCGAACAGGACGACATCGCCCATTTCCTTTTTCGCTGCGAGGTGGGCCAGGGTGCCGCCGATCATGCCGGCGCCGATAAGGGCGATCTTCTTGCGTGCCATGGGAGAGCCTGTAGTCCTTACTCGGGCGCCTCAGCTTGCCGATGGTGACTGCCCTGCGCCCACGCGGGACTCGCCACCCGGAGTCGATTGGCTCGCCCTAGGGCGATGAGATTCCTATTGCAACCGCGAAATGCCCCTGTTTTTGCAAACACTTCGCAATAGCAATAAGCCCCGCGGAAAGCTACCTAACCGACAGATGAAAGACGCCGCAACACGGCTACGGTTCCCCGCCTTTTGGGGCAGGGGCAGGTCACTTTGATGAAACGGGGTCGCGAAAGGCGCCTAGGCGCCGGCGCTGGCACTTCCGTCGATGGCATTGGCCATGCGCCTATCCAGCGCGCGGCAGATCTCCAGCCACCATTCGAAGCTCTGCCGGTCGCCCGCATCGGCGGCGGCCACGGCTTGCTGGCGCGCATGGTCTGCTGCTGCCAGGCCGTGTTCGGCAAAGTGGCGCAGCGCTGCATGCAGGTGCGAACTGGCCACATGCTTGCCACGATTGTCGTTCGCCGGGCGGAAGTGCATCGCGCGCACACGGCTCTGCGGCAACCGGCAACGGGAACGACGCAGGGAGGCGGCAAATCGAATGGGCATGGCGAGCGATGGCTTTCCGGCTGTTGTCTCTTGGCCGCGTGTCGCGACGAAGGGACCTATAGCCAGCGCCCGCTAAGCGAAGGTTGGAACAGATGGTTTCCGAAATATTGTCGCTGTTGCGCGCGGAAGGGGTGTGCGGGCCTCAGGGCCGTTCGATCCAGCGCCCGGCATTGGCATATTCGCTGCGCACGCTGCCAGAGGACGGCAGCCGGTTCCCGGACGAGGCGCCCGGTGCGGCCGGCGCGGTGGTGGGCGTGGCAGTCGGTTGCGGGGCGGGGGCAACCGACGCTTCGATCCCCGGAACCTCGGCCAGTGATTCGACGCGGGCCAGCGCCACCGGGTCCGGTGCCCCTGCGCCAGTGGCCGCGCGCGCTGGCGCCGGTTCGCCGCCGTCGTAATCGAAGGCGAACGCTGCCCGCTCGCCCGCAGCGCCCGGCCAGCGATAGAATACGTGCGCGCCGATTACCGCCGTGCGTGTCAGGCTGGGTGCCCAGTAGGGATGCACCGCCAGCGTGTGGTAGTGGGTGGAAAGGCCGACCGGTTCGTAGACCGTGCCCGCCAGTGCGGCGCGGGCAATCCGACCGGCGCGTTCCCAACCCCCGCGTGACGGGCGCCGCGCCAGCGATCCGTCGCAAGTGAAGCTGAACTGGCAGCCGGTGCTGCGCGCAGACCCCTGGTAGACCACGCCGCACACGGTATCGGGCCAGGCGCTGTGCGCCACGCGGTTCAGCACCACCTGTGCCACGGCGCGCTGTCCGGCTTCGCTTTCGCTGGCGGCTTCGTAATAGATCGCCGTGGTCAGGCAGTCCTGCGCGCGGGCAATGTCGCTACCGCTTCCCAACGCTACCATGGCGGCTGCCGCCGGACCGACTTGCGGCTGGGTGAAAGTGGCGGACTGGATCTCGGGCTCGGCGGTGTCTTCCGCCATGAAGGCCGCGGCCACCTGCGGAGTATCCTCCAGGTAATAGAAGGCCGAGCCGGGAAAGCTCTCTCCCGGAGTTTCGAAGCCCATCGGCTCTACCGCAGTCGCCGGCGCTTGCGGAATATCCGGTTCGAACGCGGTTTCTGCCGCGATGGCAGGCACCGCCAGCACGGCGGCCAGCGCGCCCAGCTTGCGCACCAGCATCCAGCGGCGCGACGCGCGTTCGCGGCGACGCCGGGCAAGCAGCTGGTGCGGGGTAAGGCGGGCAGACTGGTCCACGCATCCCGTCTAGGGCGAACAGCTTGCGCAATCATCCGTGCTGGCGCGGTCGTCTCACCGCGGGACGGCGCTTACCGAGCCGTTAACCATGCGTCGCTGCGCTTGCGCCGCGGCAGTGCGGGGCATATGGCGGCGGCGACGTCACGGGTTGTTCGTGAGAGCGAGCCTAAGAGGGAAGGAGGTGCAAGACCTCCGCTGCCCCCGCAACTGTGACCGGGGAGCAAACTGTCCACATGCCACTGCGTTAAGCGGGAAGGCGGGCAGGGCGCGACGATCCGGGAGCCAGGAGACCTGCCTGCGATGGTCGCTTTTGCTGCCGGGCGGGGTGTACCGGACGCATGCGGGAGAGCGCCAGTTGCGGCGCTCCCTCCGTCATTGGCGACAAGTTCGCTTCTGATGGGAGGTTTTTTGTATAAATATCTGCTTTCGTTACTGTTATTGGGATCTTTTTCGAGCGCGGCCCTGGCCCAGTCTGGAGGGCAGGGCTGCATCGAGACTGTCTTCGATGACGATGGAAACCCTGTTTCCACCGTGCATGGCCCTTGTCCCGATCCCGAGACGACGATCACCGTCACCGCCACGGGCACGCGGATCGAGGTGGAAGACACCGGGCAAGCCGTGACCGTGATGGGCGAGGCCGAGATCGAGGCGGTGCAGGGCGCAGACCTCACCCGTGTCTTTGAGCGCGCGCCCGGCGTTACGCTGACACGCAACGGCGGCACCGGCAGTTTCACCGGCCTGCGCCTGCGTGGCAGCGAGGCGGAGCAGGTGCTGACCATTGTCGATGGCGTGCGCATGGCCGACCCCGCCGCGCCATCGGGTGGGTTCGATTTCGGCACCCTGCTGGCGCTCGATCTGGCCAAGCTGGAGATCCTGCGCGGCTCCAACTCCACGATATGGGGCTCGGACGCCGTGGGCGGTGTGGTGGTTGCCTCCACCCGCGCGCAAAGCGGGCTTCGCGGCATGGCCGAATATGGGTCGCGCGAAACCGCCAGCGCCATGGTCTCTGGCGGGTTGAGCGATCCTGACACCGGCTTCCTTGGGTTCTCGGGCACGTGGTTTTCGACAGACGGAATTTCCGCCGCCGAAGCGGGCAGCGAAGCCGACGGGTTCGAACAATGGGCGCTGAACGGCCACGCGCGCTACTACTTCAGCGACAGCTTTGAAGTCTTCGCCCGCGCGCGATACGCAGAAGGAGAGCTCGATATCGACGGCTTTCCCGCGCCCGCCTTCACGCTGGCCGATACCGACGAGCGGCAGGACACGCGCCAGCTCTCCGGGTCTACCGGCGCTGTGCTCGATACAGGCGGCCTGTTCCTCTCTGCCGCCTACAGCTTTGCCGACACCGACCGGGACAATCTCGACGGACAAGGCGCGGCAACCTTCACCGGCCAGGGTCGCTCCGACCGGGTGAACCTGCGCGGCGAGTGGCGCTTCTTCGGCCCGCTGCTGCTGCATTTCGGGGCGGAGAACGAGTGGACGAGCTATCGCACCCTTTTCGATGCAGGCGAGGATACCCGCAGCACCGGCGCCTATGCGCAGCTGGGCATCGAATACAACGCGCTGTCCGGCCATATCGGCGCGCGGGTGGATAATCATGCCGACTTCGGCACCGAGCTGAGCTTTGGCGCCGACGCCAGTTACGAGTTTTCGCCCGGCTGGCGACTGCGGGGGAGTATTGGCGAGGGGTTCAAGGCGCCCACGCTGTTCCAGCTGCATTCGGACTATGGCAACCTGCTGCTGCGGCCCGAACAGAGCACCAGTTTCGACCTGGGCGTGGCCTATGGCCAACGCGCTTATGGGCGGCTCCATGGCGCGCTAACCCTGTACCAGCGCAATACCGACAATCAGATCGCCTATGTGAGCTGCTTCGGTGATACGACCGGCATTTGCACCGATCGCCCCTTCGGCACCTACGACAACGTCACCCGCACCCGCGCACGCGGTGTGGAAGCGGAACTGTGGGCACGGCCTGCGCAATCGGTCACGCTGGGCGCGGTCTATACCTTCACCGATGCCGAGAACCGCGACACCGGGCTGACGCTTGCCCGCCGCCCACGCCATGCCGCAACGCTGACAGGTGACTGGCAAGCAGCGGCGGGAGTGCGGCTGGGCGCGGATCTGCGAGTTGTTTCATCCAGCTTCGACGATGCCTTCAACATGGTGCGGCTGGACGGCTATGCCACGCTGACCTTGCGCGCCAGCTGGGACGTGAGCGAGCGGGTGCAACTGTTCGGACGGGTCGAGAACCTGTGGGACGAGCATTACCAGACCGCCGCGGGCTATGGCACGCCGGGCACCGATGCGTACTTCGGCGCACGGATGGCGCTGTGAGGCTCGTGCTCACCCTTGCTCTGGTCCTTGCCGCCTGCTCCGGCCAGGCGCCTCGCGAGGTGCGCGATCACCCGAGCATCGTCAGCCTCAACCCCTGTGGCGACGCGATCCTGGCCGCGATTGCCGCGCCGGGCCAGCTGCTGGCCATTTCGCACTACAGCCACGATCCTGCCGCCAGTTCGATGCCCGCAGACAAGGCCGCGCACTATCCCGCCAGCGGGGGCACGGCGGAGGAAGTGCTGGCGCTGGCGCCGGACATGGTCGTGGCCGATCCCTTCATCCAGCCTGCCACCCGCCGTGCGCTGGAGCAGGCGGGTATAGCGGTGCAGACCCTGGGCATGGTGAGCACGCTGGAGGAGAGCCTTGCCCAGATCGCGGCACTGGGCGAGGCGACTGGCAATCCCGCACGGGCAGAACGCCTGTCGCGCGAGATCGAGGCCAGCTGGCAATCACATCGCTGGGAGCGCGAGCCGGTCACCGCGCTTCTCTGGCAGCAGGGCGGGATTGTGGCCGGCGAAGGCTCGCTGGCCCACGCGCTGCTGGAACACAGCGGCTTTGCCAGCCATGCCGCCGCACGCGGGCTGGGGCAGGGGGCCTATGTGCCGCTGGAAAACGTGCTGGCTGATCCGCCACGGGTGGTCATCACCGCAGGGGACGAACGCATGTTCGATCACCCGGCCATGCAACTGGCATCGGGCATCGAGCATTACGACCTCGATCCTGCACTGCTCTATTGCGGCGGGCCTACCATCCCGCGCGCGCTGGATCGGCTGGGCGAAATCAGGCGGCAGGTGCCGTGAACCGCGCCAGCTTCACCTTCGCGATGCTGTTGCTGGTTGCCGTGCCGCTGTCGCTGCTGGCGGGACGGGTCTGGGTCGATCCCGAGGTAACGCCCAACGCCCTCTTCATCCTTGCCGAATTGCGCCTGCCGCGAACGGTGCTGGCGCTAGTGGTGGGCGCTGGCCTTGGCGCAGCGGGCGCGGCGATGCAGGGATACCTGCGCAACCCGCTGGCAGACCCCGGCCTGTTCGGCATTGCTCCGGGGGCTGCGCTGGGCGCGGTGGTGGCGCTCTACATCGGCGTGGCGAGTGCCTGGCTGCTGCCGCTGTTCGCGCTGCTGGGTGCGGGCGGGGCGATGGCGCTGCTGGCGCTGATCGCCGGACGCACGGCCAATCCTGCAAACGGCATTGCGCTGTTCACGCTGGCGGGCATGATGATCGCCAGCCTTGCGGGCGCGCTAACCAGCCTCGCCATCAGCCTTGCCCCCAATGCCTTTGCCATGAGCAGCATCGTCACCTGGCTGATGGGCGCGCTGACCGATCGCAGCTGGGCCGACGTCGCGCTGGCCGCGCCGCTGACGCTGGCCGGGCTGGTCGTGCTGCGGCTGGCGGGGCGCGATCTCGATGCGATGACACTGGGCGAGAGTGCCGCGCGCTCCGTGGGCGTGCAGCCGGGGTGGCTGATGGCGCTGCTGGTGCTGGGCACGGGCCTGACCGTGGGCAGCGGCGTGGCGGTGGCGGGCATCATCGGTTTTGTCGGCCTTATCGTGCCGCACCTGGTGCGCCCGCTGACCGACCGGCGGCCTTCCAGCCTGATCGTGCCAAGCGTGCTGGCGGGCGCCCTGCTGGTGCTGGTGGCAGACGTGGTGTGCCGCATCCTGCCGCTGGTGACCGAACTGCGCCTGGGTATCGCCCTCAGCCTGATCGGTGCGCCGTTCTTCCTGATGCTGCTGCTGCGCATGCGGAGGGCGGCGTGACCCTGAAGGCGCAAGACCTTGTGATCGACCAGCGACTGGATGGCGTGACCGCCGCGCTCCAGCCCGGCCGGATCACGGTCATCTGCGGCCCCAACGGTGCGGGCAAGTCCACGCTGCTTTCGGTACTGGCGGGGCTGCTTGAGCCTGCTGCAGGCTCAGTGCTGCTGGACGACCAGCCGCTCGGCACGATCCACCCGCGTCGGCGAGCGCAAGTCATCGGCTACTTGCCGCAATCGGGTGAAGTGGCGTGGGATGTATCGGTCGCCAGCCTCGTCGCGCTGGGGCGGCTGCCGCATGGCGACGAAGGCAAGTTCGCCGTCGCTCGCGCGCTCGCGGCAACGCAGCTGTCGGACTTCGCCCAGCGTCCGGTCTCCACCTTGTCCGGCGGCGAAAAGGCGCGCGCGCTGCTGGCGCGCGTACTGGCGGGCACGCCGCGCTGGGTCCTCGCCGACGAACCGCTCGCCGCGCTGGACCTGGCGCACCAACTCAGCTTGCTGAAAGTGCTGCGCGCCGAGGCCGACAATGGCACCGGCGTGGTGCTGGTATTGCACGACCTGGCGCTGGCCATGAACCATGCCGACCGCGTGCTGGTGCTCGATTCAGGACGCCTGAAAGCAGACAGCGCCCCGGAAGAGGCGCTGTCGCTCGATATCATCGAACAGGTCTGGGGCGTGCAGGCGCGCTGGCTGGGCGAACCCGGACAGCGCGCGCTGGTCACCTGATTATTGGACGCCCTCGGCACCGGCGGGTTCGGTGTCACCCGGAACCAGGCCACGTGCTTCCAGCAGCGGCTCCACCCGTGGGTCGCGACCGGTGAAATCGCGGAACATCTGTTCGTAGGTTTTCGAATGGCCCTGGCCGAGGAAGGTCGCCACGATGTGGTCGCCCATCTCGCGGGTCATGCCGCCGTTGGCCTCGACATAGCTGTAGGCATCGTGGTGCAGCATTTCCGTCCAGGTGTAGGCGTAATAGCCCGCGTCATAACCGTGTTCGAAGATGTGGCGGTAGTAGGGCGTGCGATAGCGCGGCGGCACCAGGTCGCTGCGCAGGCCGATCCGCTCCAGCGCCTCGGCCTCGAAGGCCATCACGTCGGCGGGGGCCGTCTGGCTGGGGTCGAGCGAGTGCCATTCCATGTCCAGCAGCGAGGCGGCGATTACCTCACCGAAGCTGTGGCCCTGGTTGAACTTGCTCGCCCGGTCGATCGCCTCGATCAGCTCGTCGGGGATCACCTCCCCGGTTTCGTGGTGCCGGGCATAGCGCTGCAGCACTTCCGGAAGGGCGGCGAAGTTCTCGTGGAACTGGCTGGGGAATTCCACCCAGTCGCGCGCGGTGTTGGTGCCCGACAGCGAGGGGTAACGCTGGTCGGCAAAGATGCCGTGCAGCGCGTGGCCGAATTCGTGGAACATGGTTTCCACGTCGTCCCAGGTTGCCAGCGCGGGTTCACCCGGAGCCGGCGGCGCCACGTTCAGCGTGTTGGTGACCACCGGGCGCATGCCCAGCAGATGGCTCTGTTCGATGAAGTTGCTCATCCACGCACCGCCGCGCTTGGAATCGCGGCTGAACGGATCGAAGTAGAACAGCGCGATCGGCTCCCCGTCGTGATAGACGTTATAGACGCTCACGTCGGGGTGGTAGGTGGGGATGTCGTCGCGCTTCTCGAAGGTCAGGCCATAGAGTTGCTCGGCCATGTAGAACACACCGTCTTCCAGCACGCGGTCGACCACGAAGTACTGCTTGATCTCCTCGTTATCGAGGGCGTAGCGCTCCTGCCGCACCTTCTCGGCGTAGTACTGCCAGTCCCACGGGGCGAGGGTGAAGTCATGCCCGTCGGCCTCGATGCGGGCCTGCAGCACGGCTGCCTCGCGTTCCTGCGTGGCGCGCAGGGCGGGGACCATTTCCTCCATGAAACCGATGGCGGCATCCGGATCGGACACCATGCGGTCGTACATCTGCCAGGCGGCGTGGCTCGGTTCGCCGAACAGCTGCGCGCGGCGATTGCGCAGGCGGATCACTTCCTGGATAAGGCTGAGCGTTTCCGCGTCGCCCGTCTGGTTGCGGCCCAGGCTGGCCATCAGCAACCGTTCGCGCACGTCGCGGTTGTCCAGCTGGCTCAGCATGGGCACGCCGGAGGTGTTGCTGACGCCCAGCATGTACTTGCCATCGTGCCCGCGCTCGGTCGCCAGCGCGGCGGCAGCGGCGATCTGCCCGTCGGACAGGCCCGACAGTTTCTCGCGCGTGTCGATCACGATGGCGGCTTCGTTCTGGCCGGTGGTGATGCGCTGCGAGATCTGCGCCGAGAGCGAGCTGAGCCGCTCGTTGATCGTGCGCAGTTCGGCCTGGGCCTGGTCACCCAGCAGCGCGCCGCGGTGCACGAACTGGGCGTAGGTGGTTTCCAGCAGCATGGCGTCTTCGGGCGTCATGCTCATGGCGGCGCGGTTGTCATAGATCGCCTGCACGCGGGCGAACAGCTGCGGGTTCATGTAGATCGCATCGCTCATGGCGGCGATCTGCGGGGCCAGCGCCTCGTCGGTCGCGGCGATGGTATCGTTGATATTGGCCGATACCACCTGGCTGAACGCGCCATAGGCACGGGCAAAGACCTGGCCCGAACGCTCCATCTCCACCAGCGTGTTGTCGAAGGTGGGCGGGTTGGGGTTGTTGGCAATGGCCTCCATCTCGGCCAGCTGGATGGCAATGGCTTCCTCGATGATGCCCTGCCAGTCGCCGTCGTCGATCTGGTCGAATTGCGGCGCATGCATGTACAGCGGCGAAGGCTCCGCGAAGATGCTCGTCGCTTCGGGAATCTCGGGATCGTATTCTACGCTGTCTGGCAAGGCAGCGGTGGCGGTCATATCGCCCTCGTTCATCGTGGTGCAGCCGCTGGCAAGTGCGGCGATCATGGTGGTGGCAAGCAGGGTGGATTTGCGCATTGCGGCGTATCTTCCTCAGAAGTGTTGTCAGGGCGACCCGGGCTGTGCCCGAAGGTTGTTACTTATGAAACGGGTGCCATAGGGATACCGTTCCAAGCTGCCAAGAGCCTGAACGAGCTAGCGCGCGATCGTGGGAAAGCGGGTCAGTTCCGAATAGATCGCGCCATTGGGCGTCAGGTCGCTTTCGAACAGCGCGAAATGATCGACGTTCCACGGAACAGGCGCCAGCGTGCCGTGCCCCTGCAACCATGCGTCGATCGGGCCGCTGCCGGAATTGAGCCGCGCCAGCGTGATGTGCGGCACGAACTTGCGCGTAACCGGCTCCAGCCCGGCGCGGCGGCAGGCCATTTCCACGCGCATCTGCAGCTCGTCCAGGGCGGGCGAAGGCTCTATCCGCGCCCAGATTGCATTGGGGCGATGCTTGCCCGCGAATTGCCCCACGCCCGAAATGCGCAAGGGGAAGGGGGCAAAGTCCACGCTCTCCAGCGCGCTTTCGATATCGGAAGCAGTGTGCCGGTCCACCTCGCCGATGAAGCGCAGCGTGATGTGCAGGTTGTCCGCATCCTGCCAGCGTGCACCGGCAATGCCTTCCATGGTGTCGAGCAGGGCTTCTGCCACCGACTCGGGAGGGCGGATGGCAACGAACAAGCGGCGACTGGACATGTACCCCGCATGGCAGCAACGCCGCGCAGCGTCCAGCGCGCTAGAGGATGAAATCCGCGTCTACCGGGTCGTACAGGCCTTCGAGGCGGATGGCGAAATCGACGTGGCCGTCGCCGTCGATGTCCATGTGCAGCATGGTGTAGTTGTTCTGCTGGACATAGCGCAGCTCACCCGCCGTCGATCTCGTTCTCGCCGTCGCCGCCGGTCAGCGTGTCGTCACCGTCCTCGCCATCGAGGATGTCCATCCCGGCATTGCCGGTCAGCGCGTTGTTAGCCGCGTTGCCGACCAGGATATCGCTGCCGCTGCCGCCATTGGCGTTCTCAATCACCGTGCCGCGCGCGATCATTAGGTTGCCGGTTGCCGGTGCGGCCCAGCACGTTGGAGAACAGTTCCGGCTCCAGCCAGATCTGCTGGGCGTTGGCGGTCTGCGAATTATCGAGCGTGTCGATCCCGCCATCGTCCACCATCGACACCTGCGACAGCCGCAGCTCGCGCCACCGGGGGCGGGCAAATGCCGCTGGCTTGGTGTTGGGGTGCCTGCCTGTCATCTCTCTTTCGGCCCTTGCCATGTTGGCCAACTGATAACGGCCTAGCGAGTGCACAGTTCACACAGGCCAACCGGAAATGGTTGTCGTCCGCGATGAGCGGTTGTGGATTGGCTATCGCGCGAACGCGCAGAAAGGTGCCGGGCCTCCCTCTTACCAGTCGGGCCCGGCACCAGAATCGCGCGGCGGTTTGGAACGCCGCACGGGTTCGGTCTGGATCAGTTGCGGCTGGGCGCGGCGACCTGCAGGCGCGCCAGCTCGGGCGCGCGGCGCTCCCCGCTGCGGGCAATGCGCACGGCCTCGTCACGTGCCTGGTTCACCTGCGCGGTGGTTTCGCGGCGGCAGGTGTTGACCCAGCGCTGCTCGATCCGGTCGGGCGTGGCGGTGGTGGTGCACACCCGGTTGACCGCGCTGCGGATGCGCGCATCGAGCCGATCGACCCCGGCATCGCTGGTCAGGTCGAGATCGGCATAGACGACCTCTGCCGTGTGGTGGCTGTCCTGTGCCAGCGCGGGCGAGGCGACGAGAGCGGCCGCGGTGGCGGCGGCGGCGAAAGCGAAAGTCTTGATCATGGCAGTTCTCCTGAAGTGAGGCGCCGTGCGGCGTCGTGTTGCGTCCCCATCGGACGAGAGGAGAAATGCGGGCGTTCCGGCTTATGGCGCTACCAAGCGCGCCCGATCATTTGCTTATGATTTCCTTATGAAGCGCATTTTCGGTCGAAAATTGCGCAAAAGCTGCTCCGCTCATGCTAATGGCAATCCTCCCGGGTGAGCGACCATCAAAACGCGGGGGCGAAGGTGAACGTTGAGAACGCCGGCGACATGCTGGTGCCCAGGATCGACCTGGCGCGCGAGGCGCCGTTCATGCTGGGCGGCATCCGCGTGGAACCATCGCTGCGCCGCCTGCCGAAGGACGGCGAGGAGCGGCTGGTCGAGCCCAAGCTGATGCAGGTGCTGGTGGCGCTGGTGCGCGCCGAGGGCCGGATCCTGTCGCGCGACGACCTGATCGATTGCTGCTGGGATGGCCGCATCGTGGGCGATGCCTCCGTCAACCGGGTGCTGTCGCTCTTGCGCACGGCCTTGCGCGACCCGGGCGGCGATGCCGTGACCATCGAGACGGTGCCGCGCGTCGGCTATCGCGTGCTGGTGGCGCCCGGCGCCGTGGAGGAGCCGCAGGATGGCGAGGGCGCAGCAGCGCCGGCCGAGCCTGCAGCCTCGCCGCGCCGGGTGGTGATCTTGGCGGCCATATGCCTTGCCGTGCTGGCTGCAACCTTAGCCTGGTGGTGGTCCGGCCGGACGAATACCCAGCCGCTGGCCATCGTGATGCTGCCGCTGGAAGCGAGCGAAGGGGTCGACCCGCTGTATGCCAATGGCATGCAGGGCGAAATCCGTTCGCAGCTGGGGCAAAGCGTCAACCTCGAGGTGACCGCTGGCGACAGCGCCCGCCAGCTTGCCGAACAAGGCCAGACGCCCGAACAGATCGGCCGTGCCCTTGGTGCCGACCTCGTCTGGCAAGGCGAATTGTCGAATTCGGCTGAAAACGTGGCACTCGATGCCCGCCTGATCGAGGTAGAGAGCGGCGACGTGGCCTGGTCGAACCAGCTGCAGGCGGCGCCGAATGACGCGGAGTTCCTGCCTCTCAGGGCAGCGCGTGAAGTGCTCGAGGCGCTCGGGCGGCCGCTCACCGCCGGAGTCGAGGATCGCTCGGTGTCCAGCGGCGACTATGCCTTGTATCTCACCGCCATGGGCCTGCTGCGCGGGCGCGGGTTCGAACAGCGCGAGGCCGCGCTGGAGATTCTCGAGCAGGTCAATGCGCGCAATCCGCGCTTTGCCAATGGCCTGGCCGGGCTGGCCAAGGCGAACTACCTTTATCCCACAGTGGATCGCGCGGAACTGGAAGCGCGGCAGGCGCTTGCGCTCGAGCAGGCAGAGGCCGCGCTCGAACTCGACCCGCGGTCGGTGGACGCTCTCAAGGTCTCCGCCATGCTGCACGAAGACGACATGGAACTGCAGCTGCAGCGCTTGACCCGGGCGACCGAGATCGATCCCGGCGATGCGGAGGCATGGTTCTGGCTGGGTGTCGTGCAGCGCGAGGCGCAGCCGGATGGCGGCGACATGCTGGCAACCGTAGAGCGGCTGGTGGCGGTCGATCCGCTGTGGCCGGCAAGCTGGCGGGGTTCCGATGCCGCCGTCGAATTCGGCGATTTCGCACTGGCACGCGAGCTGGAACAGCGGATCATCGCTGCTGCCGCCAACGATGCGCAGCGCGAACTGGCCCGCGCGCGCCTGGCCCGGATCGACGGCGACCTTTCCGAATTCCTGCGCCTGGTGAATGAAAGCAGCCCCGGGCTGACCGAAGCCGAGCGCCGCCGGGGTGCCCATGCGCAGCTGCGCTTCACCCGCTTGCTGCTCGGCCTGGATCCGGTGGATTTCTACACCGGCCAGGGCATCGGTCCGCGTGACCGCCTGCTGGAGCAGCTGCGCCGGCACAGCTTGCCGCCGCGGGCGGATTTCGTGGCGGCGGGAGTTGCGGGAGCGCGCTTCTGGGATGACGATTCGATTGTCAGCGAAGCCATGCCCATGCTGCTGCGCAATGGCCGCACCGCAGAATTCCTGGCCTATTACGACGCAAAATTCGCCTCGCCGCAGGACTATGTCGCGTGGGCGCACGAGGTCGGCCGCCCGGCGCAGGTGCTGCCCTATGTGTCATCCTATGTCGCGCTTGCCATGCGCCGCGTCGGACGGCTGGAGGAAGCGCGCCAGCATGTCGCGATTGCGCGCGAATGGACCGACCGCTGGCGCAACACGCAGCACGTCTCCGTGATGTCGATCCTGTACCGGCTCCAGTTCGCCGCGATCGAAGGCGACGCCCAGAGCGCCAGCGACCTTGTGCGCCTGTTGCCGGATTATGGATGGCCCCTGCAGTTGAGCCATTTCGGTAACCAGAACCTTGGCCTGTTGCTCGACGATCCGCTGTATGACGAAATCCGCGACCTGCCCGATGTGCGTGCCGTGCTTGGCCCCATCCGCGAACACATCGCACGCGAGCGGCAGGAGGCGCTGGCGCTGGGGCTGGACTGAGGGGGCTTGATTGAGTGGCCTGGCCCGAGAGGCTGGCTTTACGCTGGCCCCTTGACCGCATCGAACATTTGGTGAACAGGAGGCGCCTGCAAGACTGTGCATCCGCACGGTCCAAAGCCCCACTGGACTCATCGTCCCGCAGCCCCCAAGTGACCCGCCATGGCTCTCACCACAATCTCCGTCAAAGGCGCGCGCGAACACAACCTCAAGGGGATCGATATCGATCTCCCGCGCGACAGCCTGATCGTCATCACCGGGCTTTCCGGTTCGGGTAAAAGCTCGCTGGCCTTCGACACCATCTATGCCGAGGGGCAGCGGCGGTACGTGGAAAGCCTGAGCGCCTATGCGCGCCAGTTCCTGGAAATGATGCAGAAGCCCGATGTCGAGCATATCGACGGGCTTTCTCCCGCCATTTCCATCGAGCAGAAGACCACCAGCCGCAACCCGCGCTCCACCGTGGCGACGGTGACCGAGATCTACGACTACATGCGCTTGCTGTGGGCGCGCGTGGGGGTTCCGTATTCGCCCGCCACAGGCCTGCCGATCGAGGCGCAGACCGTTTCCAACATGGTCGACCGGGTGATGGCCTTGCCCGAAAGCACGCGGCTCTACCTGCTCGCCCCAGTGGTGCGCGGTCGCAAGGGCGAATACCGCAAGGAACTGGCCGAGTGGCAGAAGGCGGGCTTCACCCGCGTGCGCATCGACGGCGAGATGTATGCGATCGAGGACGCGCCTGCGCTCGACAAGAAGTTCAAGCACGATATCGAAGTGGTGGTAGACCGGCTGGCGGTGAAGGAAGGCCTGGAAACGCGCCTGGCCGACAGTTTCGAGACCGCGTTGAAGCTGGCCGACGGGCTTGCCTATGTCGACCTCGCCGATGGCGTGGTTCCGGGGCGCGAGGGCGAGGAAGCGAGCGGCGGCAACCTGAAGGGCGCGGGCATCCCTGCCAACCGCATCGTCTTCTCCGAGAAATTCGCCTGCCCGGTCTCCGGCTTCACCATCGAGGAGATCGAACCGCGGCTGTTCTCATTCAACGCCCCGCAGGGGGCTTGCCCGACCTGCGACGGCATCGGTGAAAAGCAGCTGTTCGACCCGCAGCTGGTGGTGCCGAACGAGGAATTGAGCCTGAAGAAGGGTGCCGTCGTGCCCTGGGCCAAGAGCAATCCGCCGTCGCCCTATTACATGCAGGTGCTCACTAGCCTTGCGAAGGCCTATGGCTTCGATATCGAAACGCCGTGGAACCAGCTGGAGCAGGACCAGCGCGACATCATCCTTTACGGCACGCAGGGTTATCCGGTGGAGCTGACCTTCAAGGACGGGCGCAAGGAATACATAGTCCACAAGCCCTTCGAAGGGGTGATGGGCAACCTCAACCGCCGCCTGGCGCAGACCGAAAGCGCATGGATGCAGGAGGAGCTGGCCAAGTTCCAGACCAGCCAGCCGTGCGAAACCTGTGGCGGCGCGCGCCTGAACGAGAAGGCGCGGGCGGTGAAGATCGTCGATACCGATATCAGCCAGCCCACGCGCCTGTCCGTGGCCGATGCGCTCGACTGGTTCACCGCGCTGCCGGAAAAGCTTACCGAGACGCAGAACCAGATCGCCCGTGCGATCCTGAAGGAAATCGTCGAGCGGCTGGGCTTCCTAAACAACGTCGGGCTCGACTATCTCAACCTCGACCGCACCAGCGGCACGCTGTCGGGCGGGGAAAGCCAGCGTATCCGCCTTGCATCGCAGATCGGTTCGGGCCTTTCGGGCGTGCTTTACGTGCTCGACGAACCGAGCATTGGCCTGCACCAGCGCGACAACGATCGGCTGCTGGAAACGCTGAAGCGCCTGCGCGACCTCGGCAACACGGTGATCGTAGTGGAGCATGACGAGGACGCCATCCGCAGCGCGGACCACGTGGTTGACCTTGGCCCCGGCGCAGGCGTGCACGGCGGCGAAGTGGTGGCGCAAGGCACGCTGAAACAGGTGCTGAAAGCCAAGAACTCGCTGACCGCCGATTACCTGACCGGGCGCCGCCAGATCGACGTTCCCGCCAGGCGGCGCAAGGGCAACGGCAACAAGCTGACCGTCCACGGCGCGAGGGCGAACAACCTGCGCGACGTGACGGCTTCGATCCCGCTTGGCACCTTTACCTGCGTGACCGGCGTCAGCGGCTCGGGAAAGTCCAGCTTTACCATCGATACGCTCTATGCCGCCGCCGCGCGCAGCCTTAACAATGCCCGCGTGGTGGCAGGCGCGCACGACAAGGTGACCGGCCTCGAATACTGCGACAAGGTGATCGAGATCGACCAGTCGCCCATCGGTCGCACCCCGCGCTCCAACCCTGCCACCTACACCGGCGCCTTCACCAATATCCGTGACTGGTTTGCCGGCCTGCCCGAAGCGCAGGCGCGCGGATACAAGCCGGGCCGCTTCAGCTTCAACGTGAAGGGCGGGCGGTGCGAGGCCTGCACCGGCGACGGCCTGATCAAGATCGAGATGCACTTCCTGCCCGATGTCTACGTCACCTGCGAGGAGTGCGGCGGCAAGCGCTACAACCGCGAAACGCTGGAAGTGAAGTTCAAGGGCCACTCCATCGCCGACGTGCTCGACATGACGATCGAGGACGCGGAGGAGTTCTTCAAGGCCGTGCCCCCCATCCGCGACAAGATGCACATGCTGAACGAGGTGGGCCTGGGCTACGTCAAGGTCGGCCAGCAGGCCACCACGCTTTCCGGCGGGGAGGCGCAGCGCGTAAAACTGGCGAAGGAACTATCGAAGCGCAGCACCGGGCAGACGCTGTACATCCTCGACGAGCCGACCACCGGCCTGCATTTCGAGGACGTGCGCAAGCTGCTCGAAGTGCTCCACCGGCTGGTCGACCAGGGCAACAGCGTCGTGGTGATTGAGCACAACCTCGATGTCATCAAGACCGCCGACTGGATCGTCGACCTTGGCCCCGAGGGCGGGGTGCGCGGGGGCGAAGTGGTCGCCGCGGGCACGCCCGAAGAGGTGGCGAAGGAGCCGCGCAGCTTCACCGGGCAGTATCTCGCGCCCATGCTCGACAAGGCCAGCGAGGCTGCGGAACAGGGTTAATTTGCCGTTGTGAGTTTTATCACATCGCGCCGGTGACTTCCCTCACCGACCGTGGCGGGGGAGGCGGCTAGAACGGGTCCATCGAAGCACGACGCCCACCAGGGCTCGTATCGAGGAGACCCGAGATGAAGAAGACCGTTCTTGCCGCCGCCATCGCCCTGGCCCTTGCCACCGGCATCAGCGCCCCGGCTCATGCGGGCGACGCGCGCCACGACCAGTGGAGCGATCTGGCATCGCTGCCGCCCGCCCAGGTGACGGGAGGCAGCTTCACCACCGATCCCGTCCGTTTCATTATCTCCCTGCTCTTGCCGGCCGTCCAGGCCGCACGGGAAGCCGCCCGCTAACGTCTCTCCCGGCTGCCTGGCAGGTTCAACAGGGGGTTAGAGCTGCCAGGCATTGGCGGTCTGCGGCCCGGAACCCATCGCTCACCGACCCTTGGGCGATTGTGGTTCCGGGCCGGTTCCGCCTATGGTGCCAACACCGATCCGGCACTGTGCCGCGACAAAGGGATGCACCATGGGCAAGGCCGATACGTACCTGAAAGCTTTGGCAGAAGTGCTGCCCGATCCGCTGGGCACGCTGCTGGCCCCGCACGCGCGGTTCGTGCCGCTGCGGGCGGGGCAGATCGTGATCGGCCACCAGGATCGCACCACCGATGCCTTTGTCGTGCTGGAGGGCAGCGTGCGGGTGGAACTGCACTCGCTGAACGGGCGCGACGTGTTCCTGGCCGACGTGGGCAAGGGCGGTCTGGTGGGCGAATTCGCCGCGCTCGACGGGCAGCCGCGCTCCGCCAGTGTCACTGCCGTGGGGCAAAGCGTGCTGGCCAGCGTGCCCGGCGACCTGTTCCGCGAAACGGTAAATTCCAACCCGGAGACGGCAGACTGGATGGCGCGGAGGCTGGTCGGCCACATCCGCCTGCTGACCGAACGGGTGTTCGAACTGAACGCGCTGGCCGTGCGCAACCGCCTGCATTGCGAACTGCTGCGCCTCTGCATCGATGCCGGGGTGGAGGACAACCGCGCCGAAATCGCGCCCGCACCCACACACGCCGAACTGGCGGGCCGCATCGGCTCCCACCGCGAGGCGGTGACGCGGGAACTGCAATACCTGCAAGCCGAAGGCATCGTGGTGCGCGAAGGCCGCAGCTTCGCGATGAACGACGTGGCACGCCTGGCCGAAATCGTCCGCGCCGCCGCGGGCGATGTGGACCTGCTGCAACGTGCGGTGCTGGTGGCGGGGGAGTAGGGGAGAGCGGGCCCGCATTGCAGGGCGATGTGCGCGATCTACAGCCACTGCGGGCTGGAATACTCAGAGCGGTTCATGGACGGGTTCGAAAGGCTGTTCCCCTGCCGCTTCCTGTGGACCACCGCCATCGACTGGGAAACCGGTGTCCGCCGCGCCTTCGACCCGGCCAGGGCCGAGGTGCGAGACGAGGACCTGGGCGAGGTAGAGCGCGGCCTGCTGGACGGCGACGCGCAAGTGGCGGCGTTTTGTGAGCGGTTTGGGTATTGATGGGGGGAGATGCATCCAAAATGGTGCAAATCGGTGCATTGCTGTTTGCAATATGTTCCGGAGCGACCTAGCCAAGGTACATGCCACAGCCGCTCTTCAAATATATCGGCAACAAGTACCGATCTGCGGATCGGATAGTCCAATCGTTTCCCAGAGAATATCGGACATATTTCGAACCATTCTTTGGCTCTGGCGCGGTTCTGGGGAGGCTTGCCCCCCCACCGTTCTGTCGCATCCGACGCATGCGCTCCACTAGTCGACCTATGGAAGCTGGTGCAGACTGATCCTCAATCGCTTGTCGAGAGTTACACGGCCAATTGGGAAGCCTATCAGGAAGATCGGCAAGTTGCCTACGATAGGGCCAAGGATCGCTTCAATGAGCGCCAGAGCCCTCACGATTTCTTATTTATTTCAAGATCCTGCTATGGTGGGGTCATCCGTTTTAGACGAGACGGTTACCTGAGCACTCCGATTGGTCCGCACAAAATCATCCATCCTTCGACGTTTGCAAAGCGCCTTGCAGTCTGGCGCGACCTTGTAAGCGAGACTGTCTTCGTCAAAGCCGACTATTCGGAGATTGTTGCCGAAGCTGGTGAGGACGATATCGTCTATTGCGATCCTCCTCACGTCGATACGCAGAAGATTCTTTATGGGGCACAAGCGTTTGATTTTGCCGAGATGTGCGGACACTTGAGAGATGCAAAGGCCCGAGGAGCCTTCATTGCTCTATCAATTGACGGCATGAAGAGGTCCGGTGGCAAAGTGATTAGCATTATGCCGCCGCAAGACCTTTTCGAGGTTGAGGCCTATCTCAAACTTGGCGGCTCGATGCTAAAACGTTTCTGGCGTGGAGGAGGTGACGTGGTGGATGAACACGTAAAAGATCGGTTGCTCCTTTCACACGATGTTACCCCGCAAGAACTGGATCTTTTTGGAGTTCGGCAAGAGTTTGCGGCCACTGGTCGATAACTTGGCGACCAAAGAAGATCTCATCGACATGTCCAGTATGGAGCATGTCAATTAGGCGGCACAGATATGATTTTCCGCATTCCCACCATGTAAATCGATCGTCGACGAAGAGGTAATGCGCGATGCGGCGGCCGAAGGCAGCTTCAAAGGTGTTTATCTCATAACCATCTAGGAGCGTCTCGTAGACACCATCGGCAACACGGCTGCCGAAGGAGGTTGTGCCGTAGTATTCCTTGATCTCCCAGATGGCGATCGGATCGCGAGTGTCGGGTATTGCTCCATCAAAACGGCGTGAAAAAGATACCTTTCAACGTCCCATTCTCTGTCAGGATGGCGAGCTTCTGTGAGTCATTTACCAAATTCTCTGCACCCACGGCTTCTTCGGCAAGCATCCCGACCATTGCTGCAAGATAGGCCTCATGGCGCTTTTCGCCCTTCTGGCGATTCATTGGGATAGGATGGATCGGTTTAACGCGCTCCTTGATCTCTTCGAAGAATGCGCGTGCTTCGTCGCGGTTCATCAGGACCGGCTCGACCTTAGTCGTCAGCGTCTCGGCACGATATTTCAGGTAATCACTTACCAGTTTGCATTGCTGGTTTGAGATCGACTCTTGATCGATATCGCATTTCTCCAACGTCCCTCGTACCTCGTCGGGAGTCAAAGCCTTCAGGGTCGAAACGGGGTTCTTCTTGGTCTTCATGTTGGTGTATACCGCACGTTCAGAAACGAACTTCACCATCGCCCAAAAACCGAGGTCTTGTTTCGCAAAGAGTGGATTGGCCTTCACCGAATGCCCTCCACCAACTGAGAGACAGAGACATCGAGGGGTCGGGCAATTTTCAAGATGTTCTCAAAGGCTATATTGCGTCGCCCTCGTTCGACTTGTCCGACGTATGACCTGTCAATGTCTGCGGTAAGGGCGAACTCTTCCTGTGAAAAGCCTTTTGCTAGACGCAATCGCCTAATGTTCTTGCCAAGAATCTGGAGCGGTTCCATTCAGGCATTTGGTATGATCACTGAACTTGAGTCCACGGAATCGAAGTACCAATTGGATAAAACTACGCCTTCCCTACACCCCCCAATCCATGCCTCCCTGCGCGGTCCTGCAAACCACGCACCGAGGCTGCCCAATGTCTGCCAACGCTCACACAACTCCGCACACCCCCGACACCACCGCGCTCGTCCCCCTGCGCCCCACAGGCGCGCCGCCGCGGACCGGCCCGCAGCACTTGCTCACCCCGCCCAAGCAAGCTGCCTTCGCCAGGGCGCTGGCCACTCACGGTAACGTAAGGCTCGCGTGCCGGGCGGTGCAGGTGTCTTCGCAGACGGCCTATCGCGCGCGGCGGGCTTCTCCCGTATTCGCGCGCTGCTGGGATGCGGCGCTGGTGATCGCGCGCCAGCATGCCGAGGAGGTGCTGGCCGATCGCGCGCTGAACGGGGTGGAGGAGCAGGTCTTCTACCACGGCGAGGAGGTTGCCACGCGGCGGCGCTATGACGCGCGGCTGTTGCTGGCGCACCTCGCGCGGCTGGACAAGCGGGCCGAGGTTCTGGCGCGCTGCGCCGCTTGCGATGCGGAAATGGCGGTCGAGCACGGCTTTGACGCCGCCGTGGAGGCGCTGGAATCGGGCGAGGCCGGGGAAGGCCGCGCTGCGCCGCCGGAATTTGCATCAGGACTGTGCTCCACGTGCTCCACATTAGCCGCGCGCACCGCTCCGGCCGACGCCGCGCCGGGGCACGCGGAGGAGGAGGACGCGGACGACTGCCCGCCGCTCGAGCGCCGCCTGCGCGCGATGGAGGCGGCCTTGCCGCCGCACGCGCAAGGGCAGAGCGGGCTGAGCGAAGTCGACTGGCTGCGCGCGGAGGAGGATCGGCTGGCCGCTTTCGAGGCGGGAGAGCCGCAATGGTGGCTGGCGGGTAGCGCCTAGCTCTCCAGCAGTTCCAGCTCCACCGTGCCGTGGCCGGAGCGGATGATGCCGATCTGTTCGGCGGCGGCGCGCGACAGGTCGATATGCCGTCCGCGCACGAAGGGCCCGCGATCGTTGATGCGCACCACGACGGATCGTCCATTGCGCGGGTTGGTCACCCGCACGCGGCTGCCGAAGGGCAGCGTCTTGTGCGCGGCGGTGAGCGCGTTCATGTCGAACCGCTCTCCATTGGCGGTGCGGCGGCCGTGGAAGCGGCGGCCGTAATAGCTGGCAACGCCCGGGCCCAGCGGGGTGGCGGCGGGTTCGGCAGGCTCGATCGTGGTGATGTCCACTGCGTGATCGGGCAGGGCGGGCGCTACCGGCTCGGCATAGGCGGCGAAGGCGGCTTCGAACTGGGCCTGCGTGCTGGGCTGGAAGGCGGGGCCTTCGGGCTCTGCCGCGCGGTTGGCGGCATAGTCGGCGCGCATGTCCTGCGCATCCTGCGCCAGGCCCGCACCGCTCCCGCCAAGCAGGGCCAGGGCAGCGGCAGGGGCCAGCCAGCGCGTGACGGCGCGAGGGAATTCGATCCCGGTCATGGAGCCCGCTCTTACCGCAAAACGGCAAAAACGGCCAATCCGGCGGTGGATATCGGCGCGAAGGCGGAGCGATCCGGCGCAAAATGACAGGAAAACGCGATGAAATGCGGAACGGGTCCGGAGGCGATGCGAAAGGGCGGCGCCCATACGAAAAATGGGGTCGGTATTGCTACCGACCCCACTCTCACCGGCGGTGGGTTTCCGAAGAAACGCTTATCGCCTGGCGTGTCTCCTTCTGTTCCGCCCCCCGAAGGGTTTGGCCATCCGGATAAGTCGCCCGGCGCTCGCGCCGGTGCCGAACCGGTGCCTGGACACATCAGGGGGCCCGAAGGCCGGTCCCGACAGGTCTGGCGGCCTGTCCGCAGCCGGGGCTGTAACCTTGGCGTCTCGAGCGGTTCGACCACGCAGCAAGCTGCGCTTCTTCCCATCGACGCCGGGGCTCATCGCTCCGACCAACCGATGTCAGTTCCTTCGCGGTCTCAACAGTCCGGCTCGTCATTCCCCGAGGGGGCTGTCTTGCCTTTCCTACTCCGCGATCTTGCTGTCATCGCGTCGAGTTCGTCTCGGTTTTCGACTTTCCTGTCTCGGCAGGCGATCCAGGGAAGCGATCCGTTTTCGCTCTCGATGTCTGAAGAATGCGCGGGTTGGCCGAGTCGGGCAAGGGCGCGAGCGTCGACTTATCCACTTTGTGGCGAAATGCCAGTGGACAAGGGTGGATAAGTCAACGGCCTGCCGCAAAGGGTGAAACTATCTCGCCATTGCAGCATGGATGTGACGAAATTGCCGCATGTGCACAATGGTTTGCCGGTGCTTGTTGGGGGCGCTTTTCAGCTGTCGCGCTTCGCCAGCAGGCGCAGGCGCAGGGCGTTGAGCTTGATGAAACCCGCGGCATCGGCCTGGTCGTAAGCGCCGGCATCGTCCTCGAAGGTGACGTGCGCTTCGGAATAGAGCGAGTTCGGCGACTTGCGGCCGACCACGCCGGCCTGGCCCTTGTACAGCTTCAGCCGGACGGTGCCGTTCACCTTCTCCTGGGAAAGGTCGATGGCCGCCTGCAGCATCTCGCGCTCGGGAGAGAACCAGAAGCCGTTGTAGATGAGCTCGGCATAGCGCGGCATCAGCTCGTCCTTCAGGTGCGCGGCGCCGCGGTCGAGGGTGATCTGTTCGATCCCGCGATGGGCGCGGGCGTAGATCTCGCCGCCCGGCGTTTCGTACATGCCGCGGCTCTTCATGCCGACGAAGCGGTTTTCGACGAGGTCCAGCCGGCCGATGCCGTGCTTGCGGCCCAGCTCGTTGAGCGCGGTGAGCAGGGTGGCCGGGCTCATCGCCTCGCCATTGAGCGACACGCCGTCGCCTTTCTCGAAGCCGATCTCGATGTATTCCGGCTCGTCCGGCGCATCCTCCGGGTTGACCGTGCGCGAATAGACGTAGTCGGGCGTCTCCTGCCACGGATCTTCCAGCACCTTGCCCTCGGACGAGGTGTGGAGCAGGTTGGCGTCGGTGGAGAAGGGGCTTTCGCCGCGCTTGTCCTTGGGTACCTGGATCTGGTGCGCCTCGGCCCATTCGATCAGCGCGGTGCGGCTGGTCAGGTCCCACTCGCGCCAGGGGGCGATCACCTTGATATCGGGGTCGAGCGCATAGGCGGACAGTTCGAAGCGCACCTGATCGTTGCCCTTGCCGGTGGCGCCGTGGGCGATGGCATCGGCACCGGTCTCGTGCGCGATCTCCACCAGCCGTTTGGAGATCAGCGGGCGCGCGATCGAGGTGCCGAGCAGGTAGTCGCCCTCGTAGCGGGCATTGGCGCGCATCATCGGGAACACGAAGTCGCGCACGAATTCCTCGCGCAGATCCTCGATATAGATGTGCTTGTCGGGGATACCCATGGCGCGCGCCTTGGTGCGGGCTGGCTCGATCTCCTCGCCCTGCCCAAGGTCGGCGGTGAAAGTGACGACTTCGAGGCCGCGCTCGCTTTCCAGCCACTTGGCGATGACGCTGGTATCCAGCCCGCCGGAATAGGCGAGGACGACTCGTTTGATTTCAGACATGGGCGAATCCCGTTCACACAAATTGCGCGGCGGCGGTTAGCAGCGCAATCGGGTTACCGCAAACCGGCTTTACGGAATTTCGCGCGCGTCCAGCTGCGGATTGGTGCGGGCTATGTAGTTGAGCCAGTCCTTGGGCTGGTGGACGTATTCCTCCGGCACATCGGCCTGCAGCCCGGCAACACGCGCCAGCGCGGCGACGAAATGGATGCAGTTGTTCTCGTCGAGGTTGTAGTAGCGCCCCGGATAGTCGCGCCAGGCCAGCACGGTGGCCAGCAGGCGGCGATAGGTCTGGTCGGACACGGTAACGGTGAAATGCCGGTTGGTGTTGGCGACCGTGCGGTCGGTCTCGGTCTGGATCAGGTGCTCGGCAGGGCCGCGCGCAATGACCTGCGAGGTATAGCGAGCCGAGAAACCGTAATTCTGCTTTACTTCGGTCCCGTTCGACAAGGTCCCCTCGAACACCACGAAGGCGTGGGGATAGCGTCCGCCGAACATGCTGCCGTTGATCGAATGAAAATGCACCTGCACCTCTGCCTGGGCAGGGGCGGCGACAGCCAGGGTGCACAGCGCCAGCAGCAGCGCGGAGACCATGCGTGAGAGGCTGCGGACAATCATGTCGGTTCGTTGGTTCCTGTCTGGCTGACATCCCTGAGCAGGCTTGGAAAATACAATGCCAGCCCGCCTGCACGCAAGAGGTAGCTGGCGCTCATGGCGATCCACACGCCCATGTTGCCCGCCGGGCGCAGCAGCAGGTCGAGGCCGATGTACAGCACCGTCGCTGCCACGCCCGCATTGCGCAGCGCGGTGCCGCGCGTGGTGCCGATGAACACCCCGTCAAGCATCCAGCTGGGCATGCCGACCAGCGGGATCAGCGCGGCAAAGGGGAGGTAGGTACGGGCCACCTCGCGCACTTGCGGATCGGTGGTGAGAAAGTCGATCAGCGACCCGCCTGCCAGCAGGAAGGCCAGCGCCAGCAGCGCGCCGCTCAGCAGCGAGAACTCCCCTGTCAGGCGGATGGCGCGCAGGAAGCGCCGCCTGTCCCCCTGCCCGTAGGCGCTGCCCACCCGCTGTTCTGCGGTGAAGGCAAAGGCATCGAGGATGAAGGCAGAGAAACTGACGAATTGCAGCAGCACGTGGTTCGCCGCCAGCGTCTCCGCCCCAAGCCGCGCACCGGCATTGGCGAACCAGGTGAACAGGATCAGCAGCGCCACGGTGCGGATCATGATGTCGCGGTTGACGGCGAACAGCTTTGCCAGCCGTGCGCGGTCTGTCAGCAGGCGGCGCGGGGTGCGCCCGATGATCTTAAGCACGCTCGCCCCGGCCACGCGTCCCACCAGCAGCAGGCCCAGCAGCAAGGCCACGGCTTCGGCGCAGGCGGTGCCCAGGCCAACGCCATAGGCGCCAAAGCCCATGCCCCAGACGAACCAGATATCGAGGCCGATGTTGGCCAGGTTCATCACGATCTGCAGGGCCAGTGCCTCGCGCGTACGGCCAAGGCCCAGCAGCCAGCCGTTGATGGCGTAGACCGCCAGCGCGGCAGGCGCGCCGAGGAAGCGGCCCTGCATGTAGCCGCCAGCCTCTGCATTCACAGGCGGCGTGCCCGACATGATCGCCAATGCCGCCTCGCGCACGGGCCAGCTGATCGCCAGCAGCACCAGGCCAAGCGCGATGCCGATGGCCAGCGCGCGCAGCAGCAGCGCCTCCACCTCGGCGCGGTCGCCCGATCCTTCGGCCTGCGCGGTAAGGCCTGTCATGCCCATACGCAGGAAGCCGAAGGTCCAGAACACCAGCGTGATGATGGTCGCCCCCAGCGCGACGCCCGCCAGCGCCGTGGCATCGCCGGTGCGCCCGATCACGGCGGTATCGACAATGCCCACCAGCGGCACCGATGCCTGCCCGAGCATGATCGGCCAGGCCTGCGCGAAAATGGCGCGGCGGGTGAGAGGGGCAGGGGTGGTCATGACAAGTTTGTCCTCCCCGTTCCCGCCGGGATTGGCGAGGGGGACCGCGCGAAGCGTGGTGGAGGGGCGATGGTGAACCGTTTCACGTCTTGCCCCTCCGTCAGCGACTGCGTCGCTGCCACCTCCCCATTGCTGCGCAACAGGGAGGAGTTACGTCTACTCCGCCGCTTCCTTCAGGGCCGGGTCGAGGTGCCATTGCGGCGGTTCCTCGATGCTGCGCAGGCGGGCGCTTTCCTCGTAGACATAGTCGCCCGTCATCGGGATGGCGTCGCGTTCCTTCACGTACTGGATCTGCCAGTTCACCAGCGTGCCGTGGCGGAAGCTTTGCTCTGCGCCGGCGAGGTAGAACTGCCACATGCGGAAGAATTCCGGATCGTAAAGCTCCTCCAGCTCTTCCTGGTGCATGGTGGTGCGCTTGTACCATTCCTCCAGCGTGTAGCTGTAGTGGAAGCGCATGGCCTCCACGTCCATCACCTGCCAGCCGGCCCTCTCGCTTTCGGTCACGAGCTCGCTCAGCGCGGGGATATAGCCGCCGGGGAAGATGTACTTGCGCGTCCAGGCGTCGGTGAAGCCGGGAGGGCCCGCACGGCCGCAGCAGTGGCTGAACATCACGCCCTTGGGTGCCAGCAGTTCGAAGGTCTTCTTCATGAACTGCGGGTAGTGCGGCGTGCCGACATGCTCCAGCAGGCCGACCGAGCTGATGCGGTCGAACGTGCCTTCCACGTCGCGATAGTCCATCAGCGCGAACTTCACCTTGTCGGAAACGCCCGCTTCCTTCGCCCGCTCCTTGCAGAAGGCGATCTGGTCGGGCGCCAGGGCAACGCCCAGCACTTCGGCGCCGTAATGCTTGTGCAGGTAAAGCGCGAGGCCGCCCCAGCCGCAGCCGATATCCAGCACGCGCAAGGGGCGATCCATCTCGCGCGCCTGCTGCATGTACATCTTGGCGGCGATATGCGCCTTCTTGTCGAGCTGGGCTTTCTCGAGGCTGACGTCGGGCGTGCGGTGATAACCCATCGTGTATTGCCGGTCCTCGTCGAGGAACAGCTCGTACAGGCGCCGCGTCAGGTTATAGGTGTGCTCGGCGTTCTTGCGCGCCTTGCTCTTCAGGTTGACGCTGTCGATCTTCGCCGCGGTCTTCTGCGCCAGCCGCTTCAGCGGCCCCTGCGGTTGCAGCGCCTTGTCGCCGTGTGCCTTCGCCTGGCTGGTGACGTAGAGCACCATGTCGCGGATATCGTGCGGCTCCTCCACTTCCAGCCAGCCCCACATATAGGCCTCGCCCGCGCCCACCTGCGGATAGCGGGCGATGTGGCTGCTGGCCTTCTTGCTGGTGAGGCGCACCTTGATCGGTTCGCCATATTCCCCGTTCACATCCCCGCCGGGGCCGTATTCGTAAACCTTGCCATCGTAATCGGTGATCACGAGCTTGCCCGCCCGGATCAGTTTCTTCAGCATCTTGTCGAGCAGCCACATCGGCGTGAAGTCCCCCGCTCCTTGATTGAGTCCGCACAGGGGTTTGCGGACCGTTTGGCGATGAGTCAATTCCGGGCTAGAATTCACCCCAATGCGGGGGCGGGGTGGCAAGTCCGCCTATATCCCGGCGTACCACTGGTAGCCCGCACGATCTTCCCAGTAGCCGCCCTTGCCTTCGCCGATGTCGTCGAGGCTGGCGACCACTTCGATGCCGGTCAGGTACTTGGCGTGCTTGTAGCCAAGCTGCCGTTCGATCCGCAGCCGCAGCGGCGCGCCGTTGCGCACGGGCAGGGCTTCGCCGTTCAGCTGGTGGGCAACGATGGTCTGCGGGTGCAGGGCATCGTCCATGTCGCAGCTTTCGTAATAGTCCTGTCCGTTCAGGTTGTCGGCACAGCGGAAGACGACGTAGTTCGCCCCGTCCTGCACGCCCGCAGCCTGCAGCAGGTGAGACAGCTGCGGGCCGGTCCATTCGCCGATCGCGCTCCACCCTTCCACGCAGTCGTGGCGGGTGATCTGGGTGCGCTGCGGCAGGGCGCGGATATCGTTCATCGACAGGTCCAGCGGGTTGTCCACCAGCCCGCTGACGGCAAGGCGCCAATTGGCAAAACCTTCCGCCTCCGCCGCGCGATAGGCGTCGGTATCGACGGTCAGGCTGCCGTTGCCGCGGAAATATGGGGACAGGTCGGCGCGGGTGTATTCAGGCGCCATCGAGATGCGCCCGCCGCCCAGCGCGCGGTGCAGGCCGCGGTGCCAGCCTTGCGCGCCCTCGGCCAGCTTGCCGAACCATTCGGACTTGCCGATCTCGTTGCACCCGGCAAGGAAGGCGGCCCCTGCGGCGACCAGGAAATTGCGGCGCTGCATCACCCTTTCCCCCCGGTAATCATGTCGCGCACCTGCCGCGCAGGGCCGGAGGCGAGGACGAGCAGGATGTGGATCACGAAAAAGGCGAACAATCCCCAGGCGGCCAGGAAATGGATCGAACGCGCGCTCTGGCGCCCGCCGAACACTTCGCTAAGCCACGGCCAGGCGGCTTCCATGCCGGGGCTCATCGCCATGCCGGTAAGGATCATCAGCGGGATCAGCACCAGGATCACACCGGAATATGCAATCTTCTGGAGCACGTTGTACTTCGCTCCGCCGTGCTCGAAATTGAACTTCAAGTGCTCGCGCACGTCGCGCCCGATGTTCGACGGCTTCCATTCCCGCGCGCGGGCAAAGATATCGCGCTTCAGGTGGCAATTAGCGATCGCCACGATCAGGAACGCCAGCAGCGAAAAGGCGAAGACCAGGCTGAACACCACGTGCCAGTCCCGCGCCACGGCCAGGCTGTAGTAGTCGGGGATGGTCATCCAGCCGGGAAAACGCGGCACTTCCAGCCAGGCCTGCGACGGGGCGAATCCCTGGTCGCCCCAGTACAGGCGGCGGTGCGCGTTGGAAATGTTCAGCCCGCTCATGAACAGCACCGCGACACTGAGCGCGTTGATCCAGTGCCACAGTCGGGTGGACAGTGCGTGCCGCTTTACCGGTTTGGCCATCAGCCTTCTCCCTCGCGCTCCAGATAGATCACGTCGCGCGGTTGCGACAACAGGTGCTGGCCGGAATCGACGTATAGCGACTGGCCGCTGGCCAGCGGGCCTTCGGCCAGGAACAGCGCGCCGTCGGCCACTTCGCGGGCTTGCGTGTGCCGCTCCAGCAGGTTGAGCCGGTGCGAACGCTCCGCCTCGGCGCTGGTCTGGTCGTGGCTGGGCAGGATGGCGCCCGGGGCCAGCGTGTAGACCCGGTCTGCCGCGTCATGCACCATGGCCAGCATCCGCGCGGCAGTGTCGGCGGCGGCCTTGCTCATGGTGTAGCTGAAGAAATCGGGGTTGAGGTTGGCCAGCTTCTGGTCCGTCACCTGCACCACGCGGCGCCCTGCCTGGCTGCGCGCGTGAGCAAGGAAGACCTGCGCCAGCAGGACGGGAGAGACGGCATTCACTCGCATTGCCCTGCGGTTCGTCTCGATATCCAGCACGGTTACATCGTCGGGCTCGAAAACCGATGCGGAATTGACGAGGCAGCGCCAGTCTTCCAGGTCCTGCGCCAATTTCTTCACCATCGCGCTGGCGGCATCCAGGTCCACCAGGTTGCATTGCACCACCTGTGCGCTGGGCAGGCTGGAGGCCAGCTTTTCAGCCGCTTCCACCGAAGTGTTGCAATGGATCACCACGTGCCAGCCCGCCTCGGCAAACCGCCGACTGATAGCCGCGCCCACGCGTTTCGCGCCGCCGGTGACAAGGACGGACTTGCGCGTCACGAAAAAATGGACAAAGTCAATTGTGAGAACGCTCGCATGCACCTACGATAGGGACGAGTACCGGGGACACAACCGGGCTTTTGGTACGGGGAGAAGATAATGGGTTTGCGCTTGGGGCTGGCCACGGGGCTGGCGGCATTGGCTTTGACGGCGGCAGTTGCACCGGTTTCTGCACAGGCGCAGGATGACCCACCCGCACCACCGCCCTTCGGTGGCACCGAACTGGGCGAAGGCCCGTGGGACTTCCACACCGAACACGGACCGATCCATGTCGAAGTGGTCGCCAGGCTGGAGCGGCCCTGGGGCGTCGCCTTCCTGCCCGAAGGCGGCATGCTGGTGACAGAGCGGGTGGGGCGCCTGCGCCATATCGATGCGAACGGCATGCTCGACCCCACGCCCATCGCGGGCCTGCCGGCAATGTACACCTTCGGCATTGCCGGGCTCAAGGGCATCGCGCTGCATCCCGATTTCGAGACCAACCGGCTGGTCTACATGGCCTATTCCAAGATCGATCCGGAGGACGAGAACGTCTCTACCCTCGCGGTGATGCGCGGGCGCTGGGCGCCGGGTTCGCATGAGTTGACCGACGTGGAGGACATCTTCGTGGCCGACACCTGGTATGGCGCCATGCCGCTGCCGGAGCGGTGTTGCGGCCAGGGGCCGGCCTTCGGCTCCTACGGCGGGCGCCTGTTGTTCGATGCCGATGGCTACCTGTTCGTCACCAGCGGCGATCGCAACTATGGCGAGATGGTGCAAGATCCTGCCTCTCACTACGGCAAGATCTTTCGCATGACCGATACGGGTGAAGTGCCGCCGGGCAACCCGTGGGTCGGCATGGACGGGCACGAGCCGCTGACCTGGTCCACCGGCCACCGCAACCCGCTGGGCCTGGCCATCAATCCCGACACCGGCGAAATCTGGGAAAGCGAGTTCGGCCCGCGCGGCGGTGACGAGGTGAACCGTATCCTGCGGGGCGGCAACTATGGCTGGATCCCGGTGACGCAGGGCATGCACTACAATGGCGAGCAGGCCGAACACCTGCGAAACGTGCCCGGCATGATCGATCCGGTGCTGGTCTACGGGCCGCCCAGCTTCAATCCCGGCAATCTGATGTTCTATTCGGGCGACGCCATTCCCGGCTGGGACGGCGACATGCTGCTGGGCAGCTTCACGCAGGGCCTGCTGCGGTACGATACCGACAACACCGGCGTTCCCATCGGCGAGCCAGAACACCTGCTGCGCTCGCTCGGCCAGCGCTGGCGCGACGTGCAGGAAGCGCCCGACGGCTCCATCTACCTGCTTACCGATCAGGTCGAAGGCGCAGTATTGCGGCTGAGCGCCCCGTAATTCATTTCACAACTCGCTGAAATGGCGGGAGTGATTTGGTTTCCCCTGAAAGCGCCCGAGGTGTATCCTGTGGGTGGGTCGTAAGTTCCACTTGTGACACCAATGGGGGAAGAGAACATGAAAGCACTTTTTACTACCGCGCTGGCCGCGGTGTCTCTTGCTGTACTTGCCGTTCCGGCCGCAGCGCAAGAAGAGGAAGAAGCACGCACCACCTGGACTGTGACCGCGATCGAACTGAATGACGGCGCCGGGGGACGCTGGGAAGAGATCATCATGGACCATCTGATGCCGGCCTATGATGCCGCCGGGCTGGACCGCCCGCAACTGCACTGGGTGATGGCCAACAACGATTGGGATTACGTGGTGATCAACACCATGCCGCGCGGCATGGGTACCTTCGACACGCACGACAATCCCGAACGGCGGGCGATCTGGGAAGCCATGGTTGCCCAGGAAGGGTCGGAAGAAGCGGCCCGCGCAATGTTCGACGAATTGGACAGCCTCGAGAAGCGGACCACCACGCTGTACACGCACACGCACCCGTAAGCGGGACAGATCGACTGGGGGGAGGGCGTCGTTCCTGCGGGAGCGGCGCCCTTTTTTATGGCTATTGCGCCGGCCGCGGCAGGGCCTTGACGTTGTAGCGCACCACTTCCTCGTCGCTCAGGCAATAGCGGGTGCTGGGGTTCTCGTCCGTGCCCACGGCCTGCACCTGGTACATGATCTCGGTCAGCAGGTCGCGGCTGATGCCCATGCGGATAAGGAAGTCGTTGTCCTCCGTCGCCAGCAGGGCTGAACTTTGCTCGATCTCGCCGATCAGTTCTGCGGTCGCCTGCGTGCCGTCAAGGCGCGTTTCGGCAATCAGCGAGCGGTCTCCGGTATGGGTGAACATGTGCACCATGAAGATCCCGCCCGGCTCCACGTTGCGGGTCAGTCCGCCCATGAAAACGAAGTTGCAGGCGGAAAAGCAGGTCCAGCCGGAGGGGATGCGGGTGGCGAGGGCATAGTTGCGGATGATGCGCCCCGCCTCGTTCCCGGCGCGGGCATCGCCCCCGCGCGAGCGCAGCCATACTTCGCCGATCATCGGATCTGCATCGATGGCTTCCTGCAGGCGCTGGGGGAAAGTGGAATCGACGATCCCCTCGGCCACCAGCACGTTCATGTGTTCGCCTTCGCGCGTGGAAAGGACCATGCGCTCTGCCGGCCCCCAGTCGGGCTCTGCCGGACAGGTGGGATTGTCCGGGTCCATCGCACTCTGCGCCGACAGCGCGGCAAAGGCGCCAAGCGCCAGGCCTATGCGCGGCAGACGTCTCATGCGCGGATGGAATAGCGCGGCGAGGGCGGGCGGCGGCACATGCGCTTGTCGGCGCGAGTTTCCTCGCCTTCGACGATAATCACGTCGGTCACGAAGATGCAGTCCATCCCGTCGCCGGGTTCCGCCTGCCGCCCGGTCACGGTTGATCGGCCCGACACGCCTTCGCGCGTTTCGGATGTCCACGCCGCGCTGGCGCCCACCTCTGCGCCGCCATCCTCGCCGGTGCCACGCGTGGCCTCCAGCGTGGCGTCGGCGGCTTGGCGCTGCTCGTCGGGGTCCAGCTGGCAGGCGATGGCGGCGCTGATCTGGTCGGAAAACTCGCTGACGGGCACGAAGGAACCGATTCCGGCGCGGTTCGCCGCATCGCGGCTGGCGCGGCCAAGGATGCCGCCCAGCACCGCGCGGCCCACGCTGGGGCTGGAATCCTCGCGGCATTCCTCCGGCATCTGCTCGGCATCGTCTTCGTCGTCGTCGTTTTCGGCGGCATTGCGCGCATCGTTGATAATGCGACCGAGCCCGCCGAATTGCGCCTGCGCCGGCACGGCCATTCCTGCCAGCGCCAGCGGCACGGTGATTACGCCCATGAGGCGGATGATCGATTTCATGCTGCCTGCCCTATTCGTGGTATCGGCATTGTCCGGTCAAACCGGCAAAGTTCTATCATGGGTGGAGTCTACGTGTCGCCCCCTCGGGCGTCAACGCAGGCCCTTAACGCTCGCCCGCATCCCGCGCAGCAATCCCCGTCACTCCGGCAGGTTCTCGCGCAGGTCGGCCAGCCATACGTCGGCCACGGCATCGCTGGGCGCGCGCCAGTCTCCACGCGGCGACAGCGCGCCACCGGCGCTGACTTTCGGGCCGTTGGGAATGGCGCTGCGCTTGAACTGGCTGAACTGGAAGAACCGCCGCACGAAATTCTCCAGCCAGCGGCCAATGGTAGGCAGGTCGTAAGCGTTCTTCTGGTCCTGCGGGAAGGCGTGCGGCCACAGCCCCTCCTCGATATCGCGCCAGGCGTGCCAGCACAGGAAGGCCACGTGGCTGGGCTTTTGCCCCCAGCGGATGGTATGGTGCAGGAAGAAATCGTTGAGCTCGTAGGGCCCGATGATGCTCTGCGTGGACTGGATCTGCCCCTTGGCATCGGCAGGCACCAGTTCGGGGCTGATCTCGGTATCGAGCACGGCCTCCAGCACCTCGTCGCTGGCGGCATCGAACTGGTTGGTGCGCACTGCCCAGCGGATCAGGTACTGGATCAGCGTCTTGGGGACGCCCGAATTGACGGCATAGTGGCTCATGTGGTCGCCCACGCCATAGGTGCACCAGCCCAACGCCAGCTCGGACAGGTCGCCCGTGCCGATCACCCAGCCCTTGTGATGGCCAGCCAGGCGGAACAGGTAGTCCGTGCGCAGGCCCGCTTGCACGTTCTCGAAGGTGACATCGTAATGCGGCTCTCCTTCGGCGAAAGGGTGGCCCATGTCTTCCAGCATGCGCCGCGCGGCGGGGCGGATGTCGATTTCCTCCGCCGTGGTGCCGAACACTTCCATCAGCTTCCAGGCGTTGCTCTTGGTCTCGTCAGATGTGGCGAAGCCCGGCATGGTGTAGGCGCGGATGGTGGACCGGGGCAGGCCCAGCATGTCGCAGGCCTTGGCCGCCACGATCAGCGCATGAGTGGAATCGAGCCCGCCCGAGATTCCGATCACCAGGCTTTCCGGCTTCGTCGCCTGGATCCGCCGCATCAGCGCATCGACCTGGATGTTGAATGCCTCGTAGGCGTCGTGGTCCAGCATGTCCTGCCGGTTGGGCACGAAGGGGAAGCGGCGAATGGGGCGGACCAGGCCAATGTCGCCGGGCTGGTAGGCATGGTCGAAAGCGATCGTGCGGAAGCTGTCCTCGGGCCGCCCGGCGTCCTCCGCCGCATCGTTGAAGGTGCCCATGCGCATGCGTTCATTGAGAATGCGGCGGGTATCGACATCGACCAGGCACAGTTCCGGCTCCAGTTCGAACCGCACGCTTTCCACCATCAGGTCGCCCAGTTCGTAGACCATGCCCTGGCCGTCCCACGAGAGGTCTGTCGTGCTCTCGCCGAAACCGCTGGCGGAATAGGCATAGGCGCAGACAGAGCGGCTGGAACTTGCCTGGCACAGCATGTGCCGCTCGTCCGACTTGCCGATGGTGATGTTGCTGGCAGACAGGTTCAGCAGGATGGTGGCGCCCGCCAGCGCCGCCATGGTGCCGGGCGGGGTGGGGCTCCAGTAATCCTCGCAGATCTCTATCCCGAAAGTGAAGCCGGGCAGGTTCTGTGCGGAAAAGATCAGGTCCACGCCGAAGGGTATCTCCGTTCCGTTCACCCCGATCCACAGGTCGCGGCAATTGTTGCCGCGCGCGAACCAGCGCTTCTCGTAGAATTCGCGGTAATTGGGCAGGTAGCTTTTGGGCACCGCGCCCAGTACCTCGCCATGGGCGATCACTATCGCGCAATTGTAGATGCGGCCCGCGCGGCGCAGCGGGGCGCCGATTACCAGCACCGGGGTCAGCGCCTCGCTGGCTGCCCGGATATGCTCCATATGCGCCTCCACGCTGTCCAGCAGGGCGGCCTGGATGTGCAGGTCATCCAGCGCGTAGGAGGACAGGCACATTTCCGGATAGAGCAGCAGGTCTACATCGCGCTCATGCGCCATCCGCGCCTGCTCGATTATGCCTGCCGCGTTGTAGGCGATATCGGCCGTACGGACCTTCGGCGTGCTGGTAGCCACGCGCACGAAACCGTGCGTGTGCATGTCGAAGAACGGGTGCGTTTCTGCGCTCATGTTGCGCGCCATAGCCTGTTTTGGTTACGGAAGGGAATTCCCGTTGCGGAACCGGGCTCCTCCCGGCCCATTGGCTGTGCAAGGCAACAAGGGGATTTTCATGGCGCTGAGACGCTCGATGGGTCTGTGGGGACTCGTCTTCTACGGCACGGGCACCATCCTGGGCGCAGGCATTTTCGTGGTGATCGGCGAGGTGATGGGCAAGGCGGGGCCCGGTGCCCCGTTGGCCTATGCCGTTGCCGGGCTGGTGGCGGTCTTCACTGCGCTTTCCTTCGCCGAAATCGGTGCGCGCATTCCCACGGCAGGCGGCCCGATCGACTATGTGGAGGAGGCCTTTGGCGACCGGGGCGGGGTGCCGGCCATGGCCGGATGGCTGCTTATCATTGCCAATATCGTGTCGAGCGCCACGATCGCGACCGGCTTCGTGAGCTATCTGGAAAGCTTTGTTGAGATCCCGCACTGGGCCGGCGTCTTGGGGATCGTCGGCCTGGTAGGCGCAGTAGCCCTGGCCGGGATGAAGCACAGTGCCTGGTTCATGACTGTCACCACGACACTGGGTATCATCACCCTACTCGTGATCATGTGGTTGATGCGCGATAGCCTCCTGGCCTGGCCTGCCAGATTGGCCGACGAAGGAGTATTTTCGCGAACCGGTGCATGGACCGGCATTTTCGCTGGCGCTTTCCTGGCGATCTATTCCTTCATTGGTTTCGGGGATATGGCGCCCACTGCGGAGGAACTGGATGAACCCAGGCGTACGTTGCCGCGCGGCATCGTAATCACCATCCTGCTGGTCTTCACTTTCTATCTCGCGATCGCTGCAGCACTCGGCGGCAGCGCCGATATTGACGGTATCGCCCAGGCCGATGCACCGCTGGTCTATGCAGCAGCGGGCGATTCCGGGATGCTGCAAATGACATTGGTGCTGGCCAGCCTGCTGGTTATCGCCAACGGCGCGCTGACGCAGATGGTTGCGGCAAGTCGCCTGTTGATGGACCTTGGTCGAGACCGCCGCGCCGGCACGCCGGCATGGCTTGGCCAAGTGAGCGAGACGACCGGGACCCCCGTTTTCTCCACGTTGCTGACAGTCGGCGTGGTTCTCGTGCTAGCGCTTTTCATTCCGTTGGGCACCCTGGCAAGTGGGACGAGCCTGGCCATCCTCATCGTCTTCGCCATGGTCAATGCAGCGCTGTGGCGGCTCAAGACGCGCAACCAGCCAGAAGACGTGCCGAACATGTGGCAGGCGGTGCCAATCATCGGCCTGGTGTTCTGCGTGCTCACCATCATTGGCCAAGTCGTCCTTTGGTCGGCCGGGATGTGAACGGCAAAACGCCGCCGCTCCGGGGACAAGGAGCGACGGCGTTTCCGGGGGGCTACGCGTGCCGCAGGACTAGCGGCAGCGTGCCTCGCCACGGTCGATCTCGCGGCCGAGGACAGCGCCCAGCGCTGCGCCCAGCACGGTACCGACCGTGCGATCTCCGCGGGTGTCGATGGTGCGACCGATCAGCGCGCCACCGGCAGCGCCGATAATCAGGCCGGTCGTGCCATTGTCGCGCTCGCAGTAATACCGCCCGTCATGGCCCTGCCACACCCGGTCACCCCGACGCACGCGGCGCGGTTCGTAGTAGCGGCCCCGGTCATCATAGACGCGGTGGCGGCGGTGTTCGCGATAGCGGCGGCGCTCGCGCCGGTCGTCGCGGTCATAGCGTACGTCGTACCGGTCATGGCGATCGTACCTGTCGTGGCGATCGTGGTCGCGATGGCCGTAAGCAGGCGCCCAGGGGGGCGGGCCGTCCTGCGCCATGGCAGGCGCTGCGGGGAGGGCCAGCGTGGTGGCGGCGGCGAATGCAAGCAGTGTCTTTTTCATGGCGTCCTACCTTTCCGATTCGACATCTCTCTGGTGTCGGAAAGGGGTTTTCGTTCATTTAGGTGATACTGAAGATGAACAACTCGTTGGACGCATCAAATTGCGACCAGCCGTTTTGCAGCCTCGGTCAGCCGTTCTTGCCCGGCTTGCGGGCCGTGATGGCGATCCAGTCGCGCATGACCTTGTCCAGCCCGCCGTCGCGATAGTCCTCTATCGTGTCGAGCTCCCAGCCCGCCTGGCGATAGAGATCTAGCAGCTGCTCGCGCGGGGCAAAGCTGTACAGGCGCCCGAAACTGTCGCGATCGTCGCCCTGGCCCAGCTTGTAGTTGGCGAAGAACAGCCCGCCAGGACGCGTGGCGCGAAAGACGCGCTGCAGCACGTCGCCAAGCCCGGCCAGCGGCTGGTGATGCAGCGAGGCATGGGCCCACACCGCGTCATATGCATCCGCTGCGTCGAGATCCTCGAAGCGCAGCACGCGTACGTCCTGCCCGGTGCGTTTACGGGCTTCTGCGGCCATGCTGGCAGAGCCATCGGTCATGTCGACGCTGAAGCCGCGTTCCAGCATGTGCTGCGCATCGCGCCCGCCGCCGCAACCCAGTTCGATGACGTGCGACCCCGGTTTCAGTCGGTCGAGAAAGGGATCGAGCCAACGCGCACTGCCCATCACGAAGTGCTTCACATACTCGCTCGCCTCGCGGTCGTAGAAGGCGAGGGTTGCCTCGTCGCTCATGCCTGCGCGGCGGCTGCTTCCGCCGCCTCGCGGTCCAGCTGGGCGCGGCTCTTCTTTTCGGCGGCGGTTTTCAGCTGGCCACAGGCTGCATCGATGTCGCGGCCGCGCGGCGTGCGAACCGGGGCGCTGATACCGCCTTCGAACACGATGTTGGAAAAGGCCTTGATCCGTTCCGGCGTCGAGCACTCGTAAGCGGCGCCCGGCCATGGGTTGAAGGGTATGAGGTTCACCTTGGCCGGCAGCTTGTACTTCTTGATAAGGCGAACAAGCTCGCGCGCGTCTTCGTCGCTGTCGTTCTTGTCCTTAAGCATCACGTATTCGAAGGTAATGCGCCGCGCGTTGCTGGCGCCGGGATAGTCTGCGCAGGCCTGCAACAGCTCTTCCAGCCCGTACTTCTTGTTGATCGGTACGATCTCGTCGCGCACGTCCTTGGTCACCGCGTGCAGCGAGACAGCAAGGTTCACGCCGATTTCCTCGCCACAGCGCGCCATGGCGGGCACCACGCCGCTGGTGGACAAGGTGATGCGACGCTTCGACAGGGCCAGGCCGTCGCCGTCCATAACCAGTTGCAGCGCGCCTTTCACGTTGTCGAAATTGTACAGCGGCTCGCCCATGCCCATCATCACGATGTTGGTCAGCAGGCGACCGTCGGCGGTATATTCGGCGGCGGTTTCCTCGTCCGGCATGTCCATCCGGCCCTTGGGCCATTCGCCCAGCGCATCGCGCGCCAGCATCACCTGGCCCACGATTTCGCCCGGCGTCAGGTTGCGCACCAGTCGCATCGTGCCGGTGTGGCAGAACCGACAGTTGAGCGTGCAGCCGACCTGGCTGGAGACGCACAGCGTCCCGCGGTCGGCATCGGGAATGAAGACCATTTCGAAGTCGTGCCCGTCGGCCGTGCGCAGCAGCCACTTGCGCGTGCCGTCAGTGCTGTGCTGCGCCTCCACCACCTCGGGGCGACCGATCACGAAGCGTTCGGCCAGCCACGGGCGCATGGTCTTGGCGATATCGGTCATCGCCTCGAAATCGGTGACGCCGCGATGGTACAGCCAGTGAAACACCTGCTTGGCGCGCAGCTTGGCCTGTCGCTGGTCCAGCCCGGCGGCTTCGAACAGCGCGGCAATATCCTTTTTCGGCAGACCGATCAGGTCCACGCGTCCGTCCTCACGCGGCGTAATGTCACGCGCGACGGGAACCGGGTCTACCTGCCCGGGGATGCTCATCAGTGTCGTATCGGCCATGGGAGCCGCGCATATAGGCACACGCGCGCCATTTGGGAAGCGGGCGCGTTGGCGATGCCCGCTCGCGGCGCTTTCACGGCCGGGCCGACAGGATGGGCCAGAGGGGCGACGAGACGCGGGAAACCGGATTTTTCACGTCGGGCCGGGGGGCCTGTGGGACAAACCGAGAGCGTCTGGCGCGCGCACCGGCCCGGCAGCAAAGGTTCCCGTCGTTCATCGACCGCCATTCACGTTTCGTCGACCCGTTTTGTTGCATGAAAACAACATGTTGATTGTTGTACGAGGTTCATGAAACGAACCCCGCCCGCGCCTCATTCTGGCTGTCCACGCACGGGCGAAACCGTGCTGCAAACGACCAAGGAGAGCACAATGAAAAAGGGTATCGCACTCATTCTCGCAACGGCTTCGGCAACGGCGCTGACGGTGCCTGCCGCCGCCCAGGACAATTCGGCCTTCACCGGCCCGCGCGTCGAAGGCATCGCCGGGTTCGACATCAGCAAGGCCGGCAGCGATGTCGATAACGACCTGAACGACGAAGAAGACCAGTCGATCGACGGCTTCATGTACGGCGTCGGCGCGGGTTACGACATCGGTATGGGTGAGCGCGGCGTGCTGGGCGTGGAAGCCGAACTGACCGGTTCCACCGCCGATACCGAGGTCGTCGATGGCGACCTGGAGGATATCGGCTTCGGCGCACAGTTGGATACGGGGCGCGACATCTACGTCGGCGCGCGTGCCGGCTATGTCGTCAGCCCGAACCTGCTGCTCTATGCCAAGGGTGGCTACACCAACGCTCGCTACAACCTGCTGGCCGACGATGGCACGACCGAGCTCGAAACCGACGTCGACCTCGATGGCTGGCGCGTGGGCGCGGGCGCGGAATATGCAGTCAGCGAGAACAGCTTCGTGAAGCTGGAGTACCGCTATTCCAACTACACCGAAGGCGAATTCGACTTCAACGACGACGACTTCTTCGACGATGACACGGGCGAAAGCGACCGTTTCGACGCCGACCTTGATCGTCACCAGGTGGCAGTCGGGTTCGGCCTGCGCTTCTGATCGCAAGCGCCGAACGCAATGAGCGGGCCGGGAGGAGCGATCCTTCCGGCCCTTCTGCTATCCGGCTGCGGCACACCCTACCACGGCGGCATCGATTGCGGTGGCGGCCCCTGCCAGAGAATAGCGATCGGTGAAGCGGTTGCCCCGGTTGTCGGTGGCGCTGATGGTCATCGAAGAGGCCGCGCGCATGGCCGCGACGATGGCGGCGTCGTCCTGTGCGCTTGCCGCCCATGCATCGCTGCCGCCGCCTGTCAGATCGAACCGCTGGCCCGAAATCGCCAGGCGCAGCCGCGGGCTGGCCGACAGTTCGCGGCTGAGGCGGAAATGCACTTGCCCGCGCACCTGCCGATCCGGCCAGGTGCCGACGCTGGCATAGGGATCGAAATCGCGCCGGTTGCGGCTCTCGTTCGCCGCCGCGATGGCATAGCAGCGCGGCACGTCCGCATCGCGGAAGGCCCCCCACTGGCCGAACACGCCCAGGCTGTCTTTCGCCGCCAGCGGCGCGGCCAGCGCAAGAAATATAAGGAGCAAGGCAAGCCGTTTCATACCACTTATATAGGCGGCTTTTCCCGGCGGATGGAATCCCGAAAATCGTATCATCTGAATCCGGTTTTTCTGGATTATTTCCACGATTTCTGGCAAATAATGCCCACGGGAAGGGACACCGGAAAAATTGGCCCCAATAGAAAAGGACACCCTCGGCACCTTGCCGGGCGGTGCGCGATACGATGAGCCTGCTTGCCGAATACAACCTGCCATTTGCCATTTCCTTCGGCCTGATGGTGCTTGCACTCGTGTTGCAGGTGATCGGCCTTGGCGATTTCGATTTCGGCGGCGATGTGGAACTCGATATCGACCTTGATGGCGATATCGATGCCGATGCCATCGAAGTGCCCGAAGCGGGCCTTGGCGGCGCCTTGCTGACCCTGCTGGGGCTGGGCCGGGTGCCGTTGATGGTGTGGCTGATGGTGTTCCTGCTGCTGTTCACCGTGGTGGGCATGGGGATCCAGTTGTTTGCCGCCGACATGGCGGGCGCGCCGCTGTACCCTTGGCTGGCCGCGCTGTTGGCAGGCGGGGCGAGTGTGCCCGCAACCGCCGTGCTGGTGCGCCCGCTGGGCCACCTGTTGCCGCAGGACGAAACCAGCGCCGTGGGGCTTGCCAGCCTCGTCGGGCGCCGCGGCACCGTGACTACCGGCAAGGCCGCCCGCGGCTCGCCGGCCAGAACGAAAGTGCGCGACCGCCATGGCCATGCGCACTACGTCATGCTCGAGCCACATGAGGATGCGAGCATCATTCACCAGGGGGACGAGGTATTGCTCGTGCGCCGCGAGGGGAACACGTTTTTCGGCGTGCCCCTGGCAGAGCGCAAGCTGGCGCCAATGTCCTGATTTTAGATAAGAATAGGAGAAGAAATGGAGAGTTTTCTGGACCTTGGCCTTGTCACGCTGGCGGGGGGTGCGATTGCCGTCCTCGTCATCATCATCTTCCTTTTGAAGATGTATCGCCGCGCCTCGAAGGAAATCGCCTTCGTGCGAACCGGTGTGGGTGGCGAGAAGGTGGTGATGAACGGGGGCGCGCTGGTGTTCCCGATCTTCCACGAAACCATGCCCGTCAACATGAACACGCTGGTGCTCAGCGTCATTCGCCGCGATGGCGAGGCGCTGATCACGCTCGATCGCCTGCGGATCGACGTGAAGGCGGAGTTCTACGTCCGCGTGAAGCCCGATGCCGAAGCCATCGCCATGGCCGCGCAGACGCTGGGCCAGCGCACCATGCAGCCAGAGGCGCTGAAGGACCTTGTCGAAGGCAAGTTCGTCGATGCGCTGCGCTCTGTGGCGGCCGGCATGACCATGAACGAACTGCACGAACAGCGTGCGGACTTCGTGCAGAAGGTGCAGCAGGTCTCGTCCAACGACCTGGCGATGAACGGCCTGGAGCTTGAGTCCGTGTCGCTGACCGGTCTCGACCAGACCAGCATCGAGCATTTCAACGCCAACAACGCCTTCGACGCCGAGGGCCTGACCAAGCTGACCGAGCAGATCGAGGCGCGCAAGAAGCTGCGCAACGATATCGAGCAGGACACCCGCGTGCAGATGGAGACCAAGAACCTCGAGGCCGACCAGAAGAGCTTCGAGATTGGGCGCGACAAGGAATACGCCCGCCTGCAGCAGGAACGCGAAGTCGAAGTGCGGCGCGCCTCGCAGATGTCCGAGATCGCCCGCGAACAGGCCGAGCGCAACCGCGAAGCCGAAGCGGCGCGGATCGAGGCGAAGAAGCAGGTCGACGCGCAGCAGATCGAGGCCGACCGGCTGGTGGAAGAAGCCCGCATCGACCAGGTGCGCGCGCTGGAGATCGCCCGCCAGGAACAGCAGATCGCGGTGCAGAACAAGTCGCGCGAGGAAAGCCAGGCCAAGGCCGAAGCCGACGCGGCCCGCGCCAAGGCGGTCGAAGCCGAAGAACGCGTGGTCACCAGCCGCGAAAGCGAGATCGCCGAGCGTCAGAAAAAGATCGAGCTGATCGAGGCGGCCAAGCAGGCCGAGCGTGACGCGATCAAGATCAAGGTCGACGCCGAAGCCGACAAGGACGCCGCGATCAACCGCGCCGAAGCCGCTCGCCGGGCTGCCGAGGGTGAAGCCGACGCGACCCGCTTGCTGGCCGAGGCCGACCGGGTGAAGTTCGAAGTGGAAGCTGCCGGCCAGCGCGCCGTCAACGAAGCGGCGAACATCCTGTCGATGGACCAGATCAGCCTGCAGATCAAGCTGGCGCTGCTGAAGGTGCTTCCGGAGGTGATCCGCGAAAGCGCCAAGCCGATGGAAGCGATCGATTCGATCAAGATCGTGCAGGTCGATGGCCTTACCCAGAAGTCCGGCGCGCCGGGCACCACCAATGGTGGCGGCGCCGGGACTGGCGGATCGGGCAACCTTGCCAACGATGCCGTTGCAGCCGCGCTGGCCTACCGCGCGCAGGCGCCGGTGCTCGACGGGCTGATGAAGGAACTCGGCCTCGACGGCAGTTCGCTGGGCAAGCTGGTGGAAGGCGCGGCCAATGGCCATGCTTCCGGGGACTTTGGCGCCATGTCGGAGCTTTCCGACGAGGAAGGCACGCCCTCGCTGTTCGAGAAGGACGGCGAAGAGGCGGAAGCCGCCGAATAGGCACGCCCCAACGGGGCCGCACGGGGCGGGCGTAGCAGTTGCTGCGCCCGCCCTTTTGCATGGGCAACCGCGGCGCGGGCATTCCGGGACTGGATGACAACGAATGGTTAAGCCCCTGTGCGGTATGCGCGGGTTTGCCAAAGGAGGTGGCCGGTGACGGCTTGCAGTGCATGCAGATCGGGGAAGGGTCTCGACTTCGGGATCAGCACGGCTTTCCAGCCGATCTTCGACGTGCGCAGCGGCGAGGTGTTCGCCTACGAAGCGCTTGTGCGCGGGGATGCGGGCGAAAGCGCGCCGCAGGTTCTGTCGCGCGTGACCGAGGACACGCTCTACAGTTTCGACCAGGCCTGCCGCGTGGCGGCGATCAAGAATGCGGCTGCGGCCGGATTGCTGGAGACCGGCGCCCGGCTGTCGATCAATTTCATGCCCAATGCCGTATACTCGCCGCTGGCCTGCATTCGCCTGACGCTGGAAACCGCGCGACAGGTGGGCATGCCCGAGGACCGGTTGATCTTCGAATTCACCGAGAACGAGCGGCTTGATACCGGCCACGTGCGTTCCATCGTGGAGGCCTATCGCAAGCTGGGCTTTGCCACCGCGCTCGACGATTTCGGCGCCGGCTATTCCGGGCTGAACCTGCTGGCCGACCTGCAGACCGATATCGTGAAGCTCGACATGGACCTGATCCGCGGGATCGACAGCTCGCAGCCGCGCCGGCAGATCGTCTATGCCATGGTCCGCCTGCTGGAAGACATGGGCCGTACGGTCGTTGCCGAAGGGATAGAGACGCGCGGCGAAATGGATGCGCTGGCCGACATCGGCGTGCACCTGATGCAGGGCTTCCTGCTGGCACGCCCCACGCTGGATGGCCTGGCGCAATGGCCCGAAGATACGCAGCTGGCCCGCGCGGCCTAGAACCGCATCAACCCTCGATCAGGTCCAGCCAAGCCACCACGTCGTTGTCGGTGGCCAGGTAGAGGCCTTGCTGCACCTCTTCGCTTTGTTGCGCGGCGATCTGCATTGCTTCGGACAGCGGGCCGTAGAACAGCGTGTTCGCTGCGCCGCCCTCGGGTCCGCCGTCGAGGTGATAGAGCCGCACAGTCGCATCCTGATAGGTGGTGCGCATCAGTCCTCGCGCTCCCGTTTTGCCCCGTCGAGGTTACGGCGCTCGCGGGCTTCCTGCGCCTCCCTTACCGTCCGCTCGGCCTTGGTCGCACCGTGCCGGGCGCGGGCGGCAGATGCGGACTTTTCCTTCTCCGCCCGCTCGCGCCGCTTGCGGACCATGCGCAGGTTGACCACCTCGGCCATGGTTCAGGCATTCCCTCCCGGATAGCTGATTGCCACGACTTCCCATTCCTTGCTTCCGCCGGGCAGGCGTACGGTGCGCAGGTCGCCCACTTCCGCCCCGCGCAGCGCACGGGCGATGGGGCTGGACCAGCCGACCTTTCCGGCGCCGGCATCCTGTTCCTTGTCGCCCACGATTGTCAGCGTGCGTTCGTCGTCGTCTTCGTCCGCGATGGTAACCGTGGCACCGAAGAACACGCGGCCCTTGTCCGGCTGCTGGCTGGGATCGACGACCTTGGCGTGCTTCATCACCTTGGCGAGGAAGGCCAGCTCGCGGTCGATTTCGCGCATGCGCTTGCGACCGTAGAGGTAGTCGCCGTTTTCGCTGCGATCGCCGTTGCCCGCGGCCCAGCTGACGATCTCCACGATCTCGGGCCGTTCCTTGCCCAGCAGGTGGTCGTAACGCGCCTTCAGCGCGGCTAGCCCTGCGGGCGTGATGGGGTTGGTCTTGTCGGGAGGGGACATGCCGACCTTATAGCGGAGTCGGATAATCGGGCTAGTTTGGATGTCCGCTAACGACCCGATTGCGGACGTTTATTCGCAAGCGATCTCGATCTCCGAGATCGGGCGACAGTGATCACCCCAATCACCGCTGATGCGGAAAGCCTCGGCCATCCCAACATCGACCAGAAATTGCTCGAACAGGTCTGTGCGGCGCGTTTCACTCAGCGCCGGATGCCAAAACCAGAAATAGCCACTGACATTGGGGCGCTGTGCCGCAAGACGCATGTAGTCGATAGCGAGCTGGTGTTCTCCAGAATGGCCGGCGAACACGGCCAATTGTGCGATGCCGAATGCACCGCCCTGACCGAAACGCTCGTTGGCCCATTGCTCCAGCTCAGGGAATGCAAGGTCAGGGAAGAGTTCCGCATCGTGCCATCCTGGTCGATACTCGCGATAGACTGGTGCGTTATCGGGGAAATTGGCAAGCTCGGGAAGAGAACGCGCCGCGTCTCCGTTGCCGCTCAGCATGTTGGCCCAATATCCAACGCTCACCTCAAGCGGAATGATGAATGCACCGCTGGCTTGCGTTGACCGATAGGCCTCAAGCGCCTCGGCAATATCTCCGGCGTAAAGCAGTTGCCCTGCAAGGACGCCAGGGCGTTCTTCCCCAGCAAGCACGGGATCAATCAAGCCACGCTGGCGGAGAAGCCCCTTTTGCCGTTCATGCCTTCCGAATTGGCTTGCAAAAGCAGCCATACGCTCCTTCAGGTCAGGGTCATTGCCAGGATCTAATTCTTCCGCACGCATCATTCTGCGAGAAGCGGAAACGAAGTCGTTCACGGCTAGGTGATACCAGGCACGAGCGACATGGCTGACCGCTAGATCGGGGGCTGATTCCATCGCTTTGGAAGAAGCGCGATCCATCTTGTCTATGAGTTCGGCGACCTCTCGTTCGTCGGTCGCCGAGAAAATGCGAAAACCGTACGCAAAGATCAGTTCTGCATTTGCGCGCGGGTATTCGGGATCAAGCGCGACGGCGCGCTCAAGGTATGAGATGGCCTCTCTTGGATCAAAATTGTAGCGGGCCGCACGCCCTCGCACGAAGTTTACATAGGCTTCCGGATTATCGGTGCCTCCATGCCGACGTGAAGCCACGCCAACATCAAGCGACACGCTAAGCGTGTCTGCAACAGAAGCTGCAATATCTTCCTGAACGAACAGCAGATCGTTCAGCTCGCGGTCGAAATTATCCGACCAAATCACCGCGCCGTTTGCGTCCTCCAACCTGGCGGAAACGCGAAGCCGGTCGCCATCGGTGCGGATCGTGCCATGGATGGCGTTCTGGGCATTTTGCGACTGATCGTTGCCAGTCAGAACCCGCAGTTCGGGTATCCGGCGCAGACGGGTGATCAGTTCCTCGGTGATTCCAGCCGCGAGTGCATTATCCTGCGGATCGTCGCTTGTGGGGGCAAAAGGATAAACTGTTACTTCAGCACTATTTTCCGCCGCGACATCATCGTTGCTGTTTGCCCAACCGGTGAGGTAGGCGACTACCGCGACTGCAGCGAGGATGGCAAGAAAGGTGCCGATCAGGCGAAGCGGCTTACGCCCAGTAATCGCAGCAGCCGGTTCGTGCGCCTCTGTCTCGATGGGCGAGGTTTCATCCTCGGTGTCTTCGTCTTCCTCCCCACCGTTGCCAGCTTCCTTCGATGGTCCAGAGACTTCTAGCTGATAGCCCACGCCCCGCATCGTCTTCAGCCTATTGGCATCCTCACCCAGCGCCTTGCGGATCGCGGCGATGTGGGCTTGCAGTGCGTTTTCCTCGACCACCTGTCCCGGCCAGATGGCTTCGAACAATTCGTCCTTGGTGACGATTTCTCCGTTTGCTTCGGCAAGAACTGAGAGGATCTCTAGCGCTCGCGCTCCCAGATGGACGTGCTCACCGTCCGCCAGCAGTTGGCGATTCGGCTGCAGGATGTGTGATCCAATACGGATTTCGTCCATCGAGGTCCCCTCCTCGAATGCGGGCTGCACCTGACTATCTCAGGCGAAGCTGAAATTGTCACGCCCGATGGCCAGCAAGGACAGCATGTGGGCTGCTCGCAAGCTAATTTTGCAAAGACTGCTGTTCTCTTAAGCCTCTGCAATCCAATGAGGATAAACCCGCAATTCAGGTGAAAATCAGATTTCAGGCACAACTGACGAAAGATTCACCAAAACGCCAAGGCACAAAATTCCAGTCCGGCACAAAACGGTTTTGCCAACGGGGCACGGCTCTCTTCCAGACCCGCTCCCAAGGTCCAGAGGCGGCGCAAGTCGCCATCACGAAACCGAACGGAAAGGAACTTTGACATGCGTAACACGATCATCACCACCGCCCTGGCCACCTTTGCCCTGGCCGCCACCTCCACCTCAGCCACTGCCCAGGATCAGGTGCAGACAGCTTTTGTCGAACATGCCGATCTCAACATCGCGAGTGAGCAGGGCATGGAAACGCTTCAGAACCGTGTGCGGGCTGCTGTTCGCAAGGTCTGCCCGCGTCCCGAAACTGTTCGTCCGATCAGCCAGCAGATGGACTTCCTCAATTGCCGGGAAGAAGCGAACGCCGATGCCCAGCAGCAGATTGGGCAACTGCGCCGCGGCTCCGTCGAGATCCTCGCGGTGCGCGCCCCGGAAAACAGCGAGACCAGCAACCAGTAAGGACCATGCTCCCGGTCCGGGCGGCGGTGCCAGCAATGGCGCCGCCGCTTGCTTTTTCAGACGACTGGCAATGTCGGCTTTCCACCCCAGCTTTTGCCGTCCCCTATCGCAGGAAATCCGTCACATGGCGCGATTCGCCAACGCGACCGTGCCGGTCGGGATAGAGGTGTTCGTAGACAACGGCGTTTTCGACCACACGTTGCACGTAGTTCTTGGTCTCGAAGAAAGTGATTTCCTCGATCCAGCGCAGCCAGTCGACTTCGCCGGTGCGCGGGTCTCCGTTCTGGCGCAGCCAGCGGTTCACGTTGCCGGGGCCGGCGTTATAGGCCGCGATGGCCAGCGGGATGGAGCCATCGTAGTAGCGGATCAGCCGCTCGATGTGGTTGGAGCCCAGCTGCATCGAATATTGCGGATCGTCGATCAGGCGGCTGGCGGAATACTGCACGCGGGCTAGGCGCGCTTCCTCGCGCGCGGTGGCGGGCATGAACTGCATGATGCCGCGCGCGCCAGCATGGCTGATGGCGTTTTCGGCAAACTGGCTTTCCTGCCGGGCGAGGGCGTGGATCATCGTCCAGTTGGTGCCCGCAGGGGTCTGCACGGTGGGATAGCCGATGCGGGTGAAGCCTTCGTGCCCATGCGCCATGGCGGCATCGGCAAGGTTTACCGCAAGGTCGCGGCGCCCGATATCGCGCGCCAGTTCTGCCACCAGCACGTGCTCGGCGGGCGTTTCGGCCTGGTCGGCTATGGCGCGGTAAAACCGGATGCCCGTGCTCCACGGCGCATCGCGTGCCACTTCGGATACGGCGCGAGTGATCGGCTGGTCCAGGAAGGCCTCGCGCTGTTCGTCCGTCGGTTCTGCGTCCGGTTGGCTATCGAAACCGGGCACGTCGCGGCCAAGGCGGTCGAGCGCCAGCAGGCCGTAGAAGCGGTCCGGATAGGCGGCAGCCATTTCGTAATGCCGCTCTGCCTCGGCGACGTTGCCGGCCTGGCGATAGGCTTCGGCTGCCCAGAAGAAGCCTTTGGAGCGGGTCTGCGGCGTGCGCGCGGCAGCGCCGTACTGGTAGAACAGCGGCGCGGCCGTGGCGCCGTCGCCCAGCTGCCACAGGGCATTGGTGCCGCCCAGCCACATCAGCGAGGTGTAGTCGTCGCGCAGGCGGTATTCACCGGTGGAAATATCGTAGCCGGGCTCGAACGCTTCGATCGCGCGCTCTGCCACGCGCACGCTGTCGCGCGTGCCGGCAGCGCGGGCCACGGCCAGCAGTTCGGTGATCCAGGCAGTCTGGTCGAACGGCAGGTGGTCCAGAGAAGGCCCGTCCACGATCATGCGCACGGCTTGCGTGCTGCGCCCTTCCTGCCGCAGTTCGCGGCTGCGGTTGTACAGATATCCCGGATCGGCGGTAGCGCCGGGCGCATCGGTCGCCCCGTCGCCGCCCTGCAGGATAGCCAGGCGCGCGGCGAACACGCGGCGCTTGTTGGGAGAAACGCGGTCCAGCTGGCGTGCGGCGGCATCGCCATCGCGCTGCCACAGCAGGGCGTTCATGCGCGCATCCTGGTCGGCCTGGGTGAAGTTGCGGCCGAAGTTGGCGAACAGCGCGGCCTCCGCCGTGGGGCTCATCTCGCCGCCGCGCCACGCGGCCAGTGCCCAGCGTTCGGACGCCGCGCGATCCTGCCCCATCAATGCCAGCGCATAGTGCGCCTTGGCATAGTTGGTGACCGGTTCGTGCTGCTCGAAGAACTGCATCAGCAGGCCGGGCTCGATAAATTCCTCGCGCAGGCGCTGTTCGGCGCGGGCGCGCAGCGTGGTCTCGTCGGGGAAACCGGGATTCGCCAGCAGGAAAGTGGCGTAGTCGGTGAAGGGCAGTTGCGCCTGCCGGTCTTCGTACAGGCGTTCCCAGCGGGTGATCTCTGCGGCCATCGGCCCGGGCTGCTGCGCCACCAGCTGCGCGCGGTTGCGATCCCATTCGGCAGCATCCTGCGCAAAAGCGGCGGGAGAAGCGGCCATCACGGCTGCAAGAGAGAGAAGCGGCAGTCGAACCATGCTGGACATTGTGTGGGGCGCATCCTTATCAGGCGCTGAATAGATAGATTGTTCTTGCCGCTAAGGCTATTTGGAAACCGCGATTTTTCAACGCCAATTCCCAACCCTTCACCGCAAGAACGGAACGCATGGAAGGCGAACAATGTTCTCAGGATCGATACCCGCGCTGGCCACCCCCTTTGCAGGCGATGATTTCGACGAGGAGGCCTATCGCCGCTTTATCGACTGGCAGATCGAGCAGGGTTCCTCCGCGCTGGTGCCCTGCGGCACCACGGGCGAAAGCGCCACGCTGGACAATGACGAGCATCACAAGGTGATCGCCGTCTGCGCGGACGTGGCCAAGGGGCGCGTTCCGGTGATCGCAGGGGCAGGCAGCAACGACACGCAGACCGCGCTGTGGCACATCAAGGAAGCGCAAGCCGCCGGCGCCGACGCGCTGCTGCTGGTCGCGCCCTACTACAACCGGCCCAGCCAGGCCGGGTTGCTGGCGCATTTCAGCTACCTGGCGGAACGGTCCGAACTGCCCATCGTGCTCTACAACGTGCCCGGCCGCACGGTAACCGACATCCTGCCCGAAACGGTGATCGAACTGCACCGCCGCTTCCCGGAAAAGATCGTGGCGCTGAAGGATGCCAGCGGCGACCTGTCGCGCGTGGTAACCCAGCGCATGGGCGCAGGGCCCGATTTCTGCCAGCTGTCGGGCGACGACCCGCTGGTTCTGGCAGGCTATGCGCTGGGCCAGGTGGGCTGCATTTCGGTAACCGCCAACGTCGCACCGAAACTGTGCGCCGATTTCCATGCGGCTGCTGCTTCGGGCGATTTCGCCACCGCGCGCGAGCTTAACGAACGGCTTTACCCGCTGCACAAGGCCATGTTCGCCGACGCTTCGCCCGCGCCGGCCAAGTATGCGCTCAGCAAGCTGTTCGACTGGTTCTCGCCGAGCGTGCGCCTGCCCATTGTGGAGTGCTCCGACGCGGCCAAGGCAGCGGTCGACGAGGCGATGGACCTGGCGGGGATTTCGGCGTGATCCGCAGCGCGTTCCTGGCTGCAGCCACCCTCGCGCTTACCTCCTGTGCTACCGTGCCCGGCATCCAGCCGCCTGCTCTCGACGTGCTGGCGCGCGATTACCTGGCGATCCAGCTGGCTATCGGGGAGAAAGACCCCGGCTATGTCGATGCCTATTACGGCCCGCCCGAACTGGCCGAGCGAGCAGCGGCGCGCGATGCCGAGACCACGCTTGCCGAATTGCAGGCGCGGGTGGTGGCGCTGGATGCGACGCTGGGCCTGATCCGCCCCGATCCCGGCACGCTGGAGGCAGAACGCGTGCGCTACCTGCGCGCCATGCTCTCTAGCGCCAGGGTGCGCCTGCGCATGCTGCGCGGCGAGGAAATTCCCTTCCAGGACGAGGCAGAGGGCCTGTTCGGCGTTCGCCCCGAGCTGATCGACCTTTCCACGCTCGATCCCGTGCTGGCGCGGATCGAGGAACTGGTGCCGGGCGATCCGTCCGACGCTCCGCTGAACGAGCGGCTGAACGCCTATCAGGACCGCTTCATCATCCCCAATAATCGCCTGCGCGCGGTGATCGACGCCGCCGTTGCCGAATGCCGTGCACGCACCCTGCCGCATATCCCGCTGCCGGAAAGCGAAAGCTTCGATCTCTCGCTGGTCACCGACAAGCCGTGGGGCGGGTTCAACTACTACCAGGGCGACTATCACTCGGTGATCGAGATCAACACCGACTTGCCCACACGGCTGGACCGTGCCGTGGATGTGGGTTGCCACGAGGCCTATCCCGGCCACCACGTCTATTCCACGCTGATCGAGCGTGACCGGGTGAACGCGCTGGGGCAGGTGGAATTCACCCTGCTGCCGCTCTATTCCCCGCGCGCGATCATCAGTGAAGGCAGCGCCGAATACGGCGTGAAACTGGCCTTTCCGGGCGACAGCCAGATGGAATACGAACGCGACGTGCTGGCCCCGCTCGCCGGCATCGATGCCAGCGATATCGAGCAGTATTACGAACTGCGCGAGGCGCTGAAGGGCCTGTCGGGCGCCTATTACACCTTGGCTGCCGCCTATCTGGACGAAACCATGACCCGCGAAGAGGTGATCGAGGCCTCGATGCGCTACCGCCTGATGAGCCGCGAACGCGCCGAACAGTCGCTGCGCTTCATGGACACCTACCGCAGCTACGTGATCAACTATGGGCTAGGCGAGCAGATCGTCGGCGCGGCTGTCGAGGCGGGCCCAAATGGAGAAGCGGCGGACATGGCCACGCGCTGGCAGCGGTTCATCGGCATCCTCAGCACGCCGACGCTGCCCGAGGATTTGATGTAGCAAGGGGGGGCAGGATTGCTTTACGGCACACCGCCCCCTACATGCCGCCACCTTATGGCTCGCCCCAAACATGCCACGTTCGACAAGCAGAAGGTTGTCGCCGAGAACCGCAAGGTGCGGCACAACTACTTCATCGAGGAAACCTTCGAGGCCGGAATCGCCTTGCAGGGCACCGAGGTGAAGGCGCTGCGGGCGGGCGAGGGTAGCATTGCGGAAAGCTACGCCGAGGTTAAGGACGGGCAGGTCTGGCTGGTCAACGCCAACATCCCCGAATTCAGCCACGGCAACCGCTTCAACCACGAGCCCAAGCGGCCACGCAAGCTGCTGTTGCACAGCCGCGAGATCGACAAGCTGTTCGGCGCTGTCGAGCGCAAGGGCATGACGCTGGTGCCGCTGTCGATCTATTTCAACAGTCGCGGGCGGGCGAAGGTGGAACTGGCGCTGGCCAAGGGCAAGCAGGCGCACGACAAGCGCCAGACGATCAAGGATCGCGACTGGCAGCGCGACAAGGCCAGGCTGCTGCGTGAAAAGGGCTGACCGGCACCGCCGCCGCAGAAAATTCGCGCTCGGGACTTTTTTGCTGTTGCCGTTAAGCGACGGTTGTCTTCGCTTGAGCTAAAACCATCTAGGAATGGTAGCGCAAAGGAGTATGGGCCATCCCATGATGGACAAGGCGAAACGGTGGCTTTCGGCACGCATGCCGAAAATGCCCGAACAGGACGAGATGGCGAAGAATCGCTGGCTCGCCCCTGTCGCCGGAACCATCGCCCGCTCCGAACTGTGGCGCTTCACCCGCCGCAGCGTGCCGCGCGGCGTGGCACTGGGCGTGTTCGCCGCCTTCATCATCCCGCTGGGGCAGACCTTCCTTGCCGTGCTGCTGGCGCTGCCTTCGCGCGCCAACCTGCCTCTGGCAGCTGTCACCACGCTGGTCACCAACCCCTTCACCGTCGCCTTCTGGGCGGTGGTTGCGCACAAGCTGGGCGTATTCGTGCTGAAGATCGATGCGGCCACCACCGGCACGGCCAACGAACACGTGCAGAGCGGCTGGTTCCAGGAATTCGCCCAGTGGGCAGAGATTGCCGGGGTGACCGCCTTCGGCTTTGTCGTGCTGGCCGTGGTCGGTGCTGCGCTGGGATACCTGATCGCCGGCTTCGTCTGGCGCTTCGTGGTGGCGCGCAAGTGGGGCAAGCGTCCTGCGAAGATCAGGACGCCATATCCGGCAGAGTGAAAAGTTCCGGGCATTTGCGCGGTCTGCCGACTAGGGCGGGGCGCAAGCCGATGCTAAGGCCTCCCGCGATGAAGATTGTCCAAGCGCAGGAATCACGGCGACTGATCGACGGCATTGCCGTGGCCGCCGCCGTGCTCGCCTCTATGGCGCTGATCCAGTACGCCACCGAGAACACTACCGCTACGCTGGCCTATGCCGGCGGGCTGGTGGTGCTGGGCCTGATCGCCTTTGCCGCCGGGCGGGCGCGCACCGGCGGGCAGCGCACGATAGAGCAGGGCCAGCCTGACTGGACCGTCACCGTCGCTGCGATAGAGCGTGCGGACGAGGCCGTGGCCATCACCGACCGCGCCAACCGGCTGGTCTGCGGCAATGCCACGTTCGAACTGTGGTTCGGATCCAGCAACGCACCGCCGCGCCTGCCGGTGGACGGCACCAGCGCGGAAAGGCTCACCCGGCTGGCACGCGCTGCCTGGCGCGACGGGCAAGGCGGCGAATCCGTTATCATCGCGGACGAGGAAAAGAGCTGGGAAGCACGCGCCGTGCGCGCGGGCAGCGGCGACGATTACCTTGTCTGGCGGTTCAGCCCGGTCACCCGCAGCAATCCGCTGGCGGGGATTGGCGGCCATCTAACCGGCCTGTTCGGGCGGGTGCTGGGCGCGGCGGGAATCGCGGCCGCGCTGGTCTCTCCCGACGGCATGGTGCGCGCGGCCAACCCCGCGCTGGCCCGCCGTGCGCTGGGGGACGAGAACGCCAGCATGTCGGGCCAGGAATTCGTGCGCCTGTTGCGCTCCGACGATCGCGAGCGGATCTATTTCGCCCGCGAAGGGCAAAAGGGCTCTCCGCAGACGCTGGTGCAGGTGCCGCTGGTCGATCCTGACCTGGCCGCGGCGGAGACAGTGCCGGGGCAGGCCGCTGCCGAGGCGCCCTCGATCATGCTGCTGATCGACAGCGGCATCGGCCTTGGCGGCTGGGGCGGGGAAAGCAAGGGACAGGCGGCGCAGCTGGAAAGCCTGCTGGAGCAATTGCCGCTGGGCCTTGCCACCACCAACCGCGACGGCAAGTTCCTGTTCGCCAACCCGGCCTTCCGCCGTGCTGCCGGGATCGGTGCGGACTTGCCACCTTACCCTTCGGACCTTGTCGTCCCGCGCGACAAGACTGCCATGTCCGACGCCGTGCGCCGCCACGGGCAGGGGCCCGCCTCCAGCGGCGATATCGCCGTGCGGCTGCGTAACGAACCGGACGAGCCGATCAGCCTTGGCCTTGCCGGGGTGCGCGGGCTGGGAGAGGCGGCGGTGCTGCTGAGCCTGGCCGACACGACGGAGGAGGCACGGCTGAAGCGGCAGGTGGCGCAGGCCACCAAGATGCAGGCCGTGGGCCAGCTGGCCGGGGGCGTGGCGCACGATTTCAACAACGTGCTGACCGCCATCATCGGCTATTGCGACCTCATGCTGCTGCGCCACACGCCGGGTGACAGCGACTATGACGATATCCAGCAGATCAAGGCGAACTCGAACCGTGCCGCCAGCCTGACGCGGCAGCTGCTGGCCTTCAGCCGCCAGCAGACCCTGCAACCCGAAGTGCTGCAATTGCCCGACGTGCTGAGCGAGGTCAGCCACCTGCTGAAACGCCTGCTGGGCGCGAAGATCACGCTGAACGTACGGCACGACCGCGATCTCGGGCCCGTGCGGGCAGACCCGCGCCAGTTGGAGCAGGTGATCATCAACCTGGCGGTGAACGCGCGCGATGCGATCCAGTCCAAGGGCGGCGGCGAAGGGGCCTCGGGCACGCTCACCTTCGTGACCCGACGGGTGGAGGCGAAGGATATCCGCCGCATGGGATCCGAGATCATCCCCGCGGGTGACTATACCGTGCTGGTGGCCGAAGATACCGGCGGCGGCATCCCGCCGCAGGTGCTGGGCAAGATCTTCGAACCCTTTTTCACCACCAAGGAACAGGGCAAGGGCACCGGCCTTGGCCTGTCCACCGTCTACGGCATCATCAAGCAGTCGGGCGGCTTCATCTTCGCCGGCAATGCCAAGGCGCCCGACGGCGGCATCAAGGGCGCGCGCTTCACCATCTACCTGCCGGTGCACGAGGCAAGCGAGGAAGAACTCGCCCGTGCCGAAGTGGAGGAGAAGGGCAGCGAGTGGTCCGGCGGTGGCACGATCCTGCTGGTAGAGGACGAGGACATGGTCCGCGCCGTGGCCGAACGCGCGCTTTCGCGGCAGGGCTATACCATCGTCACCGCCAGCGACGGGGACGAGGGGCTGGAGATCGTCAAGGCGGGCCAGCACACGTTCGACCTCGTCGTTACCGACGTGGTGATGCCGAGCATGGACGGGCCGGCCATGGCGCGCGAGATCCGCAAGCTGCAGCCGCGCCTGCCGGTGCTGTTCATGTCGGGTTATGCCGAAAGCCAGCTGCGCAGCGAGATCGACATCGAGGCGATGCACTTCATCCCCAAACCCTTCAGCGTCAGGCAAATCGCTGACAAGGTAGGCGAAGTGCTGGCGAACCCGCGCAGAGGCGGTTAGCCTCCCCGCAAGGTGCCACGATACGGGCATTCAGGACCGATACAGGTCGTGATACCCTATATCATCGTTGCACAGAGGGAGGGACTGTCCATGACCACGCTTCGCAAGATCACTGCCACGCTGCTGGCAACGGCCACGCTGGCCATGCCTGCCGCCGCACAGCAGGACGAGGAAAGCGCGCCCAATAATACCTCTCAGGGCGATGTCTCCGTCACCATCTACCAGAACGGCCAGTCGCTGGTGCAGGACGTGCGCCGCCTGGCCATCCCGCGCGGAACCACCCGCATCGAGTTTCCCGATGTCTCGGCGCAGATCCGCCCGGCTACGCTCAGCTTCAACGCGCCCGATACCGCGATCGTGGAGCAGAACTTCGATTTCGACCTGCTGACCCCCAGCAAGCTGATGGAGAAAGCCATCGGCCAGACCGTAACCCTGATCCGCACCAATCCCGCCACCGGCGTGGAAACGCGCGAGCGCGCCGAAGTGCTCTCCACCGCCGGCGGCGTGGTGGTGCGCATCGGCGACCGCATAGAGGTGCTGCGCGACGACGGCCTGCCCGTGCGCGTGGTGTTCGACGAGGTACCGCCCAACCTGCGCGCCCGCCCCACGCTCTCCGTCACGCTCAATTCCAGTCGCAATGGCACGCGCGATGCCTCCATCCGCTATCTCACCCCCGGCCTTGGCTGGACGGCGGACTATGTCGCGCTGTTCGACGAAGCCGAAGGGACGGTGGACATGCAGGGCTGGGTGACGCTGACCAACACCACCGGCACCACTTTCCACGATACCGACACCCTGCTGGTGGCGGGCAATCCCAATGCCGGCGGCTACTCGGCCCCGCGCCGCGACCTTGTGCAGGCGGGCACGCAGACCGCGGATCGCGAACGGCTGGGCGATTTCTACCTCTACCCGATCGAGGGGCGCACCACGATCGCCAACGCGCAGACCAAGCAGGTGAGCTTCCTCGACGTGCAGGGCGTGCCCGCGCGCCGGGTCTATTCCGCCGATCTGGGCTGGCTGACCAACCAGGAAGACCCGACGCCGGTCACCACCTCCATTTCCTTCAATTCCAGTCGCGAAGGCGGGCTGGGCGATGCGCTGCCCGCGGGCACGGTGCGCTTCTACCAGCGCGACCAGCAAGGCAATCCGCAGTTCATCGGCGAAAATCGCATCGGCCATACGCCGATGGGCTCCACGCTATCCCTGCGCACGGGCGATGCCTTCGATATCTACAGCCGCAGCGAGATCGAGAACCGCGAGCGGATCACGCCGGACGAATACGAACGCAGCGCCCGCTTCCGCGTCTACGAGAATGGCGAACTGGCGCGCACGGTCGAGGTCGATCGCTCGGTCACCTACTATCGCACCACCATGCGCTACACGCTTACCAACGCGAAGCCCGAGCCGGTGGAAGTGGAGCTGACCCAGCGCGGGCTCAACCGTGGCTGGTACTCGCTGGATTACCGCGTGGTGGCGGAAGACGTGCCGGGCGAACAGCTCAACTACGATGCGCGCCTCTATCGCATCACCGTGCCCGCCAATGGCGAACGCGTGGTGCGCGTGACTTACGAGTCGCGGTACTAGGAGCGGGCCATGGCCCGTTCGGCCCTCCTTTTCCTGCCCCTGCTGGCGCTGGCGAGCCCCTCGCTGGCGCAGGAGCGCCCCGTTGTCGAAGCCTCCGCGCCGGAGAGCCTGGCAGTGACGGTCTACCGTGACCCGAACCGCCGCGAAGGGCAGGCGATGGACGCCAACTGGCCGCGCGGTTTCGCGATGATTTCCGAAACCCGCACCGTCAACCTGCCACCGGGCGAATCGCGCATCCGCTTCGAAGGCGTGGCGGAAGGCATGGTTTCGGTTTCCGCCATCGTCACCGGCCTGCCCGGCGGCACCATCGAGAAGAACCGCAATGCCGACCTGCTCAGCCCCGCCGCACTGGTGGACGGCACGCTGGGCAACCGGGTGACCATCACCCGCACCAATCCGGGCACGGGCGAAGCGGCGAGCGAAGAGGCGATCGTCCGCACCCGCGCCGATGGCGGCCTGGTGCTGCAAACGGCACAAGGGTACGAGGTGGTACGCTGTTCCGGCCTGCCCGAGCGGCTGACTTTCGACCGCGTGCCCGACGGGCTTTCCTCCGATCCGATCTTTTCCATCGACACCCGCGATGCCAGCGGCGGCACCTATACCGTCACGCTCACTTACCTTGCCTGGGGCTTCGATTGGGAGGCCAGCTATGTCGCCACCATGCACGAAGGGCGCGACGCCGGCGACGTGCGTTTCGACCTGACAAGCTGGCTGACGATCCTCAACGACAACGGCCAGAGCTTCGAGGGCGCGGAGCTGATGGCCGTGGCCGGCACGCTGAACGTCACCAGCGATTTCGAGGACCTTGCAGACCCGCCCACCGCGCGCCCCTTGCGCCTTACCTGCTATCCCATCGGCAGCACGGCGGCGGGCACGCCGGTGCCGCGCCCGGATTATCCGCCGCCACCGCCCGCGCCGATGGCCTATGCCGATGAAGAGCGGATCATGATGTCGGGCGCGGTGGTGAACCGCGAGATGATGGCCGATTCTGTCGCCGCATTGCCGCAGGTCATGGCTGCCGAGGAACAACTTGGCGATCTCAAGCTCTACCGGGTTCCGGTGCCGGTGGACGTCAATGCGCAGGGGCTGAAGCAGGTCGCCTTCCTGCGCGAGGAAGCTGTCGAGGGTTCACTGGTCTACGAGGCCGATTGCAGCCCGTGGAATTACGCCGATACCCAGTTCGTCCCCACCGATATGACGCTGGAGACCGTGAACGACGAGGATCACGGCCTTGGCGTGGCCCTGCCGACCGGCACGGTCTCCATTTTCGAGCGCGGACCACATGGCGAACTGCTGGTGGGCGAGGAAGTCATTCGCGACTATGCCAGCGGACAGGATGTCGAAATCGCCCTTGGTCAAAGCCACCAGGTCTACACCCGCTGCCGCGCTGTGGACGAAGAGGACCCGTTTGATGGCAAGGCGCGCTGGGTGGAGTTCCGGGCGAGTGTAACCAATGCCAATCCCACTCCGGCACCGGTGCGCCTCAACATCGGTTCGCCGGGCCAGTGGGAATTCCGGGATGTGCGCGAACGGTTGAAGGATGGACAGCGAATCATAGAGCTCGATGTTCCGGCAAACGGAACGCGAGAGGTTCGCTGGCGCGTGCGCAGGATATCCGGTTAACGCTTGTTCTCCAGCCACTTGCTGGGCGCAAACCCGCAGAAAACCGCGAATCCAACAAAAATTCTGCTCCGCTCTTGTTCTTATGGAACAAAAGGGGTACAACCGCAGTCGTTGAAGAGTTGAAAGCAACCCTAGCGAACTGACGGAGGCCATGTCATGGCAGGTGCAAATCTGAAATTGGTTGAAAAGGAATCCAACGTGGACCGTCAGAAGGCACTCGATGCCGCGCTCGCCCAGATCGATCGGGCTTTCGGCAAGGGTTCGGCGATGAAGCTGGGCCAGAAGGAAGCGATGAACGTGGAGTCGATCTCCACCGGCTCGCTGGGTCTCGATATCGCGCTGGGTATCGGCGGCTTGCCGAAGGGCCGCGTGATCGAAGTCTACGGGCCGGAAAGCTCGGGCAAGACCACGCTGGCGCTGCACGTGATTGCCGAGGCGCAGAAGGCCGGCGGCACCGCGGCTTTCGTCGATGCCGAACACGCGCTCGATCCGGTTTATGCCCGGAAGCTGGGCGTCGATATCGACGAACTGGTTGTGTCGCAGCCCGACACCGGCGAACAGGCGCTGGAAATTACCGATACATTGGTGCGTTCCAACGCGATCGACGTGCTGGTGGTCGACTCGGTCGCCGCCCTGGTGCCGCGTGCCGAGATCGAGGGCGAGATGGGCGACAGCCACGTCGGCCTGCAGGCCCGCCTGATGTCGCAGTCACTGCGCAAGCTGACCGGTTCGATCAACCGGTCCAAGTGCATGGTGATCTTCATCAACCAGCTGCGCATGAAGATCGGCGTGATGTACGGCAACCCGGAGACGACCACGGGCGGCAACGCGCTCAAGTTCTACGCCTCAGTCCGCCTCGACATCCGTCGCACCGGCCAGATCAAGGACCGTGACGAGGTGATCGGCAATAGCACCCGCGTGAAAGTGGTGAAGAACAAGGTCGCGCCGCCGTTCAAGCAGGTCGAATTCGACATCATGTATGGCGAGGGTATTTCCAAGATCGGCGAGATCCTCGATCTCGGCGTAAAGGCCGGCGTGGTCGAGAAGAGCGGCTCGTGGTTCAGCTACGATAGCGTGCGCATCGGCCAGGGGCGCGAGAACGCCAAGAAATTCCTCAAGGAGAACCCCGAAGTTTGCGACAAGTTGGAGGCTGCCATTCGCGGCAAAACCGACGAAGTCGCCGAGGAGATGATGACCGGCCCGGACGCGGAACCCGAAGACTGATCCTCAAGAAGGCCGCCGGAGCCCTTTTGCTCCAGGACTGTGCTCCATGTGCTCCAGGTTAGCGCCTGCCATGCCATGAACCGCCGGACCCCAAAGGCCTTGCGAAACCGGAGCCGGCGCCAGGTGGCCATGCCAGCCACCGCCGCCGGCTTCTTCGCATTTGTGCGATTGTCTCGTGCTGTACCGGGCGATAAGCCACGGAAAGAAACGGGAGAACGAAATTGGCCGACAAGAGTGAATGGCAAGGCAACAGCGGCGAAACCTGGGCAGCGCAGTGGCGCCGTACCGATCGCAGCTTCACTCGCCTGACCGAACGCCTGCTCGAACGCACGCGCGAATTCACCTTCAACGACGTGCTCGACGTGGGCTGCGGCGCCGGCGAACTCTCGATGGCCATTGCCCGCGGTCGCCCCGACGTGACGGTGACCGGCGTCGATGTTTCGCCGCAGTTGGTAGAAGCTGCCCGTGAACGCGGCGGCCATCTCGGGAACCTGCGCTTTGTGCTGTGCGATGCAGCGGAATGGTCCGGCGATGGCGACAGTGCGCCGGACATGCTGGTTTCGCGCCACGGCGTGATGTTCTTCGACGATCCGCCCGCCGCCTTCGCCAACCTCGCGCGGCAGGCGCAGCCGGGGGCTTCGCTGATGTTCTCGTGTTTCCGCGAGGTCCCGCAGAACCCCTTCTTCACCGAGATCCTGCGCCTGTTGCCGCAACGGCCCGAACCGGGCGACCCTACAGCGCCCGGCCCCTTTGCCTTTGCGGACGAAGACAGGGTTGTGCCCATCCTGCGCACGGGTGGATGGGATCATGTCGCTTTCGAGAAGTTCGATTTTCCCATGATTGCAGGGGCAGGGGAAAACGCCGTCGATGAGGCCGTTACCTACTTCTCGCTGATCGGGCCCGCCGCGCGTGTTGCGGCGGAAATGGACGATGCCGCGAGACAGCGTTTCCTGGACCGTGTGCGCGACCTGTGCGAACGCAATTGCCGCGAAGGAATCGTCGCCTTGCCTGCCGCTGCGTGGATCGTTTCGGCAAAGAAGGCGCCTTAGTCGCGTGTCGCGGCTTGCCGGGGCGCACTTCTCACCCTAATTCGCGCTTCATGACTTCGACCAACGATATCCGCCGCACCTTCCTGGATTTCTTCGCGGCCAACGATCACCAAGTGGTACCGTCGGCCCCGCTGGTGCCGTACAACGATCCGTCGCTGATGTTCGTCAATGCGGGCATGGTGCCGTTCAAGAACGTGTTCACCGGCGTCGAGACACCGCCCGCGCCGCGGGCTGCCAGCAGCCAGAAGTGCGTGCGGGCCGGGGGGAAGCACAACGACCTTGATAACGTCGGCTATACAGCGCGACACCTGACATTCTTCGAAATGCTCGGCAACTTCAGCTTCGGCGACTATTTCAAGGAACGCGCGATTGAACTCGCCTGGACGATGGTCACCAAGGAGTTCGGCCTAGATCCCAACCGGTTGACGGCCACGGTCTACCACACCGACGATGAAGCTTTCGACCTGTGGAAGCGCATTGCCGGCCTGCCGGAAGATCGCATCATCCGCATCGCCACCAAGGACAACTTCTGGGCCATGGGATCGGACGGTCCCTGCGGCCCTTGCTCGGAAATCTTCTGGGACCATGGCCCCGATGTCGCCGGTGGCCCGCCGGGCTCGCCCGAGGAGGATGGCGACCGTTTCGTCGAGATCTGGAACCTGGTGTTCATGCAGCACATGCAGGAGGCCGACGAGATCGTGGGCAACCTGCCGCGCCCCAGCATCGATACCGGCATGGGGCTGGAGCGCATCTCCACCGTCATGCAGGGCGTGCACAACGTCTTCGATACCGATACCTTCCGCACGATCATCGCTGCCAGCGAAGACCTTTCCGGCGCCCGCGCCGAAGGCAACGCGCTGGCCAGCCACCGGGTGATTGCAGACCATCTTCGCTCCACCAGCTTCCTGATCGCGGACGGCGTGCTGCCATCCAACGAAGGGCGCGGATACGTCCTGCGCCGGATCATGCGCCGCGCCATGCGGCACGCGCACCTGCTGGGTGCGGGCAAGCCGCTGATGCACCGCCTGGTGCCCACGCTGGTGAGCGAAATGGGGCAGGCCTATCCCGACCTTGGCCGCGCGCAGGCGCTCATCGGCGAAGTGCTGGAGCGTGAGGAAAGCCGCTTCCGCCAGACGCTGGAGAAGGGCCTTTGCCTGCTGGACGAGGAAGCCGCCAACCTGGGCGAGGGTGACAGCCTGCCGGGTGAAACCGCCTTCAAGCTCTACGATACCTACGGCTTCCCTTACGACCTGACCGAGGATGCCCTGCGTAACCGCGGCATCGGTGTCGAAAAGGACGGCTTCGATGCCGCGATGGCGCAGCAGAAGGCTGCGGCGCGCGCTGCGTGGAAAGGCTCCGGCGCCTCTGCCGACAGCGAAGTGTGGTTCGACATTGCCGAGCGCGAAGGCGCCACCGAATTCACCGGCTACACCTCCACCGAAGGCGAGGGCCGGGTTGTGGCGCTGGTGATCGACGGCAAGGAAGTCGACCGCGCCGATGCCGGTCAGGAGGTGACCGTGCTCACCAACCAGACCCCGTTCTACGGCGAAAGCGGCGGCCAGACCGGCGATGCCGGCACGATCACGGGCGATCATCGCCTCGGGATCGCCGTTTCCGATACGTCCAAGCCGCTTGGCCGCCTGCACGCGCACCACGGCAAGATTACGTCCGGCACCATCGCGGTTGGCGATACCGTGCATCTGAAGGTGGACGCTGAGCGTCGCGACAAGATCCGCGCCAACCACTCGGCCACGCACCTGGTCCATGCGGCCCTGCGCAATCACCTGGGCGAGCATGTCACGCAGAAGGGATCGCTGGTGGCCGAAGATCGCCTGCGGTTCGACTTCTCTCATCCCAAGCCGCTCGCGCCGGAAGAGATTGCCGCGATCGAAGCCGAGGTGAACGCCGAGATCCGGGCCAACGAAGAGGTGCGCACGCAGCTGATGAGCCCCGACGATGCGATCGAGGCAGGCGCCATGGCGCTGTTCGGCGAAAAGTACGGTGAGGAAGTGCGCGTCCTGTCGATGGGGCGCCCTGACTGGCAGGGTTCGGGCCGTAATTTTTCGGTCGAGCTGTGCGGCGGTACCCACGTGCGCGCCACCGGCGATATCGGCCTGTTTCGCATTATCTCCGAAAGTGCGGTATCATCGGGTGTGCGCCGTATCGAGGCGCTGACCGGCGAGGCCGCGCGGCAATGGATCGTGGGCCGCGAGGAGGCGCTGAAATCCGTCGCCGCAACACTGAAGACCGCGCCTGACGAAGTCGAAGCCCGTGTCGCCGCGCTGGTCGACGAACGCAAGGCGCTGGAGCGCGAGCTGGCCGAAGCGAAGAAGCAGCTTGCGCTGGGCGGTGGCGGTGGCGGTGCGCCGCAGGCCGACGAAGAGATTGGCGGGGTGAAGTTCTCCGGCCAGGTTCTGCAGGGCATGAATCCCAAGGAACTGCGTGGCCTGCTGGACGAAGCCAAGGGCCGGATGGGCTCTGGCGTCGCGGCGATCTGTGCGGTGAATGACGGCAAGGCCGCCTTCGCCGTCGGTGTGACCGACGACCTGACGGATCGCATCAGCGCCGTCGACCTCGTGCGCGCGGGTGTGCAGGCACTGGGCGGGAAGGGCGGCGGTGGCCGCCCGGACATGGCCCAGGGCGGTGGTCCCGAAGGCGACAAGGCCGACGATGCCTTGGTTGCCGTGCGGGCAGCACTGGAAGGCGCGACGGCCTGACCAGTCAGTCGGTGCGGTTTTGCGAAGAGCGGCGGCGGTCGCCTTCGCTGCCGCGTGGCACGTCCTTCATGTTGCGCGTGGCACGGCCGTGTTCGTCGTCGGCAGCGACGTTCTTCGGCTTGAACTTCTCGTCGTTGGAAACCGGCTTGGTCGGGTCTTTCTTCTTGGTCATGGGGAAATCCTCCTTTCCCCACCAACGCGCCGGACGTGGCAAGTGTCCGAAAAAGGTCAGCTTTCCGCCGCAGTGGTGCGCAGCTTGGGCTTTTCCTCCAGCGCGCCTTCCTCGCGAATGTGCTCGCGAAATTCGTCGCGCTTTTCGTGGATGCTGGCGATGACCGGCCCCATGGCCACGCCAAGGTCCACCAGTGCAGCTTCGGAGAGTTGCAGCGAGCTTTCCAGCGTTTCCGGCACTGCCGTGCTGGCGCCGGCGCGGTAAAGCTCGGCCGCGTGGAAGCTGTCGCGCGCGCGGGCGATGATCGGCATGTCCGGGCGCGCGGTGCGCAGCTTCTTCACCAGCCGCTGCGCCAGGATATGTTCGTCCATGGTCAGGATCACGGCAGGGGCATAGTCGATGCCCAGCCGTTCCAGCGCGTCGGAGCGCATGGCGTTGCCGAATACCGCGTTGTAGCCGTCGGCGCGCGCCTGTTCGATCAGGTCGCTATCGGCCTCGATCGCAACGTAATCCTTGCCGTGAGTCTGCAGCATCTGCGCCACCAGCTTGCCGACGCGGCCGAAGCCGATGATGATGACGCGCGGGGTCGTCTTGTCTCCACCAACCTCGTCAAGCGAGGGCATGGGTTCCACGCGGCCTGCGACATGCTTGCCCAGCAGCGCCAGCAGTGGCGTGACCATGAGGCCGATGGCGGTGACGATCTGCCAGAACTGCGCGGTGCCGGGCTGGATCAGCAGGGCATTGGTGGCCGCCGCCAGCACGATGAGGGTGGTTTCCGAGGGGCTGGCCATCAGGATGCCCGTCTCCGTCGCCGTGCTGCGCCGCGCGCCCATCAGGCGTAGCAGCACGCCGGTGACCACCGCTTTCAGCGTCAGCACGCCCACCACCGCGCCAAGGATCAGCCAGAGATTGGCCCAGATGGTGGCAAGGTCGATGCTCATGCCCACGGTGATCAGGAAGATACCCAGGGCCAGGCCCTTGAACGGCTCCATGATGCCTTCGACTTCGGTGTGGTACTCGGTCTCCGCGATCAGCAGGCCGGCAATCAGCGCGCCGACGATGGGGGACAGCCCGACAAAGGCGGTAGCCAGGCTTGCACCGATCACCACCAGCAGGCTGGCGGCCAGGAACAGTTCGGGGCTCTTGGTGCGGGCCGCCTGCGCGAACAGGCGTGGCAGCAGCAGCCTGCCTGCTACCATCATCACGAGTACAACCAGCAGTCCCTGCCACAGCGTGTCCATCAGGCCTGTCAGTCCGTCTTCCGCGGCAAACGGCGCCAGCGCGCCGAGCAGGAAGATGACCGGGACGATCATGATATCCTCGAACAGCAGCATCGACAGCGCGGCACGACCCACCGGCGTGTTGGTGCCCGAAATGCGCAGCACCAGCGCGGTGGAGGAGAAGGCGAGGGCAAGCCCCAGTGCCAGCGCCCCTGTCCAATACTGGCCCATCATCGAAAGGATCGCCGTCAGCAGCGTGCCGATCACCAGCAGTTCCAGAGCGCCGAGGCCGAAAACCAGTTTTCGCAGTTGCCACAGGCGGTTGAAACTCAGTTCCAGCCCGATGGCGAACAGCAGCAGGATGATGCCAAATTCGGCGAAGGGCTCCAGCCGTTCCTGGTCGGTGATGGTGACGTGGCTCAGCCAGTCGTAATCGGGCACCATCCGGCCAAGGCCATAGGGACCCACCAGCAGGCCGACGAGGATGAACCCGATGATCGGCGTCACCCGGAACCGGGCGAACAGGGGGATGACAATTCCGGCGGCGCCCAGGATGACGAGCGCGTCCTTCATGATGGGGGAAATGGCTTCGGCACCGTGCATTGCGACACACTATCAACAATAATACCGCAATGCACAATCGCATTGTTGCGCGTATCCGCGGGTTTCCGAAAGGTCATGGCAAGTTTCCCGCTAACGGGTGACATTGCGGAATCGATCACTATGCATGGCGCCCATGCAGACACCGACACTGATTGCACTCGCCCTCTATTTCATCCTCATGCTCGGCATCGGGCTGTATGCCTGGAAGCGCTCCACCGATGATAGCGAAGGCTATCTGCTGGGTGGGCGGAACCTGCATCCGGCCGTTGCCGCACTTTCCGCCGGCGCTTCGGACATGTCGGGCTGGCTGCTGCTGGGCCTGCCCGGTGCACTTTATGCCGCTGGCCTGGTGGAAGCGTGGATCGGCATCGGCCTGTTCATAGGCGCGGTGGTCAACTGGTTCGTCGTCGCGCCACGCCTGCGGCACCAAACGGTGCATTACGGCAACGCGCTGACGATCCCGCAATTCCTCGCCAACCGTTTCCCCGACAAGGCCACGACGCTGCGCGTGGTATCCGCCGTGATTATCGTGATCTTCTTCGCGGTCTATTCCGCAGCGGGCCTGGTGGGCGGCGGCAAGCTGTTCGAAAGCACCTTTATCGATACGCAGGTGATGGGCTTGTCGCCCTACATGGCAGGCGTGCTGCTCACCGCGGTCGTGGTGCTGGCCTATACCATGGTGGGCGGCTTCCTGGCTGTCAGCCTGACCGACTTCGTGCAGGGCTGCATCATGGTGGTGGCGCTGGTGGTGATGCCGCTGGTGGTGCTGTTCGGCGACGGCTGGGGCACCACGGCCGACGCCTTGCGCGCAGTCGATCCCGATTTCCTCAGCTGGTTCGGCGGACTGACTGTTATCGGCTTCATCTCCGCCGTCGCATGGGGCCTTGGCTACTTCGGCCAGCCGCACATCATCGTGCGCTTCATGGCGGTGAAGGAAGGCGGCATTCCGGCTGCTCGCAACGTCGGGCTCAGCTGGATGTTCGTCGCCCTGATCGGCGCGCTGGGCGTGGGCCTGGCAGGCCGCGCGCATGTGGAAATGAACGGTCTGGTGCTGGAAGACCCGGAGACGATCTTCATCCTGCTGGCGAACACGCTGTTCCATCCGTTCGTCACCGGCTTCCTGCTGGCTGCCCTGCTGGCCGCGATCATGAGCACGATTTCCTCGCAACTGCTGGTCTCCTCCAGCTCGCTGACCGAGGATTTCTACCGCTTGTTCCTGCGCAAGAACGCCAGCGAGACGGAGATGGTGAACGTGGGCCGCGTGTGCGTGGCACTGGTTTCGGTGGCAGCGATCATCATCGCCAGCGACCCGGAAAGCGGCGTGCTGTCGCTGGTCTCCAACGCCTGGGCAGGCTTCGGTGCGGCATTCGGCCCGCTGATCATCCTCTCGCTGACGTGGAAGCGCATGACCGGCATGGGCGCCGTGGCGGGCCTAGTGGTGGGCGCAGCCGTGGTGATGACGTGGATCGCGACCGGGCTGAACGAGGCGACCGGCATTTACGAGATCATTCCGGGCTTTGCGGCGGCATGGCTGGCGATCTGGGTGGTGAGCAAGGCGACGCAGAGCGCAGCTTCGCAGGGAGTCTCACCCGCAGAGTAACAGGAGGTGCTCTCAGGCGGCCTGCTGCATCCGGTAGCGGGCCGCGAGGCCCTTGCCCGATCCCTTGGCGACATAGAGCGCTTCGTCGGCATATTCACGCAGCCGGGAAACGGATCTCGTATCCTCGGGCAGGCAGGCGTAGCCAATGCTGATGCCTATTGCGACCGGTGGGGCGTTCGGTATCGCATAGGGCTGCTCGCAAATCGCCTCCAGCAGCCGGTCGGCAGTCTCCTTCGCGCTGGCTGGACTGCGGTTCGGCAGGACGGCGAGAAACTCGTCACCGCCCAACCGCGCGATAACATCGTCGTCCTGGACGACGGCGCGCATGCGAGTGGCGACTTTCTCCAGCACGCAATCGCCCGCTGCATGGCCGTGGGTATCGTTGATTTCCTTGAAACCGTCGAGGTCCATCGCGACGATGGCCAGCGGCTCCGTCGATCCCAGAGCCACTAGCGCAGCATCCAGCCCGCCGCGGTTCAGCAGTCTCGTCAGCGGATCTCGGCGCGACTGCTCGAGATTGGTGCGTTCCGCCGTGAGCGCGCGTACCATGGCCGCCTTGTAATTGGTCACGATCTGCAGGGCGCCGGCCAGAAAAAGCGGCGTCATCGCGACCAGGATCAGATACCATGGATTGGCGGTTGCCAGGGCGCCCAGGACGAATGGCAGATCACACAGGCATACGAGCAGCAAGGCAAGGCGCGGCGCAGCCTAGTTGCGGGCACACAGGGGACCAATCAGCGCCATGACCATGGTGGCGCTGACTACCATCAGCGTTGCGTCGCCAGTCTGCATGGCGAAGAAGGCCGTGACGCCCTGGAGCGCACACCATGCGCAGGAAAGCAGGATTGCCATATCGCCCGGCAGCTCGTGACGAGATTTGGCCATCCGCCCCAATCTGCGGATTGAGACGATCCGGGCAAGCAAGATGGCGCATTCGAGCGCCGCGAGCAGGAGGAATACGGGAGAGCCGTCCAGCGCGATGCTGGTGCCGCTGACGAGCAGACCGGATATCGCGCCCATGACGATGGCATTGGGCGAGGAAAGCAACTGCGGGCGCACGTCCTCGCCTACCTCGTCGCCGGGATGGGTCAGCCAGCGCAGGGCCTTGCTTTGCACATGCAATCGTTTCTGGCCACCATCCACGGCGCTCCCGCCTCCTCGCAGGGCGCGGATACCGACAATTCGATGATCCAAGGTTAATGGTGGCCTCAGGCCTATTACCCTAGCCGCCACCCGGCCCGTGCTGGTGCATCGGTGGTGCGCCGTGGGGCGCTTCCGACGGTCCTTCGCCGCCTGACCCCTTCTGTTCCCATTCGATGCGGTAGAGGTCGAACCGCCGGTCGGCCAGGTTGCGTACTGTGCCTTCGGCCCGCGCCCAGGCCAGGTCGGCCAGGTTCACGTCGCTGATCGTCAGCGTTTCCACGTTCTCGCTCGCTTCGGCAGCAATGCCATCGCGGGCAAAGGGGAAGTCGCACGGCGTCAGGATACAGCTTTGCGCGTACTGGATATCCATGTTGGCGACATTGGGCAGGTTGCCGACATTGCCGCTGAGCACCACGAAGCACTGGTTCTCGATCGCGCGGGCAGCGGCGCAATAGCGCACGCGCATGTAGCCCTGGCGTGAATCGGTGCAGAAGGGCACGAAAATGATCCGCGCGCCTTCGTCCGCCAGCCTGCGGGCAAGCTCTGGAAATTCCGAATCGTAGCAGATCAGCACGCCGATCGGGCCGCAGTCGGTCTGGATCACGTCCACCGCATCGCCGCCGTGGATGTTCCACCAGTATGCCTCGTTAGGGGTGGGGTGGATCTTTTCCTGCTCGTGGATCGATCCATCGCGCAGGCACACCATGGCGACGTTATGGATGTCGCCATCGTCCATGCGCGTGGGGTGGCTGCCGCCCACGATGTTGATGTTGTACTTCAGCGCCATCTCGCTCAGCGCCTCGCGAATGCGCGGGGTGTATTCGGATAGCCGCTCGATGGACTCCAGCGGCGAGAGTTCCTCCTCCTCCGCGCTCAGCAGCATGAGCGTGAACAATTCGGGAAACAGGATGAAGTCGGCTTCGTAATCGCTTGCAACATCGACGAAATAGTGCACCTGGCGCATGAATTCGTCGAAGTCGGACACGGCGCGCGCCTGCATCTGGCAGGTGGCGACGCGCACGTTTTCCACCCCGCGCGGCACGCGTGCCTTGGGGCTGGCTTCCTGGTCCACGAAGGGATTGCGCCACACCATGTGGGTGGCAAAGGCGCGGCTGCGCTTGTCTTCGGGCAGGTAGTTCTTGAGGATGCCGATGGGCTCGAACCCGTTGGCCAGTTGGAATCGCACCACGGGATCGTGGATCTTCCCGGCGACCACCTTGTCCAGGTAATCCTCCGGCCCATCCACCCGGCGCCAGCTGCGCGACAGGTTGGGCATGCGCCCGCCGAAGACGATGCCTTTCAGCTCCAGCCGTTCGGCCAGCTTGCGGCGTTCCTCGTACAGGCGCCGGCCGATGCGCGTGCCGCGCGTCTTGGGATCGACGCACAGTTCATAGCCGTACAGCCAGTCGCCCTTGGGATCGTGGCGGCTGCCATAGCCGTTGCCGGTGATCTCGTCCCAGCTGTGCGGCCGCAGCGCCTTGTCGCCACCGATCCTTATCGAGGCGCAGTACCCGATCAGCTTGTCATCCAGGAAGGCGACGAAGCAGCCTTCGGGATAGTTGTTGATCTGTCCGCGAATTTCGCTCTGCGTATAGGGGGCGAAATCCTCGTAGACGCGCTTTGCCAGCGCCGCGATCCTGCGGATATCGCCGATTTCGGCCTGGCGAACTTCGAGACGTGCCTTGGTCATAAATTCAAAAAACCCCCGCTACGCCGGATCAATGGCGCAACGGGGGTTTCGTTTCCAACTTAAAGTTGCCTGCGATCAGGCGAGGCCCTGCGCCTTCATTTCCGCTTCCAGGCCTTCGACGATGGCTTCGAAGAACTGTTCGGTCGTCATCCAGCTCTGGTTCGGGCCGATCAGCAGCGCCAGGTCCTTGGTCATCTTGCCGTCTTCGACGCACTTGATGCACACGCGCTCCAGCGTTTCACCGAAGGCCACCACGTCGGGCGTGTTGTCGAAACGGCCGCGATAGATCAGGCCGCGCGTCCACGCGAAAATGGAAGCGATCGGGTTGGTGCTGGTGGCCTTGCCCTGCTGGTGCTGGCGATAGTGGCGGGTGACGGTGCCGTGGGCGGCTTCGGCTTCCACGGTCTTGCCGTCGGGCGTCATCAGCACGGAAGTCATCAGGCCCAGCGAGCCGAAGCCCTGCGCCACCACGTCGGACTGCACGTCGCCGTCGTAGTTCTTGCAGGCCCACACGAACTTGCCGTTCCACTTGAGGGCGGCGGCAACCATGTCGTCGATCAGACGGTGCTCGTAGGTGATGCCGGCTTCCTCGAACTTTTCCTTGAAGCCTTCGGTGTCGAATACCTCCTGGAACAGGTCCTTGAAGCGGCCATCGTACTTTTTCATGATGGTGTTCTTGGTCGACAGGTACACCGGCCAGCCGCGGTCGAGGCCGTAGTTGAAGCTGGCGCGCGCGAAATCGCGGATGGATTCGTCGTGGTTGTACATCGTCATGGCGACGCCGGGCTGGTCGAAGGTGTGCACCAGCAGGTCGATGGTCTCGCCATCGTCGCCTTCGAACACCATGCGCAGCTTGCCGGCACCTGGGATCAGCGTGTCGGTGGCGCGGTACTGGTCACCAAAGGCGTGACGGCCCACCACGATGGGATCGGTCCAGCCGGGCACCAGGCGCGGCACGTTGTCGATCACGATGGGTTCGCGGAAAATGGTGCCGCCCAGGATGTTGCGGATCGTGCCGTTGGGCGAACGCCACATCTGCTTGAGGCCGAATTCCTCCACGCGCGCTTCGTCGGGCGTGATGGTGGCGCACTTCACGCCCACGCCGTATTCCTTGATGGCGTTGGCGGCATCGACGGTGATCTGGTCGTCGGTCTCGTCGCGCTTTTCGACCGAGAGATCGTAGTACTTCAGGTCAACATCGAGGTAAGGCAGGATCAGCCGTTCGCGGATCCATTGCCAGATGATCTTGGTCATCTCGTCGCCATCGATCTCAACGATCGGGTTCTTGACCTGAATTTTCGCCATGGGTTTGCCTCGTTTTCTCGGAATCTGTTCGGGATTTGCGCGCCTCTTAGCAGGGCGGCGCCTAGGCGCAAGTCACGGCGGGCTGCACATGCGAATCGGTATCGATGCGGCAGCGTTCGGCAAGGTCCAGCACCAGTGCGGGAAAAAGGCGGGCCAGGGCCAGCGCCGCCGTGCTGCCAAGTCGCGTTTCGGCAAGGGTGCGCGCGGCTTTCGCCAGCTGCACGGGGGCATGCGCGCGGGTGGCGAAGGCACGCTGGTAGGTCTGCGCTGCCTTTGCTCCGCCAGCCAGCCAGTGTCGCGCGGCCATCACGCCGCTGGCCAGCGCGATGGACATGCCTTCGCCCGCCAGCGAGGGGATGACCGCGGCCTGGTCGCCCAGCCGGAACAGGCCGGGCTCGGTCGTCCGCGCGATCCAGCCATAGGGTACCGCGCCCACGGTCTCGATCCGCGCCGTGCGCCAGTCGCTGTCCAGCCGTGCGGCGAAATGGGCGTTGTCGCTGGCGACGCGGTCCAGCAACAAGGCAGGATCGCCACCGGCTTTCGCCAGCGCAGACTTGCGCAGGGCAAGGCAGACATTGGCGCTGCCGCCTTCCTGCAGCACGATCCCGGCATAGCCGCCGCGAAACAGGTGCAGTTCGATGGCCGAGCCGACCAGCGCTTCGCGCGCCGGGTGTGCAGGCAGGCGGATACGCAGGCCCAGCGCGGGATCGCTGCGCGTTCGCGGGCGGGATTGCCCACGAATATCGTGCTTGCCGGTGGCCAGGAACAGCGCCTGCGCGTGCCAGTCGCGCTGCTGTCCGCGGGCGATTCCGCCCGAGAACGTGCGGATCGTGTCGATTGCCAATCGTGCGCCGCACTGCAGCGACACCTCGCGCAGCCTGCTGTCGAACGCATGGCGCGACAGGCCCAGCGCAGCCTGGGGCAAGGGAGTGTGCACTTCGCGCCCATGGGCAAACAGGCGCAAGTGATCGACGCGCCGGCCACCCAGATCGGCAGTCTGCACGCCCAGTGCATCCAGCTGCGCCAGTGTGCGCCAGCTCATGAACCCGCCGCACAGCGGATCGCCGACTGTGTTGCAGCGATCGATCAGGGTCGGTGTCAGCCCGGCGCGGGCCAGTTCGATTGCCGCCGCGCAGCCGGCCGGGCCGGCGCCCAGGACAAGGGGTGGCTCTAGCGCAGGCACGAAACGCACAGGCGAAAGGGAAACACGCGCTCTACCCTTGCGCTTTCGATACCTGCCGCGTCCAGCAGCTCTTGCCACTCGGCAGGGCGGAACGCGCGGGCAATGGAGGTTCGTCCGTCCATCCGCACGATGCGATGCACACCTGCCAGTTGCGACAGCACCGGATAGCCGAGGTAGCTGAGCGCGTGGCGGTGCAGGTCGTTCACGAACCATCCGGCGCGCGCTTCGCCGTCCATGACTTTCAGGAACAGCACCAGCTCATCCCGGCTCATGTGGTGGGCGACAAGGCTGGAGGTGATCACATCCCAGCGCTCTCCCATCAGGTCGGCATAGTCGCCGGTGCGATAGGTGATCGGCAGGTCCGGCGGCGTCGCCTCGCGCGCGATGGCTTCGCTGCGCGGGTTTAGGTCCACGCCGACCAGTTCGGCTTCGATCCCGCGCCTGGCTGCCCAGTGGGCGATGCGGCGCAGCATGTCGCCCTGGCCAAAGCCCACGTCGAGCAACTTGAAGCGACGGCCACCCGCCAGCACGCGTTCGAGGAAATGCAGCGTGGGGCGATAGGCAAGGGTGAGGCGGTTGATGCGGGCAAGGTCGCTCAGGACGGCGCGATAGACCGGCTCCGGCAGCGCCGGGTCGTCCATCATTTCCTCTGTATCGAGCCGTTCAGACAGCATCGCCGTCTGTCCAGCCGAAGCGTAGGCCTTCCATCGCCAGGCCGGGCCCGAAGGCGAGGGCGATGCCGTTGGCTGGGCGTTCCTGCGCCAGCCGTTCGAGCACGAACAGCACGGTGGCCGAAGACATGTTGCCGAACCGTTCGAGCACGCTACGCGAAGCATCGAGCGCGGTTTCGGGCAGCTCGAGGCCGCGCTGGACGGCATCCAGCACCGATCGCCCGCCGGGGTGAACGGCCCATGCCCGTGGCGGTGTGTCTCCACGGATGGCTGCCTGCGTTGCCGGGGAATCCAGCGCTTCGGCCAGCCTGCCCGGCACTTCGCCCGACAGGTGCATGGCAAAGCCGCTGTCGCCCACGGTCCAGGTAATCAGTTCGTTGCTCTCTTCCAGCGCCAGCGAAAGGCCTTCACCCAGGGCCAGCCCTGCGCCGGTGCCACTCACCAGCACGGCGGCAGCACCATCGGCGAACTGGCCCATCGCCAGCAGGCTTTCGATATCGTGCGTGCGCTGGAGGTGCAGCGAACATAGCTCAACCGCCACGGCCAGCACCCTGGCCGTCGGATCAGAGCGCACGATATGTGCCGCCGTGCGCAGCATGGTGACGCCGGCATAGCAGCCCATGAAGCCGATGGAGACGCGTTCCACCTCGGCAGAAAGGCCCAGGTTGCGGGCGACCAGCTGGTCCAGGCCCGGCGCCATGAAGCCGGTGCAGCTGGCGGTGACGATGTGCGTTACGCCTTCCAGAGAGGGCAGGCCGGCGATGGCCTGCAGCGCAAGGCCGGGTGCGTGGGCGGCATAGCGCTGCATACGCGCCGCCGTACCCGGCTCTTCTTTGCCCATGTAGAAACTGCCGAAATCCAGCGCGGCATCACTGCCCGACAGCACCGAGTAGCGGTGCGATATGCCCCCGCGCGATTCCATGCGGCGGAAAAGGGCGGACTTGCGCCTGTCGTCCAGCTGGCTGGTCGCCCATTCGGCATAGCGACCATGCACGTCGCAGTCGGGAACTGCCGTGGCGATCGCGGTGATGCGCGGCGAAACAGGGGCGGAATTTTGCGACATTCAGTGGTACCAACGAGCGGGAAGGCCGCCGGTGCCACTCATCGGCAGAATTTCGCCCGCGCGGCCTCGTATTCGGCGATCAGCTGCTCGCAGATGTCCTTCGCCGGGCGCACTTCGTGCACCGATCCGGTGCCGTGCCCGGCAGACCAGATGGTCTTCCACGCCTTGGCTTCCTCGTTCAGCGACATTTCGCCCGGCGCGTCGTGCAGCGTGGCCGCTTCGATGCTGGGAGTGAGGAAGTTGGCGCCAACGCCTGTTACCTTGTTGGTATAGGTGATGTCCTTGGCGGTGCAGTCGATCATCATGTCCTTCTGCCCCTGCGGTGCCATGCTTTCCTCGGCGGCGATGAAGTGGCTGCCGAAATAGGCGAAATCGCAGCCCATCATCTGCGCCGCGGCAATGTGGCCACCATGGCTCATGGAACCTGACAGGATCAGCGCCCCGTCCCAGAACTGGCGGATTTCCTGCGTCAGCGCGAAGGGGCTGAAGGTGCCGGCATGGCCACCGGCACCTGCTGCGACAGCGATAATGCCGTCGACGCCCGCTTCGGCAGCTTTCTCCGCATGGCGACGCTTGATCACGTCGTGGAACACCAGTCCGCCATAGGAATGCACCGCGTTCACCAGGTCGGGCACGGCGCCCAGCGAGGTGATGATCAGCGGCACCTTGTGCTTGATGCACACCTCCAGGTCGGCCTCCACCCGCGGGTTGGAGCCGTGGACGATCAGGTTCACGCCGTAAGGCGCGCCTTCATCGCCCAGCCGCTCTTCGATCTCGCACAGCCACTCGTCGAACCCTTCGGTCGTGCGCTGGTTCAGCGCCGGGAAGGTGCCGCACAGACCGGCCTTGCAGCTTTCCACCACAAGGTCCGGCCCGGAAACGAGGAACATCGGCGCCACGATGGCGGGCACTTTCAGCCCGCCGCTGAATGCGTCCAGCGCCGGGTTCACGGCACCGGCGCTCAAAACGCGTCCTCGGGCATGTCCATCATGCTCGCCTTGCCACTGGTGATTGCCATCATCTGCGCCATGACCGGTGGCAGCAGGCGATCGAAGAAGTAGCGCGCGGTGATGATCTTGGCTTCGTAGAATGCCTTTTCATCGGTGCCTTCTTCCAGCTTGCCGTGGGCGATCTTGGCTGCCTTGGCAAAGCAATATCCCATGGCGACAAAGCCCAGCAACCTGAGGTAGTCGGTTGCGGCCGCTGCGGCCTCTTCAGGGTCTTTCAGGCCCTTTTGCGCGATGTGCCCGGTGGACATCTGCAGCGCGCCGAAGGCCTGCTGCAAGCCGCCGACCATCTTGCCGATCTTGGCATCGGACGCGTGGTCCTCGATGAATTGCGATACCGGGTGGAAGAAGCTGCGCAGGTTGCGGCCCATGCGATCGGGCAGCTTGCGCCCGACAAGGTCCAGCGCCTGGATGCCGTTGGTGCCTTCGTAGATCTGCGCGATGCGGGCATCGCGGGCGAACTGCTCGACACCCGTTTCCTGGATGTAGCCGTGGCCGCCGTAAACCTGCACCGCCAGGTGCGCGCTTTCGTGGCCAAGATCGGTGAACAGCGCCTTCACCACCGGAGTCATCAGGGCCACGAAGTCCTTGGCGCGAGCGCGCGCTTCGGGTTCCTTCGCGGCGTGTTCCGCATCCAGCGCGCGGCTGACCCAGGCGGAGACCGCGCGGCTGCCTTCGTTATAGGCACGCATGGTCATCAGCATGCGCCGCACGTCGGGATGCACGATGATCGGATCGGCGGGGCCATCGGGGTTCTTCACGCCCGAAAGTGAGCGGCCCTGCAGGCGGTCCTTGGCGTACCAGACAGCCGACTGGTAGGCGATTTCGCCCACGCCCAGGCCCTGGATGCCCACGGCCACGCGTTCGGTGTTCATCATGGTGAACATGGCGGCCAGGCCCTTGTGCGGTTCACCGATCAGCCAGCCCTTGGAACCGTCGAAGCTCATCTGGCAGGTGGCCGATGCCTTCAGGCCCATCTTGTGTTCGATGGCGGTGGGGCCGGCATTGTTGTGGTTACCCAGCGAACCGTCTTCGTTCGGCAGGTATTTGGGTACCAGGAACAGGCTGATGCCCTTCACGCCCGGAGGAGCATCGGGCAACCGCGCCAGCACCAGGTGGATAATGTTGTCGGCCAGGTCATGGTCACCCGCCGAAATGAAGATCTTGTTGCCGGTGACAAGGAAGCTGCCGTCGTCCTGCGGCTCTGCCTTGGTGCGCAGCATGCCCAGGTCGGTGCCGCAATGCGGCTCGGTCAGGCACATGGTGCCGGTCCATTCGCCGTTGGCCATCTTGGGCATGTAGAAGTTCTTCAGCTCGTCGCTGCCATAGGCTTCCAGCGCCACCATGGCGCCGTTGGTAAGTCCGGGATAGAGGCCGAAGGAAAGGTTGGCGGAGCAGGTCATTTCCTCCACCATCTTGCCGATGGAGTGCGGCGCGCCCTGGCCGCCCCATTCCTGCGCCACGCCAAGCCCGGCCCAGCCGCCTTCGCAGAACTGCTTGTAAGCGTCCTGGAAACCTTCGGGCGTACGGACCACGCCGTTCTCGATACGGCAGCCTTCCTGGTCACCCGGCCAGTTGATCGGCAGCAGCACGTCGCGGCACAGCTTGTTGGCCTCTTCGAGGATGGCCATGGTGACGTCCTCGTCGAAATCCTCGAACCCTTCGAGATCGCCGAAACCGTCGTCTTCATGCAGCTCGTAGATGTTGAAGCGCATGTCGCGGATGGGGGCTTCATAGACTTGCATGGTACAAATCCTCTCTATCAGTTGCGCAGCGGCTTGCCGGTTTCGAGCATGTGCTCGACCCGGGCCTGCGAATTGGGGTTACGGACAAGACGCATGAACGCCTCGCGCTCCAGCTTCAGCATGTCGGCTTCGCTCACCACTTCGGTGACATCGGTATCGCCGCCTGTCAGCACAGTGGCAAGCTCGCCGGCCACCACCTCGTCATGCGGGGTGGCGATGCCGCGCTTGCGGAAGCTGTCGACCGCCAGCATAAGCGCCGCCTTGCCGGTGGGGCCGGGCAGGCGATACTCCGGCTTTTCCGGAGCCTGGTAGCCATCGACCATGGCCAGCGCGCGCTGCTTGGCATCGTGCAGCAGGCGGTCGCGGTTCATGGTGACGCCGTCGTCCTTGCGCAGGAACCCCAGGTCCTTCGCCTCGGCGGCCGACTTGGCGACCGTGGCGGTGGAGACGATTTCGAACACCTTGGAGACGGCGGGCATCGGGCCCTTGGGCTGGCGCGGGTTTGCTTCCGAGCGAGAGATCATCTCGCCGCAGCCACCCCAGCCGGGCACGATGCCAACGCCGGTTTCGACAAGGCCGATATACGTCTCTGCATGGGCCTGGATGGCATCGGAATTGAGGCAGATCTCGCAGCCGCCCCCCAGCGTCATGCCAAACGGGGCTGAGACGACAGGGAAGGGGGCGTATTTCAGCGCCTTGTAGGCATCCTGCCCGCCTTTCACGAGCTTCTCCACTTCGCCCCATGCCGCGATATTCAGCGCGAACATGGCCAGGCCAAGGTTGGCCCCGGCAGAGAAATTGGAGCCTTCGTTGTATACGACCAGCGCCTTGTAATCCTGCTTCACCAGCGGGATGGCCTTCTGGATCAGCTTCATCACCTGCTCGTCCAGCGCGTTCATCTTGCCGGTGAATTCCAGCGCCACCACGCCGTCGCCAACGTCCCACAGTGCGGCAGAGCCGTTCTTGAGCAGCGGCTGGCTGGAGAGCTTGATGTCTTCCAGCATCAGCACGCCTTCCGGGCGCACGATGTCGTGATATTCGCCATCGGTGCCCAGGTACTGGCGCTTGCCGTCCTCGATCCGGTAGAAGCTGCGGTCGCCTGCCATCTTGAGGATTTCCGGCACCGGCATGTTGTCGGCTTCCAGCCGCTCGACCAGCTTGGCCGCCCCGATCTTGTCGATCATCTCGAACGGGCCGAACTTCCAGTTGTAGCCCAGCTTCATCGCGTCATCCACGCCCACCACGGTGGCGGTGGCTTCGGGCACGATGCTGGCAGCGTAGGAAAGGGTGGGGCCCAGCACCGCCCAGGCGTATTCGCCAGCCTTGCCGGGCAGCGAAATCAGCTTTGCCAGGTCACCCTTTGCAGCCGATCCGCGCACCAGGCCGGGACGCGCGGCCGGGCGGTATTCGCCGGACTTGAGGTCCTTGGCTTCCTTCACCTTGCCCCCGCCTTCGCGGTTGATGCGATAGAAGCCACCCTTGCCCTTGCGACCGGTATAGCCCTCGGCAATCATGTCCTCGATCAGCTTCTCGCTGCGGGCGATCTTCTGGTACCAGTCTTCTGCCGGCAGGGTGCTGGTCAGCGACTGCATCAGGTGCGGCATCAGGTCGATGCCAATAAGGTCGATCAGGCCGAAGATACCGGTCTTGGGCACGCCCATGGGCCGTCCGCCGATCTCGTCGGCCTCTTCCACGGTGATGCCCATGTCGAAAGCGGAATTGACGGCCTGCTGGATCCAGAAGGTGCCGATGCGGTTGGCGATGAAGCCGGGCGAATCCTCGGCATCCACCGGGGTCTTGCCCAGCTTCCGGTCAACGAAATCGCGCACCATTTCCAGCGTGGCGGGCTTGGTCTTCGGCCCCGCCACCAGTTCGATCAGCCGCATGTAGCGCGGCGGATTGAAGAAGTGGGTGATGAGGAAATCCTGCTTGAACTGGTCGCTGCGCCCATCGGTCAGCTGTTCCAGCGGGATCGTGGAGGTGTTGGAAGACACCGCCGTGCCCGGCGTGCGCACGTCCTCCAGCTTGGCGTAGAGATCCTGTTTGATGTCGAGCCGTTCGATGATCGCCTCAACGATCCAGTCGCACTCGGCCACCTTGCCAAGGTCGTCCTCGATATTGCCGGTCTCGACCAGCCTGGCCGCGCGCTTGCCCATGAACGGGGCCGGGTCGGTCTTGAGCATCTTCTTGACCGCGCCTTCGGCAATCGCATTGCGGTTGTCGCCGTCTTTGGGAACGATATCCAGCAGCAGTACGGGTACGCCGGCGTTGGCGATCTGGGCGGCGATACCGGCACCCATCGTGCCAGCGCCGATCACGCAGACTTTGTTGATGGTTGCGTCAGCCATTATGCGTTCTCCAGGATCGTCGCGATGCCCTGGCCACCACCGATGCACTGGGTGGAGAGCGAGTATTTCTTGCCTTCACGCTGCAGCAGGGCAGCCGCCTTGCCGACGATGCGTGCGCCGGTGGCGCCAAGCGGGTGGCCGATGGCGATGGCGCCGCCGTCCACGTTCAGCTTGGCCTCGTCGATGCCCAGGTCACGCACGGTGGCGATCGACTGGCTGGCAAAGGCTTCGTTCAGCTCCACGATGTCGATATCGTCGATGGTCAGGCCGGCACGTTCCAGCGCCTTCTGGCTGGCACCGACAGGGCCGATGCCCATGATTTCGGGCGCGCAGCCGGAAATCGCCATCGACTTGAGCTTCGCCATCACCTTCAGGTTGTTCTTCGCGGCATAGTCCGCGCTGCACACCAGTACGGCGGTCGCGCCGTCGGTCAGCGGGGAGGAGGTGCCGGCGGTAACCGTGCCGTTCTCGTCGAAGGCCAGTTTCAGGCCGGCCAGCGCTTCCGCCGTGGTGCCGGGGCGCGGGGTGCCGTCGGCATCCACCACGGTGCCGTCGGGCAGGGTGTAGGGGACGATCTCGTCCTTGTATTTGCCCGCTTCGATCGCGGCAGCGGCCTTTTCCTGGCTCTTCAGGGCGAAGGCTTCCTGCTCTTCGCGGCTGAGGCCGTACTTCTTTGCCACGTTCTCTGCGGTGTCACCCATGCCGACATAGGCCGCGCTCTTTTCGGCCAGCGCGGGGTTGGGCATGGGGTTGAAGCCGGTCATCGGTACGCGGCTCATCGATTCGACGCCCGCGGCAATGAACACTTCGCCCGCGCCGCAAGCAATCTGGCCGGCGGCATAGTGGATCGAGCTCATCGAGGAGCCGCAGAACCGGTTCAGCGTCATGCCGCCGATGCCCAGCGGCAGGTCTGCCAGCAGCACCACCAGGCGCGCGATGTTGAATCCCTGTTCGCCTTCGGGGAAGGCGCAACCCATCAGCAGGTCCTCGATATCTTCCGGGTTCACGCCGGTGCGCTCGATCAGGCCGAGGATCGTGTTCGCGGCGAGATCGTCCGGGCGCACCTTGGCCAGGGCACCCTTATGAGCGAGGTGGAACGGGGAGCGGGCATATCCTGCAATGACGACATCACTCATGGTTCTGTTTTGCCTTTCTTCTCGCGCGTTGACCTTTTGCGCCGAATGGTTACGATATAGTCTGTAGCCTGACGTATACGTCAAGCAAGCACAAATCAAGGCGCAGTTTGACGCTGACACTGCGCTGATAAGGAAAGGATGTTTCATGACCGAGGCGGCGGTGGTTTCTCACCCGCTCGATCCCTCCCGGATCCTGGACGCGCAGGGAAACCTGCGCCCGCGGCTGCTTACCGAAGCCTTTGACCGCGCCATCACGAAATTTCCCGACCGGGTCGCGATCGACTTCCTCGGACGCGAATGGACATATGGCGAGTTGGGCCGGGAGGTGGAGCGAGTCGCCACCGGGCTGCAGGCGTTGGGCTTCGAGAAGGACGACCGATTCGGCCTGTGCCTGCCAAACACGCCCTATTCGGTCATCCTCTATTACGCCGTGCTGCGCGCGGGCGGTATCGTGGTGCAGCTGAACCCGCTCTATTCCGACAGCGAGGTCGAATTCCTCATCACCAATTCCGGCGCCAAGATGGTCGCCGTGCCCGACCTTGAGGCGCTGCACGCCAAGGTTGCCAACGCCTGGGGCGCGGAAGACAGCGCGATGGAGCGCATTGTCCTGTGTTCGATGGCGGACGTGCTGCCGTTCTGGAAAAGCCTTGGCCTGCGCACGCTCAAGCGCTCGTCGCTCGCCAGCAAGCGCCCCGGTATCACCTATTCCGACTACAGCGAGCTCGCCGCGCATCAGGCCAATCTCCGCACCGTGCAGCAGGATCCGCATGACGTTGCAGTCCTGCAATATACAGGGGGAACGACCGGGCGGCCAAAGGGTGCCATGCTCACCCATGCAAACCTGGCGGGCAATTCCGCGCAGATGCTGCTGCACGTGGGCGAAGAGCGCAACATCCAGGAGCGTACGCTTGGCGTGCTGCCGCTGTTCCACGTCTTCGCGCTGACCTGCGTGCTGAATTTCGGGGTGGAGATCGCCGCCGAACTGGTGCTGCTGCCGCGTTTCGAGATGGACGAGGTGCTGGCCACCATCAGGCGCAAGCCGCCGACGCAGCTGTTTGGTGTGCCGACGATCTACAACGCCATCGGATCGCTGCCTGACGACAAGGTGCCCGACCTGCGCGCCGTGCGCACCAGCATTTCGGGCGGCGCCCCGCTGCCGCTGGACGTGCGCAAGGCGTTCGAGGCGCGCACCGGATCGCCCGTGGCGGAAGGGTACGGCCTGACCGAAGCCAGCCCCATCATTACCAGCAACCCGCTGCTGGGACGCGAGCCGGTAAAGGAAAATTCTGCCGGGCCCGCTTTCCCGCACACCGTGGTGGAGATTCGCAATCCCGAGACCGGGGAAGTGCTGCCCCAGGGCGAGCGCGGCGAGATCTGCGCGCGCGGCCCGCAAGTAATGAAAGGCTACTGGAACCGCCCCGGAGCAACCGAGGAGACTTTCGTCGACGGCGCGCTGCGCACGGGCGACATCGGCTATCTCGACGAGGACGGCTACCTTTTCATCGTCGATCGCATCAAGGATCTGATCTTGTGCAGCGGCTACAATGTCTATCCGCGCGTGATCGAGGACGCGGCTTACGAACACCCGGCCGTGAAAGAGGCGATCGCCATCGGCATTCCCGACGAATACCGCGGCGAAGCGCCCAAGCTGTTCATCGCCCTGCACGAGGGCGATGAACTGGATGCAGGACAGCTCAACGAATTCCTCAAGATGCGGCTGAGCCCCATCGAAATGCCCGACGCCTACGAATTCCGTGACGAGCTGCCCAAGACGCTGGTCGGCAAGCTGGAGAAGAAGGCGCTGGTGGCAGAGGAAAAGGCCAAAGCCGAGGCAGCCAAGGCGGCCGATGGGGAACAGACATGACCGAACAGCAAGACCGGATCGCCGGCGAGCTGCCCGGCTTCGAGGACATGAAGCAGGGTGACCTGAAGAGCATCGCCGAGGCATCCAAAGCGCTGGGCGTCACCCAGCGAACCTTGCGCTTCTACGAAGACAAGGGCCTGATCCAGCCTGCCCGCGTGGGCTCCATGCGCGTCTATTCGCGGCGCGAGATGGGCCGCATGCAACTGATCCTGCGCGGCAAGCGATTGGGTTTCAGCATTCGCGAGATCGGCGAATTCCTGAGTCTTTACGACCATGATCCCGATCAGGTGGTGCAAGCCAAGCTGATGTTGGAGGCAACGCAGGAACGGCTGGCCGAACTGCGCCAGCAGCGCGAGGCGATCAACCAGACCATTTCGGAGCTTGAAAGCATCGAGGCGATGTCGCGCCAGCACCTTGCCCGGAAGGACAAATAGTCGGGTCGGGTTGTCAGGAAAAAGAGCCGCGAATGGTGGGCGTACCAAGGTTCGAACTTGGGACCCCTACGATGTCAACATAGTGCTCTACCACTGAGCTATACGCCCGCACCATTCGGGATTTGCCGCGCGTCGAACGCCCGGCAGGCGGGCCATCTAGCGCCGCATCGGTCGTTTCGCAAGAGGCTAAAACTGTTCAGACGGAAAGTGCCGCGCTGTCCTCGAACATGCGTTCCACTTCCAGCACCAGGTCCTTCAGGTGGAAGGGCTTGGACAGCATCTTTGCCTGCGGCGTTTCGCGGTTCGCTTTCAGCGCCACTGCGGCAAAGCCGGTGATGAACATCACCTTGGTCGACGGGCTCAGCTCGTTACACCGTTGGGCCAGTTCGATCCCGTCCATTTCAGGCATGACGATGTCGGACAGCAGCAGGTCGTAAATCTCGGTTTCAAGCAGCGGCAGCGCTTCGGTGCCGCACGAAACCGCCATGACTGAATAGCCAGCCTGTTCGAGCGCCCGGGCCAGGTAGGTGCGCATCGCAGTGTCGTCTTCGGCCAGCAGGATCCGGATCATGCTTCTTGTCTCTTCCCGTCAATGTGAGTGATGGAAACCTCTACGCACATTCGTGTTAAAAATCTGCATCCACGTGCCGACTGCCCAGCATTGGGACAGGGGCCTTTTGGGGTAGGGGCGGGGCGCGACTTTGACAGCGAGGGCGTTCACCGCCAGCAATAGGGCAGATGAGCACGCGCAAACCCGTTTCCCTCGATTCGCAAGTGCAGGAAGGCGGCCTGATCCCCGGCGGGGAAGGGCAGCCGGCCTACGTGCTGCAGCGGCCAAGGAAGCTGGCGATTCCCGTGCTGATCGCCGTGCCCCACGCGGGCCGCGACTATCCCGCCAACCTTGTGAAAGCGATGCGCCACCCGGTCGAGGCGGCACCGCGGCTGGAAGATCGCTATGTCGACCTGGTCGCGCGCGAAGTGGCGCAGGCCACCGGCGCAGCGCTGCTGGTGGCCAATGCCCCGCGCGCGATGATCGACCTCAACCGCTCGCCAGAGGATGTCGACTGGGACATGGTATCGGGCCCGCGCAGCGGCGGCGTGCGTTCACGGCTGGCGGCAGGGCGCCGCTCGCGCAGCGGCCTGGGGTTGGTGCCGCGCCGCTTGCCGGGGCTGGGCGAACTGTGGCGCCAGCGCCTGCCCGCAGCGGACCTGGCGCAGCGGATCGAACAGGTCCACGCGCCCTATCACCTCGCCCTTTCGCAAATGCTGGAAAGCCTTCGCGACCGCTGGGGGGCGGCGCTGTTGCTGGACATCCATTCAATGCCGCCACTTGGCCCCAAGACGGGCGAGGGGGCGGCAGTCGACTTCGTGATCGGCGATCGCTTCGGCGCCTCGTGCGAGAGCCACCTGGTGGCCGCCGCCATGGATCACCTCGACCTGCACGGCGCGCGTGCGGCACACAATCGCCCCTATGCCGGGGGCTACGTGCTCGATCGCCATGGCGCACCGGCACGCGGCTTGTCTGCCATGCAGCTGGAAGTGTGCCGCGCCACCTATCTCGACCCGCACCTGCGCGAACCCGGCGATGGGGTGGATGGCGTGGCGCAACTGGTAGCCGGGCTTGTCCGTCGGCTGGCCGATGAAGTGACAAAGGGTGCGCAAGGCTTCGCCCAGGCCGCGGAATAATCAAGAAAAAACCGCCCCGCGCGGGGTGCACGGGGCGGCCAAGGTTCAGGGAGGAGGCACGCCTGAGCGCACCTATCCAGCCGAGCCATGAGGGGAGCGTCAGCCGGACAATTCATAAATAGTCCGGCCCGTGAGTGTTTCAAGATCACATGGACAAAAGGCGGCCCCGCGGGACCGCCTTCGTCGCATCGTCAGGGCGCTTCGTCGACGCCCACCGATGATGATCAGTTTACGGCAGCGCCGCTCGGGGCAGTACCCTGCGGGCCCTTGCCCAGTTCCACCTGGCGCGCGAAGATATTGCGCATGAGGTCCAGCGAGAACAGGTGGGCGAAGATCAGCGGCAGCAGGCCGTTTTCGTTCCACTTGCGCAGCTGGTCGCCGCGCAGTTCGCGCAGCTTGTCCTGGTTCACCATGCGGAAGCCGCGATAGATGTAAGGCTGGTCCGGGTTGTCGGCGCGGTTGATGGCGATCTCGCCGTCCATCAGCAGGTCGTGGTCTTCCAGTTCCTTCATGAACAGCTGGGTGCGGCTGCCCGCTTCCTCGAACTTTTCGCAGAACTGCAGCAGGCCCTTGGTGTGCTCGCTGGGCTGCTTGTCTTCGCCGAACAGCGCCTGGCCGTCGTCGAACTTGCCCACCAGCTCGCTGCTCGGGTCGAAGCACAGCGAAAGGTTGTCCGAATTCGGGTCCAGCTTGGCCAGCAGGAAGGGATAGCGACGGATGTAGGCCGGGATGTACGGTGCCACCTCGTCACGCAGCGAACCATCGTCGTCGAAGAACACGTTCACGCCTTCATTCAGGCCCATCAGCGCCAGCGGCACCGAGTTTTCGCCTGAAGAGAACACGATCGGGAAGCTGCGCTGTGCGGCGGGGAATTCTTCCACCGTCAGCGGAATGGCATGCTGGCCGGCAACCCACGGGGCCTTGTCGACCGAGCGGGCGTTCCAGTCGCCGTGGTCGTTGCTGTTGAGGGGGATAAGGTCCTTGTACAGGACGGGCAAACTGGCTTTCGGCGCGCTGGCCATCATTCTCTCCGATCAGATTGGAATTCCGGTCTCCGGCTGAAGTATCCGGAACCGAAAAGGAATACCGTAAAACTTGCGCCGGGGCCTTAAAGGGGTTCCGGCGTGGTTTCAAGCGCCACCAGCTTGCCGGGATTGAGCAGGCCGTGGGGATCGAGCGCGCGCTTGACCTGTCGCATGATCGCCAGCTGCGCCGGATCGCCCAGCCGCGCCAGTTCGTCGCGCTTCAGCTGGCCGATGCCGTGTTCCGCGCTGATCGAACCGTTCCAGGCGGTTACCTCGTCATGCACGAACGCACTGATGGCCTTGCCTTCGCTCTCTTCCCACTCGCCGGGCGTCGCGCCCTTGGGGGCCAGCACGTGGAAATGCACGTTGCCATCGCCAAGATGCCCGAACGCAACGCCCTTGGTGCCGGGGAAGGCTGCCTCAACCTTGGGTACGGCGGCGGCGACGAAGTCCGCCATGTCGGATACCGGCACGGAGATATCGTGCTGCATCGCTGGGCCCAGCGCGCGCTCTGCCGGCGCAATCTCGTCGCGCAGTTGCCAGAATTGCTCGGCCTGCGCCTCGTTGCGGGCAATGGTGGCATCGGCGACAAGGCCCTTCTCGAACGCGCTTTCCAGCAGGCTCTGGGCGAGGGCGGGAAGGGCATCGGCGGAAGACGCGTCGGCGGTCAGTTCGATCAGCGCATTCCATTCGTGTGCATCCTGCAACGGCGCGCGGGCATTGGCGCTGTGGGCCAGCACGGCCTCCAGCGAGTGGCGCGGCATCACTTCGAAGCCTTCCAGGGCATTGCCTGCCACGCGCTGTGCGTGCAGCAGCAACTTGCGCGCATCGCGAATGTCGCCAACGCCCGCCCACAGCACCGCGCGATCCGCGAGGGCAGGCAGCAGGCGCAAGGTGGCGGCGGTGACAATCCCCAGCGTGCCTTCCGAGCCGATCAGCAGCTGCTTGAGGTCGAAGCCACGATTGTCCTTCTTCAGCGGACGCAGCGAATCGAACACCGTGCCGTCTGCCATCACGGCCTCAATTCCCAGCACCTGCGCGCGCATCGATCCGTGCCGCAGCACTTGCGTGCCGCCGGCATTGGTGGAGATCAGCCCGCCGATGGTGGCAGACCCCTTGCCGCCCAGGGTGAGAGGGAAACGCAGGTCCTGTGCCTCTACCGTTTCGTGCAGGGTCTGCAGGATCAGCCCTGCTTCGCAGGTGATCTGCTGCGCTTCGACATCGAAACCGCGCACCGCATCCATCCGCCGCAGCGACAGGACGATGGCGTGGCCGCTCTCGTCCGGGGTGGCGCCGCCCGACATGCCGCTGTTGCCGCCCTGCGGTACGATCGGCACACCGTGCTGCGCGCAAAGTTTTACCAGTTCGGCCACTTCCTGCGTGCTTGCGGGCGAGGCCAGGCCCAGCGCCCGCCCGGTAAAGCGACCGCGCCAGTCGGTCAGCCACGGGGTCACCAGTTCGGGGTCGTTCGTCCAGCCGCGCGGACCCAGCAAGTCCGCCACGCCGCCCAGGAATTGCTCGTTCGTGCTCATGCGGAACCCGTTGCCAGCAATGGGGCTGACTTGCAAAGGGCGAAACGCAGGTTAAGCCAGCATTCAATCCACGCTGGTATTGCGCGCATTCGGGGTGGACGGACAAAACCCTTTTCACCGCATGACACACAGCAATGAAACGCATCGCAGCCCTTCTCGCGCTTGTCGCCCTGTTTGTCCCGCTGGTCGCGGTGCAGCTGCCTTCGCGCCTTGCCGCGCAGGACGTTGGCGCGCTGTCCGGGCCGCAGAGCTCCTTGCCGCTGGGATTCGGGCCCTCGCAGACCTCGCCCACCACACTGCTGGACGAGGCCTATCGCCCGCCCGTGCAGAACCAGGTGCGCATACAGCAGCGCGTGATCGTGCGGGTTTCGCCCGCGCCGCCGCGTGCCCGCACCCAGATGCTGGCAGACCTGCCGCGACGCCCGATGCGGCAAAGCTATGAGGAAGTGGACCACGCCGACTGCGTGCAGGTAAGTGACATAGTCGGCGTACAGCCCGCGAATGACGATCGCCTGCTGATCTTCACCCGCCAACGCCAGGTGCTGGCCGCCACGCTGGAAGACAGCTGCTCCGCGCGCGCTTTCTACGCCGGCTTCTATGTCGAGCGCAGCGAGGACGGGAGCCTGTGCGTATCGCGCGACCTGCTGCAATCGCGGGCCGGTGCCAGCTGTGCGGTGGCGGACTTCAGCCGCCTGGTTGCTGTTGGCCAATAGCGCCCATTTTACCCGTAAATCTTGACTTTCGACCTGCCTGCTGCGTAGGGCGCCCGGGGTACACGGTGCCGCAAACGCGCACCCCCATTAATTCCGGACCTGACGCATTGACCACTTTCGCCGATCTCGGTCTTTCGCCTGAATTGCTCCAAGCCGTGGAAGCGGCCGGTTATACCGAGCCGACTCCGATCCAGGCCGAAGCCATCCCGGCGGTGCTGATGATGAAGGACGTGCTGGGTATCGCGCAGACCGGCACGGGCAAGACCGCCAGTTTCGTGCTGCCGATGATCGACGTGCTGGCCAGCGGCCGCCGCCGCGCGCTGATGCCGCGTTCGCTGATTCTCGAGCCGACCCGCGAACTGGCCGCCCAGGTGGCCGAGAACTTCGAGAAGTACGGCAAGAATCACGACCTGACGATGGCGCTGCTGATCGGCGGCGTGCAGATGGGCGACCAGGTGAAGGCGCTGAACGAGGGCGTCGACGTGCTGATCGCCACGCCGGGCCGCCTGATGGACCTGTTCGAGCGTGGCAAGATCATCCTCAACGCTTGCGAGCTGGTAGTGATCGACGAAGCCGACCGCATGCTCGACATGGGCTTCATTCCGGATATCGAGTTCATCTGCGACAAGCTGCCCGACCAGCGCCAGACGCTGCTGTTCTCTGCCACCATGCCACCGCCGATCGAGAAGCTGGCGAAGAAGTTCCTCGACAATCCGAAGCGGATCGAGGTGACCCGCGCGGCTTCGACCAACGAGAACATCACCGCCTTCAAGATCCCGGTGAAGAGCCGCGAGAAGCGCGAGACGCTGCGCTGGCTGCTGCGCAACGACCTGGTGGAAACCGCGATCATCTTCTGCAACCGCAAGACGACGGTGCGCGAGCTGAACAAGAGCCTGCAGCGCCACGGCTTTGCCAGTGGCGAGATCCACGGCGATATCGACCAGAACCAGCGCAACGCCGAACTGCAGCGGTTCAAGAACGGCGAGATCAATATCCTGGTGGCGTCCGACGTTGCCGCGCGCGGGCTGGACATCAAGGGCGTGAGCCACGTGTTCAACTTCGACACGCCGTGGCACCCCGACGACTACGTCCACCGCATCGGCCGCACGGGCCGCGCTGGCGCCAAGGGCCGCGCCTTCACCTTCGTCGCGCCCGAAGACGCCGAGGCAATAGAGAACGTCGAGAAGCTGACGGGCAGCGAAGTGCCCGTGTTCGGCAAGAAGGACGTTCGCGTCGAATTGCCCAAGGCCAAGCCCGAGGCCAAGCAGGAAGAGCCTGCCGACGAATCCGGCGTGGAGGAGCAGGAAGAGAAGCCCCGCCGCTCTCGCTCCCGCCGCGACGACAAGCGGCAGGAAGAAGGCCGCAACGACAGCAAGCCACGCCGCGAAAAGCGCGAAGACCGCCCGCCACGCGACGACAAGCCGCGCGGCAATCGCCGCCGCGATGCGGATGACGAACCGGTGCCCGCCGGTGAATGGAACGGTCCGAAGCCCGGTTTCCTTGGCGTGGGGTTCAAGTAGGCAAGACTGCCGATGGCCTGGCAGGATACCCTGAACGCGCGCGGCTGGAAGGTGCCTTTCGTTGGGAAGTCGCTGTTCCAGATCGGCAAGGACCTGCGCCCGAAGATCGACCGGGTCATCATGGAAAACTCCCTGATCCCGGATGCGGCCGTGCAGGACAAGGCGCCGTTCCCGTGGATCGCGAAGCTCGAGGAAAAGTGGCAAGACATCCGCGACGAGGCGGTGCGTATCCGGGCAGAGGAAATCCCCTCGCTGGGCGATATCTCGTTCGACCATGGCCGAATCGCGGCAGACCGTCGCTGGCGGGCCTTCTTCCTCAAGGGCTACGGCTACACGATGGAATCCAACGCTCGCCGTGCGCCGATCACCTCGGCCTTGCTGGAACAGGTGCCGGGCCTGGTGACGGCCAATTTCTCCGTGCTTGAAGCAGGCGGCCACATTCCTCGCCACTGGGGTATGACCAAGGGCATGCTGACCTGGCACCTCGCGCTCAAGTCGCCGAAAGAGCGCGAGAAGTGCCGCATGACCCTGGAAGAGGGCGACACCGTCCATACGCTGCACTGGGACGATGGCGAGAGCTTCCTGTTCGACGACATGTTCAACCACGAAGTGTGGAACGAGACGGACGAGGATCGCTACATCCTGCTGATCCAGGTCAAGCGCCCCTGCCGCTGGCGCGGCAACCTGCTGCAGAACCTGTTCCTGAAGGGCGTGCGCCACTCGCGCTTCGTGCAGGATATCCGCAAGGCCATCGAATCCGAAGGCGCGCGGCTGGCGAAATAGCGCGATTGCGCCGGGTCAGAGCCGCAGTTCGGGCAGGCACATTGGCCTTTTGGTCTCTGCGCGAAATGGATAGGGTGCCCGCGTGATCGAAAAGGGCAAGCGCGCCGATGGCCGATAACCGACCAACGTACCAGATTTCATCGCCAGCCATCCGTCCCTATGTGCAAACCCGTGGCCGGGTGCCCTGGCGCTGCCCATCGACACGCGCGACGAACAGGGCCGCAAGATCAGCATGGCTGACGATCACCTGTCGGGGCACTTCCTGCTGCTGGCATTCCTGGGCGATCCGCAAGGCGAGGCTGCGGTGCACCTGTTGCAGTCGCTGGCAGAGCTCGAGCCACAGCTCGACGCCGCCAATGCCTCGGTCATCGCGATCAGTGCGTCGAGCGATGCGGCGCATAACCGGCACCTGAAACGCGCGGCGGGCTTTCCCTGGCCCATCGTCCGCGACGCTGCGGGCGGCTTCTTTGCCGCATACGGCATGCACAAGGGAACCGATCGGGCCGATCGCCTGGTGCTGGTAACACCCTACCGGCAAATTCGCGCCTGGTTCGATGTAGAGAAGGACGAGGGCTCAACGCTGAAGGTGATTATGGATATACTGGAAAACGCCAAGGCCGCCGAAGAAATGCGGTGGAGCCCACCGCACGCGCCCGTGCTGATCGTGCCCAACGTGCTGTCGCCCGAAGAATGCGGCAAGCTTGTGGAATCGGTGGAGACGGAAACGCCGTTCATGGTCAGGCAGCCGCGACCGGGAGAGGTCGCCGGGAACTACCGGATCCCGGTCTACGATCAGAACCGGCAGGATCGTGTCGACCTGATCATCAAGGACCCGAACACGCTGGCCTTCCTCGACGAACGTCTTTTCGGCAGGGTGACGCCGATGATCAAGAAGGCCTTTGCCTATGACGTGACGCGCCGCGAAGACCTGCACATCGCGCGCTATGTCGGCAAGCGCGAAGGGATCGCGATAGGCCACCGCGACAACATGGAACCGCCTGGCGCGCACCGGCGTTTCGCCCTGTCGATGAGCCTCAACGACGATTACGAAGGTGGCGAGATCACCTTCCGGGAATTCAGTCCGAAGGGCTATCGGGTGCCTGCCGGCACGGCGATGGTGTTTTCATCGTCGCTGCTGCACGAAGTGCAGGAGACAACCTCCGGCGTGCGTTACAACCTGATTTCGCACCTGTTCAGCTAGACCGGCAACGGCGGCTGGCCCGCTTGCTCGTCAGGCCAGTTTCACGAAGCTGTCTATCACGCGCTTGGTTCCGGCTTTCTCGAAGTCGATTTCCAGCTTGTTGCCTTCCTGCCCGATAACTTCGCCATAGCCGAATTTCTCGTGGAATACGCGCGCGCCAAGGCCCACGTCCTCGCGCGGCTTCGCGGCGAAGCTGGCGGCACTGCGGGTGCTTTCCTTCAGGCGCGCGGGCTTGGTCTCGTAGCCGGTGGCAAGCGCGCGCTGCCAGCCGGGGCCGCGCTGCTGCGAACGGGCGGGCTTGTCGCGCGCGACATGGGCGAAGGGATCGTCCTGCTCGCTCCAGTTGGCTTGCCACAGCGACTTGCCGCCGGTCATGGTGGTTTCCTGCTCGATATGGTCCTCGGGCAGTTCCTCGATAAAGCGGCTGGGGATCGAGCTGGTCCACTGGCCGTAGATGCGCCGGTTTGCTGCGTGCAGGATGGTGCACCGGCGCCGGGCGCGGGTGATGGCGACGTAGGCGAGGCGGCGTTCCTCCTCGAGGCTGGCCAGCCCGCCTTCGTCGAGCGAGCGCTGCGAGGGGAACACGCCTTCTTCCCAGCCGGGCAGGAAGACATGGTCGAATTCCAGCCCCTTGGCCGCATGCATCGTCATGATGGTGGCCTTTTCCTCCTCGTCGTTGGCGTCGTTGTCCATCACCAGGCTGACGTGTTCGAGGAAATCGCCGAGCGTTTCGTACTCTTCCATCGCGCGTGCCAGTTCGACGAGGTTATCGGCGCGGCCTGCACTTTCCGCGGAGCGATCGGCCTTGAGCATGGCGTCGTAGCCCGATTCCTCGAGCACGGCGCGCATCAGTTCCGAAGGGCTCACCGCCTCGCTCATTTCGCGCCAGCGGACGAAATCGCCCATCAGCGCCGCAATGGTGTTTCGCGCGCGCGGCGGCAGCTCGTCGGTCTCGGCCAGTTGCAGCGCGGCTGCGGCGAGGGGAATGCCTTGCGCGCGGGCGTGCTGGTGCATCTTCTCCAGCGTTTTCGCGCCAAGCCCGCGCTTGGGCTGGTTGTAGATCCGTTCGAACGCCAGGTCGTCCGCCGGCTGGGCGATCACCCGCAGGTAGGCCAGCGCATCGCGGATTTCGGCGCGTTCGTAGAAGCGGAAGCCGCCGATGATGCGGTAGGACAGGCCGATCTGGATAAAGCGGTCCTCGAACTCGCGCGTCTGGTATTGCGCGCGCACCAGGATGGCGACCTGTTCCAGGCTGGCGCCTTCGCGCTCCAGCCGCTCGATCTCCTCGCCCACGCGGCGCGCTTCCTCGGGCGCGTCCCACACGCCGACAATACGCACTTTCTGTCCTTCGGGAAGCTGGGTCCACAGGGTCTTGCCCAGCCGCTGGCTGTTGGCTTCGATCAGCCCGCTGGCGGCGGCAAGGATCTGCGGGGTGGAGCGATAGTTCTGCTCCAGCTTGACCACCTTGGCGCCGGGAAAATCCTTCTCGAACCGCAGGATATTCGCCACTTCGGCGCCGCGCCAGGAATAGATCGACTGGTCATCGTCCCCCACCACGCAGATGTTCTTGCGCTCCTGCGCCAGCAATCGCAGCCACAGGTACTGCACGGCGTTGGTGTCCTGGTATTCGTCAACCAGGATATACTTGTAGCGCTGCTGGTAGCTTTTCAGCACGTCGGTGTGCTGGCGGAAAATGTTGAGCATGTGCAGCAGCAGGTCGCCGAAGTCGCAGGCGTTCAGGCTTTTCAGCCGCTCTTGGTAAACCCGGTACATCTCCGCGCCCTTGCCATTGGCGTAGCTTTCGTTGTCGACCGCCGTCAGGTCGCCCGGATTGAGGCCGCGGTTCTTCCAGCTGTCGATCAGGCCCGCCAGCTGGCGCGGGGGCCAGCGCTTCTCGTCGAGGTCCGCCTCGCGGATCAGCGTTTTCAGCAAGCGCAGCTGGTCATCGGTGTCGATGATGGTGAAATTCGACTCCAGCCCCACCAGCTCCGCATGACGGCGCAGCATCTTGGCGCAGATCGAATGGAAGGTGCCCAGCCACGGCATGCCTTCCAGCGCGCCGTTGGTCAGCGTCGCCACGCGTTCGCGCATTTCGCGCGCGGCCTTGTTGGTGAAGGTGACGCACAGGATCTCGCTGGGCCAGGCCATGCGTTCGCGTACGATATGAGCCAGGCGGTGGGTGAGGGCGGCGGTCTTGCCGGTGCCCGCGCCGGCCAGCATCAGCACCGGCCCTTCGGTCGTCAGCACCGCCTCGCGCTGCGGCGCATTGAGGTGTGCAAGCCACTCGGGAACAGCGGCAGCGGGCAGGGAATCGGCGGTGTTGGAAGGCTCGGTCACAGGTGAACAGCTAGGGAACACAGCCGCCCCGTGCAAGGGCGACGACGAGTTGTGGAACTTGGGAATCTCGGAACGGCTGCAGCCCGCGTTCCGTTGAAGGGACATACGCGACGATGCGAACACACACGAGGAGACAGCTCCCATGAACAAGACAATTCTTGCCGCCGCAACCGCGCTTTCGATGGTTTCCGTGCCTGCCATGGCCGACCATCACCAGGGCGAATCGGCGTACGACATGTCGCCCCAGCAACAGGCGATGTACGACGAGCTGGACGCAGATCAGCGCGCCCTGTTCGATACCTACACGCCTGACCAGCAGACGCTGTATTTCGGCTGGAACGATGCCTTGCGCGGCTATTACTGGTCGCTCAACGAACAGCAGCAGGACGCCTGGTGGTATCTCGATGACGAGCAACGCGTGACGTTGTTCCAGATGCAGGCGCCCGAGCGCCGCGAAGCGACGTGGAACGCTATCATCGCGCAGGTCGACGAACTGGAAGCGCGGGATGCCTCCAGCCAGCAGGCCTACAGCGCGAGCGAAGACAGTCGCGACATGCGGTTCGTGAGCAACGCAGTGGTGCAGGACGTGCCCGCACCGCACCAGGGAGAATACCCGGTGTGCGAAAGCGATGCTGACGACAATTGCATCAATGCATGGGCCGCCGGACAGCGTGGCCCCGGTGTCGACCCCCCGCTCGATTACTGGCCGGGTGAATCGGTCAGCTCGTAAGCGAAGCAAGACCCGAACAACGGATAAGGGGCCGTCCGGCAATCGGGCGGCCCCTTTCATGTCGCTGGGGAGGGGCCGCTTGCCTATTCCGCTGCCTGCGGCAAGCGCAGCAGCACCAGCTTGGCCGGACCGACCTTGCGTTCGGTCTCGATCTCCAGCGCCTTGATCTTCACGTCTTCCTTGGCGCCGACCTCCAGTGCGACCCACGTCGCCGGGCCGATCCAGCCCAGCCGCACCATCCTGTCCAGCGCCACGGCGCCGGCACCGGTGCCATAGGGCGGATCGAGCAGGATCAGGTCTGTTGGCGCCTTGGCCGGGCCGAGCGACATGACAGACCCCGCCACCACGTCGCACTGCGACTGTGCGCGGAAGGCCGCGATATTCTGCCGGATCGCGCGCACGGCGGCCGCATCCTGCTCCACGAACAGGCAATGGGCCGCGCCGCGCGACAGGGCCTCCAGCCCCAGCGCGCCGGAACCGGCGAACAGGTCCGCGACAGAAAGGCCTTCAAAGGAACCCAGGCGGCTCACAAGCATGGAGAACAGCGTCTCGCGGGTGCGGTCGGCTGTTGGGCGGGTGGCTTCACCGGCAGGCGCGCGCAACTGCCGCCGTTTCCATTCGCCGGCGATGATCCTCACGACTTGCGACCCGGCTTGAGCGAGCTGCGGAAGCGTTCGACATCTTCCTTGCGGATTTCCTGCGCTGCACCGCGCGGCAGGTCTGCCAGGCCGAAGGGGCCATAGGCAGTGCGGATCAGGCGGCTGACTTCCAGGCCAAGATGTTCCAGCACGCGGCGCACTTCGCGGTTCTTGCCCTCGGTCAGCGTTACCTCGATCCACTGGTTGCGGCCCGTCCGCCGTTCCAGGTTGGCGTCGATGGGCGCATAGCGCATGCCGTCGATCTCGATCCCGTCCATCAGACCTTCAAGCTGTTCCTGCGTGACATCGCCAAAGGTGCGCGCGCGATAGGTGCGCGGGATTTCGGACGAGGGGAGTTCCAGCAGCCGCTTGAACTCGCCATCGTTGGTTAGCAACAGCAGGCCTTCGGTGTTCATGTCCAGCCGCCCGACCGGCATCAGCCGCGGCGTGCCGGGGGGCAGGGCGTTACGCAGTGCGGTATAGATCGTGGGGCGGCCCGAAAAGTCGCGCTCCGCCGTCAGCAGGCCTGTGGGCTTGTGAAAGGCGAACAGCCGTGTGCGTTCGGGCTTGGCCACGGGCTTGCCGTCCACCGTCACCCCTTTCAGCGAGGTGAGGAAGGTGGCGGGCGTGGTGACGAAGTCGTCGCCGATCTTGATGCGCCGATCCTCGATCATGCGCTCCACCTCGCGCCGGCTGGCAACGCCTGCGCGGGCAAGCAACTTGGCGATGCGGTCGCCTTCGGGACGGTCTTCATTGGACATGCGCCGCGCCTTAGTCGTTGATGGCCCGTTCATCCAGCCTTCCATTGCGATGGATTACAGCTAGACCTTGAGCGGGGCAGATAGACGGAGGCACCCTGTATGGCCGAAGCGGCCGCCGAAAAGAAGAAGTCCAAGCCCGGCTGGGGCACGCTGGCGCGTTCGCTGAAGAACCCGAAAAGCGGCTACATGGCGCTGTTCGGCTTTGCCAGCGGCCTGCCTTTCGCGCTGTTCCTGGGCACGCTCTACGCCTGGCTTTCCGAAGCCGAGGTGGAGCTGGAGACGATGGGCGTCTTCTCGCTGATCGGGCTTGCATATGCCTTCCAGTTCCTGTGGTCGCCGCTGATCGACAAGGTTTCCATCCCCGGTTTCCACCGGCTGGGGCGGCGCAAGCAGTGGATCGTGCCTTCGCAAATCCTGCTGGGCGTGATCCTGATCGCGCTCAGCCTGTCGAACCCCACCAACGAGGCGATCGGCTGGTTCAGCCTGCTGGCAGGTATCGGCGCGCTGGCCAGCGCCACGCAGGATATCGCCATCAACGCCTGGCGTATCGACGTGGCGGACGAGGAAGCAACGCTGGATATCCTCTCCACCGTCTACCAGATGGGCTATCGCCTGGCTGCGCTGGTGGGCGGTGCGCTGGGGCTGATTATCGCGGCTCGCATCGGCTGGCCGCAGACTTACCTGATGATGGGGGCAATCCTGCTGGTGATCGGCATTGCCGGGCTCTTCGCGCCCGACGGCAAGGCGGGCGAAAACGAGGACGGCGAAGTCACCGACGACCTGCTGCTGAGCCTGCGCCGCAAGGGCGAGGTGAAGCCGGAAGTGCGGACCAAGGCGCTGGCTGCCGTCGGCCTGCTGTGGGCCGTGGCCATCGGCACGGTGCTCACCTTCATGTACATGTCGCTGGCCTATCCGCCGGAAGAGCGGCCCAATCCCACCGAGTTCACGCTGACCTACGGCCCCTGGATCATCGTGGCGACCGTGGTGATTCCCGCCTTCATCGCCGGCTGGCTGGCTTCGCAGAAGGCCAAGGGCCTGAACGTGATGACCGAGGACCTGCCCGAGCGTGAAGGCGGTTCCTTCGCGCTCGATCACCTCTACCGCGCGCTGGTGATGCCGTTGGTGGAGTTTGTCGGTCGCATGGGCTGGTCGCTTGTGCTGATCCTCTCGCTGGTGCTGACCTACCGCATCTGCGACGCGATCTGGGGCACCTTCGCCTATCCGTTCTACCTGGGCGAGCTGAACTACACCAATGACGAGGTGGCCTTCGCCTCCAAGTTCTTCGGCGTGGGCGCGATTATCGCCGGGCTCGCTTTCGGCGGCTATCTGCTGACCGTGATCGGGCGCATGGCCACGTTGACGCTGGGCGCGCTGATCGCGGCGCTGACGAACCTGCTCTATGCCGACATGGCTATAGGCGGGGCGAACATGCAGGCCGCCAGCGATGCCATCGGCTTTTCGTGGGTTATCAGCACAATCGCGCCGTTCGGGTCGGACGCGCTGCCGCGCCTTACCTTCACCATCATGTGGGAAAACCTGGCCATCGGCATCGCGGGTGCAGCCTATGTCGCATGGCTCAGCTCGATCGTGTCGAAGAAATATTCCGCCGTGCAATATGCGCTGCTGTCCTCGCTCACCCTGCTGGTGGGCACGCTGGGGCGCGGTGCGCTGGGCGAGATGATCGAGAAGCAGGGCTATTTCGACGTCTTCATACTCACCACGCTGATCGGCGGGATCGCGGTGGTGCTGTGCGTGTTCGAATGGATCCGCGAAACGCGCAGCAGGCGTTCCGGCGTTGTCACGCCCAATGCGCATGATGCAGCGGTGCAACCGGCGGAGTAGCCTAGTCAGGCAGTTCCCGGTTCAGGCTGAGCACCTTGCCCGCGAGGTAAAGCGAACCGAACACCAGCACGGTGCCGTCGCTGTCCTTGTCCAGCGCCTGCACGGCACCCGGCACGTCTGCTGCCGTATCGACAGCCGCAATCCCCGCTTCACGCGCCAGCTCGGCCAGCTTTTCCGGCGGCACACAGTCGTTGCCGGGGATCGGCACGGCGGTGATCGAATCCACATGCGGCGCGATAATGGCGAGGAAACGGCGCGCGTCCTTGGCCGCCATCATTCCGATCACCGCGTTTACCGGCTTTGCCGCTTTCTCGTCCAGGTAGCGGGCAAGGGCATTGGCTGCATCGGGGTTGTGTCCGCCATCCAGCAGGAAGGTGCGCTGCGGCAGCAGCTCGGCAAGCGGGCCTGCACCCAGCTTTTGCAGCCGAGCAGGCCAGCTGGCTTCACGGATGCCCGCAGCCATGGCGCCTGCGGAAACAGGCACTATGTCCTGGTGCCGCAGGATGGCGACGGCCAGCGCAGCGTTATCCGCCTGGTGCGCACCGGGCATGGTCGGCAGCGGCAGGTCGAGTTCGCCCTTGCTGTCGCGATAGGCGATGCCGGCTGCACTCACATCGGCCCACCAGCGCTTGCCGCGCATGTGCAGCGGGGCCCCTGCCAGCGCCGCGCTCTTTTCGATCCGGGCCTCGACCTCGGGCGCATAGGCTTGCGTAACCATCGGCGACAGCGCGCGCGCGATCCCGGCCTTTTCGAACGCGATGCGCACCAGCGGGTTGGCCTTGGGGTCGGGCGCGTCAGGGTCTTCGTTGAGCAGGAACTGGTCGTGATCGATGCCCAGGCTGGCGATGCCGCATGCGGCGGGTCGCTCCATCACGTTGGTGGCATCGAAGCGCCCGCCAAGCCCCACTTCGATCACGCAGGCATCCGCCGGCTCGCGCGCAAAGGCGAGGAAGGTGGCCGCCGTCGTGACTTCGAAGAAGCTTGGCGAGAGGTCTTCTGCCGTATCCAGCACTTCCTTCAGCAGGCTGGCAAGCATGGCGTCGGAAATCAGCTTGCCACCGACGCGAATACGTTCGTTGTAGCGGACGAGGTGCGGCTTGGTGGCGACGTGGATCGTCAGCCCCTCGGCCTCCAGCATGGCGCGCAGGAAGGCGCAGGTGGAACCCTTGCCGTTGGTGCCGGCCACGTGGAACACCGGCGGCAGGTTATTTTCGGGATTGCCGAGCCGCGCCAGCAGTTCGTGGATCACCTCCAGCCCGATGCGCCCTTGCGGCAAGGACAATGCGCCCAGGCGATCGAGCTGCTGCTGGACCGCCGGGTCCTCCGAAATCGCGAAATCCTTCATCGCGCGTGTCCGTGGCTGGTCAGGCGGCCTTGGCCGGGGTGAGGTATTCGAGCAGCTGCGCCAGCGTGGAGCGCAGCTCCTTGCGCGGCACCACCATGTCCACCATGCCGTGCTTGTGCAGGTATTCGGCGCGCTGGAAGCCTTCGGGCAACTGCTCGCGAATGGTTTCCTGGATCACGCGCTGGCCGGCAAAGCCGATCAGGGCGCCGGGCTCTGCGATGTGTACGTCGCCCAGCATGGCATAGCTGGCGGTGACGCCGCCCGTGGTCGGGTCTGCCAGCACCACGATATAGGGCAGGCCGGCTTCCTTCAGGCGGCGCGTCATCACCGTGGCGCGCGGCATCTGCATCAGCGAGAGGATGCCCTCCTGCATGCGCGCACCGCCTGCAGCCGTGACGCAGACGAAACCGCAGCGCTCGTCCAGCGCGCGCCGGGCGGCATTGCAGAAGGCATCGCCCACAGCCATGCCCATCGATCCGCCCATGAAGGTGAAATCCTGCACGCCCACGACGGCGCGCTGGCCTTCGATGGTGCCATAGGCAGCGGTGAAGGCATCGGGATGCGGATTGCTGGCGCGCGCGGCCTTCAGCCGGTCGGTATAGCGCTTGCTATCCTTGAACCGCAGCGGGTCTTCCACCACCTCCGGATCGGGCAGCAGTTCGAAGGCGCCTTCGTCCAGCAGCTGGTCCAGCCGCGTGTCGGCGCCGATGCGGCCATGATGCTCGCAATGCGGGCAGACAGAGAGGTTCTGTTCGTATTCGGTGCGGAACACCATCTCCTGACAGCGCGGACACTTGATCCACAGGTTGTCGGGGGATTCGCGCTTGTTGCCAAAGGGCAGGCGCTCTCGGACACGGTCAATCCAGCTCATGGGATTTGCCTGTAGCCTCTCTTTTCCGTCATTGCGAGGGGCCAGCGGCCCCGCGGCAATCCATCTTCGAACTTTGTATCGGGGTGCGAGGGCGGGAGATGGATTGCTTCGCCTGCGGCTCGCAATGACGATCAATGCTTGTTGTGCACAGCCTCGGCCAGCTTCGAAACCAATGCGCGCAGGTGATCGGGGGCGTTTTTCCCATGCTCGGCGATGATATCGACCAATGCGGAGCCGACCACCACGCCGTCCGCCACGCGGGCGATCTCGCTCGCCTGCTCGGGCGAGCGCACGCCGAAACCGACAGCGATGGGCAGGTCGGTGTGCTGCTTGATGCGGCTGACATTGGCCTCGATCGATTCGATGGCGGCCTGCTGCTTGCCGGTGATCCCGGCCACGGCGACGTAGTAAAGAAAGCCCGACGAGCCATCGAGCACCATGGGCAGGCGTGCATCGTCCGTGGTGGGGGTGGCAAGGCGGATCAGCGCAATGCCCTTGTCCCGCAGGAACGGGCCCAGGTCCTGGTCTTCTTCCGGCGCCAGGTCGACGCAGATCACGCCGTCAACGCCTGCTGCATCGGCAGCATCGGCAAACCATTCCGGCCCACGCCGGATCATCGGGTTAGCATAGCCCATCAGCACCAGCGGCACGTCAGGGTGGCGGGCGCGAAAGTCCGTTGCCATCTGCAGCACGTCGGCAGTCTTGGTGCCGCCATTCAGCGAACGGATATTCGCTGCCTGGATCGCCGGGCCATCGGCCATGGGATCGGTGAAGGGCATGCCAAGCTCGATCACGTCCGCACCGGCTTCCACCAGTGCATCGAGATTGGCGGCAGTGTCGCCATCGCCAGCGGTGATGAAGCAGACGAGCGCGGGGCCGCGGGAGAAGGTGTCGGTAAAGCGGGTCATGAGACTTTCTGGAACAGGCTTCGTATTGCGATGATCCCCTTGCCGATGACGAGCACAACAAGCAACAGCATTGCGATCCCCGTGGCCCATTCGAGCCACGGCACAATGTATGTGCGGCAACCGTCGAAACCGAACACGATTTCGCCATCGGCATTGCGAGCGCACTCGGTGAATTCAAATCGGCCCGAGACGCGAAACGCCTGCATCAGACCGTGGAACATGACCGTTGAAACGAACCCGTTGTAACCGGACATCAGCGTGGCTGGATATTCAGACGCAGGTCGGCGCTGAATCAGGTCCAAAAGGTGCCAAGCAGCGAAGACAAGAAAGCCGACAACGAATACGCCAAGATTTCCTGACATCGGCCCGGCCCAGTCGATCAGGCTCCAGCCTTCGGGGCCGATCCGGTTTCCATCCAGGTCATAGGTGCGAATCCAGCCAACGGGGCGATTGAAGAACCAGTAGGACGCCAAGCATAGGTTTGTCACAAGGATAAGCACGCCCATGCTGGTGAGCCAGTTGAGCAGCTTCTGACGGTAGGCCTCAGTCATCGCTGCCACGCATGTATGAACCTGCGGCACCGATTGCCTTGCCGATACAGGCTATGGCCAACAGCGGCGCGACGATAATAACGAGTGGAGTATCCATGGTGCCGGGGCCATCACAGCCGTGCAAGTCGCCAATGGAACTGGTGCAGAAGACTCCGCTACTTCCGGTAAGCCAAACGCCGTCAGACGCGGCAACGGCTGCAACGGGAGCGGCGAGGACGAGCAGCGTTGCGAAGAGGCGATAGCTGGTGAACCAGCCGCCGCCTTGCCCAAGCTTCCTTGGCCTCTCGACGAAATCGCACAGATGCCAGAATGCCAGTGCCGGAAAGAACATCGGATAGGCCGAGAAACCTTCGCTCAAGGGGCCGGCATAGTCGGGGAAGGTATCGCCCCAGCCGTGAGCGGTCGCGATCACCACAATCCGATACCAGTGCAGCCCCAGCGCAATGCTGCACACCAGCGCCAGAAGCCCCATCGAGCAAAACCAGTTGAGCAACTTGTGGCGATAGGCATCGCTCATGCGGGGCCTGATGTCAGGGCTGCGGCTTCCATAGCCCGGCAACAAGCCCGACAATCGCCGCAATGGCAAGCGCGAAGGGCGCGATGTCAGGCGCGCTGATTTCATGCCCAAGCACCGCGAAACCCAGCGCGGACAGGATAAACCCGATCGGCAGACCAATCAGGAAGAATACGCCCGCGCGGCCGGGGGAGAAGCTCACATCTCCACCCCAAGCGCCTCGGCCACGGTGAAGATGTCCTTGTCGCCGCGGCCGCACAGGTTGGCGACGATGGTGGCGTTCTTGGGCATGGTCGGCGCGACCTTGGTGATGGCGGCGATGGCGTGGCTGGGTTCGAGGGCAGGGATGATGCCTTCCGTGCGGCAGAGCAGCTGGAAGGCGTCGAGCGCCTCCTTGTCCGTCGCATAGGTGTAGTCCACGCGGCCGGTTTCCTTCAGCCAGGCGTGCTCGGGGCCGATGCCGGGGTAGTCGAGGCCTGCCGAAATCGAGTGGCCTTCGGTGATCTGGCCGTCCTCGTCCTGCAACAGGTAGGTCTTGTTGCCATGCAGCACGCCGGGGAAACCGCCGGCAAGGCTGGCGGCGTGTTCGTCTCCGTCGAGGCCGTGGCCAGCCGCTTCCACGCCCAGCATCTTCACCGATGGATCGTCGAGGAAGGGGTGGAACAGGCCGATGGCGTTGCTGCCGCCGCCGATGGCGGCCACCAGCAGGTCTGGCAGCTTGCCGGTGCGATCCAGCATCTGCTGGCGCGCTTCCTTGCCGATTACGCTCTGGAAATCGCGCACCAGCTCGGGATAAGGATGCGGCCCGGCGGCGGTGCCGATGATGTAGAAGGTGTCATGCACGTTGGCGACCCAGTCGCGCAGCGCCTCGTTCATGGCGTCCTTCAGCGTGCCGCGCCCGGCGGTGACGGGGCGCACTTCGGCACCCAGCAGTTTCATGCGGAAGACATTGGGCGACTGGCGCCGCACGTCCTCTTCGCCCATGTAGACGATGCACGGCAGGCCGAAACGGGCGCAGACGGTGGCCGTGGCCACGCCGTGCTGGCCCGCACCGGTTTCGGCGATGATGCGCGTCTTGCCCATGCGCAGCGCCAGCAGGATCTGGCCGATGCAGTTGTTGATCTTGTGCGCGCCGGTGTGGTTCAGCTCGTCGCGCTTGAACCACACCTGTGCGCCGCCGAGCTCTTCGGTCAGGCGCGGTGCGAAATAGAGCGGGCTCGGACGGCCGACATAGTGCTCCAGCAGGTCGTCGAACTGTTCCTTGAACGCAGGGTCCGCCTTGGCGGCCTCGTACTCGCGTTCGAGATCCAGGATCAGCGGCATCAGCGTTTCGGCGACATAGCGACCGCCGAACTGGCCGAAATGCCCGCGATCGTCGGGCTGGTTACGGAAGGAATTGGGTTTCTGCTCGGTCATGGCCGCCGATTGGCAGAGGCGCGCGCACCTGTCCAGCGAGTCGAAAGCCTATGCAGCCTTTGCGCGGGCTTCGCGTGCGGCCTTGCAGAAGGCGGCGATCAGGTCCGGGTCCTTCTTGCCCGGCTCGCTTTCAAGGCCGGAGCTGGCATCCACCAGCGGCGCGCCGGTGTAGCGGATGGCATCGGCGACATTGTGTGGCCCCAATCCGCCTGCCAGCCCCCAGGGCAGCACGTGGCGATGGTTCAGCAGAAGTCGCCAGTCGAGCGCCAGGCCATTGCCGCCCGGCAGTGCGCCTGCCGCGGCATCGTAGAGCAGGCGATGGGCCGCATCCTTGTATTTCGCCGCCCGTTCCAGCGCGGCGCGGTCCTTCACGCCCACGGCCTTCCAGATTTCGAGAGTGGAATTCTCGCGGATCAGGCTGAGCCATTCCGGATTTTCCTTGCCGTGCAGTTGCAGCACGTCGGGCTGCACTTCCTGCAGTGCCTCTGCCGTGGGCTTGGGCTCCATGTTCACCGTCAGGAGCACAACCTTCACGCTGTCGGGCACGCGGGCACGCAGTTTTGCGGCATCGGCGATGGAGACGTGGCGCGGACTCTTCTCGAAATGGACCAGCCCCACGTGAGTCGCACCTGCTTCCACCGCGGCATCGATGGTTTCAGGCGTGGAAAGTCCGCAAATCTTGATGAGCTGGTCGGTCATGGGGTCCCAGATAGGTGATTCGACAGGGGAGTGAAAGTCGGCCAGACTGTTTAACGAAACACTTTTGGGGAGGTGTTGCATGCGTGAATTTTTTGCCCTGGCCGCTGCCAGCCTTGCCCTTGCCGCCTGCAACCCGATTGCGCAGCTGGGCGAGGCGGACGAGCAGATCGATGCGTTTCACGAGCGTTACGCTGCCGGCGACAGCGCTGCCATCTATGCCACGACCGCGCCCGAGTTCCGCGCAGCCACCAGCGAGGCGGAATGGCAGGCGGTCATGGGCCATGTCCGCGAGGTGCTTGGCCCGGTGGAGGAGTCGAGCCAGACCAGCTTCAATATCGACACCAGCAATGGCGTGACGACCACCGTGGTGGTGCGCGATACCACCTTTGCCAACGACGAGGGGACGGAGACCTTCACCTTCTTCGGTACGGGTGAGGAGATGGCGCTCGGGTCGTACAACGTGCGGGCCGACGCGCTGATCGGCACCAGCGTGCCTGTGCCGGGTCCGGCAGCCGATGCAGCGCCGCCGGCGGGCAAGCCAGAGGCACCGACGGGCAAGTAGGCGCCTATTCCGCCGGGTTCTGCACCAGCCGCAGCAGGTTGCCGTCGGGATCGACCAGGTAGGCAATGGTCAGCCCGCTGATGTCCTTCTGCGGCGGGACAAGGCGCGGCAGGCCCTGGCGCGCTTCGGCAATGCCCGCCTCGTGGCACCGTTCGACCACTGCGTCCAGATCGTCCAGCCGCAGGCAGCACGAATGGCTGTTCTGCGCCGGATCGAGATCGGGCCAGGGAAAGAATTCCAGCTGCAAGCCACCGCGCTGAAGAATCAGCCAGTGGCCCGAGCGATAAGAGGCGGCAAAGCCAAGCTTCGCATAGAACCGCTCGGTCTTCAGGAAATCGCGGGCAGGCAGGTTGGGCGTGGCGTGATCGGCCACCTTGCTACAGCGTCGCCTCGATATCCCGTGCGGCCTGCAGCGGGTCTTCGGCACGGCTGATCGGGCGGCCGATCACCAGCACCGATGCGCCGTCGTCGCGGGCCTGGCGCGGGGTGACCACGCGTTTCTGGTCTCCGCTCGCCTTGCCGCCGGGGCGCAGGCCGGGGACGACGAAGAAGCCATCTTTCCACTGCTTGTGCACGCTGCCCACTTCCTGGCCGGAGCAAACGATGCCGTCGAGCCCGCTGGCCTGCGCCAGTTCTGCCAGGCGCATCACGTGGTCGTGCGGGGTGCCCGCAACGCCGATGCGGGCAAGGTCGGTCTCGTCGAGGCTGGTGAGCATGGTCACCGCGACGACCTTGGTGTTCTCGCCCGCGGCGGCCTTGGCATCTTCCATCATCGCGCGCCCGCCGCTGGCATGCACGGTCATGATCGAAGGTTCCAGCACGTGCAGCGCCTGCATGGCGCCGGCCACGGTGTTGGGAATGTCGTGCAGTTTCAGGTCGAGGAACACCGGCAGGCCGAGGTGCGCGATCTCGAGCACGCCGTGGGTGCCGTGGGCGCAGAAGAACTCCAGCCCCAGCTTCACGCCGCCGATATGGCCCTTGACCTTCTCGGCCAGCGCCTTGGCGGCATCGAGCTGCGGCAGGTCCAGCGCGAGATAGACGGGATTGCTCATGCCTTGGTCGGGTCCTCTGGGGTGTCGGTATCGGTGTCGGCGGTTTCGCTTGTCGCTGCAGGGCCGATGTCCTCGGGCGTGGTGGGCTTGAGCGGGGTGTTGGGGTCCGACCGCAGGTCGGGCTCGGTGCGGACCGGCTCCGGCTCGGCATGTGGCTGCGCATTCACCGGCGTCGTGGCGGCCGTGCGCGCGGCGTTTTCGAGGCTGGCAATCTTGCGCTGCATGCGCCAGCGGCTGGCCCGGTGGTACAGCCACATAGGCACGAAGCCGATCAGGAAAGCCACGATCACGATCGCCGGGATCTTGGTATCCACCACGATGCCATCCCAGATGCGCACGGTGACCGTCGGGTCCCAATTGGTGACCGAGAATAACAGCAGCGCTACCAGCAGCAGCACCCAGATGACCGTGCGAACGATTTGCATGCGTTACCTTCCTGTCCAGTTCCCGGTTGCCGCGATGCTAGGCGAGCGATCCCGGCTTGGAAAGGGCGGGGCGATCAGTCACCGAATACGCGGGCGAAGATCGTGTCGACGTGCTTGAAGTGGTAGTCGAGGTTGAACTTCTCCTCGAGCTCCTCGTCGGACAGAGCCGCTTTCACTTCCGGGTCCGCCTTCAGCAGCTCGAGCAGCGACAGCTGGCCGTCCGATTCCCACACCTTCATGGCGTTGCGCTGCACCAGGCGATAGGCGTTGTCGCGGGTAATGCCCGCCTGCGTCAGTGCCAGCAGCACGCGCTGCGAGTGGACAAGGCCGCCCATCTTGTCGAGGTTCTTCTGCATCCGCTCCGGGTAGACCAGCAGCTTGTCGACCACGCCGGTCAGGCGGGCGAGGGCAAAGTCCAGCGTAATGGTGGCATCCGGGCCGATGAACCGCTCGACGCTGGAGTGCGAGATATCGCGCTCGTGCCACAGCGCCACGTTTTCCAGCGCGGGGATGGCATAGCTGCGGATCATGCGGGCCTGCCCGGTCAGGTTCTCGGTCAGGATCGGGTTGCGCTTGTGCGGCATGGCCGAAGAGCCCTTCTGGCCTGGGGAGAAATACTCCTCCGCTTCCAGCACTTCGGTGCGTTGCAGGTGGCGCACTTCCACCGCGAGCCGCTCCATCGAACTGGCGATCACGGCGAGCACGCTGAAATACATCGCGTGGCGATCACGCGGGATCACCTGGGTGGAGACAGGCTCGACCGCCAGCCCCAGCTGCTCTGCCACATAGGCTTCGACCGATGGGTCGATATTGGCAAAGGTGCCCACCGCGCCGGAAATGGCGCAGGTGGCGATTTCCGCACGGGCGGACTGCAGGCGGCTGCGGCAGCGGTCGAACTCGGCATAGGCCTGCGCCAGCTTGAGGCCGAATGTCGTCGGTTCTGCATGGATCCCGTGGCTGCGGCCGATGGTGGCGGTGTACTTGTGCTCTTCCGCGCGGCGCTTCAGCGCGTCGAGAAGGGCATCGAGGTCAGCCAGCAGGATATCGGTGGCGCGTGTCAGCTGCACCGCCAGCGTGGTGTCCAGCACGTCGGAACTGGTCATGCCCTGGTGCATGAAGCGCGCTTCCGGGCCCACTTCGTCAGCCACCCAGTCGAGGAAGGCGATCACGTCGTGCTTCAGCACGCGTTCCTTCTCGTCGATCGCGGCAACGTCGATCTTGGGGTTCGTCGCCCACCAGTCCCACAGCGCCTTGGCGCCGCTTTCGGGCACCACGCCCAGCTCGGCCAGCTTCTGCGTCGCGTGGGCTTCGATCAGGAACCAGATTTCGTACTTCGTTTCCGGTTCCCAGATCGCGGTCATGTCTGGGCGGGCATAGCGGGGGACCATTGGCGAACTCCGGCAAGGTTTGTCTGGTTGGGAAATCTCGCTGCGCGGCTAGGCGCTGGACCGGCGATTGGCAAGACGCGGCACACGCGCCGTTGCTTTCATCCCCGCTTCATGGTGAGATCGCACCACAATTGCCGCCCGCACACGGCGGCGCACAGGGGATATCCATGCACAGATCCATTTTCGCCTTGCCGCTTGTCGCCGTCGCGATCAGCGCACCTGTCCATGCCGGGGAGGAGCCGTTGTACGAACCGGCCCCCGCCTGGGTGGACGTGGCGGAAGTGGAATCGCTGATTTCCGAAGAAGGCCCTGCCACCATCCTTTACGACTGGCAGCACCGGCTGGAGGACGGCGTTGCCTGGGCCTACATCGACTGGGTCCAGCGCATCGATAACCCGCAGTCGCTGATGCAGCTGAACACGCAGACGCTGCAATGGCTGCCCGACAAGGGCGACCTGACCATCCATCGCATGGAAATCCACCGCGATGGCGAGGTGATCGACCTGCTGGGGCAGGGCGTCACCTTCGACGTGCTGCGCCGTGAACAGGGACTGGAAGATCGCCTGCTGGACGGCAGCCTGACCGCTACCGTCTCCGTGCCCGGCCTGCGCGAAGGCGACGTGCTGCGCATTTCCCATACCATTTCCACTGACGACCAGGCCCTGGGTGAAGAGGTGCAGGCAACACAATACCTGCCGACCGAGCCGTGGCAGGTGGGCAGTGCGCGCGCCACGCTCAGCTGGCCCGCGGACGAGGAAATCTACTGGGACGTTGAAGACCGCGTCGACTTGCCGGAGCCCGAATTGCGCGACGGCTATCGCTACATTCGCGTGGAGCTGCCGCTGGCAGAGCCGGACCCGGTGCCGATGGATGCGCCCACGCGCTATCGCCGCCCGTCGATCCTGCGCGTCGGCAGCTTTGCCGACTGGCAGGAAGTCTCCGCCGTGATGGCTCCGCACTTCGACGAAGCCGCCAAGGTGGCCGACGATTCGGACGTCGCCGTCCTGGCGCGCGACATCATGGCCGAGGCCGACGATCCGCTGGAGCGCGCCGCCCTGGCCGTGCGGCTGGTGCAGGACGAGGTCAGCTACCTCCTCAATGGCCTCGACGGCGGCAACTACCTGCCGCAGTCTGCCGACGAGACCTGGGACGTTCGCTATGGCGACTGCAAGGCCAAGACGGTGCTGTTGCTGGCCCTGCTGCGCCAGATGGATATCGATGCAGAGCCGGTTCTGGTCAGCACCCAGATGGGCGATGCGATCCCCGAACTGCTGCCGCTGCCTGCCGCCTTCAACCACGTGATCGTGCACGCGGTGATCGACGGGACCGACTACTGGCTGGACGGCACCAGTTCCGCCACCCGGCTTGCCACCATCGCCAACGTCCCGCCTTTCCATTACGCCCTGCCACTGCGCGAAGGCGGGGCGGGGCTGGTACCGATGACCCAGCGCGACCTGGCCGTGCCGCAGATGCAGGCCAACGTGACGATGGATCATTCGGCAGGCATCGATTTCCCCGCACTGATGAATGTCGACATGACTTTCGTCGGCCCCGGTGCGGCGCAGATGCAGGCCATGGTCGATGCCGAGAACCCGGCCATGCTGCGCGCAATGGCACGCAACTTTGCCGGCAACGATGCCATGGCGATGCAGGTCAGCTCGCTGGAAATCTCCTACGATGAAGATGCCGCCACGGCGACGCTGCATGTGGAAGGCATTTCCCAGCCGCAGTTCGAATGGGTGGACGGGCGGCTGCGCTCCAGCGTCAATCCGGGGGACGATTTTTCCGAGTTCAATCCCAACCGCGCGCGGCCCGCCTGGCGCGAGATCCCCGTCGCCACGCCCGGCCCCATGCGGCAGGCCTTCGGCATGCGCATGGTGCTGCCGCAGCACGGCACGGGCTTTACGCTGGAAGGCGACCCCTCGCTGGAAATGGGCTTTGGCAACACCCGCGTGACGCGCACTGCCAGTATCGAAGGTGGCGAACTGCGCGCTATGGGCGAAACCTTTGCCTTGCTGGGCGAGATCCCGGCCAGCGACCTGCCAGAGGCACGCCGCGCCGCGCGCCGGATCAGCAATTCCACGCTGGAACTGGTGCCGCCCGCAAGCGTCACCTGGCGCTGGGAGCTGGACGATGAACAGCGGCAGGAGCGCGCCGCCCCCGTGCTGGAAGCCTATGAAGCGGCGATCGACTTTGCCGACGAGGACGACTTCACCCCGCTGATCGCCCGCGCGCTGTTCCTGCGCTCCATCTACGACTGGGATGACGCCATCGCCGATTTCGACGTGCTGGTGGAGGAACAGCCCTCTGCCTGGGCCTACGTGCAACGATCCTGGCTGCACCGCACGCAAGGCGACAAGGAAGCAATGCTGGCTGACCAGCAGGCCGCCTACGAACTGGACCTCGACAACAACACAGCGCGCGAGATTGCCCGCGAGATGGCTTACCAGGGCCGCTTCGACGAAGCACGAGCACTGATCGAGCAGCTGGCTTTTGGCGACGACGAGATGCTCTGGTACTACGAGATCCTCGCCGCGATTTCCGCCACCGAAGGCGAGCTGGGCGAGGCCGAGGCCTTCATGGCCGATGCCGTGGCGGAGGCACCGCAAAGCTCCGACGCGCTGAATGCCGATTGCTGGTTCCGCGGGCTTTGGAACACCAACATGGATGATGCGCTGAACGTCTGCACGCAGGCGGTGGAACGCGCCAGCAATGCCACCGCGGCGCTGGACAGCCGCGCACTGATCCGCTTCCGCCAGGGCGACTACGAAGGCGCGATTGCCGACCTCGACGGCGCGCTGGCAATTGCACCGGGACTGGCCGAATCGCACTACCTGCGCGGCATGGCGAAGATGCACCTTGGCGAAGATGGCACGGACGATGTCACCATTGCCCTGCGCATGGCGCCGCACCTGGCGGATTTCTACGCCCGCCACGGGATTGTTGCGCCCCGCTAGCTGCTAAATCAGGCCTTTCGCCCGCATGGAGACATGCCCTTCGCGACCCACGATCACGTGGTCATGGACAAGAATGCCCAGCGGCCTGCCGGCTTCGGCAATCTTTCTGGTAATGTGGATATCCGCGCGGCTTGGTTCCGGGTTGCCGCTGGGATGGTTGTGCACCATGATCAGCGCCGATGCGCCAAGGTCCAGCCCTCGCTTGATGACTTCGCGCGGGTGGATGGCGGCTTCGTCCACCGTGCCGTCGCCAAAATGGTGGTCCAGCAGCAACCGGTTGCGGCTATTCAGGTACAGCACCCGCACGCGTTCGGTGTGCAGGTGCGCCATGTCGATGGCGAGGTAATCGAGCAGCGCTTGCCATGAACCCAGCACCGGCTTGTCTTGCACTTCGCTGCGCGCCATGCGCCGGGCCACCAGCGCGGCGATCTTGATCTGGCCGACGCTGGCATCGCTCACGCCTTTGACCTGTTTCAGCGCGGCAGGCTCTGCATTCAGAACCCCTGCCAGCGTGCCGAAGCGGGCCAGCAGCGCCTTTGCCTGCGGCTTCGTATCACCCCGCGCGAGCGCGCCGAACAGCAGGTATTCCAGCACTTCGTAGTCGGCCAACGCCTCCGCACCGCCAGCCAGCAGCCGCTCGCGCAGCCGCGCACGGTGGCCTGCTGCGCCCGATTTGCCTGAATTTTGAACGTCCTGCGCCACGCGGCTCGATAACTCCCTCACGCCATGCATTGCCTTTGTCCCCGCTCTCGCGCAAGTGTGCGCTGCAATGGCGCAATCCCCCCAAGAGACCGGTGAACCAGGTCCGCCCCGGCGCAAGCGGCGGGTGATGCGCTATGCCTTCGTGCTGGTGCTGCTGGTGCTGCTGGCCGCGATGGCGATTGGCTGGATGCAGCGCAAGCAGCTGGCCGACGATGCCATTGCCAATGCCTTTGCCGAGCGCGGGGTGCAGGCGAGCTACGATATCGACAGCATTGCCCCCACGCGGCAGGTGCTCAGCAATATCGTGATCGGCGATCCTGCACGGCCCGACCTGACGGTGGAACGGATGGTGGTGGAGATCCGGCCACGCCTGGGCCTGCCGGCGATCACCCACGTACACCTCACCCGGCCGCGCCTGTTCGGCACCGTGCAGGACGGCACACCAAGCTTCGGCGACCTCGACCCGTTCGTGTTCACCGGGTCGGAAGAGCCGTTCGAATTTCCTGACCTGAACCTGACGGTGGACGACGGCCGCGCCCTGATGGAAACCGATTATGGCCGCGTGGGCCTGAAGCTTTCCGGCAGCGGCCACCTGCGCGGCGGCTTCAGCGGCGAACTGGCCGCCGTCGCGCCAACGCTGGCAGGGGCAGGTTGCGCAGGCGAGGAGGTGACGCTCTACGGCGAAGTGGGCATCGATGCAGAGCGCCCGGAGTTCCACGGCCCCTTGCGTTTCGCCGCGCTCGACTGCGAAGCCGGCGGGCTGGCGCTGCGCGATGCCGGCGCGGTGCTGAACCTGCAGGCCGAACGCAACCTTGTCGAATACGAAGGCGAGCTGGATTTCTCGGTCGCGTCTATGGCTCTGGCCGACATGCAGGCGGGGCTGGACGGGCAGGGACGCTTTACCTGGCACGATAACGACCTCGACGTGCGCTACGATATTGCGGCCAGCGATGCGGCCACCGCCTACGCTTCGATCGGCACGCTGGGGGTGGAAGGCCGTATCCGTGCGCTCGGCGGGTTCGAGCAGGTGGAGGTGGAGGGCGACCTAGCCGGTGACGACCTGCGCATGGGACCTCAAGTCGAGGCAATGCTGGCCAATGCCCGCTCTGCCACTGCCGACACGCTGTTCGCGCCCTTGCTGGCCCGTTTCGACCGCAACCTGTCGCGCGACCTCGTCGGCAGCGAGCTCTCGGCCAGCTTCACCGCCCGCCAGGTGGACCAGCGCGCAAGCCTCTCCATCCCCGAAGCAAGCCTGCGCGGGGGCAGCGGTGAAAGCCTGCTGGCACTGTCGCGCGGACAGCTGGCCATGGGCGAGGGCGGGCTGCCGCTGTTTTCCGGCAACTTCCAGACCGGCGGCGCGGGCTTGCCCCGGATTTCGGGACGCATGGAGCAGGCCGCCAGCGGTGCGCTGGAGCTGCGCATGGCGATGCGCGAGTATCGGGCAGGCGCTTCCAGCCTGGCGCTGGGCGACTTGCGCCTGCTTCAGGGGCGTGGCGGAGAGCTGTCGCTCAACGGTCGGGCGCTCGCCAGTGGGCCGCTGCCCGGCGGCACGGTGGCTGCGCTGGACGTGCCGATCGACGCTGTCCTCTCGACCGGCGGCAGCCTTGCCATGTGGCGCGGATGCCGCGATGTGCAGTTCGAAAGCCTCTCGCTTGCCAGCCTGTCGCTGGAGCGCCAGTCGCTGACGCTTTGTCCGCCAGCGGGCGAGCCGATCCTGCGCTATGGCGATGGCGGCCTGCAGTTCGCCGCAGGCGTGGACCGGCTCCAGCTGGCCGGCACGCTGGCCGACACGCCGATGACGATCCCTACCGGCGCGGTCAGCGTAGCCTGGCCGGGAGAACTGACCGCGCGCGATATCGGGATAGAGCTTGGCCCGCGTGACAACACGCAGCGGTTCAAGGTGGCGAGCCTGCGCGCAGACCTGTCTGCCGAAACCATGGGCGGCAATTTCTCCGGCGCGAACGTGGTGCTGGCCAGCGTGCCGCTGGATATCTTCGATGCCTCTGGCAGCTGGACCTATGCCGACGAACGCCTGCTGCTGACCGGCGGCGAATTGCGGGTGGAGGATCGCGAAAACCTCGACCGGTTCGAACCGCTGGTGGCGCACGATGCCAGCCTGTCGCTGTTCGACAACCTCATCACCGCCGATGCCGTGTTGCGCGAACCCGTTACAGACCGCGCGATCACGCAGGTCCGCATCGCCCACGACCTGACCACCAGCGCCGGCCATGCCGACCTGATCGTGGATAACCTGACCTTCGACGACGACCTGCAACCTGCGCCGTCGGCAGCGCGTTGTTTCGATCGCAGCAACGCGGTGCGGGTGCGCCCGCATGGTCTTTCCTGCCTGGTGCTGGGCGTAGTCAGTGACGTGTCGGGCAGCGTCAGCGGAACCGGGCGTATCGACTGGAACGAGGACCAGGTGACCTCCAGCGGGCGCTTCACCAGCGATTCGCTCGATCTGGCGACCGCTTTCGGCCCGGTGCATGGCGCCAGCGGCACGGTGGTGTTCACCGACCTGCTGGCGCTCACCACCGCGCCCGGCCAGCGCATCACGGTGGATTCGATCAATCCCGGCATCGAGGTGTTCGACGGCGTTGTCTCGTTCCAGCTGATGGATGCCGAAGTGCTGCGCGTGGAAGGCGCCCGCTGGCCGTTCATGGGCGGCACGCTGACCATGCGCCCGCTCGATATCCGCTTTGGAGTGGAGGAAGTGCGCGCCTACGTGATGGAGATCGAGGGACTGGAAGCCGCGCAATTCGTCGAGGAGATGGAATTCGGCAACCTTGCCGCCAGCGGCACCTTCGACGGCGTGGTCCCGATCATCTTCGACGAGATGGGCAACGGGCGGCTGGAGGGCGGCCTGCTGACTTCGCGCCCGCCGGGCGGCCATGTCGCCTATGTGGGCGACCTGACGTACGAGGACATGAGCTTCTTCGCCAACTATGCCTTCAGCGCGCTGCGCGACCTGCGCTACGACCGGACCGAGATCGAGATGAACGGGCCGCTGACCGGCGAACTGGTGACGCAGGTGCGTTTCGAAGGAATCGGCCAGGGGGAGACCGCCCAGAGCAATATCGTCACCCGCGCCATCGCCCGCCTGCCGATAGAGCTGCGCATCAATATCCGCGCGCCGTTCTACAAGCTGATGACCTCTATCCGCGCGCTGTACGACCCTGCGGCGATCCGCGACCCGCGGTCGCTGGGGCTGGTCTCCGACGACGGCACGCGGCTGCGCGTCTCTGTCGACCAGCAGAGCGTGGACGAGGCCGAGGCCGCAGCGGCGGCCGAAATGGAACGGCAACTGCGCGAAGCCACCCAGACCAATGAACCCGATATTCAGCCCCAGGAAAGCGAGCCTGTGCCATGAGGAACACGAAATTGACGAATTGCGGCCACGCTGCGCATAGTCCCGCCATGAGCGGGGCAAGGCGCAGTCTGGCAGCGGTGATGATGGTGGCAGGGCTTGTCCCGCTTGCCGGGTGCATCACGTTGGAAGCACCTGACGAGCCGATCGTGATCGAGCTCAACATCAACATCACGCAGGAAGTGGTTTACCGCCTGGCCGAGGATGCCGGGAACACGATTGAAGAAAACGCCTCGATCTTCTGATCATGCGCGTTGCCCAGGAGCGACAACGATGACGAATGCCAGGACCCTGTTGAAACTTGCCGGCGCCGCCGTGGCGCTGGGCCTGCTGGCCTCGCCCGCGCAGGCGCAGCGCGATCCGGCCTACCAGGCCGCGCGCGAGGCCGGGCAGGTGGGCGAGAAGATGGACGGCTATCTCGGCATCGTCGGCGCCGAAACGCCCGCGCTGCGCGCCATGGTCAACGACCTCAACAACCGCCGCCGCGCGGTCTACGCCGAACAGGCGCAGGCCAACAACGCCACGCTAGAGGAATACGCCTTCACCGCCGGCTGCCTCGCCATTTCGCGCACCGTGCCGGGCGAGATGTACCAGGCCTATTCCACTGGCACCTGGACGGCGCGCACCAGCGCCGCGCCCGACCGCGATCCGCGCTGTCCGTAAATTCGGCGCACATGCCTCGAAGAGAGTGTGTGCGTGCACCACCGCGACAACTATAACGGCAAAACCCGCCCCTCCACGTGTTGACTCGCCATCACCCCCCTTCTAAGGGGGCGGCGCCCTTGGCGGGTCGCGCGTTGCGCGTGTCATTTCCCTGTCTTACGGTGAGGCGGCATGAGCGACGAAAAGCCCGCACGGGAACCCATCGGTGAGGATGCGCGTATCGACGCGCTCGAGGAGCGGCTGAGAGTCGCACGCGAGCGGGAAGAGAAGCGCAACGCACCGCAGGTGAAAGGCTCCGATGCCAGCTACAAGGCGGGCAATCGGGCGCTGGCAGACCTGCTTGGTGGGCTTCTCGGTGGATGCGTTGTCGGGTACGCCATCGGCTGGCTGACCGGCACCAATCCCTGGGCTCTGCTGGTCGGCCTTTTCCTCGGGATCGTGGTCGCCTTCAGGAACATCATTCGGGCCTCCAACCAGCCGCCGTCCGGCGACTGAGCGGAACAGAAACGCAAGGGTTTACAGAGACGTGGCAGGCGAAACGGCCAAGGTCGATCCGATGCACCAGTTCACCATCGAGCCGTGGCTCGGTGCTAACTGGGATGTTGCCGGATACAATATTGCGTTCACCAATTCGGCAGCGTGGATGCTGATTACCGCAGTGGTGCTGTGGATTTTCATGCTCGGCGGCATGAGGCGCCAACTGGTGCCCGGTCGCTGGCAGATGATGGTGGAAACCTTCACCGGCTTCATCGACGACATGCTGGAGGCCAACATCGGCAAGGGCGGGCGCAAGTACGTGCCCTATATCTTCAGCCTGTTCATGTTCATCCTGTTCGCCAACCTGCTCGGCCTGATGCCGCTGGGCGTTGTCGGCCTGCACCCGTTCACTTTCACCAGCCACTTCACCATCACCGGGGTGCTGGCGATCATGAGCTTCCTGATCGTGCTGACGGTCGGTTTCTGGAAGCACGGCCTGCATTTCTTCAGCCTGTTCGTGCCGTCGGGCACGCCGCTGATCATGGCGATCTTCATCGCGCCGATCGAATTCATCTCGTTCATGTTCCGCCCCTTCAGCCTCGGCCTGCGTCTTTTCGTGGCGATGATGGCCGGCCACGTGCTGCTGGAAGTGCTGTCCAGCTTCGTGATCGACGGCTGGAACGCGGGCGCCGGTTTCGGCCTGCTGGTGGGCGTGCCCAGCTTCGTGCTGATGGTGGCCATCTGCGCGCTGGAAATCCTGGTTGCGGGCATCCAGGCCTATGTCTTTGCGCTGCTCTCGTCGCTCTACATCAACGACGCCGAGAACCTGCACTAAGTTAGTCAATACCTCTCACCAACGAATTCACTTGAAAGGATAATCTCATGGATCTCGAAGCTGCGAAGATGGTCGGTGCCGGCCTCGCTGCAATCGGTGCCGGCATGGCCGCACTGGGCGTGGGTAACGTGTTCGGCTCGTTCCTCGAAAGCGCGCTGCGCAACCCGGGTGCCGCCGACGGCCAGCAGGGTCGCCTGTTCATCGGCTTCGCCGCTGCCGAACTTCTCGGCCTGCTGGCGTTCGTCGTGGCGATGATCATCCTGTTCGTCTGATCCATTCAGACGTACTTGTCCGGTCGGGCGATACGCGTCCGACCGGAGACCACCTGACTTCGCCTTGAGAGACGGAATCCGTCCATGCCCCAGATAGCCCAATTGCCCGAAATCTGGTCCAGCCAGCTGTTCTGGCTGCTGGTCATTTTCGGCCTTGTATATTTCGTGATCGGTCGGGGCATGGTCCCCAAGGTCATGGATACCGTGGGCCTGCGCGACAAGCAGATCGCCGACGACCTGGCTGCCGCCCAGGCCGCGCGCGATGCAGCGGACGAGGCCGAGGAAGCCTGGCGCAAGCGTGAGAACGCCAACCGCGAGGCAGCCCAGGCGCTGGTGGCCGAAGCCAAGAACAAGGCCCAGGCTGCGACCGAAAGCAAGCTTGCCCAGGTGCAGGCCGCCATCGACACGCGACTTGAAGAAGCCGAGGCCCGTATCGATGCCAGCCGTGCCGAAGCCGCTGCCGAGATCGAAACGGTTGCTGCCGAAGCTGCACAGGACATTGCCGCGCGCCTGGCAGGCATCAAGGTCACCAAGACCGATGCCCGCTCGGCCGTGAAGAAGGCTATGGTCCATGGCTGAAGCGCATGCCACGATGCCCGAAGTCTTTGCCACCGATGAAGCGGAGATTGCAGTGACCGACACCCATGGCGAAACGCATGTCGTAGAGCCCACCCTGCTCGGCCTCGAGCCGTACCAGTGGGTTTCGGTGGCGATGCTGGTCCTGCTGCTGATCGCCTTTCTTGGCGCCAAGGTGCACAAGAGCATTGCCGGCGGCCTCGACAACAAGATCAAGGCCATTCGCGACAACCTCGACGAGGCAAAGCAGCTGCGCGCCGAGGCCGAGGCCCTGCGCGAGGAATATGCCGCCAAGATCGCCGGTGCCGAAAAGGATGCCGAAGCGATGCTGGAAAACGCCCGCCGCGAGGCCGAGGGAATCGTTGCCAAGGCCGAGGAAGACACCGCGGCGATGGTTGCCCGTCGCGAGCGCATGGCGACCGACAAGATCGCCGCGGCCGAGCGCCAGGCGCTGGCCGAGCTGAAGGCAAAGGCCGCCGATGCCTCCACCGCCGCCGCCGCCGCGCTGATTGCCGCCAAGCACGACGCCGAAGCCGACAAGGCGCTGGCGGATGAGGTGATCGCGGGCCTGTAAGGTCGGACGCACTGCAAGAACATCAAGCCCTCGCTTCGGCGGGGGCTTTTTGTTTGTGCGCTGCATATGTTTGCTTCGCTGGCCCGCCGGAACATGCCTGCCGCACGTTTGCGCCGGGACGGCGCTCGGAAAGATCGGCCCTGCCGTCCGTTGGTTCTTCACAAGCAGGAGAATTCGACATGACCGCCACCGCAATCGCCATCAATTGCTCGCTCAAGTCGAGCGGGGACGAAGCCAGTTCCACCGATGCCATGATCGACGTGCTCGCCCGGGCCTTTGCCGAACGCGGTGTCGAGGTATCCGAAACGCTGCGTATCGCCGACTATAACGTCAAGCCGGGCGTCACCTCGGACGAGGGTGAGGGAGACGACTGGCCGGACCTGCGCGCAAAGATCCTGGCGCACGATATTCTGGTTTTCGGCGGACCGATCTGGATGGGTCAGATCAGTTCAATCGCCAAGCGCGTGCTCGAACGGATGGATGCCTTCCTGGGCGAAACCGATGACCATGGTCGCATGCCCAGCGCCGGCAAGGTGGCCGTTGCGGCCATTGTCGGGAACGAGGACGGGGCGCACTGGAGCACGGCGCAGCTGTTTCAAGCGCTAAGCGACACCGGGTGGACAGTGCCGGCGAATGCGGCCTGCTACTGGGTCGGGGAAGCGATGGGGTCGACAGACTTCAAGGACCTCAGCGAAACGCCCCCCATGGTTTCGCAGGTGGCGGCGATGACTGCCAGCAACGCCGCGCACCTGGCGCAATTGCTGCGGGAATCCGGCTATCCGGGTGTTGCCGGCTGAGCGGTGTCTTTGTGCTTCACAGGCCATGGGCGGGAAGACTAGGGTAGCAGGAACGACACACGATCGAGAGGAAACACGATGCACGTTGCGGTACTGGGAGCGAGCGGCAAGGGCGGCTCTGAAATCGTCAAGGAACTGGTGGCGCGCGGCCACACCGTGGTGGGCATTGCTCGCCATCCGGAGAAGATTCCGGCGCTGGACGGCGTCACCGCCAAGGCCGGCGATGCGGGCAGGCCCGACGAGCTTGCTCCCCTGATCGCAGGCGTCGATGCCGTCATCAGCGCGGTGCACTTCGACATCGACTGCGACACGCTGCTGAGCGGGGTGAAAAAGGCGGGCGTGGACCGCCTGCTGATCATGGGCGGCGCGGCCAGCCTGCTGGGCGCAGACGGCGTGATGCTGTACGATTCGCCGCATTTCCCCGAAGAGATCAAGCCGATGGTGAAGCCGGCGATCGATTTCCTCGAGGAACTGCGTAACGAAAAGGACCTCGACTGGACCTTCTTCTCCCCCGCCATGCTGATCTTCGAAGGCGAACGCAAAGGCCCCGGCAGCTTCCGCCTGGGCGGCGACGAGCTGGTGACCGACGGCGAAGGCAATTCCAAGATCAGCTACGCCGACTATGCCATCGCGATGGTGGACGAGCTGGAGCAGCACCAGCACAGCCGGGCAAGGTTTACCGCAGCCTATTGAAACGATTTGGGAACAATCGACCAGGGCATGCCTTTGTCCCTTGCAACCATCAGCAAGGGAGAAAGCGCATGTCCGTCGCCAAGGTTACCGAAATCATCTCTTCCTCCACCGTGGGGATCGAAGACGCCGTGAAGCAAGGCGTTGCCCGCGCATCGAAGACCCTCAGCGGAATTTCCGGCGTCTGGGTCAGCGACATCAAGTGCACGGTAAATGACAATGCCATCACCGAATGGCGGTGCACGCTGAAGGTCACTTTCGTGCTGAACGACTAGCAGCAAGCCTTCCCAGGCTAGAAACTGTCCTTCGCTGCCCTGAGCGCGGCAAAGGTCTCGTAAGGCTGTTCTCCGCCCCAGCGGGCCTGCATCGCCGGATCGTCGGCGCGCAGGAAGGGGTTGGTTGCCAGTTCGCGGGCGAGGGGGAAGGGCACGGTCCATTCGCCCGCCGCGCGCTTTTCGTCGATCTCGTCGGCGTAGTCTTGCAGCGCGGCATTGTCCGGGTCGGCATGCTGCGCGAATTTCGCGTTCGCCTGGGTATATTCATGCGCGCAATAAAGCGTGGTGTCGGCTGGCAAGCGCCTGAGGCGGGAAAGGCTGTCCCAGAACTGCGGCGCGGTGCCTTCGAACATGCGCCCGCAGCCCAGCGCGAACAGGCTATCGCCCACGAAGGCGATATGGCTGTCGGGCAGGTGGTAGGCAATGTGGCCCATGGTGTGGCCGCCCACGTCGATCACCCAGGCGCTATGCTCACCCAGCTTCACGAAATCGCCATCGCGCACCGTGCGGTCGACGGCGGCGATCTTTTCGGCATCCAGCAGCGGGGCAACGACGGTGCAGCCCGTGGCAGCCTTGATCGCCTCGTTCCCGCCCGCGTGGTCCGGGTGCCAGTGGGTGTTCCAGATCTGCGTGATCGTCCACCCCTTGGCCTTCGCCTGCTTCAGGTACTCCTCTGCATCGGGCGTATCGATACAGGCGGTTTCGCCGCTGTCGGGATCGTGCAGCAGGAAGCCGTAATTGTCGGAAAGGCAGGGGAACTGGTGAACTTGCAGGGTCATGGATTCTTATGGCCGATCGCTTCGATACTTGAGGGCGGGAGTTTACACGAGCGCCAGATGTAGGAAAGGCCCGCCCGGATCGCTCCGGACGGGCCTTTTCCAAATCCCGTCAAGGGAAGTGGCGAGCTTACTCGCCCTTCTTCAGGGCTTCGCCCAGGATGTCGCCCAGCGAGGCGCCGGAATCGGCCGAACCGAACTGTGCCACGGCTTCCTTTTCCTCGGCGATCTGGTGCGCCTTGATCGAGAAGTTGGGCTTCTTCGAGCGGTCGAAGCCGGTGACCATGGCGTCCACCTTCTGGCCAACCTGGAAGCGGTCGGGACGCTGTTCGTCGCGGTCGCGGCCCAGGTCCGAACGCTTGATGAAGCCGGTCGCGCCATCGTCGCCAACCTGCACTTCGAGGCCGCCATCGCGGACTTCCAGCACGGTGACGGTGACGACTTCGCCGCGACGCAGCGAACCGGCAGCAGCGGCGCCAGCTTCGGTCGGAGCACCCTTTTCGAGCTGCTTCATGCCAAGGCTGATGCGTTCCTTGTCGACGTCGACATCCAGAACCACGGCCTGGACTTCCTCACCCTTGCGGTGCAGCGCCAGCGCATCTTCGCCCGAGATGCCCCAGGCAATGTCCGACATGTGGACCATGCCGTCCACGTCGCCGGGCAGGCCGATGAACAGGCCGAACTCGGTGGCGTTCTTGACTTCGCCGGTGACGGTCGAGCCAATCGGATGGGCTTCGGCGAACTCTTCCCACGGGTTGCGCTGGGCCTGCTTGAGGCCGAGCGAGATGCGACGCTTCTCGGAATCGACTTCCAGCACCATCACTTCCACTTCCTGCGAGGTGGAGACGATCTTGCCGGGGTGCACGTTCTTCTTGGTCCAGCTCATTTCGGAAACGTGGACCAGGCCTTCGATGCCCGGCTCCAGCTCCACGAAGGCGCCGTATTCGGTGATGTTGGTGACCTGGCCGGTGACCTTGGCACCCACCGGGTACTTGGCGCCGACGCCTTCCCACGGATCGCTTTCCAGCTGCTTCATGCCCAGCGAGATGCGCTGCGTTTCGGCATTGATGCGGATGATCTGCACGGTCACGGTCTGGCCGATCTCGATCACTTCGCTGGGGTGGTTGACGCGCTTGTAGCTCATGTCGGTGACGTGCAGCAGGCCGTCGATGCCGCCCAGGTCCACGAAGGCGCCGTAGTCGGTGATGTTCTTTACCACGCCGTCGACGATCTGGCCTTCGGCCAGCTTGTCGATCAGCTCGCTGCGCTGTTCGGCGCGGGTTTCTTCCAGCACGGCGCGGCGCGAGACCACGATGTTGCCGCGGCGGCGGTCCATCTTCAGGATCTGGAACGGCTGCGGCACGTCCATAAGCGGGGTCACGTCACGCACGGGGCGGATATCGACCTGGCTGCCGGGCAGGAAGGCCACGGCGCCGTCGAGATCGACGGTGAAGCCGCCCTTCACGCGGCCGAAGATGCGGCCTTCCACGCGCTTGCCTTCGCCGAACTCGCTTTCCAGCTTGTCCCACGCGGCTTCGCGGCGCGCACGGTCGCGCGACAGCATGGCTTCGCCATCGGCGTTTTCCACGCGGTCGACGAAGACTTCGACTTCGCTGCCGACTTCAAGGCCGTGGTCGTCTTCGCCACGGGCAAATTCCTTCAGGTTCACGCGGCCTTCGCTCTTCAGGCCGACGTCGATGATCGCCATGCCGTTTTCGATGCCGGTGACGGTGCCCTTGACCACGCGGCCTTCGAAGCCGCCCTCGGCACCGCCGAGCTGTTCGTCAAGGAGAGCCGCGAAATCGTCGCGGCTGGGATTGGCAGAGGTTGCCATGTTTGCAGTTCCTGTTTCACGTTTTTTCCGGCCACCGGGTTTGATCCCGGGGTCTTATCTCCGCCGCTTTCGCACCATTGCGAGGCGTGCGGGCCAAAGGGCCGAACTGCCCATGCGGCCGAATACCGGCACAGGCGCTCTTCGAAAGGCATGAGGGCGGGCGCGAAACGAGCATGGCATGGACGTCGTTGCGCCCCGGTGGAAAGCCGACCATGCTGGCTGTCGCGCTCGCGGACATGTGATCCGTCCGTCGAACGGGCGCGCGCCTAGGCGAAAAACGGGCGTTTGGCAAGGCGAAAGCGACTCCGCGCGTCCGCTGCGGGGCGCTAATGTGGAGCACATGGAGCACTGTCCTGGAGGGAAAGACTGCAGGTCGCGCAAGGCAGCTCGGGACGGGGTTGGAGAAGGGCGGGAAGCATGGGTCAGCCACCACGGCTTCCTGACTGGGCAAATTGCCTGTAGGACAGGCGAATGACCCTTGCCCAGGCCCTTTCCAGCTATCGTGAATACCACCGCGACCAGCGCAACGTGCTGACTCATGTGGTGGGCATTCCGCTTATCGTCCTGTCCATAACCACGCTGCTGGCCCGGCCTACGTTCGAACTTGGCGGCGTGATGCTGAGGCCCGCCATGATCGCGGCGGTGCTGGCGGCCGGCTTCTACGTCAGGCTGGAGCTGTGGACGGGCGTGCTGATGGCGCTGCTGCTCACGCTGTTTACCGGGCTGGGCCAGATGATCGCCAACACTTCCGACACGCTGTGGCTGGGCGCCGGGATCGGCCTGTTCGTGGTCGGCTGGATCTTCCAGTTGGTGGGCCACAAGTTCGAAGGCCGCAAACCCGCCTTCGTCGACGACCTGCGCAGCTTTCTGGTCGGGCCGCTGTTCGTGGTGGTGGAAGGCCTGTTCGCACTCGGGCTGCTGGGCAGCCTCAAGCGCGAAATCGAAGGCTAGACCGCCACGTCAGGCGCAGGCCTGGAAGGCAGGCAGGTGGTTGTCGCGCGAAGCCGCCTGCAACACCACGAAGGCATCGATAATATCCTGGTCGTCGCTCGTCAGCGAAGCGATCAGGTTATCGTACATGGCGATATTGTCGATCTCGCCGATCACGCCCAGCGCGCAGTTTTCCTGCAAGGTATCGGCCGCCGTGCCGTTGCCGGTCCAGATATCGTCCGGAATATCCAGCCCGCGCACGGTATATAGCGGCAGCAGCATTTCAACATGGCGACGCTCTGCATCCGCGATGCTCACGAAAGGGGCCGCCGGGCCGAGCTTGGCGATGATTGCCTCGTAGGTGGCAACGGCCTTGCGCTCGTCATCCAGCGCGGTGTTGAGCGCGGAGATCACGTTTGCGGAAACGGGCGTGCCGGTGGCAGTCGCGGTGGGAGTAGGCGTGGCTGTTGGAGTTGGCGTTGCCGTGACGCTGACTATCGGCGCGTTGCCGGCTGTGGAATCGTTGCCGCAGGCCGCAAGCGACAGGGTGGCAAGCGCCATCAGGCTGGTGGCAAGCGGCGTGGGAGACTTCCTGGGAGGCATGGCATAGGTCCTGTTACTCCTCCTCCATTGCCGGATCTGGAACAGGCACCTGACATCTTGCTGACAGGTGTCGCCGGACCTGCTCGGTATCGCCGGGCCGTGTACCGGGCGCGCACAAGCCTTACGGGCAGGGCTGCTGGCCTGTCGCCTGCAAGACCACGTCGATGGCGGCGGCAATGCTGGCGTCCTTGTCGAGCTCTGTGGTGTCGAGCACGAAGGCGTCTTCGGGAACCACCAGCGGGGCGGCAGCGCGAGTGCGGTCACGCTCGTCGCGGCGGCGCAGGTCGTCCTCGATTTCCAGCAGCGTATGGCTTTCGCCGCGGTCGTGCATTTCCTGCCAGCGCCGCCTGGCGCGCGCCTCCACGCTGGCGGTGACGAACAGCTTCACGTCGGCATTGGGCGCGATCACGGTGCCGATATCGCGCCCGTCCAGCACCGCGCCGCCGGGTTGCCCGGCGAACTTCTGTTGCCGTTCCAGCAGCGCCTTGCGCACGCCGGGATGCACCGAGACGCGGCTGGCGAGGCCACCGGTCGCCTCGCTGCGAAGTTCGGGATGGCCCAGCAGTTCGTCCGGGAAATTGGTCGCCGCCAGGGCTTCCGCCGGATTGTCCGGGTCACCCTCGTACAGCGACACCTGGTAGCCCACCGCCCGGTACAGCAGCCCGGTGTCGAGGTGCGGCAAGCCAAAACGCCTCGCCAGCGCCTTGGCGATGGTGCCCTTGCCGCTGGCGGTGGGTCCGTCGACGGCGATGATCATGCGTCACGCGCTCCTTGCTCGCGGGGTTTGCGCAGCGCCTTGCTCAAGCCCCAGATCGCGATGGCGGCCCAGAAGCCTTCCAGCACCAGCGAAGGCCAGTTGGTGTGCACCAGCAGCGACACGGTGAGCAGGCTGGCGCCCGCGAGATTGGTGCCGTGCAGGATAAACGGGTTCGGCCTGGCCAAAGCGGTCAGGTAGAAATAGGCGCCGATGATGCAGGCGGTGCCGACGAAGCCGATGTAGCTGTAAATGTCGAGGTCGGTGGTCACCCGTGCGCGGTCCTATTCGTAAGTGGCGAAGACGGACATGCCCGCGTCGCCAAAGGCGATGACCTGGTAGGGCTGGGTGCGGTCGCCCATTTCCATGCCGGGCGAGCCGATCGGCATTCCCGGGACTGCCAGCCCGCGCACGCCTGCAGGGCGCTGTTCCAGCAGCCGGGCGATCTCGGCGGCGGGCACGTGGCCTTCGATCACGTAACCATCGACGATCATGGTGTGGCACGAACGCAAGCGCACCGGCACGCCGTGGGTATCCTTCACCGCGGCCATGTCGGTGCTGTGCACGGCGGCGACTTCGGCATCCATGCCTTCGCGCACGTGATCGGCCCACTGATCGCAGCAGCCGCAATTGGGATCCTTGAACATCGTGTAGGTCGCCGCCTGGGCAGCACTGGAGCAGGCGGCCAGCGCCAGCAGGGCCGGGGCGACAAGTTGGCGGAAGGAGGGTGTGGTCGTCATCGGATGTCCTTTCTGGCTGGGCAGCCTAGCCGGTGGCCGAGGCCTGTTCCAGCAAGCTCTGGAAGGTCGGAAAGCTCGTGGCGATCGGCGCGGTATCGTCCACCGCCACACCGTCGCGGCTGGCGAGGCCCGCCACGGCCATCGCCATGGCGATGCGGTGGTCGAGGTGAGTGGCCACTTCCGCGCCGTCGGGCGTACCGGGCAGCGGGTCGCCGCCCGTCCCTTCGATCACCAGACCGTCCTCGCGCTCCTCTACCTTCGCGCCGGCCAGCGTCAGCGCGGCGGCCATGGCGGCGAGGCGGTCCGATTCCTTCACCCGCAGCTCTTCCAGCCCGCTGGTGGTGGTGGTGCCCTGCGCCAGCGCGGCGGCGACGAACAGCACGGGAAACTCGTCGACCATGGCAGGGACCACGGCAGGGTCGACGTTCACGCCGGAGAGCGCGGAGTGGCGGACGCGCAGGTCCGCCACCGGCTCCCCACCGACTTCGCGCCTGTCCAGTTCCTCGATGCTGCCACCCATGTCGCGCAGCACGTCGAACAGCGCCGCGCGGGTGGGGTTGAGGCCGACGTTCTCGATCACGAGGTCGCTGCCCGGTACCAGCAGCGCGGCGACGACAAAGAAGGCAGCGGAAGAGGGATCGCCGGGAACGACGATATCCTGCGGCTTCAGGTCTGCTTCGCCGTGGATCTCGATCACGCGTTCCCCGTTCTCCTCGCTCACCTCCAGCACCGCACCGAAGCCGCGCAGCATGCGTTCGGAATGGTCGCGCGTGGGCACGGGCTCGATGACGCGGGTGATCCCGGCGGTGTTGAGGCCCGCCAGCAACACGGCGCTTTTCACCTGTGCGCTGGCGACGGGCAGGCGATAGGTGATCGGTAGGGCGGGCGAAATGCCGCGCAGCATCAGCGGCAGGGTGCCGCCGGGCGATGCCTCGAACGTGGCGCCCATCTGCGAAAGCGGCTCGATCACCCGGCCCATCGGCCTTTTCGAAAGGCTGGCATCGCCGGTGAACATGGCGCTGACCGGATGGCTGGCGACAAGGCCCATCAGCAGCCGCGTGCTGGTGCCGGAATTGCCCATGTCGAGCGCGCTCTGCGGTTGCAGCAGCGAACCGACACCCACGCCGCGCACGCTCCACACGCCGTCTTCGCCGCGCTCCACCTGCGCGCCCATCGCCCGCATGGCGGCGGCCGTGGCCAGCACGTCCTCGCCTTCCAGCAGGCCGTTAACGCGCGTCTCGCCCACCGCCAGCGCGCCCAGCATGATGGAGCGGTGGCTGATCGATTTGTCGCCGGGCACGCGCACGCGACCGGTCAGCGCACCGGCTGTTGAGAAACGTTTGGGGGCGGGCGGGTTGGAATGGCTCACGGCAATGCCTAACTGTCGAATGGTCGGCGCGGCTTTGACAGCGGCAAGGCCCTATGGCAAGGCGCGCCCGCTCGCGATTCCGTCACTGCTGCGGAGCGCATACGAATTTCCCCGGAAACCTTCCGGACGAGTTAAGGACACACACATGGTCAAGCCAGAATGGGGCACCAAGCGTACCTGCCCCAAATGCGGTGAACGCTTCTACGACCTGGGCAAGGAAGACCCGGTCACCTGCATCGAATGCGGCAATGAATGGACTCCCGAGCCGGTGCTCAAGTCCAAGCAGCCGATCCCGTTCGAGGAAACCAAGAAGGACGAAAGCAAGGAATCCGATTCGGACCTGGCTGATGACGATCTGGAAGACATCGACGAGGACGATGATTCGCCCGACAACGATGTCGATCTCGGCGGTGACGACGATCTGGGCGTGAAGACGGCCGACGACGACAACGACGACGACAACTAGGAGTATTCCTCCCTGTGCCGAAGGCATGGGGAGGGGGACCGTGCGCAGCACGGTGGAGGGGCAGTGGCGCTACGGACCC
>CAJXJR010000011.1 GCA_913055155.1 uncultured Erythrobacter sp. | reverse complement strand
GACCGACGAGGATGGCGACCAGGTCGAGCTGACCGGTGGCTTCGATATCGTGGTCGAGGACGACATCCCTGCCGAGGCCGCTTTCGTAGAGGAAACGGTGGTTGTTGACGAAGACGGACTTTCTGGAGCCAATGCGGATGAGACCACGGATGTGGATGGCGATGGTACGGTTCTGCAAGTTGATCCGGACGAAATAGCCTCCACGAACCAGAATACGGTTTTGGCATTTGTGAACGTTGATTTTGGCGCTGACGGGCCGGCCGATGTAACGGCTGCTCTGGATGCATGGGCATTCGGTGATTTTACGGTTCTTGACGGCCAGCTCCAATATGGCGACCTAGACGCTCAATTTGACGTGACATTTGCGCTTGAGCTTGATGCCAATGGAGATCCGATCCCAGGATCTTTGCTTGGGACTGCCGACACGGGCGATGGAATTGTCAATGTTATCCGTATCGAGATTGACAATATCACACTTGAGCCGGACGGGACCTATACTTACGATTTCCAGGTCGACCTCATCAATCCGGTCTTCCATCCGGAAGGAGATCAAACTGAAGCGAGTACCTTCCTCAATGGCGTGCCGTTGATTTTCACAGATGGAGATAACGACACGACTGAGGCATCGTTTAATATTGAAATATTTGACGATGTCCCGTCTATCACAGCCGAGATTGACCCTGCCGGAGCCTTGATCTCCGATGAAAACTCGGGATTCAATTTGCCAACCCTAATCGCGACAGAAGATGAGGTTGACGGTCTACTTAAGGTCGACGGCCGCACTATCGGCGACGACCCAGATGTCGGTCTGAATGATGGTACGGATGGCGCGATTTCGAGGGCCCGCGTAGACATAACTTATGATGCCACTGCTGGCGTTGATGGTATAATCGTTTCGACAGATTTCGAATTTGGTATCCCGACCAGTCTGCCGGAACTGAGCGTTACCGATGGCACGGCAAATGGCGCGCCTATTATTTGGGCAACCAACGAGGATGGCACCATCCTTTATGCTTACGTTGATAATCCGGGCGGGGATTTCGACGGGGAAGTCGCATTCGCGATTTCTGCCACGCTGGATACAGAAACTGGAACTGGCGAAATTATCTTCGAGCAGTATCTATCGCTTCAACACCCCGACGGCAGCGACCCCATTGAAATCGCTCTGAATAGCATTGACTTGAGCATTTCGGTTACCGACTCTGATGGAGATACGGCGTCAGTGCAGGTCAGCTCTGACCAATTTCAGCTGACCGTTCTGGATGCCAGCCCAACTATCGGGGAAGTCGAAAACGGCCTCTTGGGCGTTGCGAACGAAGTTGGCCTCTATCAATGTGTAAGCACGGTCGAACTCGACTATGGGCCTGATGGAGCTCCGATTCTTGGAGGAATAACGTTCGACGTCGACCCAATAGACGGCCTGATTTTTGATCCGCCCAATCTTGCAAGCGAAGACGGCGTGTTGAAGGCTTACATCGATTTCGATGGTGATGGTCTGATTACGCTGGCAGATGTGCCGACAGATGGGAGCGACAATCCCATTGACGTCAACCTTGACGGTCAAATCACGGCCGATGACGCCATCTTCTTTGAGATGAGTATCCAAGATGATGGCTGTGTGGATGTTGAGATCTTCCAAACTAGACCTGTAGTGGAAGAGACAAATGAACTTGATTTCGAATCAATTTCTCCTGGGAATTACGATTCGATTGAAATTCTTCCTGGCGTTATTTTTGACGGCAACGGATCCACGATTAATCCGTCGGGGAATGGTTTTGGGATTGATAATAATCTCGTAAATCCTGATGAAGGTTATATCTTCAGGGCTGAAAACACGACAAACTTTGATTTTGCAGTCAACTTTCAGCCAAACACCGACACGATCCAAATAGGCGTCGTTCTTTATGAGTATGATGCAAACGGCGTCCCCGTGGCGCTCAACGATGGCGAGCCATACATTGTAACGGCATCACGAGATGGATTTGGTGGCGATTTTGTGGACTCTGATGACGGCGCTCTCGACGGCGAGGCGCCAGTCCTGCTTAATGTCCCCGACATGATAGCCGCATTGAATGCGGCATATCCTGGTCTGAATCTGGACCCAAGCATCACTTCTGTCGACGAAATGGAGTTTTTCTTTTCTTTCCCGGAAGAAACGGGAGGAAATCCGGCTGCTCGTATCGAAGATTTCGTTTTAACTCAGGAGACCTTATTGTTCCCTGGTGATCAGGATGTATCGCTCGACTTCACCATTACTGATGCTGACGGTAGCTCCCTCACCGGAGACGAACCCATCGTATTCACGCTCCTTGGCGATGAAACCTCCGGAGGCATTTTGGGCACCGAAGTCGGTGAACTTATTACCGGGACGAGCGAAGGCGATGTGATCGTCGGATTTGGAGGAGATGATACGCTTCAAGGTCTCGCTGGTAATGATACCTTGGTCGGTGGCGCCGGTAATGACATTTATGAAGGCGATGCCGGTATAGATAAGTATGTAACCTCCTCTTACGATCTCAATACCGATCCTGGACAAGACATAATCACCAATTATGAATTAGGGGAAATCGTCGACTTGACGGCCATCGTGTCGATTACCGGAGCTGACGACATCAATGATTTCGTTCGGTATTCGGATACTGATGGCGCGATTCAAGTTGATGTCGACGCCACGGGAACGGATGCTGGTTGGGTGACGGTTGCTCAGACGCAAGCGCCCGCTGTCTCGCCGCTCACGGTTGCAGTCTTGGTGGATGGTACATCGACTAATCTGCCCGTTACGCCGGGAACCTATGCCGTGCCTGCCGGCACTGCCGGGGATGATGTAATCTTCGGTTTTGATACGGACGACACCTTGTCAGGGCTCGGTGGCAATGACACCCTTATTGGCCAAGGTGGGGCTGATACTTTCGTAATTGACGGCTCAAGCCTCGATACCATCGTTGATTACGCCGCTGGCGAATTGGTTGACCTGAGCGGTTTCTTGACTGTGCCCAATGGCGGTGATCCAATCGCTGATGGGTATGTTCGCTACCTTGCTTTGACCAACGAGATCCAGGTGGATATCGATGGCGGCGGCGATGGCTGGGTAACGGTAGCAACTGTCGCCAATGCTCCGGCTTCTATCAATGTCCAGTATACAGAAGATGGCGTTGGCACGGTTACAACGAGTGTCGCGCAAACGGCTGCGCCGATCGTGCTTGATCTCGATGGTGGGGGGAATGCGTTCAGTTCGCTCAGCGCCGATATCGCCTATGATTACAATAGTGACGGTGTGAAAGCCAAGACGGCCTGGATTGCAGCCGGCAGCGCAATCCTGTTCTATGACGCCAACGGTGACGGTATGGTGACCGATGCGTCCGAATTCGTCTTTGGCAACGGCGAGATGACCGATCTCGAAGCGATCGCAGCCAACTATGATAGCAATCAGGACGGTGTTCTCGATGCAAACGACGAGGCGTATGATCAATTCGGCATCTGGATTGATGCGGATCTCGACGCCGTGTCAGATGATGGTGAATTTGTATCGTTAAAATCTTATGGAATTGAATCCATAAGTCTCGAGTCTGACGGCATCCAATCGGTTGAGGGCGATGGCGATGTGATCGTCTTCGGTACCACCAGCTACACCATGGTCGACGGGACCACAGGCGAAGTGTCGGATGCGGCGTTCTTCACCGGCGGTGAAGTCGACATGGCGATGATGGAGGCCCTGCTGATTCAGAGCGGCGAGGAGGCCACTCGGGTGACACAGGATGAGCCGACTCTCGAGGCTGTTCTTGCGGATGTCGATGCCGGAAACGTGGTCGACAACCTCATTGATCAGTTCGTCGACTATGGCGGCGGTGCAGTCGATGTTGTGCATTCGATGAGCGATGCTGATTTCGCCGCGTTCCTGAATGTTGATGTTGGTATGTCATCGTTTGATCAGATGCAGATCGCCATCCAGGATCCGGGTGATGATTCGGCTCTGGCCAGTGCTGTTGTATCCTGATATCGAAGCAGTCAGGAGCCAATTGGGGAAAATTTATGAAACTCAGTCGGGTAACGGTTCTGGCTGCGACTGCACTTGCGTCCGTTTGGTCGCACGGTGCACTGGCCCAGGAAAGCGACGTCGAAGAGCTTTTGGCTCTTGGCAATTCCGCTTTGAATGACGAGTTGAACCGGCGTTACGAAGCTGGCCTGGCCGCTTCGCTGGACGAAAGTTTCATCGCCGCGAATGATCCGCGTTACCTCTGGGCGCTCGAGACCAAGGTCCAGTGCGGCATCGCATTGGGTTTCATGCAATCGTCCACTCGCGACGAAACCAGCATCGGCAAGTGTGCCGAGGCTTTCATCCGGATGAACGAAGTGCCGGCACCGCCCGTGGCAACGGTCATTCCACCGCCACCGCCGCCGCAGCGACGGCCCGATCTTTGTGATGACGCGATCGTTGGGATGGTTTTCTTCGATTTCGATGAATCCACGCTGCGTCCTGATGCGGAGCCGATACTTAACTCGGTGACTGACAACATCTCTACCTGCGGTTGGACATCCTTGACAGTGGTTGGCCACACCGATCAAGCGGGCAGCGATGAATACAACCTCATCCTGTCACAGGAGCGCGCAGCTACCGTAGCGGCTGCCTTGCGTGGCAGGAATATCGGTGGGGTCCGCATCGAGGTCGAAGCCAGAGGCGAGAGCGAGCCCCGTGTGCCTTTGGCTGACGGTACGCGCAGTCCGCAGAACCGCCGCGTCGAGATTTCGGCAGACTAGTTGGGGTATGAAAAGATGAATGCTTTTGGCAAAATCGTAATCGCCGTTGCCCTGACGACTTGCTCGCCGGCGGCTCTGGCCCAGAGTGACGGTGGCGTGGTCTCGATGCGGGAGGCAATCGAAACCGCGATCGCCTCTAACCCTGAGGTGATCCAGGCGCAGATGAACACCGAGGCTATCCAGTTCGAGCGGGAGCAGGCACAGTCGCTGTATTTCCCGACCATCGACGTGGAAGCATCGGCCGGCGTGCGCAGGCTGGAAAACACCACCCGCCGCTCCCTGGGCATCGCCGATGACTGGCTGAATCCGCTTGAGGCACGTGCCAGGGCGGATTGGACGATCTTTGATTTCGGTCGTCGTCGCGGCGAACTGCTGCGGCAGGCCGCGCGGGTCGACGGCGCTTCGCTGCGCGTAGTGGAACGTTCGGAATTCATCGCCCTGCAGGTGGCGCGGCAGTACCTCAACATCCTGCTGCAGGAGCGGATTGTTGCCGCGGCAACTGACAATGTCGTCTTCCACCAGCAGATGACTGCGAGTCTTTCCGAAGGCGTGGAACAAGGTTCGATCAGTGTAGCTGACCTGCAGCAGGCGGAAGAGCGCCTGCAGGCGGCCATGGTGCTGCATGCAGAGGCAGAAGAAGACCTGCAGAACGCCCGCACTTCGCTGCGCCGTCTGACGGGGCTCGACATTTCGCGGGTCAACCTGCCGATGAGCATGGCATCCATGCTGCCCGCCAGCGAAGAAGCGGCCATCGGTCTGGCGCGGACCAACAACCCGCTGGTCCGCGAGGCACAGGCCGATGTCGATGCCTCCAATGCGATGGTCATGTCTGCTCGCGGTGAACTTGCACCGGAAATCGGCATCGATCTGACCGGGCGCATCGGCGAGGATATCGATGGCTTCCAGGGTGAAACCAACGATGTACAGGGCCGCGTCTACGTGCGCTGGCAACTGTTCGACGGCGGTCGCCGCGCTGCCCAGGTGCAGGAAATGGTGCGCCGGTCGAGCGAGGCGCGCTATCGCCTGCATGATCGCGCGCGCGAAGCTGAAGAGGACGTCAGCAACGCCTGGACAGCCATGACATCGCAGCAGGCCATCGGTTCGGCGCTCGAACGGCAGTCGCAGGTCAGCGACGACCTGTTGTTGTCCTATCGCAGCCAGTTCAACATCGGCCGTCGCTCGTTGCTCGACGTGCTCGATGCACAGAACACCCGGTTCAACACCCAGGTGCGCCGCGAGACATCGCGTTTTTCCGAGATATTTGCGCAATACCAGGTGCTGGCAGCCACCAACCAGTTCCTGAATGCGCTTGAGCTCGATCCGGGTGCAGGCGCTGGCATGATGGAACGCGAACGGTTCGATTATGGGCCATCTGTGCCTGCGGAATTGCATCGGCGTCGCTATCCGCGCTAGCGGCTGGCGACGACCGAGGAGCATGAAGCGTGTATCAGGCAGGAGACTTTTCCGGATCAGCCGAGAAAGATACGCTGGTGCTTGCAGTGACGCGGCTTGCCGCACACTTTGGCCTGTCCGATCCGAAAGCGCTGTTCGATACCCTGCCGCGTAATGAGGCGGGCCTGCTTCCCTTCCACCAGGCCTCTGCCGCGCTTGACCTGACGGGGATGAACCACGAAGTCGCCACCGGCAGGAAGCTGCCGCGTCGTCCGGATGCCTATCCGGCAATCGCGCGCATGGAGGCCGGCGTTGCGCTGCCTATACTGGAGATTTCCGGTTCGGACGCGCTAGTCTTCCCGGCGGACGCGGAAGAGGCAAGTTGGCGCCCGATTGCCGAAGTGGAAGGCGAATTCTGCGGCGAAGTTATTACCGTGGTCGCCAACCCGGATCGGTTGCGCGAACAGGATGCGCCCTGGCACGCGAAGGGCCGCTATCATTGGTTCTGGTCGGAACTGCGCAAGGAACGCAAGGCCTTCCGCCCGGTGCTGGTCGCCTCGTTCATTATCAACACGCTGGCGCTGTCGCTACCGATATTTTCCATGAACGTGTACGACCGCGTGATTCCCAATCGCGCGGAATCCTCGCTCTGGGTGCTCGCCACGGGTGTGCTGCTGGCCTTCGCGCTGGAATTCGCCCTGCGCCGGGCGCGCACCAACGTCGTCGACCAGATCGGCCGCAAGCTTGACATGCGGCTGTCGCAGAAACTGTTCTCGCGTGTGCTTTCCACGCCGATGAACGGCCGCCGCGGCAGCACCGGTGCCCTGGCCGCGCGCGTGAGTGAATATGCGCTGGTGCGCGATTTCTTCGCCTCCACCACTATCGTGCTGGTGGTCGACCTGCTTTTCCTCGGCCTGTTCATCGCCGTGATCGCGTACATCGCCAAGTGGCTGGCGCTGGTGCCGTTGGCAGCGATGATCATGATGGCGATTGCCGGTCTGGTGCTGCAACGTAAGGTTACCGATGCCGCGCGTGATGCCCAGGCCGACATGGGCCTGCAGCAGACCGTGCTGGTGGAATCGATTGCCGGCATGGAAACGCTGAAAAGCGTCTCCGGCGAAAGGCGCCTGCTGGGCAAGTGGCATTCGCTGGCACAGGTCGGCAGCAATTCGCAGTTGCGCCTGCGCCGCATTTCATCGACCGCAGTCGCCCTCGCATCCTCGTTCCAGCAGGTATCCAGCGTTTCGCTGGTGATCGGTGGCTACTACCTCTTCGCCGCCGGCGAGATCACCATGGGTGCGATCATTGCCATCGTGATGCTCGCTTCGCGCTCGCTTGCACCTGCAGGGCAGATCGCATTCCTGCTGACGCGCGGCCGGCAGGCCCGCGAGGCCCTCGACTCGATCGAGACCCTGTTCGAATGCGACGACGAGCGGCAGGCGGGCAGCATGTCGCTGCCGTCGGCCAAGAGCTCCGGCTACCGCGTCACGCTGGAAAACCTCTCCTTCGCCTATCCCGACAGCCCGGTGAATTCGCTCGAACATCTCGACCTGACGATCGAACCAGGTGAACGTATCGCCGTGGTCGGCCGCGTGGCATCGGGCAAGTCGACGCTGGGACGCGTGCTGTGCGGGCTTTACCCGCCAACCGATGGCGCGATGACGATCGAGGGGATCGACAGCCGCCAGTTCCGCCCCTCGGAATTGCGCCGCGCTTTCCGCTTCGTTGGCCAAGACGCCAACCTCTTCACCGGCAGCGTGCGCGAGAACATTGCCCTTGGCGCCCCGGGCGCGAGCGACGAGGATGTCATCGAAGCTCTCAGCAAGAGCGGAGCGGACACGTTCCTGGCACGCGATGCAGCCGGGTTCGATCGCGAAGTGGGGGAGCAGGGGCGACGTCTTTCCGGCGGGCAGCGCGCGTTTTTGGCCCTGTCCCGCGCCTTTGTATCGCCGTTCGAACTGCTGTTCCTCGATGAGCCGACAGGAGCGATGGACGCCAACACCGAAAGCCAGCTGGTGGCGCGCCTGCGCGAGACGATTGGTGAACGGCAGACGCTGGTAGTCGCCACGCACCGACCTGCGCTGTTCGACATTTGCGACCGCATTATCGTGCTGAACAACGGCCGAGTCGTGGCCGACGGTCCCAAGGCCGAGATCCTGCAGAACCTTCCGGGAAAGGCGGGATAGCGCCATGCTGAAAGCTGCCCTTGCCCGTCTTGCCAATACGCCCAGCGGCCTGTCGCGGCTGTTGGCCGGCGGCGTGGCGCTGGTATTCCTGTCTGCGCCTAGCATTCCCGTCACCGTGGACCTGAGCCTGGCGGACCGGAATGCGCAGCTGGAGGCGGCAAATGCGCTGGCTGCTGAGCTGCAGGATTTCACGGTGCAGGGCACGGCCCTGATCGAGCAGGACGAGCTATCCGCCCAGGCGCGCAACGCCGGCATCCCGCTGGCTGCACGCTTGAGCGACCACATGGCCCCGTTCCGCAGCATCTCCGCGCAATCCGCCAGCTACTCCACGGCGCTCGATTGCATGACTGAGGCGATCTACTACGAAGCGGCCAACGAGAGCGTGGCCGGCAAACGCGGCGTGGCGCAGGTGATCCTGAACCGCGTGGCGCACCCGGCCTATCCTTCTTCGGTATGCGGCGTTATCTACCAGGGCTGGTCCGACCCGGTCTGCCAGTTCAGTTATACCTGCGACGGCGCGCTTGCGCGCAGGCCGCTGCCCGACCTGTGGCGGCAATCGCGCGAAGTCGCCCGGGCGGCGTTGAGCGGCTATGTCGAAGACAGCGTGGGTACGGCCACACACTATCATGCCGACTACGTGCTTCCCTATTGGGCATTCCGGCTGGAGAAGGTGAGCGTTGAGGGGCGGCACATCTTCTATCGCCTGCCAGGCGCTGCAGGACGGTCCGCCAATTTCTCGGCGCGGTGGAACGGTCGGGAATTTCATCCGACATTCGATCCGGCGCGCTTTGCGCAAGGCGATGCAAAATCGATCGAAGGCGACGCCGGCGCGCAGCCCCAAGCAGAGCTGCCACGCGACATCACCGATCGCCGGGCAGACAACGACGTGGGCGGGCGGCTCAATACCTCCACTGGCTGGACGCTGTCGATCCCCGATCCCACCACTGCCAGCAGCGGCTATCGCGCGGCGCTGGAAGGCCAGCACTCGCAGCCCTCGACGCCGCAGATTGCCGGGAGCATTGGACCATGAAGCTGACCGACCGGTTCGCCAGCTGGGATGCGAACCGCAAGCTGATTGCGATTTCAACGGTCGCGCTGCTGCTGCTGCTGGTCTGGGCCAGCCTGGCGCAGGTCGACGAGATTACGCGCGGGCAGGGCAGGGTTATTCCGTCAAGCCAGGCGCAGCTGGTGCAACCGGCCGAGCCATCGGTGGTGGCAGAGATTCTTGTGCGCAGCGGTGAACGCGTGGAACAGGGCCAGGTGCTGGTGCGGCTGGATGACAGCCTTGCCGCTTCTGAACTGGGGCAGCTCGAGGCTGAGAACGCACGCCTTGCTGCGCGGGCAGAGCGGTTGGAAGGCGAAGCGGCCGGTTCCGAAATGGGCTGCGAGCCGGGCTCCGTCTGTGCGGAGGAAGCGCGGCTTCAACGCGCGCGACTTGCCACGGCGCGCAGCCGCGAGGCGGCTCTGTCAGCCGCGGTGGAACAGCGCCGTCGCGACTTGCGCGAAGCCGAAGCCACGGCAGCATCGCTGCAGGAAAGCGTAACGCTGGCGCAGGAACAGGTCGCCATGCTGGAGCCGCTGGCGCAGCAGGGAATCGTGCCGCAGACCGAATTGCTGGCCGCGCGGCGCGAGCTGGTCGACGTGCGCGGCAGGCTTTCCGCCGCTCGCCAGGCTGCTGCACGCGCCTCTGCCTCGATCCGCGAAGCACAGGCAGACCTGCAGGCAGCGCGGCTGGATTTCCGGCAGCAGGCACTGGACGAGCGCAGCGAAGTCGAAACGCGCATCGCCGTGAACGAGGAAAGCATCAGGGGCGCGACCGCACGGCGCGATCGCAACGAACTGCGTTCGCCCACCACCGGCATCGTCAACAACCTGCAGGTGACGACCGAAGGCGGCTTTGTCGGCGCAGGTGAGACCATCATGCAGGTTGTGCCGGTGGGTGATCGCTTGCTGGTAGAAGCGCGCGTGAGCCCGCGCGACATCGGCTTCGTGGCAGTTGGCGATCCGGCCAACGTGAAGGTGACAGCCTATGACTTCGCCACCTACGGCGGCCTCTCGGGCAACGTCGTCGAAGTTTCCGCCGACAGCATCTATGACGAGGTGGAGCGCGAAGCCTATTACCGCGTGCTGATCGAGACTGAACGCAGTTATGTCGAGAAGGACGGACAGCAGTTCCCGATCGTTCCAGGCATGGTCACCGAAGTGGAGATCATCACCGGCGCCAAGAGCATCCTGGCCTACCTGTTGAAGCCGGTGACCCGCGCGTTCGATACGGCGCTATCCGAAAGGTAGGAAAGCTGGGCCTGGCCCAGCCGACTGGCGCTGGCCGTCGCGGCAGGCGCGCTGAAACCGTGCAGCCATGCCGACTGCGTATTGAAGCTGATCGTCGGGCGATAGTCGTACGATACGTTCGCCGGTAGCAGCACGTCGGTAGCGTTGTCGAGCAAGTAGCTGCGGTCACCAACCCGCACGACCAGCACCGCGTGATCGGCATTTCGTACCAAGTCGCGCGCCAGCGTCAGGAACATCTGCTTGCGATCGAAGCCCAGGGCAGCCAGCATTTGGTACTTCAGGATCGCGAAATCCTCGCAGTCGCCGCGGCCCGACTGCAGCGTTTCGTTCGCCGTCGACCAATAGTCGCGTGCGCCATAGTTTGCGATATCGTCGGCATATTCGATATGGCGGTTTGCCCAGCGATTGACTAGCGAAAGCGTTTCGACGTCGGCATGCCCGCCACTGCCCAGCAGGTTCTCGACGTTGTGCAATGGCAAGTCTGCCGAGGACACCCGCTCCCAGTCCGCGTTGAACGGGGTGTTGCGGATCCCAACACGCGAACTGCCGAGAAAGTCCCCGGAAGATGCTGGCGCGGTAAGCACAGATACGGGTGTTGCAACCGGTACGGGCGAATCGAGCGAGCTCGCGGTAAAGCAGGAACTCGAATAGGACACCGAGACGCCCGGTTCGCCTGCAAGCTGTACCGCCGGAACTTCCGAAGCAAGCTGGCCTTGCTGCATGCGGATCATGTCCAGCGCACTGGCCTGTCCGCCCAAGATGGCTGTCGACTTGGTTGCGTGGGTTCCCCGTGCGGGTCGTGCGGCTGCTGCAGGTTCGATGCGACGGATCTGGCAGGAAGTTGCGCTCGACTGCTGGAAGGAAAGCGGATCGGGCATCACGAAGGCCTTTGCTGTCGCCGGCAATAGGCAGGCAGACAGGCAGGCGCCAAGCAACAGCTTGGACAGCTGCGATGCGGTGTGCAGGTGGCTTGTCCGGTTCGCGGTCATGACCGCCTGATGGCCTGCACTTCGCTAAGGCTGGGTGCGTACGCTTGGTTACCACTGCGGTAACTTTTGTTTTTTCATTACACCTTAGGTGGTTAGGTGGGTATATCTGGCTAGCAGCTTGTCAATAATGACATTGCGTGTTTAACTTTTGGCCTAACGCGGGGGTTCAACCGTTGCTCATTGCTGGCGCAAGACGACACCTGGCGGCCCACGCGCTGGGCTGGGTTGGCATCGGCTCTGCCTTGGCCGGTTTCGCTATTGGCAGCACCTTGTCGGTGTTGTTTCTCGAGCGGTTCGATGTCGAGAAACCTGCATATGTCCAGAGAGCGATCTTGCCGGAAAATGGCGAAGCAATCCTTTCCGACGGTTCGAACTCGGCAGCTGATGACCTGCCCGAGTTGCAGGCTCTTGTAGTTGAGGGCGATTCCCCGGCGCTCGACACTTCCGATGGCGAGGGAGACATCGGCGCAGGCCAGCCGGCACAACGCACTGCGCAGACCGAAGGACAAACAGTAGTCCTGCCCAACGGTGAGAGGGTGATCGGGGTAAATTTCGATCTGGCATCGGCAGCTGACCAGTTGAATGACCTGGAGTTCAGTAAGCCGATTCACCTCAATGGACGCGAGGTTGGAGTCGCCAGCCTGTCCATCGATACGCAATCGCGTTTGCGCGTATCCGCCGAAGATCTCAGCAACCTGCTGCCCGGTGAAGTCTTTGCCCGTATTGATACCGGGTCGAGCTATATTGGATTTGATGAGCTTCGCGCCGGTGGCCTCGAAGTCAGCTATGATCCGCTTGCCGATGTGGTCCAGATCGTTTCCTGACCAATTGGGGACGAGTTAGCGTTAGGCTGACTGCCCCGCTACTCATTAACGCATTGACATACAATCGTAAAAAGCTTCCCTCGGACCCCGCAGTCCTGCAGGGGTGCACGCATGGCCGGTCACCACCGGTTCGCCGACTTCGTTGAACACATCGCCTGCCAGCAGCCTCGGTGATTTGATCGTCGTGGCCCGCTGCTCGCCCTGCCGGTGCGTAGCCAATGGCCAGCCGCAGCATGGCTGCGCTGACCTTGGGAACGGGCCGACCGGTGAGCTTCGCCCACCGGTCCTTCAGGTCTGCCTTGTCCATCGCTTCCAACTCAGCGAGCTGGTTGCCGATCCTGCTGGAGTCGAATGGAAAGTGGGCCAGCTAGCGAAAAAATGTTCTGGCGGCACTAACGGTGACCGATACCCGCACGCTGTGAAGGTTCAGTGCAGCTGCGGGGAGCACCGTGAGTGTCTCAGCAAGATCGGCATGAATCGCGATCCGTTGTTAGTGCCCGGGGAAGTTTAGCGGCGGCCGTTGGCGCTGGCAGCAGACAGCAGTTCGACCACTTCTGCATCGCTTGTCTGACCGAAATCCTCGTAATGCGCGCCAACGGCATAAAACGGGTCCGGCTCCAGCAAGCAGACAGTCTCGTCGCACATGTCGTGCAGGGCCACGATTGCCGAATGCGGGGCCACCGGCACGGCCAGCACGATCCTGGCAGCATCGGACTTGCGCAAGGCCTGCAGGGCCACCTTCACGGTGCCGCCAGTGGCAATTCCGTCGTCAACGAGGATGATATTGCGTCCCGTGGGCGAGACCGGCGCACCCGTTCGATAGGCCGCGCGGCGCCGTTCCAGCTCCTGCAGTTGCCGTTCGACTTCCTGCTCCAGATAGGCGGGCGTGGCGCCCACCCTGCGGGCCATCTCCTCGTCGACCACGATCTGCGGGTTGGCACCATCGACCAGAGCCCCGATGCCGTATTCCTCGTGCCCCGGAGCCCCGATCTTGCGCACCAGCAGGATGTCGAGGGGAGCTTCGAGCCGCTGCGCGACTTCATAGGCCACAGGCACACCGCCGCGAGGAAGCGCAAGCACCAGCGGGTCTTCGATATCCAGCTTCGCGACGGCTTCGGCAAGCGCGCGACCGGCGCTCCGGCGATCTGTGAAGCGGTCGGTCTGATCGGTCATTGCACGGCGTCCTGCAGGTGTTGGAGGAACCAGGAAGCGGCGAGCTGCACCACCTGGTCAAGTGTCCCGGCTTCCTCGAACAGATGCCCGGCACCGGGAATGATTGTCAGGTCGTGCGGGCAAGTCATTGCCTCGGCTGCTGCCCGGTTCAGCTCTATCACGGGGCCGTCGAGCCCACCCACCAGCAGCAGAGTCGGCGCCGTAATGCTGGCCAGGGCCTGCACGCCGGCAAGATCGGACCTTCCGCCGCGCGAGACGATGGCGAAAATGCGCGGATCTCCCACCGCAGCGCGAATGGCCGCGCCGCCGCCGGTGCTGGCGCCGAAGTAGGCCGGGCGAAGATGCGCCGTCTCGCTGTTGGCGGTCGCCCAGTCGACGGCAAGTCGCAGGCGAGAGGCCAGCAGGTCGATATCGAAGACGTTGCGCCGATCCTGCTCTTCGTCGGGCGTGAGCAGGTCCAGCAGCAGCGTTGCCAGGCCCGCTTTGCGCAAGCGACCGGCGACGTAGTTGTTGCGCGGGCTCATTCTTCCGCTGCCGCTGCCATGGGCAAAGATCACGATCCCTTGCGCGTCATCCGGCACGCCGAGAAAGGCACCCAGCGCCAGGTTGCCGGCCTGCATGGTCACTTCGTGGCAATCGCGCGGAGGCAGGTCCATGCTCATAACCCGAATGGCCAGGTTTCCGGCGCACCCTGCGGTCGTTCTTGCCCCAGCGGCGTGACGGCGCGGGTTTCCTCGAACCACACCCAGGCATCGAACTGGTCGGCCAGCACGGATTCGAAGTAGTGGCTCGTCAGCTCGCTTTGCGGTCGGTAGACGACCCCGATAGCGCGTTCGAGCAAGGCGTGGGACAAGCCTTCGACAAGGTCCTTTTTTCCGCCGCCGCGCCAGTCGGTCAGCGAACGGGCAAGGCCGGTCTTGCGGAACATGCCTTCCCAGCTGTCATCACGCGCTGGGCGGACCTGCATGATCTCCATGTTTTCGCCCCAGTTCGAAGCCGCGGCGACAGTCCCCCGGTCCGTGCCGAAGCCGATCAGCACCGCATCGTCGCCATAGGCATTGTGCACCAGCTCGCCGATGTTGAACTCCCCCTGCCAGCCCATGGCGGTGGCAGAGGCATTGCCGACGTGCGAATTGTGCGCCCAGACGACTGCACGTGCCTCCCTGGTGTGGGCCATCAGCCGCTGGAGCGTATCGAACATGTGCCTGTCGCGCAGGTTCCAGCTTTCCACGGCGCCGCGATACATCGACCGGTAATAGCGCTCCGCCGCGCGCACGATCCGCGCGTTCTGCTCTGCGTCGAAGAACGCCTCGCCATCGCCGCCGCGATCGTATGCGATCAGTTGCATCCTGCGCGCCAGCAGGTCACCCAGCTGGGCCACCATCGGCTCTTCGCACTTTGCCAGGCCGCCGTGGACCACCGCTTGCCCGTATTGCTGCGGTTCGTCCTGCCACGGCGTAAGGCAGCCATAACGATGGCGAGCCTGGGCAGCTTCCTCGGGACAATGCTTGTCGAGGTAGGCGAGTACGGCGTGGATCGATTCCCGCAGGCTGTACACATCGAGCCCGCGCATGGCCGTGCGTTCTTCTTCGGCAAGGTCGGCATTGTAGCCGCGCAACCAGTCGGCAAAGGCCAGCACCTCCTGGTTGCGCCACATCCAGATCGGGAAACGCGTGAAGGGTTCACTGCTGCGTGGGCGAGGCGCGCCGTGGCGCACGTAATCGTCTATCCGCGCAAGATCGGGCCAGTCGCCTTCGACCGCGACGATATTGAACCCGTGCCGTTCGATCAGGCGCCTGGTTATCTGCGCGCGTGCCTGGTAGAATTCGTGCGTGCCGTGCGTCGCTTCGCCCAGCAGCACGATGCGCGCATCGGCAAAACGGTCGAAGCTTTCGGCAAAATCGGCACCATCGGGGCTAGGCAGTACTTCGGCATGCTGGCGCAAGGTCGCGGGAAGGTCTTCCAGCACTTTCGCAATGGGTTGATGGACCGACATGCTTCGCCTCCAGCGATAAACGCCAGTCGGCTAACGGGTGCTCCAATCTGCCTCCGGGCACGACCAGCGGAACACTTTTACCCATACACCCATCGCCAGGTGACGTCTTTGCGATAGGACAAATATCGGTCAATATTTCCTGTGGGCGGAGCCAGCCTTGTCCTGCAAGGCGTTGACGACATCGCCTGCGGTGCCTTCCCCTCGACCTGTGGGCGACGATCTACCAGCAGATGTCCTTTCGCGCCTATCGCATCCCCAGGGTGCGGCGGGCCGACCTTATCGTCGTCGACCGGCGCATGCTCCCTATCTTCCATAGAGAAGCTGAACTGCGCCTATTACGGTCACGGCAACGGGGTGATCGCCTATGTCCGCGAAATTGCCCGTGTCTCCGAACACTACTGGTATTCGATCAGGCACGCACCACCGCGCTGGGCCTGCATCCTCGCTATCGCGATTTCGTGGCGCACGGCGATGCGGCGGCTTTCCGCGAGCAGATGGAAGCTCTCCGCGACTTGCTGTGAGACCGGTCTTCGCCATGCACGGCGGATGATGCCGACCGGCAGCAAGGAGCGTGACAATGGCAAGGCCAGCGCATAGGCTCTGGCAGTATAAGGAGAGTGACGCGCGATGCTGAAGGTCCGGCGGATACCGATAGACACCTATCCGGAAAACACCGCTTTCGTCCTGCGTCACGGCAACGGCTATTCGCCCGAGCAATTCCAGGCCCTGCGCAAGATCAGGATATCGTGCGAAGGCGGGGAGATCCTCGCCACGCTGGCCATCGTCGATGACGATTCGATCATCGGCGCTGACGAGATCGGCTTGGGCGAACAGGCGTTCAAGCGCTTTGGCCTGGCGGAAGGCACCAGCGTAACCATCGCGCAGGCCCGCCCGCCAGCCAGCCTCGAATACGTCCGGCGCAAGATCGATGGCGACGTGCTGCGCGAAAGCGAAGTTGCCGCGGTAATCCGAGACATAGCGCATCACCGCTATTCGCCGATGGAGATCGGTGCCTACCTGGTGGCCTGTGCTGGGTTCATGAGCACGCCCGAAACGCTGGCGCTGACCAAGGCGATGATCGATGTCGGTAACCGCCTGCACTGGGATTCGCCGCTGGTGGTGGACAAGCACTGCATCGGCGGCATCCCCGGCAACCGCACATCGATGATCGTGGTGCCGATCGTGGCGGCGCACGGCCTGTTGTGCCCCAAGACCTCCTCGCGCGCGATTACCTCGCCATCGGGCACGGCGGACACGATGGAAGTGCTGGCCAATGTCGACCTGTCCGAAGCGCAAATGAAGGCGATCGTGGCAAAGGAACACGCGGTGCTGGCCTGGGGCGGGCGGGTCGACCTGTCGCCGGCGGACGACGTGCTGATCTCGGTCGAACGGCCATTGCGGCTGGACAAGCACGAACAGATGGTCGCCTCGATCCTCTCGAAGAAGGTGGCGGCCGGTTCCACCCACTTGGTCATCGACATCCCGGTGGGGCCGACGGCCAAGGTCCGTTCCCATTCCGATGCCGTGCGCCTGCGCAAGCTGTTCGAATATGTGGCGCGCCACCTTGGCCTGGTGACCGACATCGTCTTCACCGACGGCTCTCAGCCGGTTGGTCGGGGTATCGGCCCGGTGCTGGAAGTGCGGGACGTGATGGCGGTGCTGCACAACGAGCCCGACGCGCCCGAGGACCTGCGCGACCATGCGGTGATGCTGGCAGGTCACATGCTCGATTTCGATCCTGCGCTGGAAGGCGGCAAGGGTTATGCCCGCGCGCTGGAAATGCTGGCATCGGGCAAGGCGCTGGAAGCGATGCAGCGGCTGATCGATGCGCAAGGCCGGCAGACGCAGCATTTCGAGCCCGGCGTGCACCAGGCAGAGGTGAAGGCTAGCCGCAGCGGCCGGGTGGTCGCCATCGATTGCGAACGCATCGCGCGCATTGCGCGGCTGGCGGGCGCGCCGATGGACAAGGGCGCGGGGCTGGACCTGCTGCACAAGGTGGGAGCCGACGTGCAGGCGGGCGATGCGCTGTACCGCGTCTATGCCAATGCCGAGGCCGGGCTGGGATTCGCGCTGGACCTGGCGCAAGAAAACTCGGCTTACGAGATTTCCTGATGGGCGCGCTGCTTTATGGGTTCGCCGAAAGCACCGATGCAGCTGCCAGGCTGGCGAAGGCGCTGGATAGCGGGTTCTCGGAAGTTTCGGTGCACCGCTTTCCCGATGGCGAAAGCCTGGTGCGGGTCGACCGGCCGCCTGCTGCCGCGATTGTCTATCGCTCGCTGGACAATCCCAATGCCAAGCTGGTGGAACTGCTGCTGGCGGCATCGGCCCTGCGCCAGAATGGCGCGCAACGCGTGCTGCTGGTGGCGCCTTACCTTTGCTACATGCGCCAGGATATCGCCTTCCTGCCCGGCCAGGCGATCAGCCAGCGGGTGATCGGCAAGCTGCTGGCAGAACATTTCGACGGCGTGCTGACAGTCGATCCCCACCTGCACCGCGTACATGACCTGTCAGAAGCAATGCCGGGCACCGATGCAGTCAGAATTACCGCCGCACCTGCGCTATCGGCCGCGCTTGGCGAGGGCGGCGATACGGTGCTTGTCGGCCCGGATGGGGAATCGCGGCAGTGGGTCGAGAAGATTGCCGCGCCGCTGGGATGCCCGGTGCTGGTGGGCACCAAGCAGCGCAGCGGCGACCGTCAGGTGGCCATCACTTTCGACGGGATCGAACTTGTCGCAGGCCGTCCGGTCGTGCTGGTGGATGACGTGATCGCCAGCGGGGTGACCCTGGCAACGGCTGCGCGACAGCTGCGCGATGCGGGGGCAACTTCGATAGAGGCCGTGGCAACGCACTGCCTCGCCAGCAGCCATGACCTTGCGGCCCTGGAGGACGCAGGCATTGCCCGCGTGCGCGCCAGCGACAGCGTGCCGGGGCCGGTGGCCGACATTCCACTGGCGGGCCTTCTGGCAGACGCCATCAACGCACGCCGATGGATCGAGGAGGGCTAACCGGGCCATGACGCAGGATACGCTTTCGCTGACCTTCCACGGGGCCGCGCACACGGTGACCGGATCGTGCATGCAGTTCACCTGCGGCGGCAAGAACGTGCTGGTCGATTGCGGCATGTTCCAGGGCTCGCGCACGCTGGAGCACCTGAATGCCGAGCCCTTCACCTTCAAGCCGAAGGACATCGATGCGGTCATCCTGACCCATGCGCATATCGACCACAGCGGCATGGTGCCCAAGCTGGTGAAGCACGGCTTTCGCGGCGATATCTGGTGCACCCAGCCGACTGCCGACCTCTTGCAGCACATGCTGGCGGATTCGGGGCGCATCCAGGAATACGATGCCCAGCGCCACAACCGCCGCCGCGATCGGTCGGACGATGAAGCCTTCGAGCCCGTCTACACGGCACAGGATGCGTTGGCGGCCTGGCAACAGTGCCGGGGCATCGACCGCGAAGTGATGTTCGAGCCGGCGCCGGGTTTCAGGGCGCGTTTGTGGAACGCCGGGCACGTGCTGGGTTCGGCCTCCGTGGAATTGCAGGCAGGCGGCGTGTCGGTGATGTGTTCGGGCGACCTTGGTCCTGAACACCGTGCCTTTCTGCGCGATCCCGACGGGCCTTCGGGGTTCGACTTCGTGATCTGCGAGGCCACTTACGGTTCGCGCGATCGCGAGGAAGTGACGCTGGAGGAACGGCGCCGGCAGCTGGGTGCGGAAGTCCAGGCCGCGATCACGCGCGGCGGCAACCTTGTCATCCCCGCTTTCGCCCTGGAACGCACGCAGGAACTGCTGTTCGACCTCGCTTACCTGATCAACAACGATCAGATCCCGCACGTGCCGGTGTTCATCGATTCCCCGCTCGCTTCGGAAATCACCGATGTCTTCGCGAGGTATTCGAAAGACCTCGAGGGAACTGGCGGCACCAACATCTTTGCCCACCCGGCGTTCCACTTCACCCAGAACGTGCAGGAATCGATGCGCATCAACTCGATCTCCGGGGCGATCATCCTCGCCGCATCGGGCATGTGCGAAGGCGGGCGCATCCGCCACCACCTGCTGCACAACCTGCACCGGCGGGATTCGACCGTGCTGTTCGTCGGCTATCAGGCGCAGGGCACGCTTGGCCGCGTTATCCTGGAAGGCGCGAAGACCGTGCGCATTTCAGGGCGCGATGTCATCGTCCGCGCCCAGATTCGCAGCGTCGACAACTATTCTGCCCATGCCGATCAGGCTGAACTGCTGGAATGGATCGACGACCGCAGCCCTATCAGGGGCAACCTGTTCCTTTCGCATGGCGAGCCCGAAAGCCTCGAAGCCCTGCGCCGGAAGCTGCAGGCGCGTGCGCCGGACCTGGCCGTGAAACTGCCGGAAATCGGCGAAAGCTATGACCTGGCGCCCGGCGGACCGGCCAGCCGCACGGCCACCGGGCGCACCGACCTGGGGGCGCTGTCGGGCCACGACTGGCAGAACAGCTACGCCGCCTTCGCCTCTTCGCTGAAGGGGCGGTTGCAGCAGATCCACGACCAGCAGCAGCGCGAGGAAGCGCTGGAGCGCATGCGCCAGGTGCTCGATTCCTACGCCGAGTTCAGGGACAGCAAGCGCGGGCGGCACTAGCCGCCGGTCAGCGGTCAGCCCGAGCCCGCCAGCAGGCGCTGCACCATCGCCTTGCGCAGGGCCGCGTCGTCATCGCCGACCTCGGCAGAGCACACCAGTGCATCCAGCCCACCCCGGCTGTGGCGCAGCCAGCGCGGCCATGCCTGTAAGCGGGCCGACAGAAGAGGAGGGCGGTCCGACCTGGGGCATCGGCGCTCCTGATTTCCGCCAACCGCATCACACGCCCGATCGGCTCCAAGGCGCGCAAGGCGGTTGGGATCGCATCTCACCAACACGCAAGGCGCATTTCATGGCGCTGTCATCAAAGGGCCGCCGTGCTGTCATCAAGGCCGCATACTGGCGCGTCATTTCCACCTCAACGGGACTTTCGAAATGACCGCTCGCAAGCCAGTTTTCGCCTTCCTTCTCTCCACCACCGCCGTGATGTCCGTGCCTGCCCTTGCGCAGGACCAAGGCTCCGGCCAGCAGCCTGACGGGAATTCGGGCAACCGGATCATCGTGACCGCGCAGAAGTTCGAACAGCGTGCGCAGGATGTGCCAATCACGGTTTCGGCGCTTGGCGGCGAACGGATCGAGGAACTGGGCGTCACCGATCTCGACGAACTCTCGAACTACGTGCCCGGCCTGAACATCCAGGAACAGAGCGCCAACAACCCCGGCATCGTGATCCGCGGCATCACATCGGATTCGGGCTCCGCGCAGCAGGGGCCGCGAGTGTCGTTGTACTATAACGGCGTGGATATCTCTCGCTCGCGCGGGTCGTACCAGTCGACCTACGACCTCGACCGGGTGGAAGTGATCAAAGGGCCGCAGGCCACACTTTTCGGCACTGCATCGGCGATCGGCGCGATCAGCCTCGTTTCCGCCCGCCCCCGGCCTGGCTTCTCCGCCGAACTGACGGGCGGCTACGGCAACTATGATGCCACGCTGCTGACCGGTTTCGTGAACGCGGGCAACGACGTGGTGGCAGGCCGCCTCGCCTTCGAATGGAAGACGCGCGACGGTTATGTCGAGAACCTGGCGCCGTCGCAGGATGAAGAGCTTTACGCGCAGGACAATCTCGGCATCCGCGGCTCGCTGCGTTTCATGCCGAGCGATCGGGTTACCGTGGATATCATCGGCACGTTCGATCGCCAGCGCAACGGCGGCACGCCGTTCATCTCGGGCAATTTCCCCACCGCCTCCGGCCCGGCCGACCCGTTCGGCGATGCCAACCTTGGTGGTTCCCCGCTGTCGGCACAGGTCCTGGGCAAGGACCAGCTTGGTCTCGATCGCGAAGTCTATGACCTGAACTTCACTGCCGAATGGGAATTCGCCGACGACTGGACCTTCACCACGGTGAACGGATACCGCGAATTCGATAGCCTCGAAACGTTCGATGCCGATGGTTCGGCCGCGTGGTTCCTCGAATTCGCCGAAATCGCCGATGGCTGGCAGTTCAGCCACGAAGGCCGCTTCGCCTACTCGGGCATGAACCTGCGCGCATCTGCGGGCTGGAACTATTTCACCGAGGATGGTCGCCAGAACGTTCCGTTCTCCTCCGAAGAGGCGATCTTCCTCGAATGCCTGGGCGGTGGGGCGGTGTTCCAGTTCGGCTGCGTGGCGGCAGACGGTTCGGTTCCGGCAGAACTGATCATTCCCACGCTGAGTGGCGGCACGCTGTCTTCGCTGCGCTACCAGTCGGTGTTCGAGAACCAGGGCGAGAACGATGCCTACTCGGTTTTCGCCGATGCCACCTGGCTGGCTACCGACGATCTCGAACTGACGGCGGGCCTGCGCTACATCTGGGAAGAACGCCAGTCGGGCTATTTCGCCAGCGTGGACCAGCCGCGAATCCTGGGCCTGTTGCCGCCGGCACTGCAGGGCGGATTGCTGCAGTTCTTCCCCTGGCTTACCGCCTCGCTGATCCCCGGCCAGATCGATACAGGCGGCCAGACCTTCATGGCCAGCGAAGACTACGATGCCTGGCTGCCGCGCTTCAACGCACTCTATCGCATCACCCCCGAGGTGAACGTCTATGCCACGGTTTCCAAAGGCCGCCGCTCGCCGGTGGTGCAGCTCAGCGCCACGCTGGACAGCCTCGGCAATCCCGCGCCCAACCTGCAGTTGATCCCCGAGGAAACCGTGTGGAACTACGAAGGCGGTGTGAAGGTGGCGACCGGCAATGTCTCCGCCTCGCTCGGAGTCTATTACCAGGATTATTCCGGCTTCCAGGTCAGCGTGATCCAGGATGACGGCTCCACCCGCACCGAAAGCGCGGGCAGCGCCACCAACGTGGGCGTCGAGGCAGAAGTCGCCGTGCAGGCGACCGACTGGCTCAGCCTGTTTGCCAATGGCGCCTATATCGATGCCAAGATCGACGAGGACAACGCGCTGGTGCCTGCGTTCTCTGGCGCGCGTTTCCGTCTGCAGCCGAAATTCCAGATGGCGGCGGGCTTCACCGTCGATCGCGAAATCGGCAACGGTATGCGGCTGTTCCTCACGCCCAGCGTGACCCATCGCAGCCGGATCTTCTTCGAACTGCCCAACAGTGCGCTGATCTCGCAGGACGCGGTCACCCTGATCAACGCGCGCGGCGGGGTCAGCTTTGCCGACGAGCGTTTCGAACTGGCGGCCTTCATCCGCAACGCCACCGACGAGGATTATCTGCTGGACGCGGGCAATACCGGCGGGGCATTCGGATATCCCACCTTCATCCCCGCAGAACCGCGATTCTACGGTATCGAACTGACCGCGCGGGTATTCTGAGCCGCCGAGTGACGAGAAAAGGATAGAGCCATGCGTATCAATCGTCGTAGGGCGCTGGCCCTGTTCGGATCGGGAACCGCGCTGGCGCTGCCTTCGGCGGCGCTGGGTCGCGATGGCGCGCCTGGCGAAGTGCGCTTCTTGCACGGTGTCGCCAGCGGCGATCCCAAGGCCGATGGCGCGATCATCTGGACGCGGGCGACGGCGGAGGAAGGCTTTGCCGGCGATATCGCCTTGAGCTGGCATGTTGCCGAGGCAGCCAGCGACATGCCGCTTGCTTCGGGCGAAGTGATCGCACGCGCTGCTGCAGACCACACCGCCAAGGTCGATCTCGATGGTCTCGAACCGGGGCATGAATACCACTACTGGTTCGAAGGGCCCGGCGGCGCACGTACCGGGGTAGGGCGCTTCCGCACGCTGCCCGTTGGGGCGGTGGAGGAGCTCGTCCTGGCGGTCGCCTCGTGCCAGCTTTACCCCGGCGGCCTGTTCAATGCCTATGCCGACATGGCCAGGCTGGAGCGGCTCGATGCCGTCGTCCACCTGGGCGATTACATCTACGAATACGGCGAGAGCGGCTATGGCGCGGAGATCGGGCGCCAGTTAGGCCGACTGCCCGATCCGCCGCACGAGATCGTGACGCTGGCCGATTATCGTCGCCGCCATGCACAGGTGAAGGCCGATCCGCTGCTGCAGGCCGCCCACGCGCGGGCCGCTTTCATCTGCGTCTGGGACGATCACGAGACCGCCAACGATTCATGGGTCGGCGGGGCAGAGAACCACCAGAGCGACACCGAGGGCGACTGGACGGCGCGCAAGGCCGTGGCCATGCAGGCCTATTTCGAATGGATGCCGATCCGCGATCCCGATCCGCTGCGGGCGCACGAGGCGATCTTCCGCAGCTTCGAATTCGGCGACCTGGCGACGCTGGCCATGGTCGAAACGCGCCTGCTGGCGCGAGACGAGCAGGTTGCGCCGAAGGGCGATGTTCCGCCTGCAGAGGCTGTCGCCGCCCTGCTGGCCGAGCGTGACCGTCCCGAACGCGAATTGCTGGGGCGCCAGCAGGGCGAGTGGCTGGAAGGCGTGCTTTCGGCGTCGGTAAACGCGGGCAAGCCGTGGCAGGTTCTGGGCAACCAGGTTGTGATGGCAAGGGTGCCGGGGCCTGACCTTGAAGCGATGCTGGGCGCAGAGGCCTATGCGGAAATGCGCGCCGCCATGCCGGAACAGTACCGCACGCAGATCGACACCGCGCTGGCCGGCTATCGCGCGGGCGTGCCGTTCAACCTCGATTCGTGGGACGGTTACCCCCACGCCCGCGAACGGCTGTACGACCTGTTCGCCCGCGCCGGATCGCGCCCGCTGGTGCTTTCGGGTGACAGCCACGCGGCCTGGAGCAACAACCTGCACGATGCCGGGGGGCGCCTTGCCGGGGTAGAACTGGGATGCACTGCGATTACCAGCCCGTCCTACGGTTCCATCCTGCCAGGCCTTGGCCGCCTGCTGGCGATGGCAGCGCAAGAGGTCGCCTACTGCGACCAGGACAACAAGGGCTATGCGCTGCTAACCCTGACGCCGGATGCCGCGCGGGTGGATCACGTTACCGTCTCCACGGTCTTTGCCAGCACGTTCGAACGCGGCATCGGGGCCAGCCACGTGGCGCAGCCGGGATACGATGCCGGAGGCTGGCAAGCGGCCTGAACCTTGCCCACAGCGTGCTCGGCGCGCCGGGCTAACGGCTGACCTGCAGGCTGGCACCGGCAACGAAGGCACCGCCTGGGCGGGGACCGGTAAGGCTGGCACCGACGCCGCCGCTGGGACTGGGCATGCTCGCATCGGCCTGGTTGTCGACCACCAGCTTGACCCACAGGCCATCTTCGTCGCGGTACCAGGAATTGTCGGTCGCTTCGCGCAATGCGGCGAGGCTTTCCTGCTCCACGCCGCCGACCGACGAGGTGAAGCCGGGCAGTTCGACGATCAGCCACGAGCCATCGTCCATTTCGCGCAAGGACAGGGTCATGTCCTGACGGCTCGTCTCGACCCGCACCTCGGCACCGCTGCGGATCGTGGTCTCGCCGGTATATTCGAAACGCCGGCCATTGCGGCTCAGGATGACCGGATCGGCAATCGGCCCGTTGCCGAAGCCGAATTGCCCGCCGATGCTGAAACGACCGAAGTCGCCCTGGCACACGGCCGCCCCCCAGTCCGTCCGCAAGTCGCAGGCATCCGCATCGGAAGCGATGCCGTTGTCGAGCACGATGTAGGCACCCGGAATGCCGCCCACCGAACCGTCACGATCGTGAATGGTCGCGCCGCGCCAGGCGTTGCGGCGACCGAAGTCGGAAGCCCAGCGCTGCACGATCGGCGGGAAGGAGACCGGCTTCGCATCGACGAATTCCAGGCCTTCGACGGCGTTTTCCGTGCTCATGCCGAAACTGGTGTACATCAGATATGACAGGGCGCCCGCATCGCGCAGTGCATTGGGCATGAAGTTGACGAACCGGGTGTTCTCCACGTCATGGCGCAGGTCGTAGAATTCGTAACCGCGGATCGGGAAATCGGCGGATTCGCCCGGCAGGCTGCGGCCGTAGGCCAGCTCTTCGGGGGTCCGGGGATTGCCGATGTTGTCGCTTTCACCCACGAACAGCGAATCCACCACGCGCGAGGTGTATTCGGCGCGGCCCACGGCAGAGGCTGCATGGGTGAAGCCGATGGCATTGTCGGCCACGCGCAGGTTGGTGAACAGGTGCAGCTCGCCGCGTCCCCAGACGGCGCCGTTGCGGTTCTTGTAGCCGGTGAAATCCGCAAATTCCGATACCAGCGGCTGGCTGTCCGGATCGGCCGGGTCGGTCGTGGGGAAGTGGTAGTTGCTGCCGCCGACGCTGAAGGTGCCATCGGGATTGGGGCCGCGGTCGAACATCAGGCCGTCGAAGTTGGAATGCGCAGTGTTGCCGCTGAATTCGCGCACGCGGGTGCGGCGCGGCCAGGTATTGGCGCTGATTTCGGTGTCTTCGAATGCCCCTGTCGGATGCACGGGCAAGGCAAACCAGAAGCCGATCTGGTCGGATCCGGCGGCCACGTTGTCGCGATAGACATTATCGGGATTGGTGATCCAGAAGGTCGAGACCGTGTTGTCCGAAGGCAGCAGGATATGCTCGGCAGCCTGGCCGGTGGGGCCGGTTATCGGGCGCCCCGGCGCAAGGTTGGTCGGCACGCAGGGCAGGGTGGGATGGCACTTGGTCTGGATCCCCAGGTTGGCGATGAAGCGGTTGCCGGTCTCCACCCCGTCTTCGAGGAAGAAACAGTGCCCCACGGTGTTGAAGGTGACGTTGTTTTCCACCCGCGCATTGTGGGTGCCGTGCACGGTTACGCAGCGGTTGTAGCTGTCGTGGATGGCGGAATTGCGGACATATTGCCCTTCAGCTTCGCCGATCAGGTGCCAGTGGATGGGATAGCGTGCCAGGTTCAGGTGCTGGCCCATGCGATGCAGCTCGACACCGGACACCATCATGCGCGATCCCGCCATCGCCATCACATGGCCGCCGAAATACGTGCGTTCGGCATCGTCCGAGGCCCGGATGCGGATGTTGCGCGTCAGCAGGCCCACTTCGCCGCGCTGGTCCACCCCGAAGGTGACTTCGCCGAAATGCATGTAGTCGAGCGGGCGATCGAGCGTGATCGTGTTCCCTTCGATGGCGGCAATGGTGCGCTTTTCCGCCTGGCGCGGATCGAAGTCGGTCGAGGCCAACACGATCTCGTCTCCCGGCTGCCAGCCGCTGGCATCGAGAACCTCGATCTGCGTGCTGCCGGCTGCGGCAGTTGCGGAAAGCTTGCTCCACGTGTGCTGGCGATCGCCATGCAGGCTGAGCGTGCCCCCCATCAGCATGATCCCGCGATCGCCCATGGTGTTGAGGTCCTCGCCGGGAATGGCGTCGGTCAGCGTGATGGTGGCCTGGCGGGTATGCGGAGCGTCCTCGCTACCGATTTGCAGTTCGCCGCCGCGGATATAGATCCACTCGGTTGCCAGCTCGATATCGAGCTCGTCGGAAAAGCGCAGCGAACCGTCGATGGTCAGGCTGCGCAAGGCGGGTGGATCGACATCCAGCACGACCTCGGTCCCGCGTGCAATCGTTACCGCATCGCCTTCGCCAGGCACTTGCCCGTCCGGCCAGGAAGCAGGGTCGGACCAGAGCAGCTGGCGGACCGCCGCAGGCGTTGTTCCGTCGCCGCCAACGCCGTGCGCGTGGTCGGCCTGGGCCGAGGCGGGCACCGCAAGACCCATGATAATGAAGATGGGCAGCAACCGAACAAGATCGAGCAGGCGAGACTGCTTGCGCATGGTTTTGATTCTCCCAAAGGCGAGACTGTTGTCCCGCTTCCCCTTTATGCCAACACTCTTGCAGCGCCGTGGCCAATTGCCAAGTTTTCGTGCATGCAACCGTGCGCGCCACGCCGGTGGCAGAGCCGGACTGCATCGCGAGCAACCGTGCCGCACTGGCAGGTATCGCCCGCCGCGCGGTCGCTTCAGGCTGGTCTGTCTGGCAAGCAGTCTGCTAGCCTGTTGCAACCAGAGCCACAGGGACCTTCCAGCCATGCAGCTTGAGACTTACCTGCAATCGATTGCCGACAATTCGGATAGCTATTTCCAGGCGCACCTTGCGCGCGAAGACCTTCAGCGCGTGGCGCGGCTGAAAGCCAGGGCGGAAGAGACTCCCGACCTCGAGAACTTGCAGAAGGAGGCGCTATACCTGGAATGGACGCCAGGAGACTTGCGCACCGGCGAGCTGAAAGAGCAGCTGGTGCCGCTGATTGCAGCCATGCATGCAGTCACCGCCGCGCCGGACGAAGCCGAAGCGGACGCTGCCTTGCTGGACGCGTGGAAACAGTTTCAAGAGGCGCGGATCGCGGTGCTGATCCACTGCCTCTAGGCTAGGCCGAGGCAGTTTCCGGAGTCTTCGAGGCGCTTTCCGGCGTCGCGCAATCGGTGCAGAACAGGTCGTAAAGCGTGCCGATCACGGCCTTGGCCGCTTCGCTGTCGAGCGAATACCAGACGAACTGCGATTCCCGCCGGGTTTTCACCAGCTTCTCGCGCCGCAACACGCTGAGGTGCTGCGAAAGCGCGGACTGTGACAGTGGGATGCACTCACTCAGCTCGCCGACCGACATTTCGGCCTGCGAGAGCTGGCAAAGGATCATCAGGCGCGATTCATTTGCCATCGATTTCAGCAGGCTGGTCGCTTTCGAGGCGTTTTCCTGCATCAGATCAAGAGGTATATCCAAAAGTAACTCCGGTAGCCTTATCCACCGCAGCCGGCAAAGCCGTCCGCGTCCATCTTGGCTTCGTAGGGGGCGGCGACTTCCGAACCCGGGGTCAGCTGGCCCTTTACGCCGTCCCAGTCGTCGGGCTTCAGGATGACCATCCAGTTGGCATAGGGATCGTCGTTGGCCAGGCTGGGCTGGGCGACCAGCGCATCGTTGACGGCAACGATTTCGCCGCCCGCCACCGACTTGGCCGGACCGACCCACTTGCCGCTCTCCACGATCGCGCAGCTCTTGCCCGGCTTGATCGCCTTGCCGACCTTCTTCGGGGTGAAAGCCACCAGTTCTCCAGCAAGCGCGGTGGCCACCGCGGTCATGCCGATCTTGATGTTGCCGTCGCCTTCTTCGGTAATCCAGATGTGGTTCTCAACATCGTAGAGAAGGTCGTCGGGCAGGTTACATCCGCGTACACTCGGCATTTCAGACTCCCAGATAGTCGACTTTACGGTCCGGTTTACTGCGCAACGAGCGCGAGGAACAACAGAAGTCCCCCAAACCCGCTTCCTTCAGCTTACCGCCGATAAACAGAACGAGGTGCTTTGTCACCAGTCGCATCATCGCCACGGTATCCTGCCCACGATCCTCTGCCGCTTCCAGCTTCACCAGGTTGTAGTGATAGGCGATCTCGCGGCAGGTTTCGCGACAGGCGTTGAAGCTCGGGTCGCCCCTGGCGCCCTGGCGGTGCAGCGCGAGCAGGCGAAAGTTCTCGCGCGTTTCTTCGGTGGGCGTGCCACCGTGTGCGACAATCCAGTTTTCCAGCACTTCTTCGCCTGCCTTCACCAGTTCGCCCGCATGATCGAGGGGATCGGCAGCGCGGGTGCCGCTTTCCAGCCATTCCTCGATCTGGGCGATGGTGCGTGTCATCAGGCGATACCGCGCTCTTTGAGGAGGGGGATCGACTTCGATACGTTGGCGTGGATGCCCAGCTTGCGCGGCGACATGCCCATGGCAAGGCCCAGCAGCTGGGTGAAGTAGACTACCTTGACGTTGGTGTCCTTGCTCAGGCGCTTGAGCGCGCGGATCTGGTGCATTTCCAGGCCCGAATGGCAGGTCGGGCACTCGGTGGCGATCACTTCCGCGCCGGCTGCTTCGGCAGCCTCCAGAATGTTGAGCACCAGCTTGGTCGACATGTCGGAATCCGAGAGGGAGTGCGCGCCGCCGCAGCAGGCGGTCTTCAGCGGGAAGTCGACGTTTTCCGCCCCTGCTACGGCCAGCAGGTCGTCCATGTAGTGCGGCTTGGTCAGGCTTTCGCTGTCGCCGCCCAGGCCCTTTTCGGGGAAGATGTGGCGTGGGCGGGTGTACATGCAGCCATAGTAGTTGGCGACCTTAAGGCCCTTCAGCCCGCCCTTGATCTTGGCGCGCAGTTCTTCCTCGCCATAGCCCCACTTGATCCAGTCCAGCGCGTGGATCGTCTCCACTTCGCCTTCGTGGTAGGCCTCGTGCCCGGCCTTGGCGGAGATCTTCTCGACCGTCTCCTTCGACTTGGGCTTGTTGGCGATGTCGTATTCGGCCTTTTTCAGGTTGTGATAGCAGCCGTTGCAAGGCGCCATCACCACGTCGGTGCCGTTCTTGTTCTTGGCCTGGCTCATCACCCGGCTGGAAAGATAGGTCTGGATCTCGGGGTCGACGTTCTTGACTTCCATCGCCCCGCAGCAGTTCCAGTCCTTCACGTCCTCCAGTTGCAGGCCCAGGTGCTTGCCCACGGCGCGGGTGGAAATGTCATAGGGCTGGGCCGAGCCTTCCAGCGCGCAGCCGGGATAATAGGCCACCTTCTTGTAGCGCTGCTTCCGGTCGTCGATCGTATCAGTCATCTTTCCAAAATCCCTATTCGGCCGGATCGAGGCCCAGCGCACGGTGCCTTGCCGCCTCTTCTTCTTCGATATGTTCGCGGATGGCGTCGCGCGCTTTCGACCAGTCGCTGGTCCTGGGCTTGAACACGGTGTTCCAGCCCATCTTCAGCAGCGTTGGGATCGAGAAGCCGGCGACCATCTGCTTGACCATTTGCACCAGCCAGTCCTGGGTCAACGGCTGACCGGTTTTCTGCAGGAATTCCATCAGCACCTCGCCGTCTTCGATCTTGCCGCGTTCCACCACCTGCTCGGTGAAGATCTCGTCGAACACGGTGGAGTTCGAGGGCTCTGTGTAGCCTTTCAGTTCCAGCCAGTGCGCGGTGGCTTTCATCACCCCTTCGGGCACCACGTCGCGCGGGCAGGCGCTGGTGCACTTGTTGCAGCTGACGCACTGCCAGATGATGTCCTTGTCGCGCACCAGTTCGCTCTCCATCCCCATGCGTATGAGGTAGATCCAGTAGCGCGGGTTGAAATCGGGGTTCTCGGCATTGACCGTGCAGCTGTTGGTGCACGATCCGCACTGCCAGCAGCGGTGGATGTATTCCCCGCCGGGCATGGCCGCGATCTCGTCCTGCAGGTCTTCGTTGTAGTCGGTGACCACGCGGCTGCGGATGAAGGTTGACCAGTCGCCGGAAACGTCCACCCCGTCGATCACGAGGTGTTCGTGGGTGGAGAGGTTTTCCGGCCGGATCAGGCTTTTTTCGTGAATAGGCATGTCAGGCGTTCCCGATCAGGCGCGAGGTTGTCATGATGTCGGATAGGTCGATGGCGTCATCGCGGCGCGCGCTTTCCCCGGCCACCTTGGGCTTGACCCCGTCGAGGCCGAGCAGGCGCAGCACGAACAGGAAGCTGTCCTGCTCGCTGGCGAAATCGGCCTTGAGGAAGGCGCCGCCCTGGCTGGCGATGTACCCGGCGTAGACCTGCGCGCACAGCAGGTCGACATAGGCGGGCACGTCGCGAAACACGCCGTTGTCGGTGAGATAGCCCGACAGCTCCTCGCGCAACTTGAGGAAGGTGGCGTAGCGATCGGGCACGTCGATCTGCATGTTGTCGACGTCTTCGGCGAACCAGATCTCGCGCAGCACGCCGGAATTTGCCCGGTGGTCCCACACCCAGCGCGTCATCAGCGGATAGAGCTCGCGGTTGGTGTTGTGCAGGATCTCGGCTGCAAGGTCGCGCACCCAGCGGAACTTCTTGCCTTGCGGGAAGCGGTCCTGGAAGCGCGCCACGCGGGCATCGGTGTCGCCGTCCTCGAACAGTTCCTCGATCGCTTCCTTCAGCGCCAGGAACTCCGCCCCGTCGGCATAGTCACCCATGCGGCGGCGCACCGTCGGCATGAACATGCAAAGCTTGAGGAAGTTCTCCGGCGTCAGGTCTGTGCCCTTGTTGGCAAAGGCATCGGCGAACAGTTCGGCCTTCAGTTCCAGTGCCTGGACGATTTTCTCGATCCCGCCGTGATGCTCGGCAGCGGCAAGCAACCGCGACAGCGCCTGGCTCAGCGACTCGCCATCGAGGTCGAGCCGGATCGCGAGGTCGTCTTCCCCCGGATGATAGGCAGAAAGGTTCGCCCGCGCGCCCATGACCCTATTCCGCGGCCTCCAGCGAAGGCTGGAGCGAAGTCAGCAGGCTCATGGCCGCAGCCGTGCCCTGGGCGATGGAATCGTCGATCGTCTCCGGCCCGGTGGCGGCACCTGCCACGAACACGCCCGGACGGTTGGTCGCGCCCACCGTGCCGTAGCTGTTCTCGCGCTTGATGAAGCCCCAGTGGTGCAGGTCGACACCGAAAATGCTGGAAATCAGCATGTTGTCGGTGTTCGGATCCATGCCGATGGCGTGGACGACCATGTCGAAGGGGATGGTGATCGGGCGCTTGACCAGCGTATCTTCGCCCTTGACGATCACCTTGTCGCCATCGCTGGTGACTTCGGCGATGCGCGCCTTGATGTACTTCACCTTGTGCTCTTCCTGGCTGCGCCAGTAGATTTCCTCGTAAAGCCCGAAGGTGCGGATATCCATGTAATAGATGTAGACGTGGCAATCCGGCAGTTCCTCGCGGATTTCCATGCCCATCTTGGCCGACACGGTGCAGCAGATCTTGGAGCACCATTCGCGCCCGATCTGGCGGTCACGGCTGCCCACGCACAGCAGGATGGCCACGCGCTTGGGCGGTTCGCCGTTCGACGGGCGACGGATGCCCTTGCCGCTGGAGATCATCTGTTCCACCTGGGTGGTGGTGACCACGTCGGGGAACGTGCCGAAGCCCCACTCGGGCTTGTTGATGCTGTCGAAGTGGGTGAAGCCGGTGCACAGGATCGTTGCCGCGCAGTCCACCGTCTCGCCGGTCGAAAGCGTGGCCTTGAAATTGCCCGGTTCGCCCGAGAATTCCGTCACCGTGGCATTCAGGTGCACCGTGGCATTGGTATGGTCTGCCACGCGGGTGACCATCGGGCCGATGGCATCGGTTGCCCATTCGAAGGTGGGCGCAAGCTTGGCATAGCCCGACAGGATCGGTGCACCACCCAGCCGGTCGGCCTTTTCGACCACCACGACTTCCTGGCCTGCAACAAGCAGCGAATGGGCTGCGGCGAGACCGGCGGGACCACCGCCGACGACAAGAATGGGTTTGCTCACTTACTGCGCCTCGATTGCTGTGCGTTTTTCCGGCGGAATGTAACCCGGGCCACCGGTGATGCGGCGGCGCGGATCGTAAAGGTTGTCCTGGTGTCCGGCTTCGACCTGCTTGAGGTAGGCCTCGAACTCGGCTTTGCGGGCTTCCCAGCCGATGCCCATCTTGTCGAACAGCCGCTCCATCGGCGAAGCGTGCCAGTGCGACTGGACGATCTTGTAGGGGTGGGCGCCGCAAGCGAGCGCGGCGAACTGGATGTCGGCAATCACGGGCAGGGAGTAATCCTTGCCCTCGTTGCGCGGATCGGCCTTGGCGATCCACTGGTTCTTGTCGAGCGTGGTGATGCAGCCGGTGTCGTGGCCGATCATCACATCCGCCTTGGCCTCGTCGATCGCCACCTTGATCTTGCGGTCGATGGCGAAGGAGCGGGTGAACTCGCGCTCCGAGATAATGTGACGGAAGCCGAAGCCGCAGCAATCGTACCACGTCGAGTAGTCGATCACCTGCGCGCCCAGGTCCTGGATGATGCCGGTGGAGACCGCCACCCGGTTCCCGTCGAGCACCTCGTCGTCATAGATCACGTCCTGCGGGATCATCTTGTAGACGTGGCAGGCCGGGTGGATCGTGGCGCGCACGTTCGACACGTCGAACTGCTGGCGGTCGGCAATGTCCTTGCGCATGGCATGGACCCACTCGGAATAGTGCACGATCTCTTCGGGGATCAGCAGCTTCCCGTCGACCAGCCGGTCGAGCTTGCCGAGGATTTCCTTCACCTTCTCGCGCAGGCTGGAGGAGAGGATCAGGTATTCGCGGATTTCCTTGTAGTTGCCGAAGCTGGTGCCGCAATGGACCAGCGGGTAGTAGTACCCTTCCGGTAGGCCTTCCGCCTTGGCAGAGACATAGGCCTGGTGGAAATTGCGCAGGAACACCGCTGCCAGGCTGACGACATTGCCGATGCCCGAACCGTGATAGTTCCATGCGGTGCAGCTCGTCTGGTCGGTCTCGTCGAGATAGGGGATGTCCATCTCGTTCATCATCCACAGCAGCGCCGTGGGATAGCCCGGGATGTTGCCGCACTGACCGCAGCTCTTGTGGTGCCACAGCTGGCGGGTGGGGATCTTCTTGTCCCAGCCGAACAGCGTCTTGGCCATGCGCGGGGCGTGCTGGTCCTCCACCCGGTGGACCATGATCTCGCCGTCCTTTTCCAGCTCCCACATGGCATCGCGGATGTCATGCACCCGGTCCTTGTTGGTCAGCATGGAACGCTTGTCGATCTTCTGCTCCACCCAGCTGGTGGCCTGCTGCGCCTCGGCAGCCGAAAGGTTTGAATCGCGCCACTCGGCACCATGGCCGGTAAAGCGTTCTCCGTTATTGGCGCCGTCGTTTCCGGTAGGGGTGGTCATGGCCGTTCCTTAATCGTCGTCGTCTTCGTCTTCCTGGTCCTCCAGGAAGTCGTCCCATTCGTCGCGCTTCTCGTCCATGATGTCCTCGATCACGTCGAACAGGTTCTCGTCGATGGTCTCAAGCTGGTCGAGCACGCCCGATTCCTCCCAGATGGTGTAGAGTTCCACCGAGGTCTTGAGGTTGGTTTCCCACGCCGTCTTGATGGTGTTCAGCGTGGGCATGGGAATCGCCTTGCGCAGGATGTGCAGCGGCGCGTCGATCTTGGAGATGTTGGGCCCCCAGTCGCCGAAGTGATCGGGGTTGATCATGTCGGGCGACAGCTGGTTGCCGGTGGAAATCAGCTTCAGCATCACGCGGCTGAACGGGCGCAGCACGCTTTTCGCGCTTTCCATGCCGTGCTTGATGGCGGTTTCGCGCATCAGCATCACCAGGCCACCGGGCGAATTGCCGAACGGGCAGCGCGCGGCGCAGGTATAGCACTGGGCGCAGGACCAGATCTTTTCCTGCATGGCATCGTAAATGCCTTCCAGGTTCTCGGTCCACAGCAGCTGCACGATCTCGCGCGGGCTGAAGTCGTAGTAATGTGCTGCCGGGCAGGTGGCAGTGCAGATGCCGCAGTTGAGGCAGCCGTTCAGTTCGTGGTCGAAGCGCAGGTCGGCCTGGATATCGTCGAAGATCTCTTCCAGCGTTTCGCGGTCGACTTCCTCGGTACCAAGGACCGGGTCACCGATGTATTTTTCTACGCGGGTCGAAGTGTGCGCTGCGCCCATCGCCGCCTCCTCAATAGGTCAGCACGCGGCAGTCGTCGTCTTCCATCACCTGTTCGATGAGGTAGGCACCGCCGACGATGTCCGTGCATTCGGGGATCAGGTCGTCCTTGCCCATGTCGAACAGATCGAGGTTGGGCGAGCAGCACAGGAACTTGGCCCCGGCCTCGTGGGCGTCCTTGATGAAATCGTAAACGGTCTTGGGAGAGCCTTCCTTGACCACCAGCTTTTCGGCCACGCCCTTCTTCATCAGCTTGCCCGAAGTGGCGGTGCAGATCACCTCGACTTCGTATTCCATCGCGGCAGCGACGGTTGCCTGGAAGATGGGGGCGCCCAGTTCCTCGCCATTGGCGGGATCGGTATTTGCCATGATGATGACAAGCTTATCGGCCATTCCGGCTCTCTCCTCTAGCTGCCCGCTTTACGGGTCGTATGGACTCACCATATTAGAAAATTCTAATTAAGCAAGTCGTAGAGGAATCTATTCGCGCATCCAGCCGGTAAGTTTCACTATTCCTGTCATGATTGGCACAAGCGCATCGGCAATGTCGTGCTTGGCCATGCCCAGTTTATCCAGCGCCGGGCCGGGGGAAGGGGGCACTTCCTCGAATTCCATCACCAGGTCTTCGGCCATCGCCCGCTTGAAGCCGGGGTGGCCGGTAAAGCCGAACACGTTCTCGCCGATCTGGAAGGCGGCGGGGCGCCCGTCCGGTTCGGTGGCGAGAATCGTCGCATAGTCGGGCGGCACGGGCCGGTCGCGCATGTAGACCGGGTTTACATAAGTCTCCGGCATGAACCCGGCGAGGGCATCGTCCTGAACGCGCGTGGCCGTTTCGACGCTGAAGGTAAGCGGGGCTTCCTCCACCGATCCGTCGCAGGCCAGCGCCACGATCTGCGCGCCAAGGCCGATGCCGATAATCGGCACGCCGCTCATGAAAGCGGCGCGGGCCAGGGAGACTTCCTCTTTCAGCGTCGGCAAGTCGCGTGCACCCGCGCTGCCCCACGGCCCGCCGCCCAGCAGGATAAGCCCGTCGCCCACCGCCTCGAAAGGGGGCACGATCCCGGCCTCGGTAAAGGGGCGGTGGTAATGGAAGCGGATGCGCCGACCTTCGAGGTGGTCCTCCATCAGGCCAAGGTAGTCGGCCGAGGTGTGCTGGATGACGCAGAGCTGTTTCATAAGGCAGGTTGGGCTGCTGCATTCAGCAGCGCGGCAGAGAAATCGGCGGACGTTACGCCAAGCAGCGCCGCACCCGAGTCGGCAAAGAACTGCTCGGTCTTTTCCTCGATCTCGGCCAGCTGCACACCGCGCAGGTGGCCTTCGAGGTCGAGCAGCGCACGCGGCGGGGTGACGAACACGTCGCCCACGAACAGCACTTCGCGCACGCGTCTGTCCTGCGGCCCTTCGACGCGCAGGTAGGCGGTGAGGTTGCGGGCCTTGTTCTGGCCGACCAGCACCCCTGCTTCGCGTGCCGGGTCGCAGATCTCGGCGACGAATTCCTCGGTGCCGATCTCTTCGTTGTATGCCTCGTCGGCGCGGGCCTGTTCGGCGGCGGAAAGCGCGTCGGGCACAGTGTCTATGCCCAGCACTTCGCGGAAACCCTCCAGCAGGGCGGCCTTTACCGCATCGGGCGAGGGCATTTTGCCCAGTTCGGCGCGCAGCGAGGTGACGCGCGCGGCGACGCCTTCCAGCTGGCGTTTTTCCAGCTTGGCTTGCGGGACGTTCAGCACCGCTGCCATCCTCGCAGGGTCGAGGTCGAGGATCACCGTGCCCTGGAACATCAGCACGTTGCCATCGAAGAAACCGCCGGTGCCCGAGACCTTGCGCCCGTCGATCTCGATATCGTTGCGCGGGCGGAAGCGGGCATCGACGCCCAGTTTGGAAAGGCCGGCGGCTGCCGCCGTGCAGATCGCCTCGGTAATTTCGGACAGGGTCGCCTTGCCCAGCGAACGCCGGTCGCACACCAGCGCCCAGCCAAGCTGGCTTTCGTCCATGTACAGCGCCCCGCCGCCGGTAATGCGCCGCACGGTCTGCACGCCGCGGTCCTTGCAGGCATCGAGGTTCAGTTCCTGCGCCAGGTCCTGGTGACGGCCCACCAGCGCGCAGGGCTTGAACGCAATGAAGCGGATGGTGTCGCCGATCTCGCCTGCCACGCGCGCTTCAAGCAGGGCGTGGTCGAGCGCGATGTTCTCGCGGCCTGTCAGCAGGCCGGTATCGACGACCCGAAACGTGCCTGCCATCAGATCTGCTCGAACTCCTCGCCTTCCTCGTATTCCTCACCCGGACGGGTGCGGCCCAGCTGGCTGCGGATCTTCTTCATGTGCGCGCCTTCGGGCTGGAAGGGATAGCTGGCGATGTCGGAGACGGGGCTGTCGCCATAGGGCCGGTCGCAGGCGGAGATATCCTCCTGGAACTTGCCGGGGCAGCCGCTGGTGCGGAAGGCGATGCCGGTGTCGATGATCATGTCGACTTCGGCTTCGGGCAGGCCGAAGTCCACGACGCGGCCTTCCTCGTCGAACTTCATCTGGTCCACGCGCACGCCGCAATAGTCGATCATGTACCGCGCCAGCTGCACGCGGCGCCACTGGTCGCGCGGGGTGGCGGGCAGGTGGTCCATCAGGCTGCCCTTTTCAGGGAAGAAGCAGAACATGTGGCTGTGCCCGCCCATATCGACCAGCTTCTGCACCAGGTGCAGGATTTCGCTCTCGGTCTCGCCCATGCCGACAATGATGTGCGCGCCGAACTTCTGCGGGCCGAAGATGTCGCGCGCGTCCTCCAGGATTTCCCAGTACTTCTTCCAGCTATGCGGCGACTGCACGCCCTTGCCGCGGGTGCGGTCGAAGATTTCCGGCGTTGCGGCGTCGAGCGCGACGGTGAAGATGTCGGAGCCCATGTCCTTCAGCCGGGCAACGTCTTCGCGCTGCATGGTGGTGGGGTTGGACAGGATCGAGACCGGGATATCGTCGGGCGAGACATGGTCGGTCCAGGTCTTGAGCACGGTGAAGGTGTCATTGTCCGACTTGGGATGCGTAATCATCGAGATGCACATGCGGTGGAACGGGCTGTTCGCCCCGTCACGCCCGACGATCTCCGAAATCTGTTCCATCGGCACGGCGGGCCAGTCGACGCGGATGAAATTGCGGTCAGCATAGTCGCGATCGGCTTCGCGATGGCGTGCCAGCCCGCAATAGGCGCAATTGGCGCGGCAACCCTCGGGATAGGTCAGCAGCAGGTTCAGGCAGCGGGTGCATGAACAGCCGTGCATCGAACCCGGCATCAGCCCCAGCGTCATCGCCGCCGCCGTGCTGATCTGCACGTATTCGGGCGAGGTCATGTTGGGCGTCTGGATATTGTTGTTGGGCAGGTAGACACCCTTGGGCGCGACCGGGTTGGCCTTCACCCGCCCGCCGTTGCGCAGTTCCGGCGCGATGACATCGGGCACGCGTGGCTGCATCACGGCTGCGGTGTTGAAGTCCTTGCCGTCGGCACCCTTGGTTCCGGGCAGTACGCCCTCAGGCTTCAAGCAACTCATCGCGTCTCTCTCCATCGTCAGAATTTTCGCGCGCCCAGTAGGCGGGATAGGCGATCCAGCCCTGGCGCAGGTTATCGTCGTTCGGCCCGTCGGCCCGGTACAGGTCGACCAGCTGCCGCCGCCGCATCACCGCACGCGCCAGCGAGGCGCCGAACAGCTCGTCCAGCTCTTCGGCATAGTCTTCGGCGGCATCGCCGTCGCCAGCCACGTGCGCTGCTGCCGCTTCGCCTGCCATGCGGCCTGAGTGACAGGCCGCGGGTATGCCGGCGCCGGTAACGGGGTTGGTAAGGCCAGCCGCATCGCCTGCCAGCAACACCAGCACCTCGCCCAGCGCGGCGGTGCTCTTGACCGGGCCACCCACGGGGATTGCCCCGCCGGTGTAGCGGAAGACCTCGCGGCCGACCTGGCCTTGCTCGGCCAGCCAGTCCAGCAGGCTTTCGAGCTCGGGCTTCAGGCGGTTCTTCCAGCGGCGATCCACGCCAAGGCCGACATTGGCGACGTCGCCCTTGGGGAAGACCCAGGCATAGCCGCCCGCGATGCTCGCGCTGAGGTAGATATCGGTCGACTCGCTGGGGCGCAGCAGCGGCACGCTGGCCTGCCGCGTTTCCACGATGGCGCTGTTGCCCTGGCCCACGGCAGCGCCCACGCGTGAGCGCGGGCCGTCTGCGCCCACGATCACCTTGGCCTTGATCTGCGTGCCGTCGTTCAGGCGGATGGTGCCGTCTGCGGCAATCTCCTCCACCTGCACGCCAAAGCGCAGGTCTGCGCCTGATGCCGTGGCGCGTGCGGCCAGTTCTCGGTCGAAGGCAGCGCGGTCGATCATGCGGCCGCGAAAGTCGTCGTTATGGCGATCGTGCCGGTTATCGATGAAGCTTTCCATCGCCATGATCGTCTGCACGAAAGCGGAGTCTACGGGGCCGGAATCGACCCCCAGCATCATCGGCACGAATTCGGCACATTGCACCGGCACGCCCGCTTTCTTCTTGCGGTCGAGCCCGATAACCCGCGCGCCGCCCTTGGCTGCGGCCAGCGCGGCACTGCTGCCCGCCGGCCCCAGGCCAATCACCGCGACGTCGCAGGCTTCGATCATGCAGCGCAGGCCTTCACGCGTTCCAGCGTGGCCTTGCCGCCGGTATCGCCCAGCTTGATCGAGCAGCAGGCGTGCTCCTGCTCGAACGGGCGACCGATGGTATTGGCCACTGCCACTGCGCCATCGGCGGGGAAGGCGATGCCATCGAGGCCCGCCATTACGGCATAGGCATCGGTCACGCGCTTGTGCATGCCGGGCGGACGGGCGCAGCCGAGCAGCACCTTCTTGTCCGCCAGCCGCTTGCGCGATTCGAGGAAGATGGAGCCAACGTCGCTGGTCGACGGCGTCACGAAAGTACCCGGCTTGGCGTAAAACGGCATGATGACGACCAACACCAGCGCGGTGACATCGTAGCGGGCGACCATGTCGAGCGCGTTCGCTTCCCCCAGGATCTGGCCATAGTGCAGGCCCACGACGATATGCGGGGTGATTTCCATGCTGGTGGATGCCAGCGCCGCCAGCGTCGCCTCGAAATCCTCCACCGGGCGATCGAGGTTGTAGACCTGTTCGATCGTCTCCTGCGCGCCGATCACGTCCATCATCGCGGTATCGACGCCGGCGCTTTCCATGGACTTGGCCAGCGTCTCGTCCAGCAGCGCCGTATGGATCGCCACCTTCAGGTGCGGGAATTCGTTCTTCAGCTTTTCCACCACCGGCAGGTAGCGTTCATAGCGAATCTCGTTGCGCTTGTTCGATCCGCCCGACAGCAGGAAGCCCTGCAGGTTCTGCAGCAGGATCATGTCGCGAACCTTCTGCTCCAGCATGTCCGGGCTGGTCGCCGGTATCATCGGTTCAAGGATCTTCTTCTGGCAGTGATCGCAGTTCAGCGCGCAGCCACCGGCGGTGATCGAGAAAGCGGGGAAGGAGTTCTTCCCGCAACCAGAGAGTTCGTCGCTCTGGTATTCCTTGAAGGTCGGCGTCGAAAAGCGGATCGAGCGATCCAGCGCGGCGCTCGCGTTTTCCTGCATCGCGGCCACCAGGCCAGCGTCGAATTCGGCATCTTCCAGCGGTTCGATTTCCGCCAGCCTCTCCATCCAGTCCAAGGGCTTTGCCTCCTTGTGATTAGCCGACGGTTATACATTAGGGAACGCTAATGTATAGGCCCGCGAGCTAAAGCGAGTGTACCTGCCGCAGCCGGGCGATCAACTGCCCCACTTCGGGCCGGACCGCGCCGGGGGAGGACGGATCGACTAGCGCGGCGAGCCAGTGCGGTTCCACCTCGTCTTCATCGACCAGGTCGGACTCGAAGCCCGCCAGCAAGGCTTGCGCAGCCGGTGGCAGGGTATTCGGCATGTCGAAGCCACACAGCGCGCCCCACAGGCCTGCCCAGCAGCGCACCGTCGTCCACGGATTGTAGCCGCCACCGCCCAGCACGACTGCCGCCGGAGCCAGTTCGCAAGCATCCTGCGTGGCGCGCCACAGCGTGTGGTTGGACAATTCCATGTGCGACAGCGGATCGCCCGCCAAGCCATCCGCACCGCAGGTCACCACCACCGCTTGCGGATCGAAACGGCGCGCGAAAGGCATCACCACCTTGTCGAACAGTGCGAGGAATTCGTCGTCGTTGATCCGGCGCGGCAGGGGCACGTTAAGCGTGCGCGCGTCTTGTTCGTCCTCTGCCCCGGTGTAGGGCCAGCGCTCAACCTCGTGTAGCGATGCGCAGGCGACCCGCGCGTCGCTGGCATAGGCCGCAAACACGCCGTCGCCGTGGTGGGCATCGATATCGAGATAGAGCACGCGGGTGAGGCCGGCGTCGAGCAGGGCCAGTACCGCAAAGGCCGGATCATTGAAATAGCAGAAGCCGCTGGCGCGATCGGGCTGGCCATGGTGCGTGCCGCCGGCGGGGTGGAAGGCAACCCGGCCGTCCAGCGCCACCTTGGCGGCCAGCATGGCGCCGCCCACGGTTGCGCGGGCGCGGTCGAACAGGCCGGGAAAGATCGGGTTCTCCATCGTCCCGAAGCCATAGCGTTCTCGGTCTTCGGAACTGACCTGGCCGCTGGCGACGGCGGCTTCCAGCGCGTCGACATAGTTCGGGTCGTGCAGGCGTGTCAGCACTGCCTTGCCAGGCAGGTCCGGCACGAGCGCCGCGTCATCGTCCAGCCAGTCCAGCGAGCGGACCAGGTCCCGCACCGCCCGCTGGCGCGAATAGGCCAGCGGATGGAGGCGGTTCCAGGCGTCCTGCCGGAAAACCGGATGGTCGATGAACGCGGGTTTCAAGGCCTAGCGGACTTTGTCCCAGTGTTCCGAACGGCACAGCGAATCGCCCATCGCGCAGCCACGGATGGTGATCGATGTCTCGTCGCTGCTGATCGTGCCGTTGAAGGTCATGAAGCCGGGCATGCCGGGATGCTTCATGTTGCCGCCCGTCCAGTCCTCGCCTTCCGCTTCCATGCCGTGGCACATTTCGAAATCGGGGCGGTTGCCCTCGATGATGCGGCAATAGAGCTTGTTGTCGGTGATCCAGACGCGCACCACGTCGCCGTTGGGCCGGGTGTAGGTGCCACTTGGATCGCGGGCCATGGCAGGGCTTGCCGCCATGGCTGCAAGGGCAAGACCCACTCCCAGTCGATACCGCAGTTTCATTTCTTCAATCCCCTCTCTTCTTCGTTTTTATTTATTGGCGACTCGCCTGAAGCGGGGATGGCGCAGGTCGTGCAAAAGCCCTCCCTGCTGCGGGAATTGTGCCGCTAAACCCACCTCTCCCCAGTCGTTCCGCTGCTGATATCAGCAAAATCTAATTAAGAGATTACGCATATTTGGGCAACTTGCTTTGCCCACAGGCTCTTGCGTGCCGTTTCCATGTGTATGGACAAGGCCCCGTGCTTGTTATAGTTTCGCCATAGCTAATATAGAAAAATCTAATGCAAGGCGCGGATCGCTGTGGGATTGGGAGAACGGAAATGACCGAAGGCGGGGTCGACCTCAACAACACCAAGAAGATGACCATCATTGTCACGAAGGGCACGCTCGACTGGGCCTATCCTCCGTTCATCCTGGGCACCACGGCCGCCGCGATGGACGTCGAAGTGACGATGTTCTTTACCTTCTACGGTCTCGGCCTCCTGAAGAAGGATCTCGATCTCAAGGTCTCGCCGCTGGGCAACCCGGCGATGGAAATGCCGATGATGGGCGGTCACGTGGGCATGCCCAACATGATCGGCATGCTACCCGGTGTCACCAGCGGTGCCACCGCGATGATGAAGAACATGATCAAGAAAAAGGGCGTCGCCTCGATCGAGGAGCTGCGCGAGGCGGCGGAGCTGTCCGACGTGCGCATGATCGCCTGCCAGATGACTCTCGACCTGTTCGAACTGGACAAGAAAGATATGATCGACGGTATCGAACTTGGCGGCGCGGCCACGTGGATGGAATCCGCGCTCCAGTCCGACATCAACCTATACATGTAATCCAAGGAGACGAATTTTCATGGCCGACGCAACTCTCGACGCGAAGGGGCTCAACTGCCCGCTGCCCATCCTCAAGGCCAAGAAGGCGCTGAAGGACCTTGGCAATGGCCAGACGCTGGAAATCCTCGCGACCGATCCCGGCGCGGTTAAGGACTTCGAGGCGTTCGCCCGCACCACCGGCAACAAGCTTCTTGAATCCGGCGAAGACGGCGGCGTCTACCGCTTCGTGATCGAACGCGTCGCCTGACACCGTTCCTCCACAGTTTCCGTAGAATAGCAAAGCAAACGGGAAGAAATCTGATCGAATAATAACAACAACATACAACAAGACATAATTCGGGAGAGAAGAATGAGGATGTCCTTGTCGGCGCAGGCCAAATGCTGCGTGGCGCTCGGTGCGCTGGTGCTGGGGTCTACCACGGCGCACGCCACCGAAGGCTATTTCCAGAATGGCGTGGGCGCACGCAACATTGCCACCGCCGGCGCGGGCGTGGCGGACGGACGCGATGCCACCGCCATCAACCTCAACCCCGCCGCCATCTCGAAGCTGGAGGGTGCCGAACTCGACATCGCCATTTCGGCCTTCAATCCGAACCGCGACTTCACCGTGAATGGCGGACCGGGCTTCCTTCCCGATGGCCAGACCGACAGCAATGCACCGCTGTTCCCCATCCCCAACATCGCCGTGGCCTTCCCCGTGGGTGAGAATGGCGCCGTGGGCTTCTCGGTCAGCGCCAACGGCGGCCTCAACACCAATTACAGCGCCGTGAACAACCCGGCCTGCGCATCGCCGCCATTCCCCGCCAACAACGGCGTGTTCTGCGGCGGCAAGTCGGGCGTGAACCTGATGCAGGTGTTTGTCTCGGCTGCCTATGCGCATGACTTCGGTCCGGTGCGCGTGGGCGTTTCGCCAATCCTGGCCGTGCAGCGTTTCCGTGCCCGCGGCGTACTGGCCTTCGGCGGTGTCTCGGCCAATCCGGCCGCCCTGTCGGATAACGGCCAGTCGATCTCCACCGGCGTCGGTGGCCGCATCGGTATCGAGCTGGAGCCGACCCCCGGCTTCCGCATCGGCGCGAGCTACCAGACCGAATTCAACATGAGCAAGTTCGACGAATATGCCGGCCTGTTCGCGGACCAGGGCGACTTCGACATCCCGTCGCAGTACCAAGTCGGCGTGGCCGTCGATGTCGCGCCCGAATTCACCGTGATGGCCGACTATCGCCGCATCAACTACACCGACGTGCCTTCGGTCAGCAATCCGTCCAGCGTGATGCTGCCCTTCGGCTCCACCGACGGGCCGGGCTTCGGCTGGGACGATGTCGATACCTTCAAGATCGGCGTGGAATACCGCCCCGATGCCAACACCGCGATCCGTGCGGGCTATTCGCACAACTCGCAGCCGATCTCCGGTTCGGACGTGACGCTGAACGTGCTGGCGCCAGGCGTGATCCAGGATCACATCACCGTTGGCGCGGCCTTCGCTATTTCGGGCGGCATGGATCTGGAACTGGCGGCCATGTACGCGCCCGATGAAAGCGTGACCGGCATCGAAGTGACGCCGATGGGCCCCAATCCGGGCCGCACGATCACGATCGAGATGAACCAGATCCAGGTAACGGCTGGGCTCAAGATCAGGCTTTAACGGTGAATGGCCGCAGGCGGGACACCTGCTTGCGGCCGTTTCCCGATCCAGCGGCTTCCGGGCGCTGTGACAGGCTGGGCGCGACCGGCAAGGCAGCCTTCGAGGTTGCCACGCCACCGTCTACCTGCAATACCTAAATTAGAAAATCGTAATATACGATCCGTTGCCTTGGTGGAGAGAGATGGGGCTGAATCCGTTCGAGACCGTTAGGGAAGATGCCGCACTCTCACCCGAAGTCGCGGACGAGGTGAAGACCTCCACCTGTTACATGTGCGCCTGCCGCTGCGGCATCAAGGTGCACATGAAGAGCGGCAAGGTCCGCTATATCGAGGGTAACCCCGATCACCCGGTCAATCGCGGCGTGCTGTGTGCCAAGGGCAGCGCCGGGATCATGCACCAGTATTCCCCCGCCAAGCTGACCAAGCCGCTGCTGCGGGTGGGTGAGCGCGGATCGGGCGAGTTCAAGGAAATCGAGTGGGACGAAGCGCTGGAACTGGCCACGCAGTGGCTGGGCGAAGTGCGCCAGCGCGATCCCGGCAAGCTGGCCTTCTTCACCGGGCGCGACCAGTCGCAATCACTCACCGGCTGGTGGGCGACCAAGTTCGGCACCCACAATTTCGCCGCCCACGGCGGCTTCTGCTCGGTCAACATGGCCGCAGGCGGGCTCTACACGCTGGGCGGCGCGTTCTGGGAATTCGGTGAGCCCGACTGGGAGCATACGCTCTACCACATGATGTTCGGCGTGGCGGACGACCACGATTCCAACCCCATCAAGCTGGGGCTGGGCACGCTGAAAACGCGCGAGGGGACCAAGTTCGTCTCGGTCAACCCGGTGCGTACCGGCTATTCCGCCATTGCCGACGAGTGGATCGGCATCCGCCCCGGCACCGACGGCCTGTTCGTCTTCGCAATCATCCACGAACTGCTGCGCGCCGAGAAGGTCGATTGGGCCAGCCTCGCGCGCTATTCCAACGCGCCGTGGCTGGTGATCCAGGAAGAGGGCGCGGCGGACGATGGGCTGTTCCTGCGCGACGAGGATGGCGAGCCGCTGGTCTGGTGCCTGGAGCAGGGCAAGGCGATCAGCGCCAATGCCGCGCACATGAAGCCTGCCTTTGCGGGCCTGCGCGAAGTTAACGGGCGCAAGGTGGCGCCCAGCTTCCAGCTTCTGGCCGAGCGGTACATGAGCGCGGATTATTCCCCCGATGCCGTGGCCGAGACGACCGGTATTCCCGCGGCCACCATCCGCCGCATCGCTGCCGAACTGGCGGAGACCGCCTTCGACAAGGAAATCGTAATCGAGCAGCCCTGGACCGATGCCTGGGGCCGCAAGCACGACAAGTTCGTCGGTCGTCCGGTGTCGTTCCACGCCATGCGCGGCATATCGGCGCACTCCAACGGCTTCCACACCTGCCGCGCGATCCACATCCTGCAGGCATTGCTCGGCTCGGTCGATGTGCCTGGCGGCTGGCGCTACAAGGCGCCGTTCCCCAAGCCGGTGCCGCCTGGCCCCAAGCCTGCCATGCCCAAGGCAGAGGCCGGCGTTCCGCTGGACGGGCCGCCGCTGGGCTTCCCGCGCAGCCCTGAAGACCTGATTATCGACCACCTCGGCGATCCGCTGCGTATCGACAAGGCCTACAGCTGGGAGCACCCGCTGGCGCTGCACGGCCTGATGCACATGGTGCTGCACAACGCCGCCAACCAGGATCCCTACGGCATCGACGTCTTGTTCATGTTCATGGCCAACATGGCCTGGAACAGTTCGATGAATATCCCCGAGACGCTGGGATACTTCACGAAGAAGGACGAGAACGGTGAATACGTGATCCCCAAGATCATCTATTCCGATGCCTTCTGGTCCGAAACGGTGCCCTATTGCGACCTCATCCTGCCGGACACGACCTACCTTGAACGGTGGGACTGCATCTCGATGCTCGATCGGCCGATCTCGTCTGCCCACGGTGCAGGCGATGCGATCCGCCAGCCGGTGGTGCCGCTGGACCGCGACGTGCGGGCCTTCCAGACCGTGCTGCTCGATCTTGGCGCGCGCCTGGGCCTGCCGGGCATGGTGAACGATGACGGCTCGCCCAAGTATCCCGGCGGCTACCCGGACTACATCGTCAACCACGAACGCTCCCCCGGCGTGGGTCCGCTGGCGGGCTGGCGCGGGAAGGACGGCGACAAGTCGGGTGTGGGCGAGGTGAATCCGAACCAGCTCGACACATACATCGCGCACGGCTGCCACTGGCACGAGGAACTGCCGCTGCAACTGCAGTACATGAAGTACGCCAATCGCGACTACCTGCAGTACGCCGCCGACATGCACTGGATGGGCGAGGCCAGGCCGATCATCCACCAGCTCTATAACGAAGACCTGCAGCGCTTCCGCAATGCTGCGCGCGGGCATGGCGACCGGCAGCCGCCGGAGGTGCACCGAGAGCGGATCGAGACCTATTTCGACCCGCTGCCGATCTGGTACCAGCCCTTCCTGGAGAAGCAGGACGGCGGGGAGGAATTCCCCATCCACGCGCTGTCGCAGCGGCCCATGCACATGTACCACAGCTGGGGCAGCCAGAACGCCTGGCTGCGGCAGATCACCAATGCCAACAAGCTGCACCTGCACCGCGACCTTGCCGCGAAGCATGACCTTGTCGACGACGACTGGGTGTGGATCGAGAATTCGCGCGGCCGGGTGAAGGCGCAGGTTCGTCTCGTCACCGGCGTCAATCCCGATGTGGTGTGGACGTGGAACGCCATCGGCAAGCGAAAGGGGGCCTGGGGCCTCGACAAGGACAGCCCGGAATTCACCAAGGGCTTCCTCCTCAACCACATCATCACCGAGATGCTGCTGCCCGAAAAGGGCTCGCCCGCTTATTCCAACTCCGATCCCGTCACCGGGCAGGCGGCGTGGTACGACCTGCGCGTGCGGCTGGTGAAGTGCGCCCCGCACGAGGCGGGCGAGACCGAGCCGATGTTCGAGGCCACGGCCAAGCGTTTCACCGGGCAGGAAGGTCCGCTGGAATACGGCAAGGGCCTGAAGGGTGAGGACAAGGGTGGCAAGGCCGAGTTGCACGACTTCATCGGCCAGCGCGGCGCCAATGCGCAGAATATTCCCGGCATCCGCAAGGGCCGCGGCAACCGGGTGGAGGAAGAGGCATGACCAGCCTTCCCGCACAGCCCACCGCGAAGAAACTGGGCCTCGTCATCGACCTTGATATCTGCGTCGGCTGCCATGCCTGTGCGGTGAACTGCAAGGAATGGAATACCAGCGGCAAGTCTGCCCCGCTGACCGACTACGACCCCTACGGCAAGAAGCCCGACGGCGTGTGGCTCAACCGCATCCACACCTTCGAGACGACCGACGAGCAGGGCCGCGGGCAGACCGTGCACTTCCCCCGCTCGTGCCTGCACTGCGAGGATGCGCCCTGCGTTACCGTGTGCCCCACCGGCGCCAGCTACAAGCGCGAGGAAGACGGCATCGTCCTCGTCAACGAGAAAACCTGCATCGGCTGCAAGCTTTGCAGCTGGGCCTGCCCCTATGGCGCCCGCGAGTACGACGAGAACGAAGGCGTGATGAAGAAATGTACGCTGTGTATCGACAAGATCTACAACGAGAACCTGCCCGAGGAGAGCCGCGTGCCCGCGTGCGTTTCCACCTGCCCGGCAGGCGCGCGCAGTTTCGGCGACCTTGGCGATCCGGACAGCGAAGTGTCGAAACTGGTCGCCGCGCGGCAGGGCTATGACCTGATGCCTGAGCAAGAGACGAAGCCGGTCAACAAGTACCTGCCGCCGCGCCCGCGGCAGGATGGCCGCGACAGCGACAAGGCGCCGCGCATGCTGAAACACGCAGATGAATCCACCGACGGCGCGGGGCTGATCGCGCGCTGGGTCGACAAGGTGCTGAGCTGACATGCATCCCGCGAAATCCGTCATCTTCTTCACCACGGCATCCGGCGCAGGTTACGGCCTGCTGGTCTGGCTGGCCGTGCTCGCCGTGATGGGCATGCTGCCGGGCGACATGCTTTTCGGCTTCATCGCCTTCGGGCTGGGGCTTGGGCTGGTTACCGCCGGCCTGCTGTCGTCCACCTTCCACCTCGGCCATCCCGAGCGTGCCTGGCGCGCGTTTTCGCAGTGGCGGTCCAGCTGGCTTTCGCGCGAAGGCGTGGCGGCAGTGCTGGCTTTCGTGCCGCTGGGCCTGTTCGCGCTGACCTGGATCTTTGCCCTGGCGCCCGCGCAGACCGCTGCCATGATCGGCGTGGTCGGCGCGGCGATGAGCCTGGTAACGATCTACACCACTTCGATGATCTACGGCTCGCTGCGCACCATTCCGGCCTGGCACAACGGCTGGACCGTGGCGGGCTACCTTGTGCTCGGCCCGATGAACGGTGCGGTGATCCTCGCCTTCCTTCTGGCCCTGCTGGGGGCCTTTGAAGCCGCGCAGGTGGTGACGATCATCGCTGCCGTCATGCTGGTGCTCGGCCTGGTGGTGAAGCTGCTCTACTGGCAGCACATCCATTCCGCCCCGGCGGTCAGCACGGCGGGCACCGCCACCGGCCTTGGGCACCTCGGCAAGGTCGAACTCAGCGCCAGCCCGCACGACCAGGACAACTACCTGCTGCGCGAAATGGGCTTCCGCATCGCCCGCAAGCATGCTGCCAAGCTGCGCCGCATCGCCATCGCGCTGGGCTTCGCGGTGCCGCTGGCCTGCCTGCTGCTGACCGCACTGCTTACGGCACCGCTGGCGCAGATGCTGCTGTTGCTTGTGGCGGTATTCGCATGCCAGATTGGCGTGACGACCGAGCGCTGGCTGTTCTTTGCCGAGGCGAAGCACGCCGTCACGCTCTTCTACGGCGAACAGGCAGTTTAAGGCCCCAACATGCTAAGACCATTGACGGAAAAACGCGTACGCGATGCGCTGGGCACGGTGATGAATCCGGTCACCGGCACGGACATGATCGCCTCTGGCGTGGTGGAATCGGTCAGCGTGAAGGATGGCAGTGTCACCGTCATCCTCGCCATCGATCCCAAGACGCTGGATGCCATGGAAGTGGCGGGCAAGGAATGCGAAGTCGCCGTTTCCAAGCTCGCGGGCGTAAAGGAAGCGCGCATCGCGCTGACTGCCCACCGCGAAGGTCCGGCGAAGGAACCTTCCAGCCCGCGCCAGGCCGTGCCGCCGCCCAAGCCGCCACCGGCAAAGCCGCTGGCGGGCGTGAACAAGATCGTGGCCGTTGCCAGTGGCAAGGGCGGGGTGGGCAAGTCCACCACATCGGTGAACCTGGTCCTCGCGCTGGCGCAGAGCGGCCTCAACGTCGCGATCCTTGATGCCGACATATACGGCCCCAGCGTACCCAAGATGCTGGGCGAGGGGGCAAGGCCCGACTTCACGCCGGACGATCGTATCCGCCCGGTTACGCGCCATGGGATCAAGGCAATCTCCATGGGCCACCTTGTGCCCGAAGACCGCGCCACGATCTGGCGCGGGCCGATGGTGATCGGGGCGATCCAGCAATTGCTGCAAGGCGTCGCCTGGGACGAGGACGGCGAGATCGACGTGCTGGTGGTGGACCTGCCGCCCGGCACCGGCGATGCGCAGCTCAGCCTGGTGCAGACGGTGCCCGTCGATGGTGCGGTGCTGGTCTCCACCCCGCAGGACATTGCCCTGATCGATGCCCGCAAGGCCTATGACATGTTCGCGCAGATGGACATTCCCGTGCTCGGCATGATCGAGAACATGAGCCAGTTCGTCTGCCCGCATTGCGGGGAAAGCACCGACGTGTTCGGCCACGGCGGCGCCGTGGCGACGGCCAAGGAGAAGGGCATCGAGGTGCTCGGCGAAATCCCGCTCAATCCGGCGATCATGCAGAACGCCGAAGCGGGCACGCCCATCGTCCTTGCCGGAAACGACAACGCCATTGCCGAGACCTATCGCGCCATCGCCAGGTCGGTGATGCAGGCTCTCGCCAAGGTCTAGCCGACCGCGCAGTCATTCGCGCTCGCGGGTCAGGACGGCTTCGTGGCCTGCTGCCTGTCGCACGGCGGCGCTGCTCTCGACTCGGGTATTCCGCACCAAGCAAAGGGGCCGGGGGATTGCTCCCCCGGCCCCTTCGTTTCCCGTGGTCGGGCAGGGCTTAGTTGCCCGAGCGCCCGATTAGTTGCCTGAACCGGGGCCGTAGGTGATTTCCACGCGGCGGTTCTGCAGTTCGCGCACGCCGTCGGCGGTCGGCACGCGGGGCATGCTTTCGCCGAAGGCTTCGCTGGAGATGCGCGACGCCGGGATACCGCGAGCGGTGAGGTAGGCCTGCACCGATTCGTTGCGACGCTCCGACAGGCCGACGTTGTAGTCTGCCGGACCCGAACGGTCGGCGTGGCCAGCCAGCATGATCGCTGCCGTACCGCAGTCACCATAGGCGGTGATGGCGGAGTTGAGCACGGTGGCCGCTTCGGGCGTGATGTCCGACTGATCCCAGTCGAAGAACACGATGTACGGTCCCTGCTCGCAGACCGGAGCCGGCGGCGGAGGCGGCGGCGGCGGCGGCGGAGGCGGCGGGGGCGGAGGAGGCGGCGGCGGCGGAGGCGGCGGCGGGGGCGGAGGCGGCGGCGGGGCTTCCTCGCCACCGAACATGAACCTCAGCGTTGCCGTGCCCGAATGCACCTGGTGCAGGTCGCCCATCCAGCCTTCGTAGCCGAAGCGCAGGGCGGCATTGTCACCAAGGGCAATTGCCAGGTCGAAACCGGCCGCAATGGCATCTTCCTCACGCTGCGGACCCAGGATCGAGAAGGTCGAACCCGGCTGCAGGGCATAGGATGCCAGGAAGCTGGTCGGCGCATCCTCGAACTGGTGACGCCAGCCGACCCGTGCCTCGGGGAAGAAGTCCCCCATCGGCAGGCCCAGCTTCAGGCCGAGCTCGCTCGTCACGTAGTCGTCCTCGGCGTCGTAGACCGTCAGCACACCCGGGTGCAGGCCCGTTTCGGTAAAGCCTTCCAGCTCTGCCGAGACATAGTCCAGGGCACCGTAAGGCGTCAGCGTGGCGCCGCCGATGGGCAGGCGATAGCCGATCTCAGCCCCGGCGGACCAGATGTTGGAATCCGGAGTCGCCGCGGCCGGGGCACTGATGCTGCCGACCGTAACGGTGCGAACGGAATCGCCGCTCAGCTCGGAATAGCTGCCGGCAGCCTTGATGTAGAAGGTGCCCGGATCGTATGCGGCATAGGCACCGACCTGGAAGCCGTCCGAATTGATCGATCCGCCCCAAAGGTCGAAATCGGCATCGTTCTGGACATAGCCACCACCGATACCGATCACGCCGTAGTCACCCACGGTGAAGTCGAAACCGGCTGCGGCGTAGAACTGGTCGCCGCTCAGGCCACTCGAATCCTGTGCCGGATCGGTATCGATATCCTCCGAAGCGACGTTGACGGTTGCCCAGATGCCGGCGCTGGTTTCGCGGCGGCACGACAGCGAACCGTCGGTCAGCATCAGCGCGGCACAGCCGCCCTGATCCGCCAGCAGGCCGTTGAAGCGGGCGCCCATCCAGCCGAGCGACTGCAGGTAGGTTGCATACTGCGCCCCGTGCAGGCTGCTGAGAGCCGAACGGTAGTCGTTCGGATCGCTCATCAGGAACATTTCCGCCATCATGTCGGCAAACGGGCCGGTCATCGTGGGCGAATAGACACCCTCGATGCCGTTGGCAGCGGACTGCTGGTTCGGGTTGAGGCTGAAGCGCCCGTCGCCGAAAGCCACGCGCGTCACCGACAGGTCGACGTTGTCGAGATCGTCGTAGATCGCCAGCGGATCGAGGAAGATCGATCCGGTGTTGGTCGTCGTGGAAGCGAAAGTGCCCGTCAGCGTGCCGGCGTCGATGATATCGTCGAAGAAGTAGACGTCATCATACAGGCCGTTCGGCGTGTTGAGCGAGGCAACGAGGTTGCCGTCCGTAATGTCGGCCGTGTTGGCATTGACATAGGGGTAGGCCACCTGGGCATCCGCCGCCAGCGTCTGGCTGGGCAGTTGCAGTGCCAGCGTACCACCGGGAGCGATGGTGAAGCTGTTCACGTTGACCGAGGCCGGACCGCTGTAGGACGGGTTGTTGTTGGGCTGGTCGTCCAGGAACAACGTACCGTCGCTGGCCACCGTCATCGTGCCGATCAGCGGACCGACGGGGCCGGCTGCAGCGATCAGGTCGTGATCGATGCTGGCGGTCAGCGTCGCGGTATCGATACCGTTGGTCTCGACGAACGGATTGACCGTGCCGTCGAGGAACAGCGTGCCGCCAGAGACGGTCACGGTGTCATCTTCGGTCAGCACGATGTCACCATAGACGTGGCTCATGCCGGTAAAGGCGAGGTCCACCGGAACCGGCGCCTCGGAAAGATCGACCGCGGTGCCGTGCTGGAACGTTGCCCCGCCATCGGTGCTGACGCGCGCGATGATGGTGCCGCCGTCGTTGACGATCGACATGACGTCTTCCTCGCCCGGAAGGATCGGCGAATCGTCGAAGGTCTCGACCTGGATGCCGAACGCCTGCGACCGGCCACCGTCCGTAATCGCGGTCACGCTGAGCGTGCCGGTGTTGGTGACGGTCATGGTGTTGGTCACGCTGTCGAAATACAGCCCGATCGCTTCGGCAAAGGCATTGGGATCGGCCACGTCCTGCGTGGTGACACCCACCGGCACCATGATGCCGCCTGAAAGGTCGCCGCCCAGCGCGGTAGCCGTCACGTCGATCGTGCCGGAGTTGGTCACCGTGCCGGCAAGGGCATTGGTCCAGCCTTCCCACGGATCGTCCGGCTCTTCTTCCTCGTGGCCGCCGCCACCGCCACCTTGGCCCTGGCCGCCGCCGCCTTCTTCAGCCGGAAGCTGGGTCGGGTCGATATCGGCAAAGAAGCCCAGACCACCGGCGAAGGCTTCGGCGAAGCCGTCCGACGTGGAGGTGGCGGTAATGGTGAAATCACCGCTGTTCGAGGCATCGACCGACAGCGGTTCTGCCGTGACGGTGAAGCCGATGGCTTCCGAACCGGCGAAGGCAGCTTCGGTGCCGTGCGCGGTGGCGCTGGCATCGACAGCAAAATCGCCGCTGTTGGCGACCACCGAGTTCGCCGCGACGGTTGCCAGCATTTCCTGCGCGACGCCAAGGGCTTCGGCCACGGCAAGACTGGAGACCCCGTCAGCCACGGCATTCACACCGACTGCAAACGAGCCCGAGTTGTCGAAGTCGAGCGTCGCGGTGCCGCTCATCTCCGCCTGCTGCACCACGGCGCCGCCGATACTGGCAAGCGCCTCGCTGAAGGCGTTGGAGGTGGCGGTGGCTGAAGCATCGAAGGACACGCTGCCGACGTTGTCGAGTGTGGCAACGCCAGTGCGATCGAGGAAGCTTTCCGGGCCACCGGCTTCCACGATCTGATGGATCGCACCGTTCGTGGAGCTTATCGCAAGGGCGCCGAGTTCGGGTGCCATCACGAGTTCGGGAGCGATCGTGTCGGGCTCTTCAACCACAGGCTCGCCAGTGGAAGTGGCCGTCGCATCGTAGCTGAAGGCCATCGCACCGTTGTTAACCAGTGCGGCAGTCATGTCGCCATCGTCCTGGCCGCTCGCCTGTGCCTTCAGCACAATGCCGCCGCCCTTGTCGTCATGGTTTTCCGAGAAGACGTCGCCGCCGGTTGCAACAGCTTCGGCGTAGCCCGGAGCAGTGGCCGTGGCATCTGCCGATACGTCGATCGTGCCGCCACTTTCATTCGTGAAGGTGACATCGGAGGTGTCCACGCCCACGCCGTTGGCGGCGCCGCGAACGTGAACGAGGCCGTGCTCGCCGCCGCCCGCACTGGCCTGGGCGTAGGCATTGCTGTCGCTGCTCGTGGAGGTCGCGTCGCTTGCAACGGTGAAGCTGCCGGAATTGCTGTAATCGGTGGTGACAGCGCCATCGCCCGCACCATTGGCCTGCGCGCGCATGAACAGTGCTTCCTGCACCGTGGACTCCGCCGCCGCGTTACCATCGGCGGTAGCCGAGGCATTGGCGTAGACGTCGTAGGTGCCGGTATTCTCGCCAACGACATGAGCGGTACCGTCACCGCCACCTTCGACGGTGGCTTCCTGGTGCAGGCCGCCGATCACGCTGGCATTCGCCGTCGCATCCACCGAACCTTCTTCGGCGCTGCCGCTCGCATCGGCAACTGCGCCGATCGCCAGCGAGCCGTTGTTGCCGAGGTAGATCGCCAGATCGGCGTTGGGTGCAGTCAGGATTTGGCTGACGCCATCCTCGACCTGGGCGTCGGCCGAAGTGTTCGGCTGCGTTCCATCCGACGTTGCCGTTGCATCTGCAAGGATTGTCAGTGAACCGTTGTTGACGAGGTTCAGCGTGATCGGATCCGCGACGTCTGCGGTGGTGATAGCGGGTTCGGTTCCGCCTTCTTCTTCTTCGATCGCCAGACGTTGCACGAAGGTGCCGGTCGGCACGCTGACAACATAGGAATTCGCGTTGGGGCTGGAGACGGTCGTAATGCCGGTCTGTTCGGTTTCACCCTCTTCCAGTGTAGCGTCAGGAGGCAAGTCTTCCCCAGGCACAACCGTTTGTGATGCCTGGGCCAGCGCTGTGCCGGCAATGCATAATGAAAGCGCCGAGGCACTGGTCGCCAAGGCCACTCTCTTGTTCAGCTTTCTCATATTCTCGCCCTCTCTGTTACCCATTTATTGTCGCATGGTTCACGCAAGTTCCCAGTATATTAGCGAATGCTAAAATTCAAATTGACCGCTGTCAACGAGCGGCAGAATTTTCATTGTGTCGGGCGTGCGGCTGGCTGCCCCGAGGGCGCGCCAAAGCCGCTGGCCGGTCGCGCTCGGCGTGTCCGAAAAGCCTGCCTTCCGGCTTAGGCGAAGTTGCTGACCCGCTCGAACAGCCAGAACACCGATATCGTCCCCAGCACATAGGCCGTGGCCATGATGGCTGTCCGCGGCTTCACCGCGTGTTCCAGGCGCGGCCAGTGGCGGGCGAGCCACCGTGCCGATGCGGCCACGGCAAGGCAGGCGGCCACGAACACCACCTGTCCCGCTTCCACGCCCACGTTGAACGACAGCAGGGCCACTGCGATCTCGTCCCCCGGCACGCCGATCTCGCGCAGCACGCTGGCAAAGCCGAAGCCGTGCAGCAGGCCGAACAGCGATGCCACCACGGTGGGATGGCGATAGGTAAGGCTCGATCTGTCGCCGCGCAGGATCTCGACCGCAAGGAACAGGATCGACAGGGCGATGGCGGCTTCCACCGGCGGGGCGGCGAGGCGCACCAGGTCCAGCGTCGACAGGGCTAGGGTGATGGAGTGGGCCACGGTAAAGCCCGTCAGCGCCAGCAACGAACGGCGCCATGTCCCCGCGATCACCAGCAGGCCGAGCACGAACAGCAGGTGGTCGATCCCGCCGAAAATGTGCTGCATGCCCAGGTGAAAATAGTCTCCTGCCACTTCGAACGGCGATGGCGCTTGCGGCACCGTCCAGCTGGCTTCGTTGGGCGGCAGCAGGGCGGTCAGCGGAGCGCCCTCGAGGCGGTCGAGCCGGTAGAGCGTGGAGAGCGAAGGGTTGTAGATCGGGAAGGCGAGGCGAAACGTCTGTCCTTCCACCCCGCCGGGGCAGTGGAGCACGCTGCCGCTGGTTTCGCTTGCTTCGGCATCGTCGCCGATGGTGATGGGGGTGCAAATGTCGGGCGGCAGCAATTGCGGACGGTTGTCGAGCGCGACAGTGCCCGGCGTGCGCACTCGCAGGGCATAGCGATCACCCGGCAGTTCCCTGATCTGCACCGATACCGGGCGCGCATCGTGCGCCTGTGCTGGCAACAGGGGCACAAGGGCACCCAAGAGGGCCAGGAGCCAGCACAGGCGGGCCAGCCGCCCCATCAGCCGGCATCGCCCGTGGGCACGTCGACATAGCGCACGTCGTACTGGTCGACGAGCTCGTCCAGCAGCGTTTCGCGCGTCGCGATGCGGCGATCTTCCTCCACCGCTGCCAGCACCTGCGCACGCACTTCCTCGAAGTCGGGCGTGCGTGCTTCGCTGCGGTCGGTGAACAGCACGAGGTGCAGGCCGAAGGTGGAACTGAGCGGGCCCTGCCAGTTGTCCGACGGCTGCAAGGTGGCCAGCTGCGCGGCGAAATCCGGGCCGAACACCTGGGCAACGGGGCGCAGGTACTGGCGCACGAAATTGCGCTGGTAGGGGAAGCGATCGCTGTAGCCGGGGGCATCGTTGAAACCTGCATCGCGGGCGCGCAGCTGTGCAAGGAGCCGCTGTGCCTCTGCCAGCATGCCGCCGGGGTGGTCCTTTTCCGCATCGATGAAGACGTGGGTGAAGGTGTATTCGGCGTCCTGGGTGAAATCGTCCCTGTGCTCGTCATAATACGCGCGCAGTTCCGCCTCGGTCGGCGGTTCGGGCTCCAGCTCGGCACCGGCGACGAGGTATTCGATCTTCTGCACCAGCCGCCGTCGGATCACGTAGTCATTCTCGTCCAGGCCCAGCGCGCGGGCCTCGCGCGCCATGGCTTCCTCGCGCACGTAGCTCTCCGCCAGTTCGGCCAGCTGCTCGTCGCTCATGGCGTCGTACTGGGCTTCGAAATAGCCCGGCTCAAAGGCGGAATTGCGGTATTGCAGGAAGGTGAGCAGCGCCTCGCGGTCCACCGTGATGACGCGTGAGGAGGCATCCAGCGTGTCACGCGGGTTGAGCGCGGCGTAGACTGCAAACAGCAGCCCGCCCAGCAGCACGAAATGGGTCAGCGGCTCCTTCAGGAGCTTGCGGATCAGGGCCATCTAGCGCGCCGCCCTACCGCGCCGGGGTATACCAGATGGGCGAGGAATAGGCGCGTTCCTGAATCGTCGCTGGCTGGCCGGTTTCCTCCACATCGATGCCCAGCGCGATGGCATCGAGCAGCGAGTGGCGGGGCGTGGGGATTTCCAGCACGCGCACGTAGTAGAAGGCAGCCTGGTCCGGGTCGAAATCGGGGTCCTGCCACACGGTCGCCAGTTGCACCGCGCCGATGGTGTTGGTGTAGAGGCCGGTTGCAAGGTCCACGGTGTTGCCCACAGCGGGCAGGTTGCCATCAGCGTCGAGCTGGCGGTCATCCGACCAGACGACGTTGTAGATCCGCTCGTGCGCTTCGCCATCTTCGTCCACCCAGCCTTTAACAACCTGCACCCGGTCGAGGTTGCCGCTCAGGGGGTCCCTTGCCGCGTGGATCAGCAGGCTGGGTGCGCGCCCGGCAGGCGCCGCGGTCAGGTCGCCGCCCATGGGAATGCCGCGGGCATAGCCGACTGCGGCGATATCGCGGGCATCGGCATCGGCAGCAGTGAAATTGAACCCGCCGAACATGCGCAGGGCAATGCGCGTGCCGGTGGTGGCGTAGACTTCCTTGCGCCGGAGCGCGGCGAAGATGCCTTCGCGGGTGTTCTCGGTGGCCCATGCCGCCACGCGGCCCGATGCGCCCATTTCCCACGCCGGGAAGATTACCGGGCGCGGGCCCAGCACGTGCTCGCTCAGCGGAATGTCGGACACCAGCTTGCCGTAGAAATCGCTTTCCTGCACCGAGGATAGGCCGGTGTGGCTGTCGGTCGATCCGATCATGCCGAAGTTGTAGGGATTGACGCCGGTGCGTTCCTGGATCTGCAACCCGCGCAGCAGGGCGGACCGGGCATAGTCGCCGGCATCGGCAGGCGTGGGCGTGCCGATCAGCAGCTTGCGGCGGATCTCGAACTCGGCGAACTCGTCGTAGGGCGCAATCTCGGGATGCACTTCCGAAGTACCCTTGGCCTGCGTCACTTCCACCAGCGGCTCCCACAGCTGGCGCGCGCGGGCATAGGCGGCGGAGATCGGCTCACCGTCGCTGTCGGTCATCTGGAACATCAGCCCGCCCGAGATATTCGAATTGTGCGGGATGGCGATGAAATCGATCCCCGTGCGATCTCGCGTGGCCGACATCCACGACCACAGGTCTTCCGGGCGCTGGCTGTCCTGACTGGAATAGGGGATGAAGCCGGACGCGCCTTCGCCGTCGGTATTGGCCAGCACGATGCGGTGCAGGTTCTTGCCGCCATCGACAACGGACGACCATTCCCAGCCGAACAGCGTGGTGAAGGTGCCGGGCACGTAATTGCGCTCTGCCGCCTCGATCTCCACGCTCCATGCTGCGGAGCGCACCGCGTCGGACTGGATCTGGCTCATCATCTCGGCCTCGTCCGGACCCGGCGGGCCGGACATGCCCGCGCCGGTCACGCTCATCGCGCCGTTGCGGCCCGGATCGCGCACGTGCGCGGCCATGGCTCGCCTGCCCCACGGGGTGGACAGCAGCGTCTCGTCGGCGCGGTTGAGCAGGGTGAACAGGCCCATCATCTCGGCATGGTCGGTGACGGCCATGAAATCCAGCGGGCGGCGGATCTGCACCTTGCGGTCCAGCCCCGGCTGCTCGATCGGGATGCCGCGGGCATAGCGATAGGCCATGTCCGGCGTCACCGTGGTGTTATCGGTGATGTAGGCATCCAGCGAGTGGTTGGAGTGCAGGTGCAGCTCGCCCCAGAACAGATCGGTGGCACTTGGCGCATCCTGTTGCGCGACCAGCTGGTAGGCCGGGATCGCGGCCAGCGCGATGGCGGCGCAGCCTGCCAATGCGGCGCGGCCAAAGCGGCGATTGCTGTTTGTGCTGTCTTTCATACCTGCGACCCCAGTCTCCCAACCTTCCGGCGCGAGGATGCTGTCGCAGCCGGGCATTGTCAATCTCGCTACCTTGCTAAAGCGGCAGTGTATTTGTGGTCTGGAAGAAATCCGCCCACGGATCATCCACCTGCGCCAGTCGGCGAAAGATCGATGCGATCGTGTATTTCCCGGCGGACATGCCGGACGACAGCGCCTCGTCCCAGCGCAGCGGCGTAGCGACGGGGGCGTGATCGCGGGCCCGCACGGCGTAGGGCGCGACCGCAGTCTGGCCATAGGCATTGCGCAAGGTGTCGACGAACACCCGGTCGCCGCGTTTCGCCTTGGACATTTCCAGCGTCATCAGCGTTGGCGCTTCCTCTACGCAGCCGGCAGCAAAGTCGCGCAGCCATGCGCGGACCGTGTCGAAGTCTGCGTTCGGCTCCAGAGGGAGGAGGATATGCAGCCCGCGCGAGCCTGTCGTCTGCACGAAGGTGGTGAGGCCCAGAGCATCCAGCGCCTGCTTCAGCGCGGCGGCACTTTCCTGCACCTTGCCGAAATCGTTGTCGGAAGGATCGAGGTCGATCACCAGTCGGTCAGGATGATGCGGCCTATCGCTTGTCGCCAGCGCCAGGTGCGGGGTGATGCAGCTCTGGTTGGCAATGTAGGCTAGGGTGGCAGCATCATCGGCTACCACGTGCACCACGGTGCCGCCTTCCTTTGCCATCTGCGTGCGCGAAATCCACGCGGGGAAATAGTCCGGCATGTGCTTCTGGAAGAAGCCGGGCTGGTCGATCCCGTCGGGAAAGCGATGCATGGTAAGCGCGCGGTGGCGCGTATGCGGCAGCATGTGCGGGGCCACGCGCACGTAATAGTCGATCAGCTCGCCCTTGGTGATCCCGCAGGGGAACAGCCCCTTGTCGCGGCTGGAGACGGCGACCCTGCGCCCGTCCAGTTGGAGCTCGTCCGGCACGCTCACGCAGTCCCTTGCCTCAGCACTGGCTCAGCGGTTGCGGTGTCGCTGCATAGAGCGACTGTTGCGCCAGCATGTCCGCGCGTGGCCCCAGGCCTTCCGCACGAGCGGAGATGCGCGCGGGCGCTCGCAGCGCCGAAACCCGGATCGCGCCGTCGCGGTTGTAGATATCGTCCAGCAGCAGTGCACCGCCAAGGCCATCGCTAACGGCGGTGAAATAGGTGACATAGACCGGCATCGGCTCGGCAATCCTGAGGGTGGTCGTCTCGCGCGATTCCAGGATCACGTCCACTTCCTCGCGCGTGGCCACGCCTTCCAGCAGCGTGGTGGCATAGCCGATGGCATCGCCGGTGCGGATGCAGCCGTGGCTGAAGCTGCGCACGTCCTCTTCGAACAGGTTCCGGTTGGGCGTATCGTGCATGTACACCGAATAGGGGTTGGGCATCACCAGCTTCATCTGCCCCAGCGCGTTGTTGGGTCCGGGGCGCTGGCGATAGCGCCCGTTCTGCACAACGTATCCGCGCGCGCGCGCCGCAGCGGGATTGTTGCGCACCAGCGCCCCCACGCTTTCGCGCACGATGCTGGTGGGGATTTCCCACCAGGGGTTCAGAACCACGCCTTCGATCGTGGCCTTGAACACGGGCGTTGGCGTGCTGCGCTTGCCCACGATTACGCGCCAGGTGCCGACGTGCTGTCCATCGCGCCACATGTCCGCCTCGAAGCGGGCGGCGTTGACCAGCACATAGTCCTCGCCAAGGTCGCGCGGCATCCAGCGCCAGCGTTCCATGTTGAGGGCAATGGTGCGGCGCCGGTCGGGGTCGGTCTCGGCCTGGTAGGCGGTCAGCAGCGCCGAATATTCGCGATGGCGCGGGCGCATAAGGGCAAAGAAAGTGCCCAGCGTATCGTTCCTGACCGCGAATTGCAGCATGTCCTCGATTGCCAGGTCCTGGTCGGTATCGACGATATGCCAGCCGCTGCGCTGCGATTGCCCGGAATTGCCCAGCAGGTGCATGCGCGCCAGCCGCAGGGCCAGGGCATTGGCCTGCGAATCTATCGCCTCCTGGTCGGATCGTTCGCGCGCGGCGTCCAGATCGGCTGTTGAAAGAAGTGGCAGGCCTTCGCCAGGCGCTGCATTTATCCAGCGATCCAAGATGGTTAGGTCATCGGGAGACCAGTGGGCGCTTTGCTGGGCGGCCGCAGGAACCGCGCAAATGGCCAGCAGAATAGCGGTGCAGATCGTCTTGAGCATTACTCACCCGGTCTCATTACGGTTTTCAGGAGCATCATCGTTCCTATATTAGAAAAATATAATATAATTTGGGATCGTAAGACATGAAAATCTCACGACGCGCCTTCCTTGGCGCTTCGCTGGCGACCGGCGGCGCACTGATTACGCCGCAAACGCTTGCCGCACCAGCACGACAGCTTCCGCTCGACCCTACTTCCGCGCCCGTGGTGCCGACAACCACGCCGCCCGAAGGTGTACTGGGCGAGGCCTTGACCGCGCTTGAACGCCACCGCGATCGCATCGCCTTTGCCGACCGCATCGGCATTGCCGACTATACTGCCCATTCGCGTGAATACCGCTTTCACATCGCCGATGTCGAGGCGGGCGAAATCACCAAGTCGTACCTCGTCTCGCACGGGCGCGGCTCGGACCCTGCCAACAGCGGCTTTGCCGAGCGGTTTTCCAACGTGCCGGGCTCCAACGCCTCGTCGCGCGGCAGCTACCTGACCGGACAGGCCTATGTCGGCAAGCACGGTCGCTCGCGCCGCCTGCACGGGCTGGAGCCGGAAAACGACCGCGCCTTCGATCGCGCCATCGTGATCCACGGTGCCAGCTATGTCGACGAAGCCATGGCCCGCAATACCGGCCGGGTGGGGCGCAGCCTTGGCTGTTTCGCATTCGAGCAGAGCGAGATCGGCGACGTGCTGGAACTGCTGGGCGAGGGCCGGCTGCTCTACGCGGCAGCCTGAGGTCGCTAGCGCAAGAATTCCAGCGGGCGCACCGTGGTACTGCGCGCCGGTCGGGCGGATCGGGCGTTGGGGCGCAGCGGCAGCGTGGCGGAAACCGGCGCGAGGCGGAAGGCAATCTCCGTCTGCAGGGCCGGCGAGTCGCTGCGTTCGCTGAAGGCGAGTGCCGCCAGCAGAAAATTGCGCGGTCGTTTGCCATTGCCTTCGCGCGCCAGCCGCATGGCTTCGCCAGAGGCCCTGCCGCGTGGAGGCAGGTGCTGGAACAGCACGTCTGCGCTGCCAAAGCAAAAGGCTGGGGGCAATGGCGCGGTCTGGAGGGCTGAGAGTTTCCATTTTGCGTGCACCACCTATACCTTCGCCAAGCAGACAGCGGGGGCAGTGCTTTGGACGGACGCGTGCTGATGGCCGGGAGCGGGCTGACAAGCGAAGGACTTGGCCGATGACGACCGCGCGCCCCGCGCAGGCCAGGCGCCACCTGTCGCTGGCGGTGACCGGACACCGCCACACCAACGATGCGCTGGAAGCCAGCCTGGGCCGCGTCGAAGCCGTGCTGGCAGACCTGTTCGACCGGATCGCGGGCAACCTGCCGGGCGTTTCGGAAGACCTTGGCCCGGTGCGGCTGTACAACCTGCTGGCAGAGGGCATCGACCAGACCACCGCGCAGCTGGCGCTGGATCGCGGCTGGCGGCTGGTGGCCCCGCTGCCCTTCGGCAAGGCGCTGAACGCGGCCATCAACATCCAGCCAGCCTCTCTGGACGATACGCGCGCCATGCTGGCGGACGGCGAAGTTGCCGATCCTGCCGTGGCCGCGCGCCTGTCGCGCCTGCGCACGCTGACGGAACGGGCGCGGTGCTTCGAACTGGCAGAGCGCGACGAGGAGATTGCCGCAATATTCCTGGCCATGCTTGCCGATCCGCAGGACCCGGCCAAACGCCGGGCCTTCGAAGCACAAAGCAGCGACCGCGTGGCACTGGCAGGCCGCGTGATGTTCGAACGTGCGGACCTGCTGATCGCGGTGTGGGACTGCAAGGTCTGCAACCTGATCGGCGGCACTGGCCACACCGCGCACGCCGCACTGGCCAGCGGCACGCCGGTGCTGCTGATCGACCCGGCCGAGCCCGAGGACTGGCGCATCCTCACGCGCCCGGAAGAAATCGCCAATCCGCCAGCGGCCAGCGTCCATTCGCTGGAAGCGGTGATAGAGGCGGCCATCGGTGCCCGTGCGCAGGATGCCGCAACACCGCTGCAAAGCGAGCGTTGGCACCGCAGCAGCAGCCGCATCTGGACGCTCTATCGCGGCCTGGAGAAGGTGCTGGGCGGCGACAGCGGCGCTCTGGTAACCCGGTACGAACAGCCCGACGAGATCGTCGAAGGCAGTGGCAACAAGACCATTGGCACCATGCGCAGCCTCAACCGGTTGGACGATGAACAGGTCAGCCGCGTCGCTTCCACCATCCTGCCGCAGTTCGCCTGGGCCGATGGCATTTCCAGCCGCCTGTCGGATGCCTACCGCAGCGGCATGTGCCTCAACTTCGTGCTGGCCGCGCTCGCGGTGATCCTGGGCGCGGCCTACCTGCCGCTAGGCCTGGCGGAGCAGAAATGGATCTTTGCCGGGATCGAACTGGCGTTGCTGGCATCGATCGTCGCCATCACGCTGATCGGCAAGAGATACGCCTGGCACGCCCGCTGGTTCGAGACGCGGCGCGTTGCCGAATACTTGCGGCACGGCCCCATCATGCTGGCGCTGGGCGTGTTCAGGCCAACGGGCAAGTGGCCGGGATCTGCCGATCGTGCCTGGCCCGAGCAATATGCCCGCCACACCCTGCGCTTTGCCGGGCTGCCCGATCTGGCGCTCGATCACCATTACCTGCGCGCGGTGCTGGAAAAGCTGCTGCTGCCGCATGTCGAGGGGCAGCGCGACTATCACCGGGCCAAGGCCCGCCGCCTGCGCAAGGTCGATCACCGGCTGGATCACTTTGCCGAAATCCTCTTCGTGCTCGCGATCGTCTCGGTGTCGATCTACCTGCTGCTGAAACTGGGCGCCGGGCTGGGGTTGCTGCCTTACAGTTGGCCGGGCTCGGTTTCGCTGTGGCTGACCTTCCTCGGCATCGCCTTTCCCACGCTGGGCGCCAGCATCGCGGGCATCCGCTTCTTTGCCGATTTCGAACGGTTCGCAGCCATTTCCGATGTGACGGCAGGCAAGCTGCAAGGCGTGGCCGAGCGCATCGCCTTGCTGCTGGCCTCGCCCGATCGCGCAATCAGCTACGGCCCGGTAAGCGCGCTTGCCCATCAGGTGGACGAAATCGTGCTGGAAGAGCTGGAAAACTGGCAGGCGGTGTTCAGTGCCAAGCACATTTCGCTGCCGGCATGATGCACCATTCGGCTTTTGACCATGGCCCGCGGCAAGGTGTAGCATTGTCAGTGGGTCGCTCTTCAAGGGGCCAGGCATGAACGAGGAACAGCAGGCAGGAGACGACGCCGCGGCGACGAGCGTCTTCGTCAGCTATTCCCGCGCCGACCAGCCCGCGGCGCGGCGTGTCATAGACCTGCTGGAACAGGCCGGTTTCACCGTGTGGTGGGATGGCCAGCTAGCGCCCGGCACGCAGTATCTCGATACCACGGAACAGGCGCTGGAAAGCGCGGAAGCCGTGGTGGTGCTGTGGACGCAGACCTCCACCGGGTCGAACTGGGTGCGCGACGAAGCGATGAGCGGGCGCGACCGCAAGTGCCTTGTCCCCGTGTCGCTGGACGGCAGCACGGCGCCGCTGGGTTTCCGCCAGTTCCAGGCGCTGGATTTCTCAGGTTGGAACGGCAAGGCGAGCGACCCGGTCGCGCAACAGCTGGTGGCAGCGGTTACGGCCTTGCACGGGCGCAAGCCCGAATCCGTGCCTGCCACGCCTGCCTTGGCGAAAGGCGGGATTTCGCGGCGCGGTGCGCTGGCTGCGGCGGCGACTGCAGCCTTGGCCATGGCAGGCGGTTATGCGGTGTGGGATCGCGGCCTGTTCGGCAGCGAGGCGGAAACCAACAGCATCGCCGTGCTTCCGTTCCGTAACCTCAGCGGTGACCCGGAGCAGGACTACCTCTCCGCCGGGCTGGCGGAGGAATTGCGCGTCACCCTCAGCCTCAACCGGCAACTGCTGGTCGCCGCCGAAACATCCTCGCGCCTGTTCGAGGAAGCGGGCGACGACATGGCCGACGTGGCCGAGCGGCTGGGCGTCGCCTATGTGCTGGAGGGATCGGTGCGCCGCTCTGCCGACCTGCTGCGTATCACTGCGCGGCTGGTGGACGTCGCCAGCGGGTTCGAGGTGTGGTCGCAGGCATTCGAACGCGACCCTGCCAATACGTTGGAACTGCAGAGCGAACTGGCGACGCGCGTAGTGGACGAACTGTTTTCGACGCAGCAAGGCGGCGTGCTGGTTACCGAGCGACCCGGCGGGACAAGCAACAGCGAAGCGCTGGACCATTACCTGCAGGGCCTGGCGCTGATCCGCCTTGCCGCCAGCGAAGAGAGCGATCGCCGGGCGCTGGACGAATTCGAAGAGGCGGTGACTATCGATCCCGATTACGCCGTGGGCTACGCCACTTATGGCTGGTCGATGGCGCTGGTGGCTGCGTCACACGCCAGCGGGGAAGAACTGGTGCAGCTGCGTGAGCGGGCAGAGGAGCTGGCCCTGCGCGCCATAGAGCTGGAGCCGCTGGCACCCGAAGGGCACGCCGCGCTGGGGCTGATCCGCCAGTACGACCTCGATTTCCGCGGCGCGCGAGAGCCTTACCAGACCAGTTTCGAACTGGGCTTCGGCAATGCCCAGATCCTCGGCGCCTATGCCCAGTTCGAAGCCTATATCGGCGATTTCGTGCAGGCCCGCGAGGCCTCGGCGCGGGCCATGCGCCTTGATCCGCTCAACGCCCAGGTGTTCCGCTCCGCCGCCTTCATCGACTACCTCGCCGGCGATTTCGAAAGTGCCCTCGCCAACGTGCAGGCCGCGCTGTCGCTGAACGATCAGGTCAGCACGGCCTGGCGCCTGCAGGGCGACATGGCCTTGCTCGAAGACGACCTGCCTGCCGCGCGCGAATATTATGCGCAGGAATCGCGCGATCTCGGGCGCCTGCCCGGCTTGGCGATGGTGGAGTACCGGCTCGACGGTCCGGCGGCAGGCGAAGCGCGCATTGCCGAACTGGTGGAGGCCTATGGCGACAACAGCCTGTACCAGCAGGCGCAAGTGTTTGCGATGTGGGGCGAAAACGAACGGGCGCTGGATGCGCTGGAGGCCGGACTGGAGCAAGGCGATCCCGGCCTCGGGCGCACCGGCGTGGACCCGATGCTGGACGGGATTCGACAAGCCCCGCGATTTGCGGCAATCCTTGACCGTCTCGGCCTTGCCTGAGGGCGGGATTGCCGACATCCGGAAGGGGGATACACGATGAAGAAGCTCTTACTGGCCAGCCTTGTTGGTGCTGCGTCGCTTGGCCTTGCCGCCTGCGCCGAGGGTGCAGGCGATGACGCCGCGATGGAAGACGAAACGGCCATGGAAGAAGAGGCCGCTGCTCCGGCTGCGGCAGACGACATGGGTGCCGGGGATGAAATGGAAGGCGAAGCGCCTGCCGAAGAGTCCGGCGACTTGCCCGATGGTCCGGAAACGCCTGTAGAGACGTCGCCCAGCGGCGATCCCGACGGGCCGACGCCCAGCCGCGACTGAGCGGGGTAGGGGCCATGTGCGCGGGAGGTTTCATGAAAGATGCCTTCCGCTGCACGGGCCACTGACATGCCAAGGCGCCTTGCCACCCTTGCAGCCGCTGCGCTGGCCTTAGCAGCCGCCTCGCCAGCCTATGCGCAGGTGCAGGAAGATCCGCCGCCTGACGAAACGATGCAGGCGCAGGACGCGCAGATCGTCTACGACACCGACTTCGTCGGCGATCCCGACTGGTCCGCCGACGAGTATTACGAACGGCGCGTATACGGCGCCATCATGGCCGAGCTGCATCCGGACGAGCAGCTGGGCTTCCAAGCTTTCTACGCCATGCTTTATCGGCAGGAGCGCAACGCCCTGCTTGATTTCTCGGACCGGATGGAGGTTGGTGAACGCGGTATCCTTGCTGCTGCGCTGACCGAAAGCTCGCCGGAGGCTGCGCGCGCATTCATCGGCTTCCTCGACTACCTGCCGGACGCGGGGCGGGAAATCCTGATAGAGCGCGGCACTAGCAAGTTCCCCCGCAGGTGGGGCACGCTGATGGATTACACGGGCGAGGTCTCCTACGGCGAAGTGGCGTGGTCACTGCTGGTCGCGGGGCAATATGGCGCCTGTCCGTACCCGCCCTATCCCGGACCGCAGGCCTATCATGTCGAGCAGTCCGCCGATGGATCGGAAACGCAGTTCGACTCTCCGCCGTGCGATCCTGCGACGCTGGCTTTCATGGAAGACTGGCACCCGACCACCCAGTTCATGACCAACGCGCTGCCGATCCACATCAGCGATGCGCCATGGCAAGCACAACTGATCCGCTCGGAAGCCGGACTGGCCTTGTTCCAGACCCCGACGCTGCTGCGCGAGGAACGCCAGCAACTGGGACTCAACCGGCCAGGCTGGGAACGGCGGCACATCTGCGGCGGCGTGTTCATCGGCGATCGTTGGGTGCTGACCGCTGCCCACTGCATCGAGGGCTGGAGCGCAGTCCAGCTGCAGCAGCTGATGCGCGTGCGGTTGGGATCGAACCGCGCCGATGGTGGCGGGTGGCAATACCACGTTACCGGGGCCGTGGTGCACGCGGATTACCGGGGCAGGGCCGATAACTGGCGCCACGACATCGCCTTGCTGCGCCTCTCGGCCAGCGTGGACATTCCCCGCGTGCAGGAAGCGCGGGTTCCCGACACGGCCAACCGCAGCGCCACGTTCACGACGCCGATGGAAATGTCCGGCTGGGGCATCACCGGCGTGACGCACGATGCCAGTGCCATTCGGGGGGATAACCGTGAACTGCAGCGCTATTCGCGCGAGCTGCTGGGCGGTGAGTTGTACATGCGAGATCCCGCGACATGCGGCAACACCGGCAGCTTGTCCGGCGTCAGGATCGAGCCCGGGCAGCTTTGCGCAGGCAACAATGCCGGCGTGGATGCATGCAAGGGCGACAGTGGTGGACCGCTGATCCGCAACGATCGGGGGCAGCGCCAGCTGGTGGGCCTGGTGTCGTGGGGCGCGGGCTGCGGTCTGGCCGAGACCGCCCGGATATTCACCGACGTGGGCTATTACCACGACTGGATCGAACAGGCGAAACGTGAAGCCGCGCCCGGCGTGATCGCGTACCTGGGCTGTACGAGCACCTTTTTTACAACCTGTTAGGCGAAGCCGTTTCCAGCAACTGTAAAGGGCAAGGGCGCTTGTTCATGGCCAAAAGGCCACTTGTTTTTGTTCAGTCGAACGAATAGCCGTGCGGGATGCGCGAGCGGCTTATCCATGCAGCGATCGAACGATTCGGCAAACGCGGTTTCGATGGCGTCGGCACGCGCGAGATTGCCGCAGCCGTCGATACGCCGATGTCGTCGATCACCTATCACTTCGGTGGCAAGGAAGGCCTCTACCTCGCGGCGGCGGAACACATCTTCGATCACCTGCACGAATTGCTGGGCGCGGATTTACTGGAACCGCTGGGCGAAGATGCCACGCCCGGACAGCGCATCGACGCGATGTGCGCGATGATCCGGTCTACCGGCGAATTCATGCTTAGCGACCGCAGCGCACCCTTTGCCCTGTTCATCGGGCGCGAACAGCAGGACCCGTCTCCCGAAGTGCTGAAGCTGATGCAGGCCAAGATCCTGCCGATGATAGAAAACCTTTCGCGCCAGGTGGCCATCGTGCGCCCGGACCTGGCAGAGGAAGAGGCCAAGGCCGTTACCGTGTTCCTGTTCGGCATGGCCATCACGCTGCGCCATTCGCGTGCGTCGCTGGGCCTGCTGATGGGGTCTGGAAAGTTCGATGCGGCCACCCGCAGGATGCTGCTCAACCAGCTCGAACAGTCTGCCCGCGCCCTGCTGACGGGAGGTGAGGCATGAGGGTTTCAAGCCTGTTTTCGGCAAGCATGATGCTGGCCCTGGCCGGATGCATGTCGCTTGCACCGCAGGAAGAAGCACCCGCCGTGGTATCCCAAATGCCGCAAGCCTTTCCCGTTGCCGAGGTCGAAGGCGACTATCGCCCGGTGGCCTGGTGGCAGGGTTTCCAGGACCCGGTGCTCGACGGGCTGGTCGATCGCGCGCTGGATGCCAACCTCGATATCGCACAAGCCGTTGCCCGGGCACAGCGGGCCAGCGCCCAGGCGCGGGTGGCGCGGGCCGGGCTGCTGCCAGGGCTGGAAGCCAGCGCCGGCTCCAACTATTCCGATACTCCGGTGGCCGGTGGTGCCTTCGCCAATTTCCCCGGCGCGCCGACACGCATCACCAACGAGAACTACACGCTGGGCCTCGCCGCGTCCTACGAGATCGACCTGTTCAGCCGCGTTCGTAACGATCTTGGCGCAGCCCGCGCCGATGCCGTTGCCGCCGAGCAGGACCTGCGCGCCGTTCGTCTGGCCACGGCGGCGGAAGTGATCTCTGCCTATTTCGACATTGTCGATGCCCGCTTCCAGATCGCCACCACGCTGCAAAGCGTCGACGTGCTGAGCGAGCGTGCGGACCGCACCGAAGACCGCTACCTGCGCGGGCTGGCGCAGAGTTTCGAGCTCTACCAGGTGCGCGAGCAGCTGCGCAGCCTGGAGGCCAGCCTGCCGCAGCGCGAAGTGGCGCTGAGCAATGCCGAAGGGCGGCTGGCAGTGCTGCTGGCGGAATATCCCGAAGGCCTGTCCGTCTCGCTCGACCGGCCGTTGCTGCCACAGCTGGTGTTCGATCCGGTTCCTGCAGGCTTGCCGGCGGACCTGCTGGCTCAGCGCCCGGATGTCGCTGCCAGCTGGCAAAGGTTGGAGGCTGCGCGGCTGCGCATCGGTGCGCGCCGGGCGGAGCGATTCCCCGCGCTGCGCCTGTCGTCCAGCACCGGCACGCAAGGGGCCAATCCCGGCGCTGCCTTCGATGTAGGCCAGAACTGGCTGCTCTCGCTCGCCTCCAACCTTGTCGCGCCGATTTTCGATGGCGGGCGCATTTCCGCCAATGTCGCGGCAGCGCGCGCGACCTATGACGAGGCGGCGGCAGCCTATGGCAACGCCGTGCTGGGCGCCTATCGCGAAGCCACGGTTGCCATCGACGCCTACGAGGAACAACGCCAGCGATATCGCCTGATTGCCGCGCAAGCCGAGGAAGCGCGCGCCACGCTGGACCTGCAGGCACGCCGGTATCGATCGGGCGTGGGCGACTACACCGGCTATCTCGATGCCCTGCGCAGCTACCTGCAGGTGGAAAGCAGCCTGTCGTCAGCCGGGCGCGACGTCGCCCTGGCGCGGCTGGGCGTACACCGCGCGCTGGGCGGCGACTGGTTCAGCCAAACCGAAGAGGACATGAGCGAATGAGCAAGCAGGCAAAGTGGGCGATCCTGCTCCTGGTCGGTGCAATTGCGGTTGCCGCGCTGATGATCGTCCTGCGGCCCCAGCCGGAAGAACAGGAGGCGCCCGAGATCGTGCCGCTGGTGCAGACGGTGCCATACGAAGTTTCCGCCGGGGCGATCGAGGTCTTCGGTACGGGCACGGTCCAGCCGCTGGAGGAGGTGACGCTGGGGGCGGAGGTTTCCGGCAGGCTCGTCTACGTCAATCCGGCCTTCAAGGAAGGCAACCGCGTTCCGTCCGGCGCCGTGCTGTTCCGCATCGACCCGTCCGATTACAACAACCGCGTGCGCAGCGCGCAGGCCGATATCGCCGCGCAGGATGTCGCCGTGCTGCAGGCGCAGGAAGAAATGGCGATCGCCGCTGCCGAGCTGGAGCGTTTCGCCGATCGCCAGGCCACGCGCGCCGAGCTGAGTCGTTCGATCGACGCCAACGACTATGCCGCGCGCATCCTGCCGCCCGAGGGGCTGGGCAGCGCCGCGCCCGAATCCGTCTCTCCCGAAAGTGCGGATGCCAACGTGCTGGCTACGCGTGAGCCGCAATTGCGATCCGCCCAGGCCGCGCGCGAACGGGCCGAGGCGCAGCTGGCCGATGCCCGGCTGGCGCTGTCGCGCACCGTCGTTCGCTCGCCCTTCGCCGGGATCGTGCGCAGCGAAAGCGCCTCTGTTGGTACGCTGGTGCAGCCGGGCCAGTCGCTCGGCTCGCTGGTGGCCAGTGCCAGTTACGAAGTGCGCATTTCGCTGACGGAGGCCGAAGCCGTGCTGGTGCCCGCGCTGTTCGAAGCCGGGCGTACGCGCGTGCCTGCCGAAGTCACGCTGGACTATGGCGGCCATGCCTATCGCTGGAGCGCCTATGTCGACCGCGTAGACCCCATCCTCGATCCCGAAACGCGCACCATCGACGTTTTCCTGCGGGTGCCCAACCCGATGAGCGGCGGCGAGCCCGCTGCCAACGGCGATGCGGCGACCGCCGCGCCACCGCCGCTGCTGCTGGGCAGCTTCGTCAGCGCCGCCATTACCGGCGGCAGTGCCCAGCCGTTCGCCCGCATTCCGCTGCAAGCCCTGCGGCCCGATAACCAGGTCTGGGTGCTGCGCGGCGGCAAGTTGCAGATCGTGCCGGTAGACGTGCTCCAGCGAACGGACGCCTTTGCCTATGTCACGGCTAGCGATCTGGGCGCGGGCGGCCGTGTGATCACCAGCCCGCTGCGCACGCCGGTGGATGGCATGCCGCTACGCCGCGAAGGCGAGGGTGCCGATGCCGGCCAGGGCGAAGGTGAGGGCGAGGGCGACGCGCAGTGACCGAGGGAGCCTTCCCCCCAGGTTCGGGCGAAGAGGCGCCGCGCGACCGGTTCGGCCACCCGACGCAGGAGCGTGCCCGCGACCGTAAGGGCGTGATCGCCTTCATGGCGCGCAACGGCGTGGCAGCGAACCTGCTGATGGTGTTCATGCTGGTGGCCGGATACGCCGCCTACACCCGCATCGCGCAGGAGGTGTTCCCCGAGATCAGCCAGGACACCATCACTGTCACCGTGGCCTATCCCGGCGCCACGCCCGAGGAAGTCGAGGAATCGATCGTCCAGAAGATCGAGGAATCGGTGCAGGCCATCGACGACGTGAAGAAGGTGGTCGGCATCGCCGCAGAGGGCGTGGGCACCGTGCGCGTGGAGCTGGAAACCGGGGCCGATATCGACCGCGCGCTGGACGACGTGAAAAGCGAAGTCGACCAGATCCAGACCTTCCCGCTGGATGCCGAGGAGCCCGACATCCGCGAGAACACCACGCGCCAGAGCGTGATGCGCATCGCCCTGTATGGCGAGGTGCCCGAGCGCACGCTGAAGGAAACTGCCTACCAGCTGGAAGACGCGCTCTCGGCCTTGCCCGAGATCAGCTATGTCGAGACCAGCGCGGTGCGGCAGTACCAGGTTTTTATCGACGTGCCGCAGGAACGCCTGCAGGCACTGGGCCTGTCGCTGACCGACGTTTCCCGCATCGTCGCGCAAAGCAGCCTCGACAGTCCGGCCGGATCGGTGGAGACCGAGCAGGAACAGGTGCGCGTGCGCACCGTGGGGCAGAATTACGACCAGCAGGATTTCGAGAACATCGTCCTGCGCACCCGGCCCGATGGCACGATCCTGCGTCTGGGTGACGTGGCGACGATCACCGACGGGTTCGAGGACAACGATCTTATCACCCGCTTCAACGGCCAGCCTGCCGCCTTCGTCGATGTCTACCGTACGTCCGACGAACGCGTGCTGGACGTGGCCGAAGCGGCAATGACCTATCTGGAGGAGGATTCCGCGCGCGTCCTGCCACCCGGTGTCAGCTATGCCATCTGGGACGACAGTTCCGAACTGTTCAACGATCGCCTGTCGCTGCTGTTGAAGAACGCCGCTATCGGCCTGGTGCTGGTGCTGGCCGCGCTTACGCTGTTCCTCGACGTGCGGCTGGCCTTCTGGACGGCCATCGGCATTGGCGCGACCTTTGTCGGCGCGATCTATGTCATCGCGCTCATGGGCACCAGCATCAACATGTTCTCACTGTTCGGCTTCATCGTGGCACTGGGCCTGGTGGTCGACGATGCCGTGGTGGTGGGCGAGAACATCTATTCCGAACGCGAGCGTGGCCGATCCGGCCTTGGCGCTGCTATTGCCGGGGCGCAGCGGGTGAGGGTGCCGGTAATCTTCGCGGTCGCCACCACCATTGTCGCGTTCTCGCCACTGCTGGTCGTGGGCGGCGTGATCGGCAAGGTGCTTGCCGACATTCCGCTGGTGGTGATTGCCGTGCTTGGCCTGTCGCTGGTCGAGGCGCTGCTGATCCTGCCTTTCCACCTCAGCCACCTGCCTGCCGCCGGCACGCATACGACAAACCGCGTGCTGGCCGCCTTCGAAAAGGTGCAAAGGGGTTTCGATCGCCGCTTGCAGGCCTTTATCGACGGGCCGCTGGATCGCGGGCTCAACTTCGCCGTCGACATGCCCTATCTGGTTCTGTCGGGCGCGGTCGCCTTGCTGATCGTGATCGTGGCACTGGTGCCGGGCGGCATCATCAAGGTGGCCTTCTTCCCCGAGATCGAGGCCGACGTGGTCTCTGCCTCCATCGAAATGCCCGCTGGCACCTCGATCGAGCGTACGGCGGTGGTGACGGGGCGGATCGAAGCCGCGGCCGAGCGCGCGCTCGAGCGCTTCTCCGACGAGGAGGAGGGCTACGACGATATCTTCGAATCCTCCTACACCACCATTGGCCTGATCGCCTCGGGCGCCAACCCGATCAACAGCAGCCAGACGCTGCAACCCAATGTCGCCAACGTGCAGATCGGCCTGATCGCCTCGGCAGACCGCGACTTTACCGCGACCGATTTCGAGCAGGCCTGGCGCGAGGAAATGGGCCAGGTGACCGAAGCGCGTTCGATCTCCATCAGCACCAGCCTGATTTCCGCCGGCGCGCCGGTGAACGTGCGCGTTTCGCATCCCGATCGTGAGGTGCTGGAAGAGGCGACCGACCGGTTGATGGCGGAACTTGGTCGGGTCGCAGGTACCTATGACATCGAAAGCGACCAGGACGACGGCGTGCGCCAGGTCGACCTGGTCCTCAAGCCCTCGGCGCGCACGCTGGGCATTACCTTGCAGGACCTGGCCGCGCAGGTGCGCGCCGCCTTCTTCGGCGCAGAGGCGGTGCGCGTGCAGCGTGGGCGCGAGGACGTGCGCATCTACGTCCGCCTTCCGGAGGAACAACGCAATTCGCTGCCTGATATCGGCAATTACCGGGTGCGCGTACCCGGTGGGCAGGTGCCGCTGTCCAGCCTGGCCGACATTTCGATCTCCAACGCCCCCACCTCGATCCAGCGCGAGGACGGCTTCCGCATCCACACGGTCACGGCCGATCTCGATACCGATGTCGTCACCAGCCAGGAAATGGCCACCCTGCTGTCGAATGAGGTTCTGCCCGGCATCGCTGCCGACTATCCCGGCCTGCAGTTCGCATTCGGCGGCGAGCAGGAACAGCAGCAGGAAAGCTTCGGCGATATCGGCAGCGCGTTCGTGCTGGCGCTGGCGGGCATCTATGCCCTGCTGGCGATCCCGTTCCGATCCTATGTGCAACCCTTCATCATCATGGCGGCGATCCCCTTTGGCATGATCGGTGCGCTGATCGGCCACCTCTTGCTGGGCATCCCGCTGGGTCTGGTATCGCTGTTCGGTGTCATTGCGCTGTCGGGCGTGGTGGTGAACGGTGGCCTCGTGATGATCGACTTCATGAACGAGAACCTCGGCAACGGGATGGAGCGCAAGGCCGCCATCATCGATGCCGCCAAGTCGCGTTTCCGCCCGATCATCCTGACCGCGATCACCACCTTCCTGGGCGTGGCGCCGATCACGTTCGAGACCAACCTGCAGGCCCAGTTCCTGATCCCGATGTCGGCCAGCCTGGGTTTCGGCATCCTGTTCGGCACGGTGATGCAGCAGCTGCTGGTGCCCGCGCTTGCTATCCTGCAGATGCGTGCCGTGGACCGGATCAAGCGCTGGTTCGGACGCGGTGGAGACGAAGGCGCGGATCAGCCTGCGGGTGAATCCGGCGAACCTGCAGGCGCTTCGTCGTAGACCAGGCGAAAGCCGACATTGCTGGCGCCCAGCGCCGGCTCGCGCCCGATCCGCGCAGCCGGGCGATAGCGGCGGCAATAGTTGGGCGCGCACAGGTAGCTGCCGCCCTTGGTAACGCGTGACGGGAAATCGGGGTTTAGCGGATCGTAGGCGGCGTTTTCGCCGGGGCCGCGCGGATTGTCGGTATCGTCGGGGTCGTGGCCGGGGCGGTAGAAGTCGCTGGTCATTTCCCAGACGTTGCCGATCATGTCGTAAAGGCCAAAGGCATTGGGCCGGTAGCAGCCGACAGGGGCGATATCGCGGTAGCCGTCGCTTTCGTCGTTGAAGGTGGGGAACACACCCTGCCAGCTGTTCGCCTCGGTCGGCTGGTCGGTATAGTTGTCCTGCCCGGCGCGGGCGGCGTATTCCCACTCGGCTTCGGTCGGCAGGCGCCCGCCGCGCCACCGGGCATAGGCTTCCATGTCCGCGTAGGCGAGGTGGACGACAGGCTCTTCCGGCTCGAAATCGGGGCCTTCTGGACCGTAGGGCTTCATCCAGTTGGCGCCGGGCAGGTATTGCCACCAGTCGGCGTAGCGACTGCTCGGCGATTCAGGCGCCACGAACACGGCAGAACCCGGCAGCAGCATGTCAGGCGGGATCTGGTCCTCGGGCACGGCGAACAGCGCCGGATCGACGGGCTTTTCCGCCAGCGTGACATGGCCCGTCGCCTCCACGAACTGCGCGAACTGGCGATTGGTGACTTCGTACGGGTCGATCCAGAATGCGCCCACCGTTGTTGTGCGCACGGGACCTTCCTCGCCCGGATAGACGTCCATCTGCCCCATCGGGAAAGTGCCGCCGGGCAGCGCCACGGGTCTGTCGTCCGCTACGCCGCATTGGCGCTGGGCGGCAGGTGCCGTGCCGTCGGCTCCGGAAGGCTGCTCCGCACAGGCGACAAGCACAAGCAAGCCGGCGGCCGGAAATGCCCAAGGCTTCATTCGCGGCGGACCAATCCGGTTCATGCTGCCATCTCTCTCCCTTGGTTGCTACCCGCGCATCCTGCGGATGAAGGAAGGCCAAGCCAAGTTCGCAAGACGAGAATGCAGCGAAAAATTGCCCTTGCGACGCATTTTCAGCGATTGAGGCATGGCGAAGCAAGTGTTACCGAGAGCGAATGTCTGCGTGTGACACATGTCTTGTTCGCAACCGTGCGATCTGTGCCGGGCTCGAATCCAGCGAGCTTGAGACGCTCAACACGATGGGCCGTCGCCGTACCCTGCAGCCGGGGGAGGCGCTGATCTGGGAAGGGGACGAATCGGTTCTCGTCGCCAACGTGATCGAAGGCGTGCTGAAGCTGTCGTCTGCCACCGAGGACGGGCGCGAGCAGATCGTCGGCGTGGTCTATCCGGCGGATTTCATCGGCAGGCCGTTTGCCGGGGCTGCGGGCCATTCGGTTACCGCGTTGACCGAAGCCCGCGTCTGCGTGTTCGCCAGGGCCGATTTCGACCGCTTCGCTTCGGAGCATCCCAAGCTGGAGCACAAGCTGCTGGAACGCACGCTGGGTGAACTGGACCGGACGCGCAAATGGATGGTGCTGCTGTCGCGCAAGACCGCGCAGGAGAAGGTCGCGACCTTCCTGCTGGAAATGTCCGACAGGCTGGTGGAAACCGGCTGCGATCACGTGCCGGGAATGCCGCTCAAGTCCTTCGACCTCCCGTTCTCTCGCCAGCAGATTGCCGATGTTCTGGGGCTTACGATCGAAACGGTCAGCCGCCAGATGACCATGCTCAAGCGCGATGGCGTGATCGGATTGCCGACGCGCCGCTCGGTCGACATCATCGACCGAACGGCGCTGCAGGATATTGCCGGCTGACCGGCCAGATTGGCGACGGGGCCGGGTGAACCCGGCCCGCCACCTTCATCAGAAGCGGAAGCCAACGCCTGCGCTGACAACCCACGGATCGAGGTTGTGTTCGGTCTGGATCACCGGCGTGCCGTTGGCGAACCAGGTCGCCGTGGTGCCGATGAAGTAGCGCTTGGCATCGGCCGACAGGAACAGGCTTTCGCTGACCGGCACGTCGACACCGGCCTGCAGCACGAAGCCGAATTCGTCGCTGAGAGAGAAGTCGTCGGCACCAAGGGCAACGGCGGCGGCGCCCGGTTCGTCATCCAGCCAGATGAAGTAGGCGACGCCTGCGCCGACATAGGGGCGAATGCCGCCGGCATCGATGTGCAGCTTGCCGGTCACGGTGGCAGGCAGCAACAGGGCGTCGGAAACGAGCTCCGCGCCCGGTGCGCCGGCAACCGCATCGACATCGTGCTGGGTTACGCAGCAGATCGTCTCGATCGAGAAATTGTCGGCGACGAAGTACTCGATCGCAACCGTCGGCACGACATTGTCGTTCGCTTCGGTCTGGGTGCCTGCGGGAAGGCCGACGAGATCCAGGTTGACCTGGTCGATTTCACCATCGGGCAGCACGGCAGTGGCCAGCACCTTTACCTGGATATCTCCGGCTTCCTGCGCAGCGGCAGGCAGCGCAGCCAGTCCGGCAGCAGCGGCGATGGCAACTCCACACGCCTTCGAAACCATAGCATTCTTCATTTAAACTTCTCCATCATCGCCGCGGCGGTCCGTCCGATTCGTGACCCCTTTCGCGGCGGGAGGATATGTGCGAGCATCCCGGTTTGGGGGCTTTGATCGAACGCAATTTTCGCGAACTAATATTTCTTTTCACGGAAATGTTGTTTTTGACGTGGATCAACGCGTCCCATGCTGAACCGACGCAGAGACGGGCCGTTCTCAAGGGATCGAATCATGGACGCAACACTCACTAGGACCGGTATCTGGTTCGCCATCCTCCTGTTCTGCCTGGCCGCGCTGGCCAATGCGCATGACAGTTTATTCTCCGTACACATGCTGATCGTTTCGATCGCTGCCTTCATCGGCTTGGTCGCATCGGTGTGGACCACCGAATTCGACGCCAGGACGCGCGACGTGCTGCGCATGCCGGCGGATGAATCGCGGTATGACGATGATCCGGTACGCTGGGGCGTTATCGCCACCGTGTTCTGGGGCATCGCCGGCTTCGCCGCGGGCCTGTTCATCGCCCTGCAGCTGGTCTGGCCGGAGCTGAACTTCGAACCCTACCTGAACTTCGGTCGCGTCCGCCCGCTGCACACCAGCGCGGTGATCTTTGCCTTTGGCGGCAACGCGCTGATCGCCACCAGCTTCTATGTCGTGCAGCGCACCTGCCGCGCGCGGCTGGCTTTTCCAGGCCTCGCCCGCTTCGTGTTCTGGGGCTACCAGCTGTTCATCGTGCTGGCGGCCACCGGTTACCTGCTGGGCGTCACGCAGAGCCGCGAATATGCCGAGCCCGAATGGTACGTGGACCTGTGGCTGACCATCGTCTGGGTGGCCTACCTGCTGGTGTTCGTGGGCACCATCGTGAAGCGCAAGGAACCGCACATCTACGTGGCCAACTGGTTCTACCTCGCCTTCATCCTGACCATTGCCATGCTGCACATCGTCAACAACCTGGCGGTGCCGGTCAGCTTCCTCGGCGCGAAGAGCTATTCGCTGTTCTCCGGCGTGCAGGACGCGCTGACGCAGTGGTGGTACGGCCACAATGCGGTGGGCTTTTTCCTGACCGCCGGCTTCCTTGCCATGATGTACTACTTCGTCCCGAAACAGGCCGAACGCCCGGTCTATTCCTACCGGCTGTCGATCATCCACTTCTGGTCGCTGATCTTCCTGTACATCTGGGCGGGGCCGCACCACCTGCACTATACCGCGCTGCCCGACTGGGCGCAGACGCTGGGCATGGTCTTCTCGATCATGCTGTGGATGCCCAGCTGGGGCGGCATGATCAACGGCCTGATGACGCTGAACGGCGCTTGGGACAAGATCCGCACCGATCCGATCATCCGCATGATGGTGATGGCGCTGGCCTTCTACGGCATGAGCACCTTCGAAGGACCGATGCTGTCGATCAAGAGCGTGAACAGCCTCTCGCACTACACCGACTGGACCATTGGCCACGTGCACTCCGGCGCACTGGGCTGGAACGGCATGATCACCTTTGCCGCAGTCTACTTCCTCGTTCCGCGCCTGTGGAAGCGTGAGCGTCTCTACAGCCTGCGCATGGTCAACTGGCACTTCTGGCTCGCGACCGTGGGCATCGTGTTCTACGCTGCCAGCATGTGGGTGGCGGGCGTGACCCAGGGCCTGATGTGGCGCGAATACGACCCCAACACCGGCTACCTGGTGAACAGCTTCGTCGACACCGTCGCCGCACTGCACCCGATGTACATGCTGCGTGCCCTCGGCGGCGTGCTCTACCTGTCGGGTGCCGTCATCATGGTGGTCAACGTCTGGATGACCATCGCCGGCAAGCTGCGCAGCGAAGCCCCGATGACCGAAACTCCGTACGACGAAGAGGCCGATCGCCCCGCCGTCGCCGTTCCCGCCGAATGAAAGCTACGGACATGACTACTGAAAACGAACCCAAGTCCGCACCGCCGCTCTCCGAAACGCCGCCCGATGTCGCAGCAACGGTGAAGGGCCATGCCAAGCTGGAACGCAACATAACCCTGCTGGGCGCTGCGGCGCTGGTGACGGTGGCGATCGGCGGGATCGTCGAAATCGCTCCGCTGTTCTGGATCGACAACACGATCGAGGAAGTGGAGGGCATGCGCCCCTACACTCCGCTGGAACAGGCCGGGCGCGACATCTACATCCGCGAAGGTTGCTATGTCTGCCACAGCCAGATGATCCGTCCGTTCCGCGACGAGGTGGAGCGCTATGGCCACTACTCGCTGGCAGCGGAAAGCATGTACGACCACCCGTTCCAGTGGGGTTCCAAGCGTACCGGGCCCGACCTGGCGCGCGTGGGCGGTCGCTATTCGGACGAATGGCACGTGCAGCATCTGACCAATCCGCAGGCCGTGGTGCCCGAAAGCATCATGCCGCAGTACGGTTTCCTGGCCGACAACACACTGCACGTGCCTGACGTGGAGGAAACCCTGCGCACGTTGCAGATCGTCGGTGTCCCCTATTCGGATGAAGACGTGGAGCTGGCCGAGCAGGACCTAGTCGCCCAGGCCGATCCGGACGTGGCGGCAGGAGACCTGGAGGAACGCTATCCCGGCGCGCAGGTGCGTGATTTCGATGGCGACCCGTCCCGCATCACGGAAATGGACGCGCTTGTCGCCTACCTCCAGATGCTCGGCACGCTGGTCGACGTGAACAGTGCCGCCGCGCAGGAAGAGCTGGCAACGGAGACCGGCCGGTGAACGATCCCGAGATCTACCACTTCATGCGGGAACTGGCCGACAGCTGGGGCCTGCTGGCCATGGTGCTGCTGTGGCTGGGGTTTGCGCTCTGGGCATTCCGCCCCAGCGCAAGGCGCCACCACCGCGATGCTGCAAACATGATTTTCAAGGACGAGAACGATGGGTAACAAGCGCGTCGACGAACCCACTGGCACCGAATTTGTCGGCCACGAATGGGACGGCATCGAGGAGCTTAACACGCCGCTGCCCCGCTGGTGGCTGTGGACCTTCTATGCCACCGTCATCTGGGCGCTTGGCTACGTCATCCTGTTCCCGGCCTGGCCGCTGATCGAGAAGGGAACCGAAGGTGTGCTCGGCTGGACCAGCCGCGGCCAGCTGGCCGAGGAAATGCGCCTTGCCGATGAATCGCGCGCCGCCGTGCGCGAGGAAATCGCTGCCACGCCGCTGAACCAGCTCGTCGACAACCCTGGCCTGATGCAGCAGGCGGTTGCCGGTGGCCGCGCCGCCTTCCAGGTTAATTGCATCCAGTGCCACGGCTCGGGCGCTGCGGGCAGCCAGGAACTGGGCTATCCCAACCTCAACGACGACGACTGGCTGTGGGGCGGCGATATCGACGCCATCCAGTACACGCTGGTCCACGGCATCCGCCAGCAGGGCGATCCCGAAACGCGCACCAGCGCCATGCCCAGCTTCGATGGCATCCTCGATGCCGGGCAAGTGGAGGCTACGATCGATCACGTGCTGTCGCTCAGCGGTCAGGCCCAGCCGAATGCCCAGGGTGCGGAACTGTTCGCGCAGAACTGCGCCATCTGCCACGGCACCGATGGTACCGGCCTGCGCGAATTCGGCGCGCCCAACCTTTCCGATGCGATCTGGCTGCGGGGGAGCAGCCGTGAAGCCATCGCCAGCCAGATCCTCAACCCGCGCATGGGCATGATGCCCAAGTGGGAGGATCGCCTGGATCCGGTCACCATCAAGATGCTGGCCGCCTATGTCCACTCGCTCGGGGGAGGCGAAGACCTTGCAGAGGTCGCCGTAGAACCCGAGGTACAAGTCGATGAACAGTCCTGATCCTGAACTGCACCACAGCCTTTTAGGCACCTACCAGGCCCGCAAGAAGGTCCACCCCCAGCGCATCGACGGCTTCTACCGTCGGTTCAAGTGGCTTATCATGATCGTCACGCTGGCGATCTACTACGGTACGCCATGGATTCGCTGGGACCGTGGGCCCTATGCGCCCGACCAGGCGGTGCTGATCGACCTGGCCAATCGGCGGTTCTACATGTTCAACATCGAGATCTGGCCGCACGAATTCTATTTCGTCGCCGGATTGCTGATCATGGCCGGGATTGGGCTCTTCCTCGTCACCTCCATGGTGGGTCGTGCCTGGTGCGGCTACGCCTGTCCGCAGACGGTGTGGACCGACCTGTTTCAGCACGTCGACCGTTTCGTGGACGGTGATCGCAACAAGCGCATGCGGCTGGATGCTGCGCCGTGGACGGCAGGCAAGATCGCGCGGCGGCTGTTCAAGTGGGCGATCTACCTCGTCATCGCCTTCTGGACCGGCGGCGCGTGGATCATGTACTTCGCCGATGCTCCAACGCTGGTGCGCGAATTCTGGTCGCTCCAGGCGCCCTTCGTCGCCTATGCCACGGTGGGCATCCTGACGGCCACCACCTTCATCTTCGGCGGCTTCATGCGCGAACAGGTGTGCATCTACATGTGCCCCTGGCCGCGCATCCAGACCGCAATGATGGACGAAAAGTCGCTGACCGTCACCTACAAGGACTGGCGCGGCGAACCGCGCGGCAGCGTGAAGAAGGCAGAGAAGAATCCCGGCGAATACGGCGACTGCATCGACTGCAACCAGTGCGTGGCCGTGTGCCCCACCGGGTGGGACATCCGCAAGGGCCCCGACATTTCCTGCATCACCTGTGCGTTGTGCATCGATGCCTGCGACCGGGTGATGGACGAGGTCGGCCGTCCGCGCGGGCTGATCGACTATCTAACCTTGGAGGATTCCGAAGGCGAGAAAAGAGGCCAGGACCATCGCCCGACGTGGAAGAAGATCCTGCGTCCGCGCTCTGTGCTGTATTTCTTCGTCTGGGCCGGCATCGGCCTTGGCCTGCTGTTTGCCCTTGGCGCGCGCAGCCATACCGAAATCAACGCTGCGCCTGATCGCAATCCGCCCTACATGCTGATGAGCGATGGTTCGGTGCGCAACAACTACACGGTCAAGCTGCGCAACATGGAAGCACGCCCGCGCGAGATGCGTGTGGGGATCGAAGGGCTGGAAGGCGCCACCATGTGGTCCGACACCATGGCGAACGAGGATGCGGCCCGCACCATCGACGTCGACGTGCCGGCCGATGCAACGCAGACCGTGCGCATCTATGTGCAGGCACCGAAAGGCACCGCGGCGCAGGATTTCAGCCTCTCGGTCGTCTCGCTGGACGAACAGGCGGAAACCGATGCCGTCGAAACCCGCTTCGTGACACCGGGAGAAGAATGATGGGCCAGAAGTCCCCCAGGCGTTTCACCGGCTGGCACATGACCGGCATCCTCGTGGCCTTTTTCGGCACGGTGGCGGCGGTCAATGTCACCATGGCGGGTTTCGCCACCTCCACCTTTGGCGGCGTGGTGGTGGAAAATTCCTATGTCGCCAGCCAGGAATTCAACGGCTGGCTGGAAGATGCGCGCGAGAGCGACCAGCTCGGCTGGAATGTCGTCACCACCTGGCGGCCTGACGGGCGACTGGTGCTGTCGACAAGCGATGCGCCGGACTACCTGCAGGCAGAGGCGACCGCGCGGCATCCGCTGGGCCGCCTGCCGGACCAGGCGCTGAGCTTCTATCGCATCGACGAACACACCTACCTTTCGCATGATCCGCTGCCCGAAGGGCGCTGGACCGTGCGGCTGGAACTGACCAATGGCAGCGCCACCTGGCGACGGGAAGACGACTTGTCGTGAACGCACAGCCCGGCATCGTCGAGGAACGGACCTGTGTTCTCGCGGTGCCGGGGATGCACTGCGCCGGGTGCATGAGCAAGGTCGAGCGTGGGCTGCTGCAGCACGACGGCGTGATCGCCGCGCGCGTGAACCTGTCCTCGCGCATGGTCACCGTCACCCATGACGATAGCGTGGGCGAGGACGACCTTACGCGTTTCATCGGCGCTGTCGGGTTCGAGGCGCAGCCGCGCCGTAACCAGGCGCAAAAGCCCTACAGCGCGGTGAAGCCGCTGCTCGCACCGCTGGCCGTGGCAGCCTTTGCCGCGATGAACGTGATGCTGCTGTCGGTCAGCGTTTGGTCGGGCGCGGAAGGCTCCACGCGCGAGCTGTTCCACTGGATCTCCGCGCTGATCGCCCTGCCTGCCATCGGCTTTGCCGGGCAGCCCTTCTTCAGGTCGGCCTGGGGCGCACTGAAGCACGGCACCACCAACATGGACGTGCCGATTTCACTGGGCGTCATCATCGCGGCGGCGCTGAGCCTGTACGAAACCTGGGTCGGCGGCGCGCACGCCTGGTTCGACGGCGCGCTGATGCTGCTCACCTTCCTGCTGGCGGGCCGCGTGCTCGATGCCATGATGCGCGACAAGGCGCGCAGCGGGGTGGAGGCGCTGGTGAGCCAGGCCGCACGCGGCGCACAGGTGCTGGGCCCGGACGGCAAGCTTTCCTACGTCGCTGCGGAAGACTTGCAGCCGGGCATGGTGATGCGGGTGGCGACCGGCGAGCGCCTTGCCGCCGATGGCGAGATCGTTTCCGGGCGCAGCGCCTTCGACCAGTCGTTGCTGACGGGCGAAAGCCACCCGGTGGCGCTGGGCAAGGGCGATGAGGCGCTGGCAGGCACGCTCAACCTGGAAGCGCCGGTGGACGTGCGCGTCAGCAATGCCGGACGCGACACCACGCTGGCGGAAATCGCCCGGCTGATGGAAGCCAGCACGCAGGATCGCAGCCGCTATGTCCGCATCGCCGATCGCGCGGCGCGGCTCTATGCGCCGGCTGTCCATTCGCTGGCCTTCCTCACTGTGGTGGGCTGGCTGATCGCCGGGGCGACGGTGTACGAGGCGCTGGTCATCGGCGTGGCCGTGCTCATCATCACCTGCCCCTGCGCGCTGGGCCTTGCCGTGCCGGTGGCGCAGGTGGTGGCCAGCGGCGCCCTGATGCGTGCCGGCATCATGGTGAAGGACGGTTCCGCCTTCGAACGCATTGCTTCGGTCGACCGCGCGCTGCTCGACAAGACCGGCACGCTTACCATGGGGCGCCCGGTGCCCGATGCCATTGCGCTGGCCGCGCTTTCGGCGGAGGAGGCGGGCATTGCCCTCGCGCTGGCCTCGCACAGCCGCCACCCACTCTCGCGCGCCATGGAACGGGCGCTGTCGGCCAAGGGTGTGGCAGCGGCATCGCTGGCAGACGTGCAAGAGCGCCCGGGCGAGGGTGTGTTCGGCACCTTCGCAGGCCGAGCCGTCGCGCTGAAGCGGCCCGAGGGCAGCGCCACGACCGCGGTCCTGCTGCAGACCGGGGAAGGCCCGGATCGCTTGATCCCCATTACCGACGCGCTTCGCCCCGATGCGCGCGAGGCGATTGCCGCGCTGGAGGCGCAGGGCATCGAGTGTTCCATCCTCTCCGGCGACAGCGAAAAGGCCGTGGCCGAAGTCGCCCGGCAGGCGGACTTGCCTGCAAAGGCCGGTGTCCGCCCGGAAGAGAAGCAGGCGATGGTGGCGCAGTTGCGCGGTTCCGGCCGCAAGGTGCTGATGGTGGGGGATGGGCTGAACGATGGCCCCGCGCTGGCCGCCGCCGATGCCTCCATCGCGCCGGGCTCTGCCAGCGACGTGGGGCTGCAGGCGGCAGACTTCGTGTTCGTGCAGGATTCGCTGTCCGCCCTGCCGCGCACCGTGCGCGCCGCGCGCAAGACGATGCAGGTGGTGAAGCAGAACTTCGGCCTGGCCATCGTCTACAACATGTTTGCCGTGCCGCTGGCGATTGCCGGCCTGGTGACGCCGCTGATCGCCGCCATTGCCATGTCGGCCAGCTCGCTGCTGGTGGTCGCCAATTCGCTGCGCCTTGCAAGAGCTGCCAGATGAACGGCGTGCTGTTCCTCCTGCCCATTGCGCTGCTGCTGGGGGCACTTGGCCTGGCGGCGTTCTTCTGGGCGCTGCGCAACAACCAGTTCGACGATCCCGATGGCGCCGCCGCGCGCATCCTGATCGACGATGAAGACGAGCCAAAGGACGAGGACGCATGAACCTGTTGGCCGAAGCGATCGGCATTACCGCGCTTGTGCCGGCCATGGCCGGATCGGTCAGCCTGCCCGAAGCGGAAGGCGGCCCGGCAGAGCTGATCGTGGCGCTGTGCCAGGGCGGCAGCTTCGTTATCCCGGTCAACAACGACGGCACCCCCGCTGCGCCTGCCACCGTGTGCTGCGCCAAGGGGTGTCACCGGCGCGACAAGCGGGGAAACGTTGATCCAGAACAATGATCGTTGCCCGCGGGTTCCCTAGTCAGGCTCGCATGTGGCCTTATCACCCCCGACTGCTCGAAGTGCCCGTGCCGCGCTACACGAGCTATCCGACCGCGGCTGAATTTGCCGACGACATCGGTCCGGCGGACCTTGCCGATGCGATTTCCACCGCCTCGGGCGAGGTGTCGCTGTATGTCCACATCCCCTTCTGCGAGAAGATCTGCTGGTACTGCGGCTGCAACACTGCGGCTGCCAACCGCAAGCAGCGGCTGGACAGCTATCTCGACGCCTTGCACAGAGAGATTTCGCTGGTCGCCGCCCTGCTGCCGGCCAACGCCCGCGTTACCCGCATCGCCTTTGGCGGAGGCAGCCCCAATGCGCTGGCACCGGTCGACTTCGTGCGCCTGTTCAACCAGCTGGTGCTGAAATTCCCGCTGGATACGCCCACCGTTTCGATAGAGCTCGATCCGCGCACCCTTACAGAGGAATGGACAGCGGTCCTGTCTGGCGTCGGTGCTACCCACGCCAGCATGGGCGTGCAGACTTTCGCCCCGCGCCTGCAGCAGGCGATTGGCCGGGTGCAGCCGATGGAGATGATCGAGCGCGGCGTGGAGATCCTGCGCGGTGCCGGGATCACTTCGATGAATTTCGACCTGATGTACGGCCTGCCGGGCCAGACGATGGACGACCTGACCGGGTCGCTGGACTATGCCTGCAAGTTCGCCGCCGATCGCGTGGCGCTGTTCGGCTATGCCCACGTACCCGGCATGTTCCCGCGCCAGCGGCAGATCGACGACAGCAACCTGCCCGGCAACGAGGCGCGCTTCTACATGGCCGCAGAAGGCCATCGCCAGCTGACCGAGGCCGGTTACCAGGCCATCGGCTTCGACCATTTCGCCTTGCCGGGCGATCCGCTGGCCGTGGCTGCACGCGAAGGCAAGCTGCGCCGCAACTTCCAGGGCTTCACCGAAGACCAGGCGCCTGCGCTGATCGGGCTGGGCGCCTCTGCCATCAGTTCGTTCCCCACCCTGCTGGCGCAGAACGAGAAGAATTCGGGCCGCTATCGGATGCTTTTGTCGCAAGACAGCCTGACAGCCGTGCGCGGCAAGCGCCGCAGCATCGAGGATCGTCGCTGCGGTGCGATTATCGAGGAACTGCTGTGCCGGGGCCGCGCCCGCGTCGACGAGCCTACGCTGGCTGCCGCGCGCGAAAGGCTGACACCCTATCTGGAGGCCGGGCTGTGCTCGCTCGACAACGGCTATGTCGTGATTGGCGACCATGCCGTGCCTTATGCGCGCAGCATTGCGGCCGCTTTCGATCCCTATCGCCAGCAGAGCGCGCGCAAGTTCAGTTCCGCGATCTGATCGCCCGGGCTGGGCGGCGCGCAGCCTGCCGCCCCATTGCCTGACTGGAAATCCCGACCGTCCAAAAGAAAGGGCCCCGCACTTACCTTGCGAGGCCCAAGTAGGTCAGGGAGGGTCGGTAATTGTCAGGCGCCGACCGTCGCCCGGTTCTCCAGCAATACCGTGGCCGCTGCCGTGTTGGAGATCGGCACGTGGTAGTTGCTGGCAAGTTCGCGCACGCTGCCATGCAGGGCACCGCGTGCGGCAATCCAGTTGAGGATTTCGACCCCCTGGCTTCCGGCCAGCTCGACGATGTCGAGCGTGTCGTGCTGCAGCAGGGCTTCGGGATCGGGCGCAAGGTTGCGCAGGCAGAACTTGTCGTAGTCGACATTGATATGGCCCGCACGTTCGCCCTCCAGCTGGTGCGACAGGCCACCGGTGCCGAACACCACGACCTTCTCGTCGCTGCCATAGCTTTCGATCGCATTGCCCACGGCCTTGCCCAGGTCATAACAGCGCTTGGGGCTGGGCAGCGGGTGCTGCACGGTGTTGATGGCGATGGGCACCAGCTTGGTGGTGAACGGCTCGTCACCCGGCCAGCATAGTTCGAACGGCACGGCCACCGCGTGATCCACCAGCATCGACTGGCAGGTTACCGGGTCGAATTCGTTTTCCACCACCTGTTCGATGATGTGCCACGACAGGTCCGTATGGCCCGGATAGGGACGCTGGAAGGCAATGCCCCAGCCTTCGTCTTCGTGGCGGTATTCCGGCGCGGCGCCGATGGCGAAGGTCGGCATCTTGTCGAGGAAGAAGTTGAGGCCGTGGTCGTTGTAGAACACCACGGCGACATCGGGCTTTTCTGCAGCCAGGAACCTGTGCACCGGATCGAACCCGTCGAAGAACGGCTTCCAGTACGGATCCTGCTGCACCCCCTTGGCGATGGCATTGCCGATGCCGGGAACGTGGCTGGTGAAGATGCCTCCGATAATCTGGCTCATGCCACGATCCTTTCATCGTCGGCCACATGGGTTTCGGTCATCCCGTGGCTCATCAGGTTGGCCTTGAAATCTTCCAGCGACATGCCGGTCTGCAAGGCGCCCAGGTCCTGCACGTTGAGGCCGAGGATGCCGGCCAGCTTGGCGAGGTAGTAGACGTTGCCGCCGGCTGCCAGCATGGCCAGCACGTCGCGATCGCGCACGGCCTTGCGCTGGTCCTCGCTCAGGCCATAGCTTTCCATGTAGGCCTCTTCGTCCTCCACGAACTTCGCGCGGTTTTCGGCGTTGTTGAAGGAATAGCACATGGCGTTGATGGCATAGCCGGCCTGCGCAGCGTCTCCATCGAACACCAGCGTGCCCGGGATCGCGCGTTTCCCCTCTCTGACGAGCTTCGAAAACGGAAGCATTTCAGGTCTCCTTAGGTTGCCTATCCTTTTCTGCCGGACCCGTGGCGGTCACGCATTGTGCGAAATCAAAAATGGCGTGCGAGGCTTCCGGCAGTCGACGCAGGCGCGAGAATGCCGGAAATACGCCGCCTAAACGGCTGGCAGGCGTGGTGCAGATGCGATAGCCTAGCCCCGGCGCCCATGCAGAGGCGCAAGCAGGGAGGATGCAATGGACCAGCCGGATGGCAAGGGGCCTGACGAGGGGCAGACGACCGGGGAGCCTGATTCGGAAATCGAATCTCACAGGGCATACTGGCGCGCCAACCTGCGGCTGCTGGGCACGCTCATGGCGGTGTGGTTCGCCGTTTCGTTCGGCGCGGGCATCCTCTTCCGCCCCTTCCTCGACCAGTTCCACCTCGGCGGATACCCGCTGGGCTTCTGGTTCGCGCAGCAGGGATCGATCTACGTCTTCCTGCTGCTGATCGCGGTCTACGTGGTCGCCATGCACCGGATCGACCGCAAGTTCGATCTCGACGACGACGACAACGGCGGGCGGGGCTGAGGGGCGCTACGGGGCATGGAAACGCAGACGCTGATCTACCTGTTCGTCGGGCTGAGCTTCGCGCTCTACATCGCCATCGCTATCTGGAGCCGTGCGGGTTCCACCAGCGAGTTCTACGTCGCGGGCGGCGGGGTGAACCCGGTGGTGAACGGCATGGCGACGGCCGCCGACTGGATGAGCGCGGCCAGCTTCCTCTCCATGGCGGGCCTGATCGCCTTCCTCGGTTACGATGCCAGCGTCTACCTGATGGGCTGGACCGGTGGCTATGTGCTGCTGGCGCTGTTGCTGGCCCCGTACCTGCGCAAGTTCGGCGAGTTCACCGTGCCCGACTTCATCGGCACGCGGTACTACTCGAAAGCGGCCCGGGTGGTGGCGGTGGTGTGCCTGATCTTCATCAGCTTCACCTATATCGCCGGGCAGATGCGCGGGGTGGGCATCGTGTTCAGCCGGTTCCTGGACGTGCCGATCCTGTGGGGCGTGGTGATCGGCATGGGCATCGTGTTCATCTACGCCGTGCTGGGCGGGATGAAGGGCATCACCTACACCCAGGTTGCACAGTATTGCGTGCTGATCTTCGCGTACATGGTGCCGGCCTTCTTCATCAGCTTCATGCTGACGGGCAACCCGGTACCGGCGCTGGGGCTGGGCAGCGAGGTCAGCGACGGCAGCGGCATGTACGTGCTGCAAAAGCTCGACATGGTGCTGACCGACCTCGGCTTTGCCGCCTACACGGACGGTTCCAAGTCGATGATCGACGTGTTCTGCATCACCATGGCGCTGATGGTGGGCACGGCGGGGCTCCCGCACGTGATCGTGCGCTTCTTCACCGTTCCCAAGGCCAGCGATGCGCGCAAGTCGGCCTTCTGGGCACTGGTGTTCATCGCGCTGCTCTACACCACGGCCGGGCCGGTCGGCGCCTTTGCGCGGCTCAATTTCATCGATACCGTGAACGAGCAGGAATATGCGCAGGCGCCCGAGTGGTTCACCAACTGGGAAGCCAACGACCTGATCGCCTGGCGCGACAAGAATTTCGACGGGCGCATGCAGTATCGCCCCGGCGATCCCTTCGAAGGCGCGCCGGTGTTTGTCGAAGGCGAGACGGGCCTTTCGGGCGAGCGGCTGACGGAAAACCCCACCACCGCCAACGATAACGAGGTCTATGTCGACCGTGACATCATGGTGCTTGCCAACCCGGAGATCGCCCAGTTGCCCGGCTGGGTGATCGCGCTGGTGGCGGCAGGCGGGCTGGCCGCCGCGCTATCGACGGCAGCGGGCCTGCTGCTGGTAATCTCCTCCAGCGTCAGCCACGACCTGCTGAAGCAGACCTTCCGCCCGAAGATCACCGAGAAGGGCGAACTGCGCGCCGCGCGTATCGCGGCAACGGCGGCGATCGTGGTGGCGGGATACCTCGGCGTCTATCCGCCCGGTTGGGTGGCGCAGGTGGTGGCCTTTGCCTTCGGGTTGGCGGCGGCGAGCCTGTTCCCGGCCATCGTCATGGGCATCTTCTCCATGCGAATGAACCGCGAAGGCGCGATTGCCGGGATGGTGAGCGGCCTCGGCTTTACCTTCCTCTACATCGCGTATTTCAAGCTGTGGGAGCCTGCCGCGAACGTGGAGGCGAACTGGTTGCTGGGCATTTCACCCGAAGGCATCGGCGTTGTCGGCATGGTGCTGAACTTCGCCGTGGCGATCACCGTGGCGGCGCTGACCAAGGCGCCGCCTGCCGATATTCGCAAGCTGGTCGACAATATCCGCGTGCCGCGCGGGGCGGAGACCCCGCACATGCACTAGGGCCTCACTTGTTCTGCCGCCCCTCGATCAGCCGATCCACCAGCGAGGGGTCTGCCAGTGTCGAGGTGTCACCCAAGGAGCCGTAGTCGTTCTCGGCGATCTTGCGCAGGATGCGACGCATGATCTTGCCCGAACGGGTCTTGGGCAGGTCATCGGTGAAATGGATTTGGTCGGGCGTTGCCACGGGGCCGATTTCCTTGCGCACCTGCTGCTTCAGGTCGGCGTAGAGTTCGTCCGAGGGTTCCTCGCCTTCCATCAGCGTGACGTAGCAGTAGATGCCCTGGCCCTTCACGTCGTGCGGGTAACCGACCACCGCGGCTTCGGAAACCTGCGGGTGCAGCACCAGGGCGCTTTCCACTTCGGCGGTGCCCATGCGGTGGCCGGAGACGTTGATCACGTCGTCCACGCGCCCGGTAATCCAGTAATAGTCGTCCGCATCGCGGCGGCAGCCGTCGCCGGTGAAGTACTTGCCGGGGAAGGTGCTGAAATAGGCCTCGATAAAGCGATCGTGGTCGCCGTAGACGGTGCGCGCCTGGCCCGGCCAGCTGGCGGTGATGCACAGGTTGCCTTCCGTTGCGCCTTCAAGGGGGTGGCCTTCGTTATCGACAAGCAGCGGCTGCACGCCGAAGAACGGCTTGCCCGCGCTGCCCGGCTTCATGTCGTGGGCATAGGGCAGGGTGGTGATCATGTGGCCGCCGGTTTCGGTCTGCCACCAGGTGTCGACAATCGGGCAGCGGCTTTCGCCCACCACTTCGTAATACCAGCGCCAGGCTTCCGGATTGATCGGCTCGCCCACCGTGCCGAGGATGCGCAGCGAAGAACGGTCGTGCTTCAACACCCATTCGTCATGCTCGCGCATCAGCGCGCGAATGGCGGTGGGGGCGGTGTAGAAGATGTTGACCTTGTGCTTGGCCACCACTTCCCAGAACCGGCCATAGTCGGGGTAGTTGGGCACCCCTTCGAACACCACGCTGGTGCCCGCGTTCAGCAGCGGTCCGTAGGTGACATAGCTGTGCCCGGTGACCCAGCCGATATCGGCGCTGCACCAGAACACTTCGCCCGGCTGGTAGTCGAAGGTGTAATGGAAGGTGGCCGCCGCCCACAGGGCATAGCCGCCGGTGGTGTGCAGCACGCCCTTCGGCTTGCCGGTGGAACCACTGGTGTAGAGGATGAACAGCGGGTCTTCCGCACCCATTTCCTCGCACGGGCAATCTTCGTCGCTGGCGATCTCGTGATACCAGTGGTCGCGCCCTTTTGTCATGGCCACGTCGCCACCTGTGTGGCGAACCACCAGCACGCCTTCGACATGCAGATCGTGATCCGGCTCTTCCAGGGCGGCATCGACATTGGCCTTGAGCGGGATCTTCTTGGTGCCGCGCAGCCCCTCGTCGGCGGTGACGACGAAGCGGCTTTCGCAAGCCTCGATCCGGCCCGCCAGCGATTCCGGGGAGAAGCCGCCGAACACCACCGAATGGATCGCCCCGATGCGCGCGCAGGCGAGCATGGCGAGCAGCCCCTCGATCACCATCGGCATGTACAGCGTGACACGGTCGCCCTTTCTCACGCCCATGGCTTTGAGCGCATTGGCCATCTGCACCACCTCGCCGTGAAGCTGGGCGTAGGTGAGCGTGCGGCCGGGCGAGGAAGGATCGTCAGGCTCGAAGATCAGCGCGGTGCGCTCCGCATGGTCGGGCAGGTGGCGATCCACGCAGTTGTGGCACAGGTTCAGCGACCCGTCGGCAAACCACTTGATATCCACCGGGTCGAACGACCATTCGCCCGCCTTGGTCGGCCTTGTGTACCAGTCCAGCCGCTTCTGCGCCTCTTCCAGCCAGAAGGCGTCGGCATCCTCGACAGAGCGCCGGTAGAGCGCTTCGTATTCCTCCGGCGTGCAGTGCGGATCGGGCGAATTGGCGGGGTTGCGGACGATGTCTTGCATATGCGGCCTCTCCTTTGCCTGTCTATCTAACGGGCGTGGCAGGTGGGGCAAGGCCGCAAGTCAGGGCGCGTCGGGCTGGCTGTCGGGATGGGCTCGCTGAAAAGCGGGCAGGGCAAGGCAGGCCTGCTCTATCCGCACCATGTGCGGGCTGGCCGACAGGTCGTAATCGAACCGCCGCGCGTTGTAGAGCTGTGGGATAAGCACCGTCTCGAACAGGCCGGGCGCATCGAACAGGAAATCGCCCGTACCCAGCTGCGCCAGCCGCCGCTCCACCGGAACCAGCGTCTTCGCCAGCCAGTGGCGATACCAGGTGTCGATCTCGTCCTGCGAATGGCCCAGCTCGTTCTTCAGGTACTTCAGCACAGGCAGGTTCAGTGGGGCGTGCAGTTCGGTGGCGATGGCATAGGCCAGCTCGCGCGCGGTGAAGCGTTTTTCGATGTCCGCAGGCAGCAGCGGCGCATCGGGATAACGCTCGTCCAGCCAGGCGATGATCGCCATGCTCTGCGCCCGGTCGCGCCCGTCAGCCTCCAGCATGGGTACGCCGGCAAAGGGATTGCGCGCGGTAAAGCTGTCGGCGCGCTGGGCGCTTTCCAGCAGGTTTACCGGGTCTTGTTCGTAAGCCAGGCCCTTCAGTTCCAGCGCGATGCGCAAGCGATAGCTGGTCGAGCTTCGCCAATAGCCATAGAGTTTCATCGGCACCTCCTGCGTGCTGGATCGTTGTGCGCTATACCATGCCCGTATGTGAGGCATTGTGCAATAAAGTTTCAGGTGATACTAATTGGGCATGAGCTACCAGACGGGATTCCTCAATCATTTCGCCACCGAGGCGGTTGCAGGGGCCTTGCCCGAAGGGCGCAACAGCCCGCAACGCCCCGCGTTCGGTCTCTATGCAGAGCAGTTCAGCAGCACTGCCTTCACCGCGCCGCGGGCAGAGAACCGCCGCAGCTGGCTCTACCGTATGCGACCCACCACCGCGCACGGGGCGTTCCAGCCTTATGGCGGGGCGAAATTGCTGGGTGCGCCCGACGGCAGCCACACCACGCCCAACCGCCTGCGTTGGGATCCACTGCCGCTGCCTGATGGCGAGGTCGATTTCATCGACGGCATGGTCACCTACGGCGGCAACGCCGGCATCGGCATCCACCTCTATGCCGCCAACACCAGCATGGACCGGCGCGCCTTCCAGAACAGCGATGGCGAGATGCTGGTGCTGCCACAGCAGGGCGCACTGCATATCGTCACCGAACTGGGCTGCATGGACGTGGCGCCCGGCTTCCTGGCGCTGATCCCGGCCGGCCTGCGCTTTCGCGTCGAACTGCGCGAAGGGCCCGCGCGCGGCTATATCTGCGAGAACATGGGCGCGGCCTTCCGCTTGCCCGACCTTGGCCCCATCGGCGCGAATGGCCTTGCCAACCCGCGCGATTTCGAAACGCCCGTCGCCTGGTTCGAGGACCGCGACGAAAGCTTCGAGATCGTGCAGAAGTTTGGCGGCAAGCTGTGGACCACCCATATCGACCATTCGCCGTTCGACGTGGTGGCCTGGCACGGCAATTCCGCTCCCTGCCGCTATGACCTTTCGCGCTTCAACACCATCGGCACGGTCAGCTTCGACCACCCGGATCCGTCGATCTTTACCGTGCTCACCAGCCCCAGCGACACGCCGGGCACGGCCAATTGCGACTTCGTGATTTTTCCGCCGCGCTGGATGGTGGGCGAGGATACCTTCCGGCCGCCGTGGTTCCACCGGAACGTGATGAGCGAGTTCATGGGCCTGATCCACGGCGTCTACGACGCCAAGGAAGGAGGCGGCTTCGTGCCCGGCGGGGCGAGCCTGCACGACCAGCACAACGGCCACGGGCCCGATGCCGACAGCACGCGCAAGGCAATGGAAGCCGACCTGAAACCCACCAAGATCGACGACACGCTGGCCTTCATGTTCGAAAGCCGCGCCATCATCCACACCAGCCAGTTCGCCATGACCGGCGGACTGCTGCAAGACGATTACGACGCCTGTTGGACAGGCTTCGAGAAAGCGAAATTGCCCTAGATGACCGTAGAGACCGACTTCACGCACGACCCCTCCGCCACCAGCTGGGTGGACAGCGCCAACGGGCATCCGCACTTCCCGGTGCAGAACCTGCCGCTGGGCGTGTTTTCGCCGCCCGGCGGCGGAGACCCGCGCGGCGGCATGGCCATCGGCGACATGATCCTGGACCTTGGCGATATCGCCGGGCTGCTGGAACTGGAAGCGGCCAATGCCGCGCGCCTGGCCGGGGGTGCCACGCTCAACGACCTGCTGGCGCGCGGCAGCGACAGCCTGCGCGCCTTGCGCCAGGGGGTCTTCAAACTGCTGACCGAGGAGGGCAACAAGCGCGCGATCGGCCCGGCGCTGCACAAGGCGGCGGACTGCGATCTCTACCTGCCGGTGACCGTTGGCGACTACACCGATTTCTACACCGGCATCCACCATGCCGAGAACATCGGCAGCCTGTTCCGCCCGGACAATCCGCTGCTGCCCAACTACAAGTACGTTCCCATCGGCTATCACGGCCGTTCGTCTTCGATCCGCCTGTCCGGCGTTGATGTGAAGCGACCCAGCGGCCAGACCAAGGCGCCCGATGCCGATGCTCCCAGCTTCGGCCCGTCGAAGCGCCTCGACTACGAACTGGAAATGGGAATCTGGGTCGGCAAGGGCAACGCGCTGGGCCATCCCATCCCGATCGGCGAGGCGGAGGAGCACATCGCCGGGATTTCCATCCTCAACGACTGGTCCGCGCGTGATATCCAGGCGTGGGAATACCAGCCGCTGGGCCCGTTCCTGGCCAAGAATTTCCACTCCACGATTTCGCCGTGGATCGTCACCATGGATGCACTGGCCCCCTTCCGCGTCGCCCAGCCTGCGCGGCCCGAGGGCGATCCCGCGCCGCTGGAATACCTCTATGACGAGCACGACCAGGCAACCGGCGCGCTGGGTGTGACCATGGACGTGTTCATCAGCACCGCGAAGATGCGCGAGGATGGCGCGGCGCCGCACCGCCTCAGCACCGGCCCGATGACGGCGATGTACTGGACCGCCGCACAGCTGGTGACGCACCACGCCGTGGGCGGCTGCAACCTGCGACCGGGAGACCTGCTCGGCACCGGCACGCTGACCAGCGGCAAGGAGGGCGGCGAAGGCAGCCTGATCGAGCTGACGCGCGGCGGCAAGCAGCCGATCGAGCTGCCCAATGGCGAGACCCGCACCTTCCTGGAAGACGGTGACGAGGTCATCATGACCGCCTATGCCGAAAAGGAAGGCTTTGCCCGCATCGGGCTTGGCGAATGCCGGGCTGTGATTGTAGGCTGATCCTTCGTTTCGGGAGGGATCATGGCGAAGTTTCCGGGTCTTGCCGCGCTGCTGGGCGGCTCGTTGGTGCTGGTCGGGTGCAATGGCGCGGATGCGCCCTCTGTGGAGATTTCCACGCGCACCATCCCGCTCATCACCCAGGACGAGCTGGAGTTCCGCGACCTCGACCGTAATGGCGCGCTGACTCCCTACGAAGACTGGCGCCTGTCGCCTGCCGAACGCGCGGCGGACCTGCTGGCGCGCATGACGCTGGCGGAAAAGGCAGGGCTGATGGTTGTCGGTTCGCTGCCGGGCAATGCGCCGCTGGGAGAGCCTGCCACCGGTTACGACCTTGAAGCCGTAGAGGCGCTTGTGGTCGGCAAGGGCGTCACGCACCTGATCTCGCGCCTTGCCACCACCAATGCCGGCCTCGCCGAAGCCAACAATGCGGTGCAGGAAGTGGCCGAAGGTGGGCGCCTCGGCATCCCCGCGCTGGTCATGACAGACCCGCGCCACGGCTATACAGAGCTGGCCGGTGCCAGCGTGGAAGGCGGGCAGTTCGCGCAGTTTCCCAACGGCGTTGGCATTGCCGCGCTGGACGATCCCGACTTCGCCGAACGCTATGGCGAACTCGTCCGCGAAGACCTGCGTGCCACCGGTTTCGCCATGCTGCTGGGGCCGCAGATCGACCTCGCCAGCGAACCGCGGTGGCCGCGCAATTTCGATACCTACGGCGAAGATGCCGAGATCTCGGCCCGCACGGCAGAGGCCTTCGTGCGCGGGCTGCAGGGCAGGGCGGATGGCGTGCATCCCGGCTCCATCGCTGCCGTCATCAAGCACTTTGCCGGCTATTCCGCTTCGGCAACCGGGTTCGACGCGCACAACTTCTATGGCCGCCACTCGCGCCTGAACGAAGAGGAGTGGCAGCAGCATATCCGCCCCTTCGAAGGCGCGTTGCAAGCCCAACCCGCCGGGGTAATGCCCGCCTATTCGATCCTGCAGGAACTGGAGCTGGACGGGCAGCCGCTGGAGCAGGTGGGCGTGGGCTATAATCGCTACCTCCTGACCGACGTGCTGCGCGGGCAGCTGGGTTTCGACGGGGTCATCCTGTCCGACTGGGCAATCACCAAGGATTGTTCACAGGAATGTATCGAGGGCCATCCCGAAGGTGAGCCGCCCAGCTTTGCCACCGTCTCCACCGCCTGGGGCGTGCGCGACCTTTCGCGGGTGGAGCGCTTTGCCAGGGGGATCGAGGCGGGGCTGGATATCTTCGGCGGCGAGGACGATCCGCAGCCGATCATCGAGGCGGTGGAGCAGGGCCTGGTCTCCGAGGCACAGATCGACGCCGCCGTCACCCGCATCCTGACGCAGGTCTTCGCGCTGGGCCTGTTCGACAACCCCTTCGTCGATCCCGCTGCTGCCGGGGCGGAGATCGGCACGGCAGACGAGATCGCCATGGGCCGCCGGGCGATGGCCGAATCCATGGTGCTGCTGGAAGCCGGAGATGACTGGCAGGTGTCGGAGGGCACGCGCGTGGCGCTGTTCGGTGTTGAGGCCGATGCAGCGCGCGCGGCAGGCCTTGTCCCGGTGGATGATCCCGCCGATGCAGAGCTGGCCGTGGTGCGCACCCGCTCGCCGCACGAACTGCTGCACCCGCAATACATGTTCGGCTCGATGCACCAGGAAGGCAGCCTTGCCTTCGCGGCTGACTACCCGGCGCTGGCTTTCCTGCGCAGCCTTCCCGAGGACTTGCCGGCGACCGTCGACGTGCAGCTTGACCGTCCCGCCATCGTGACCCCGCTGAAGGATCGCGCCAGCACGCTGCTCGCCAGCTTCGGCGCCAGCGATGCCGCACTGCTCGACGTGCTGACCGGCAAGGCAAGCCCGCGCGGTCGCCTGCCGTTCGAACTGCCCCGTTCGATGGCGGCGGTAGAAGCCCAGCGCCCCGGTGCCCCGGCCGACAGCGCAGACCCGCTCTACCCGCTCGGCTACCGCTTGCAGGCAGACTAAAGCCCGGCTTGGGCGCGCTCAAGAACTGGCCATATTGCGGGCTCGCCCCTGCTTCCCATCTCCTGTGCAAAGGAGAAACGCCATGATCGAAGTCCGCAAGTTCGACAGCCTCGGCAAGGCCAACCACGGCTGGCTCGATGCCAATTTCCACTTCTCGTTCGCGCAGTATTTCGACCAGCGCCGCATGCACTGGGGCAAGCTGCGGGTGTGGAACGACGATATCATCGCCCCGCGTTCCGGCTTCCCGCCGCACCCGCACGAGAACATGGAGATCATCACCTACGTGCGCAAAGGGGCGATCACCCACAAGGACAGCCTCGGCAACGAAGGCCGCACCGAGGCGGGTGACGTGCAGGTGATGAGCGCGGGCACAGGCATCCAGCACGCCGAATACAACATCGACGACGAGGAGACGCACAGCTTCCAGCTGTGGATCCTGCCCGACCGGCAGGGCCACCAGCCCAGCTGGGGGACTAAGCGCTTTCCGCGCGATGCCCGCGCAGGACGGTTCGACGTGCTGGCCAGCGGGCGCGAGGGCGACGCAGACGCGCTGCGGATCCATGCCGATGCCCGCGTGCTGGGCACCACCATCGCGGCGGGTGAAACCGTGGAATACGCGCTGGGCGGGCGCAAGGGCTACCTCGTGCCTGCCACCGGCAAGCTGGAGATCGACGGCGAGGTGGCAGAGGCGCGCGACGGGGTTGCGATTGCCGATATCGAGACGCTGAAGGTTACGGCGCTGGAAGACAGCGAAGTGGTGCTGGTGGACACCGCCTGACCCACTCCGGCGCGTGCTAATGTGGAGCACGTGGAGCACTGTCCTGAAGGCAAAGGACCGCCCCTGCGCGAGGTCTTTGCCGAAACGGGCCTTTACGGCCTGATCGCAGGGGCAGGGCTTGGCCATCGCTCACGTCTTGCCGCGAGCTGGGCGGTGTAGGACAGCGCCTGCCGGCGCCTACTCGTGGCGCAGCGCGTCGATCGGGTCGAGGCGACTGGCGCGGTGGGCGGGGTAGTAGCCGAAGATCACCCCCATCACCGCGCTGAACACGAAGCTGAGCACGTTGACCACCGGATCGAAAACGAAGGGCAGGTCAGCCGCGCTGGACAGCAGGATCGACAGGCCCAGCGCCAGCAGGATACCGATCAGCCCGCCGAAACAGCACAGCACCACGGCCTCTGTCAGGAACTGCAGGCGCACCTCGCGCGCCAGCGCGCCGATGGCCAGGCGGATGCCGATCTCGCGCGTGCGCTCTGTCACCGAAACCAGCATGATGTTCATGATGCCGATGCCGCCCACCAGCAGGCTGATCGCCGCGATCATGGTGACCACGGCGGTCATCGTGCCGGTGATGGTGTTCACCGTGTCGTTGATCTCGGCAGTGTCGACGATGTTGAAATTGTTGTCTTCGCCATCCTGGATCACGCGCCGCTCGCGCAGCAGGTCGATCAGCTGCTGCTGAATCACCGTGGTCTGGTAGGCGGGGTCGTATTTGACGACAAAGAACTGCACGTTGTCGGCATCGCCGATGAAGCGGCGCTGCACGGTCTTGAGCGGCATGAACACGACATCGTCGGCATCGTTGCCGCCGCCTACGGAATTGCTGCGCTCGTCGATCACGCCGATCACCCGGCACGAGACATTGCCGACGCGCATTTGCTCGCCCAGGATCTGGTCGGCCTGGAAGATCTCCTCTGCGATCTTGGGGCCGAGTATGCACACGCTTTCGCCGCGCGCTTCCTCCTGCTCGTTGAAGCCGCGGCCCTGCACCACGTCGATCGACTGCGCAGTGAAGAATTCACTGTCCGCGCCCTGCACGCTGGTGGTCCAGTCCTGCCCGTTGTGGAATGCGGTGGCGTTGGCATTGACCGAACCTGCAGTGCCCTCGACGCCCGCAATCTGGTTTTCCACGGCGCGAATATCGGCATCGTCGAAGGGCGGGGCGGGCACGTTGGGGTCGGCCCGCTGCGGGAAGACGATGAACACATCGGAGCCAAGTCCGGAGATTTCCTCCTGCACGTCTGCCGTCAGGCCGCGGCCCAGCGTCACCATGGTGATGACGGCGGCCACGCCGATGATGATGCCCAGGGTGGTCAGGAAGCTGCGCAGCAGGTGGCGCCTGATCTCGCGCAGGGCCAGTAGCATGGTGGCGCCGATCATGCCCAGCATCAGGCGTGCTCCTCGCTTGCCGAAGCGGCGCTGCCGCCATTCTTCAGCCCGCTCTCTATGCGTTCCACCAGACCGTCACGGAAATGCACGATGGTCTTGGCGTATTCCGCCATCTCTTCCTCGTGCGTGACCATCAGGATGGTGATGCCGGTCTTGTTGAGATCGGTAAGCAGTTCCATGATTTCCAGCGAACGTTCGGTATCGAGGTTGCCGGTCGGCTCGTCCGCCAGCAGCACGTCGGGGTCGGTCACCAGCGCGCGGGCAATGGCCACGCGCTGCTGCTGGCCGCCGGAAAGCTCTGCCGGGGTATGGTGCGCCCAGGGCAGCAGGCCGACCAGGTCCAGCGAACGCTCTGCCGCCTCGCGCCGCAGCTTCTTGCTTTCGCCGCGATAGAGCAGCGGCAGTTCCACGTTCTCCAGCGCGCTGGTGCGGGCCAGCAGGTTGAAGCCCTGGAACACGAAGCCGAGGTAGCGCCGCCGCAAGAGCGAGCGCTGGTCGCGGGTCAGGTCCTGCACCTCCACCCCGCGAAAACGGAACCGCCCGCTGGTGGGCACGTCCAGGCAGCCCAGGATGTTCATGGTGGTGGACTTGCCCGAGCCCGAGGGGCCCATGACGGCGACGAAATCGCCGCGATCGATGGTCAGGTTCACGCCCTTCAGCGCCTGGAACGCGGCTGCGCCCTCGCCGAAGGTCTTGGTGATGCCTTCCAGTTCGATGAGGGGGGGCTCGCTCACGCGCCGCCGGCCCTTACGCCGGTGACAACTTCCATGCCCACGTCCAGTTCGTCCGAAGTGACGACGGTCATGCGCCCGTCGCTCTGGCCGGTGACGACCTCGATCTCGCGCAGGGATCCGTCTTCGTCGACCACATACACCGTCTGGCGGCTGCCCACGCCGATGCTGGCTTCGTCCTCGTCATCGAGGCCGAACTGCTGGTTGCCGAAGATACTGCCGCCTTCCTCTTCCTCGCCCGGATCGAAGCGCAGCGCGCCGTTGGGCACCAGCATGGCCGTGCCGGTGCTGGTGGTGGCGATGGTGGCCGTGGCGGTCATGCCGGGGCGCAGCAGCCCTTCGTCGTTGCCCACGATCAGGCGCGCTTCGTAGCTCACCACCTGCTGGCCCTGCTGTTGCTGCTGGGTGGAAAGGGCGATGTTGTTGGAAGCAAGGTCCACTCGCTCCACCGTGGCCGGGAAACGGCGACCGGGATAGGCGTCGACAGTAAAGGTGGCTTCCTGGTTCGGCTGCACCTGGCCCACGTCGGCCTCGTCGATATCGACGCGCAGTTGCATGGTGGAAAGGTCTTCCGCCAGCACGAACAGCGTGGGCGTGTTGAAGCTGGCGGCCACGGTCTGCCCCGGCTCCACCTGCCGCGCCAGTACCACGCCCGATACGGGCGAGCGGATCACGGCGCGGTCGCGGTTGGTCTGGGCGCTGGAAAGCTGCGCCTGCGCGCTTGAGACATTGGCGCGGGCGCTGGCGACGGCGGCTTCACCGCGGCTGACGGCGGCCTCTGCCTGTTCCATTTCGGCCTGGCTGGGCACGCGGCCATCGGACAGGCGGCGCACTTCGCGCAGCCGTTCCAGCTGCGCCGCATCGGCCTGCAACGTCGCCTGCGCCTGCAGCACGGCAGCGCGCGCGGCATTGAGGTTGGCGCGGCCTTGCGTGATCTGGTCCTCGATCACGTCGGTGTTGATGCGCGCCAGCACCTGCCCGCGCGTGACCACGTCGTTCACGTCCACCAGCACGTCGTCGATCCGGCCCGATACTTCGGAGCCGACTTCCACCTGGTTGGTGGGGCGCAGGTTCCCGGTCGCCGTCACCGACAGGTCGAGCGAGCGTTCCTCCACCGGGGTGGTGATGTAATCGGGGCCATCGTCACCGCCCGAAAAGACGGTGAAGAACAGCACCAGCAGCAGCACCAGCGCGGCGAGCAGCCAGATCCAGCGGCGCTTGTACCATTTGCGCGGTTTCCCGCTTTCCAGGTATTCGCCGATATCCTGTTCGGCAGCGGTGTCGGTCTGGCTCATCGGGCGGTCCTGTCGCTATCCGCGGCGGCAGCAGCCACCGGCGGGAGGTCGTAATCGGAAATGCTCCATCCGCCGCCCAGCGCCTGCGTCAGGCGAACGAAGGCGGTGGCCCGGTCGGCCTGGGCGGAGACAAGCTGGTTGCGCGCCGAAAGCAGCTGGTTCTCGGCGGTCAGCAGGGTGCGGAAATCGGTAAGGCCGGCCTGGTACTGGCTGCGCGCCAGCAAGGCGGAATTGTTGGCCGCGTCCAACGCTTCCTGGCTGATGGCAACGCGCTGGCCTGCGGTGCGCTGGTCGACTGCGGCTGTCTCGACATCTTCCAGCGCGCCCAGGATCGACTGCTCCCACGCCGCGAGCGATGCCTGCGCGCCAGCTTCGGCGCTGTCCACCTGCGCTGCGGTGCGCCCGCCGTCGAAGATCAGCTGGCTGACCCCGGCGAACAGGCCGCCGGTTACAACGTCGAACAGGTTGCCCGCGGTGACGGGGCCGGTGCCGATGCTGCCCGAAAGGCGCACCAGCGGCAGCAATTGCGCCCGCGCCACGCCGATGCGAGCCGTGCTGGAGACAAGGCTGGCCTCTGCCGCGCGTACGTCCGGCCGGCGGCGCAGCACTTCGGCCGGTGCCTCGAACCCGGCAAGCATGGGCGGGGCGGGCACGGGTTCCGGCGTATCGGCCATGATTTCGTCCAGCACGCGGCCCGGCGCTTCACCGATCAGCGTGCTGATCGAATTGGCGGTCGCGGTCAGGCTGCTTTCCAGCAGCGGGATGGTGGCTGCGGTCTGCGCCCGCTGGGTGCGCGCCTGCTCCACGTCCAGGCTGGAGACCAGGCCCGCCTGGTTGCGCCAGCGTGCGATCTGCAGGTTGTCGTCCTGGTAGGAGAGGGTGGAGCGGGCAATCGCCAGCTGCGCTGCCAGGCTGCGGGCGTTGATGGTGGCAATGGCGACTTGCCCGACGATCAGCCGCTGCAAGTCTGCCAGGGCGTATCCTTGCGCCGCAAGGTCACCCTCGGCAGCGGCGACATTGCCGCTGATCTGCCCGAACAGGTCCATTTCCCACGACGCATCCGCGCCCAGGTTGAACTGCACGCCGTCGCGGGCAAAGTCGCCCACGTCGCGGTTCACCCCGCCGCTGGCGGAAAGCGAAGGAAGGTAGCCGGCGCGGACCTGTACCAGCGAGGCGCGCGCCTGCTCCAGCCGGGCGGTGCTTTGCGCAAGGTCGCGGTTTTCGACGATCGCCTGCTCCACGAAACCGGTGAGCAGCGGATCGCCCAGCATCGTCCAGTATTGCGTCAGGTCGGTGCTGACGGGAGCGGGCTGGGCAATCTGCCATTCGGCCGGCACCACCACTTCGGGCTGGGCGATATCGACATTGGGGGTTGCGCAGGCCGACACAGCCACTAGCGATACCGCGACCCAGAGGCCACGCCGCGCCTTTGCAATGCCTGCCATGTTCCCGACCCCGTCCATCAAATCCCCAATTCCAACAATCTCTTAAGCCCACAACTTCCGCGTTCCAAGCCGGTGCTTGTAACAATTGGTATTCCGTCGCCTTGCCGTGTTATTCGCGCAACAAAGTATTAACGATGCATCCTTTTCGATCTATACTTGCCTGCCTCCTGATGGCCCTTGCCTTGATTACCACTCCGGCAAACGCGCATCCGGCCCCGTTCAGCTATATCGATATCGAACTCCACGAGGATCAAATACAAGGCACGTTGAGCGTTCACACGATCGATCTTGCGCACGAACTGGGTATCGAGGAACCGTCGACCCTTTTCGACGAACGTGTGTTATCGGCTCAATACAGTGAGATCAAGGCGCTGCTGGCCGCGAAGGTCAGCCTTGTGGATAGCGATGGCAATGCCATCCCGCTGGAATTCGGAGACATTTCGCCGGCCCAAGCCGAAGACGCGCTGCACCTGGCGTTTCGCGCCGTCGGTCCGCCGCCGCCCGCGCTGACGGTGGATGCGCACCTGTTTCCCTACGATCCGATGCACCAGACATTCGTCAACATCTACGAACGGGGCGAGCTGCAGCAGCAGTTCCTGTTCGGCGAGGAGAGCCCCCCGCAGACCCATTATGCGGGGACGGCAGCGGGGGTGATGGCGGTGCTGGGCACTTTCGTGCCGTCCGGCGCGCATCACGTGCTGATCGGGCCGGACCACGTGTTGTTCGTGCTGGGCCTGATCCTGATGGGCGGATCGTTGCGGCGGCTGGCGCTGATCGTCACCATGTTCACGCTTGGCCATTCCGTCACCCTGGCGCTGGCCGCCACCGGCACCTTTGCCCCGCCGGCATGGCTGGTGGAGCCGCTGATCGCGCTGACCATCGTGATCGTCGGGGCGGACAACCTGCTGCGCAAGCCTGGTCAGCGCGACCTGCGCCCGTATTTCGCGCTGTTCTTCGGCCTGATCCACGGCTTCGGCTTTGCCTTCGTGCTGCGCGAGTTCGGCTTGCCCACCGGGCATCTTACCTGGGCGCTGCTGTCCTTCAACGTAGGGGTGGAGATCGGCCAGCTGGCCATCGTCGTGCCCGCCGCGGTGGCGCTGGCCTGGCTGCGCAAGCGTGCGCCAATGGTAACAAAGCGTATCGCGATCGCCGGATCGCTTGCGGTGGTGCTCGCAGGTGCCTATTGGTTCGTTGACAGAGTCCTGAATCTGGGGAGCGGATAACAATGCAACGCGTGGCAGTCCTTTCGGCAATTCTTCTTGGCGGCGTGGCCGTAACCGGTGCCCTGGCACAAGGCCTTCCTCCGATTGCCGATGCAGAACAGGTTTCCGAGAACGTCTGGCGCATCCCCGGCAACGGCGGCAACAGCGTTGTCTTTGTCCGTTCCGACGACGTGGTTCTGGTGGATACCAAGCTGCCCAATTCGGGCGAGTCCATCCTGGCGGAAATCCGCAAGATCACCGACAAGCCGGTGACCACGCTGATCAACACCCATTCGCACCCCGACCATGTCGGGTCCAACGCCTTCTTCGCCGAGAACGACGGCGTGCAGGTGGTGGCCCAGGCCAACACGGCGGCGCGCATGCGCGAAGGCGGCGGGCCGTTCCCGCCCAACCGTGTCGATCTCGAATTCAGCAACTATCGCCAGCTCGGCGAGGGCGCAGACCGGGTCGATCTCTATTATTTCGGCGCCGGCCACACCGATGGCGATGCCTTCGTCGCCTTCCCCGAAGACCGCGTGCTGATGGCAGGCGATATCTATGCCTGGCACATGAGCCCGCTGATCGATCCGTCCTCTGGCGGCTCGATCCTGGCCACGCCCACCACACTGACCGCGGCCTATTACGGCATCGACGATATCGATACCGTGATCCAGGGCCACGGCGGCACCAGTACCTGGGAAGAATTCGGCAGTTTCATGACCTTCAACCGCGGGCTGGTGCAGGTGGCGGAAGAGACCGCGCAGATGGGCGGCACGCCCGCAGACGCGCTGGCCCGGCTGGAAGCGATTCCCAGCTTCGCCATCTTCATGGGTGACGAACTGCTGCCCGGCCTCGAATACGGCGGCACCCCGCGCGGGCGCGCCTACATCAACCTGATGGTGGCCTTCGAGGAACTGCGCGGCGAGGAGCCCGAACTGCGCATGGGCATCGACCCGGCGGAAATTCCCGCGCGCACCCAGTAGGGCATGAGCGCTCCTCTGGCAGGCGACCAGGCGGCCCTGCGCGCGGCCTGCCAGGATGGCACCGGCCTGTGCACCATCGTCAACATCGAAGGCAGCTTCTCGCGCCGCCTCGGTGCGCAACTGGCGGTGCATGCCGATGGCAGCGTGACCGGAAGCCTTGCCGACGGCTGCCTGGAGAAGGAACTTGCGCGCGAAATCGCCAGCGGCGGGGACCGGCGCGTGATCCGCTATGGCGCGGGCTCGCCCAAGATCGACTTTCGCCTGCCGTGCGGCGGTGGCCTCGATATTCTGATCGACCCCGCACCCGATCGCGCGGCCTGCCGCGCCGTAGTGGCGCAGCTCGAGGCTCGCGAGGAAGCGCGTCTCGCCTTGCCACGGCCCAGCCTGCTGGCAACCCGCCGCTACGTGCCCGAACTGCGGCTGGTGCTGTTCGGCGAAGGGCCGGAACTGGCCGCCATGGCGCATGTGGCGCAGGCTGCGGGCATCGCGGTGGAGGCCCATTCCCGCGACGATACCGACATGGCGCTGGGCCGGGTGCCCGATCACCTGTCGGCTGACCGCTGGACCGCCGTGGTGCTGCTGTTCCACGACCACGAGTGGGAACGCGCGATCCTGCAATGGGCGCTGACGACGCCCGCCTTCCTGATCGGCGCGCAGGGCGGGGCCCCTGCAAGGGCGCAGAGAGAGGCGCAGCTGCTGGACCTAGGTTTCGCGCCCGAACAGGTGTCGCGCATTGCCAGCCCCATCGGCACGGTGAAGCACAGCCGCGAGCCGCTGGCGCTTGCGCTTTCCGCGCTGGCGGGCATCGCCGGTGAATACGAATTGCGCCACCCGCACCATGCCTGAAGGCCAGCCGCTGGTGGCGGTTCTGGCCGCCGGGCTTGCCAGCCGCTTCGGCGGGGGCAAACTGGATGCGGACCTGTGCGGAAAGCCGCTGGGGCAATGGACGCTCGACGCCGTCAGTACTGCCGGGCTGGAGCCGGGCCTCATCGTCGTCGGGCCCGACGTGCCCGCCTTCGCCGATGCCGCGCACGGCTGGGCATTGCTGGAGAACGACGCGCCCGAGGCGGGGCTGGGCACGTCGGTCGCGCTGGCCGTGCGCGAAGCCGAGGCGCTGGCCTGCGACGTGCTGCTGCTGCTGGCCGACATGCCCTTGCTCGATCCTGCGCACTTGAGCCGCCTTGTGCTAAGTGCCGGCAATGCCGCCACCGTGTATCCCGATGGCCGCCCTGGTGTACCGGCGCTGATCCGTAACAAAGACCTGTCCGCCTTCCGCGACCTTGCCGGAGAGCGTGGCGCTGGCCCGCTGCTGGCGTCGCTGGACCGGCTCGAAACGGTTACCGCTCCGCAAGGCATGCTGGCCGATGTCGACCGGCCCGAAGACCTGGCGCATGTCGAGCAGCTGCTGCGCGGTCAAACGGCCTAGTTCGGCCACTGCTCCAACTGGCGCAGCTGCTCCGTGCGTTCGCGCGTCAGCGCGGTCCGGCAATTGGCCACCAGCAGCGGTTCCAGCGAACCGCCGCGCGCATGGTAGCCCACGCTGGCGCAGTGACCGTCGCGGAAGGTAAGCCAGGCACGCTGGGCTTCCAGCAGCTGCTCGAAATAGCCCGGCCTGCCGTCGTCCGGCATTGCCTGTGCGTCCATCCGCCGCATTTCCGAGGCGGTTTCCTGCCATTGCCGGTTGAGCTCGGCGTCGGCGGCTTCCCACTCCAGCGCGGCGCAATAGTTCATGTCCTGCTGCGTGACCGGATCGGCGCAGTCAGGCGGATTGCCGCCGAATTCGGCTGCATCGACCTCGGCGCCCGATTGGGCAAGCAGGGGCAGCAGGATGTAGGCAAGGCTCATGATTTATCCTTTCGCGCCAATGCTATCCGCGTGCAAGGCTGAACCGGCGCTGAGCCGTATCACCCGGCGCGCGTCACCTGCGGCGCACGGGTGCGCTCGATGCCGATGTGCGCCACGTATCCATCGCGCAGGGTATATGTGACCTTCACGCCCACCTCGACGAAATCGCCCTTGGCCAGCGGCGCAACCACGAAGTCGGGCGCATCGGCAATGGCGGTGAAGCGGCTGGTGCAATCGACCACCAGGTGTTCGTCGGTCGCGTCGAGATCGTGGATCGTCAGCGTCTCGCGCACGGTCTGGAACATCCGCGTGTAGAAATCGGCGATCCCCGCAGCGCCTTCGATCCGCGGGACGGAGCCCAGTTCCAGCACCACGTCGTCGGTGTAGAAGCGGGTGTAGCGGGCGGGATCGCCGGCCGAAAAGGCGGCGGCATAGGCGTGGTAGGCGGCGACCTGGCTGGGATGCCCGCCCAGCGGCGGCAGCGTGGTGACGCCCACGCCCGGCGGCCATGCGGCAGTGGTGAGGACCTTGACCCGCCCGTTGTCGTCGAGGTCGTAGCGGGCGAGGAATTTCACCGTCAGGCTGTCGCCGGGATGCATTTCGCCGAAGGGGAAATCCGGGCGGTGCGCGGTCGCGTGGAAATCCATGTCGATATCGGCAAAAACCGTGTCGGCATCCTGCAGGTAATGCTGCACGCGCGGGCATTCGCGCACCCCGTCATGCGCCCAGGCCAGGAATTCGCGCATTCCTTCATGCCCGCGCCGCACGCCGCTGGCAGAGCGCATTTCGCAATCCGGCGCGAAGAAGCGCGCCACCAGCGCATCGTCGTCACCGCTCAGGAAACAGTCGAGGTAGGCGGGGTAGTCGAAGCTCAATGCCCAAGACCCTCCCGGTCACCCTTCGGGCTTTCCATGATCTCGGTCAGCTGGCCCATCATGTCCTTGGGGTGGACGAAGAATATCGGCGTGCCGTGCGCGCCGATGCGGGTGGGGCCCAGGATACGCTTGCCCATACCCTCGAACTCTGCCCGCGCGGCCTCGATATCGGGCACTTCGAAGCACACGTGGTGCTGCCCGCCCAGCGGCTCCTTGGCGAGGAAGTTGGTCACCGGCGACTCCTCGCTCAGCGGGGCCAGCAGCTCAACCTGCGTGCCTTCGGTGCCATCGTGGCCCGGGGTGTTCACGAAGCATACCTTCACGCCCTGTTCGGGCAAGTCGAAGGGTTCGGTAATGTCGGTCGCGCCAAGCACCTCGCGGTAGTGCGCAATGGCAGAGGCTAGATCGGGCACGGCAATGCCGACGTGGTTGAAGCGGCCAAGCTGCATGGTGAATCTCCTTAGCCCCACGCCCTTAGCGCAAGCCGAAGGTGTCCACCAACTCCGCAATCCCGCCAAGCACCACGTCAGGCGTCTTTCCCGGCGGCTGGCTGGCCCACTCTTCCGCGCTGGTAGAGCCGCTGGTGACGGCAATGCCGATCGCCCCGCCTTCGCGCGCCATCTGCATTTCCGCCGTGGGATCGTCGCCCACCACACCAACGTCTTCCTTCGCCACGCCCAGCTGGCTGGCGATGAAGTCCAGCGCGTGGGCGCTGGGCTTGCCGGTGGGCTGGGGTTCCACCCCCGTCACGCGGCTCACCGCGCCGTTGATGGCGCAACTATAGCCGAAGCTGCGGCCTTCCTTGGTGGCGAAAAAGGGCACGTCGGAGGCGGAGAGGAACGCCGCGCCGCCCATCACCGCATCGCAGGCGGCATGGATATGCGGCATGGTGCAATCGGGATGCCAGGCGACGTAAACGGCATCGCAAGTGGTATCCTCTGCATCGGCCGATACGCAGGATACGCCCAGCTCTTCCAGCGCCTGCGTCACGCCATCGGTGCCCAGCACCAGCACGCGTTCGTACCCCACATCGCCGATCACCTTGGCTGCGACGGAGTTTGGCGTGAACAGCTTTTCGTCGGGTACAGGCAAGCCGACCGCCCGCAAGCGCGGCGCCTGTACGCGGCTGGCATAGGCGCTGCCGTTAGTCAGCGCGATCCACGGAATGTCCAGCGCGTCCAGTTCCTGCAAGGCCTCCGCCGCGCCGGGAATGGCGTCATAGCTGCCCAGCTTGCGATTCGACAGGATCAGCGTCCCGTCCAGGTCGAACATGAAACCCTTGGGCGTTCTCATTGGCAGTCACCTAATCTGGAGCACATGGAGCACTGTCCTGGGGAAGGAATCGCGCCAGCGCGCAAATGGATAGAAAAATTCGAAAGAACATGAGGTTGGAGCGGCGGCATCGATGCGTTCTGGGCTTGCGCGGGCCGGGTAGGAAAGCTGGCGCGCGCTAGCTTTCGATATCTACCGCGATTTCGTCGTTCTCGAAGCTGAACTCGTCGATGTCCGTGCGCTGCAGCACCTCCCTCAGCAGGTTCATCAGCGGCACCTTTTTCGGATCGTACTCGCGCTCTGCGGGGCCGGCGGCCTGCATCGCGTCGACCAGGTTCTGCGGCATGGTGGCGCGCAGCAGGAATTCCTCGTCCGACAGGTCCTCACCAAGCTTCTTGCGGAGCATGGCGACATCGGCCATGCCCTTTTCGGCTTCCAGTTCCTTGGTGCGCGGATTGGCCATGATGCGGTCCATCACCTCGGGATCGACGGGCGCATTGGGCCGCCCGAACTTGCCGATGGCGAAGCGGATGATCTCGTCCGGAATGACCGACCAGCGTTCGTCCGAAGTCACGTTCATCACCGCTTGCGTCTGCAGCATCTGCGCGAACGGCGTCATCACGATCGGCCAGCCCAGTTCCTGGCGCACGCGGCCCATTTCCTCGATCACCTTGCCTTCCAGTTCGGGCACGCCCTGGTCGGCCAGGTGGCGGCGCATGGTGCCGACCATGCCGCCGGGCAGGTTGTGCTGGAAATAGGCGGCATCGAAATGCATCGGCTCGCCCTTGGGCAGGTTTTCCGCATCGGCGATGGCGGTGAACCAGTCGGAGATTTCGTCGACAGCCTCGTCATCGATATCGACCGTGTGGCCCAGCGCGCGAAGGTTGGCGACCGTGCCGCGCACCGATGGGTGCGAGGTGCCGCTGGCCAGCCCGCCGCTGGCGCATTGCAGTGCGGTGATGCCCATGTCGGCAGCTTCGCAATAGGCCTGCTCGGCAAGGCCGATGGTGGAGTGCGAATGCAATTCCAGCGGCTTGTCTCCGATCTCGGCCATGATCGCGGGGATCAGCGTCTGCGCGCGCTTGGAGGTGAGCAGCCCGCCTGGATCCTTGATGTAGAGCGCGTCGATATCCTTGCTTGCGGCCATGGTGCGCGCGGCTGCGGCATAGTGCGCGTCGTCGTGGATCGGGCTGATCGAGAAGACCAGCGCGCCCACCACCTGCTCGCCGCCAGCGCGCTTTACCATGCTGGCCACTTCGACGTTCGACTTCGCATCGTTCATCGGGTCTGCCAGGGCAAAGCGGCGGATGCCGTTGCGCGCCAGCGTGGCAAAGGCCAGCTCCATGAAATCGGGCGTGGCGGTTTCCCAGGCGATGAAGCGGAAGCCGGTGGAAAGGAACTGCAGCGGCGTGGTCTTGCAGATATTCGCCATGGCGCGAATGCGTTCCCACGGGTCTTCCTGCTTGTATCGCACGGCCACGCCCATATGGGTTGAGGTGGTGAAATCGATGGCAGAGAAGCCTGCGCGTTCCATCGCGGGCGCAATGGAGAGGGTTTTCGCGGTGTCGATCCCGGTGGCACCCCAAAGGCACTGGTTACCGTCTCGGAGAGACGTTTCGACGATCTGGATATTGGCCATCAGTCCACCCTCTTGTTCGTCATCCCCGCGAAGGCGGGGATCCAGAAACTTTTACGACGCGCTCGCTGGATTCCCGCTTTCGCGGGAATGACGAAGGAAAAATGATGCAACATCAGTCCACCTTAACCCGGATGATCGGCTGGCCCTTTTCGATGGCGCTGCCGTTCTCGGGCAGCACGGCAGTCACCGTGCCTGAAACGCCCGCGCGTACGGAATTCATCAGCTTCATCACCTCGATGATGGCGATCACCGTGTCGGGCTCCACCCGGTCACCCACGGCCACGAAGGGGTCCTCGCCGGGGCGCGGAGCGGCGTAGTAGTTACCCAGCAGCGGGGCGGGCACGTCGACTTCACCAGCATCCGGGCCCGCGTCAGCCGCGCTCGGGTGCTCTGCACTGCCCGCAGGTGGCGGGGAGGGCGGCGGTTCGACACCGGCATTGCCTGCCGGCTGCGGCTGGTCTTCGTGCGGCTCGTCCTCTTCCGCTACCCAGCGGCCACCACCGCCGGCGCCATCCCGGCGGATGCGCAACTTGAAGTCGCCCATTTTCAGGTCGAGCGAGGAGAACTGGCTCTCCGCCAGCAGCCGCGCGATTTCAGCGACGTCCTTGCCAGTCAGGCTCACTTCTTCGGACCTCCGCTGAAAATGCCCATTACGTGGGAAAGCGGGCTGCCGGTCGGCTCTGCCACCGGCTTGGCCTCGGCATCCTTCATGGCCCACACGGTTTCGGGGCGCGATTGCAGCAGCAGGACCTTGCCGTCCTGGTCCAGCGCCCATTCGATATCCTGCGGCTTGCCATAGTGGCGCTCGATCTTGCGACCCACTTCGCGCAGCGCCATCAGCTCGTCATCGGTAAGACAGGGAGCGGAACGCCTGTCCGCCTCGTTCTCTACCTCCACGATGCCGCCGCCTTCGGGGGCGGGCACCTGCCGGGCGTGCTTGTCGGAAATGTCGCGCTGGCTGATCTCGCCGGTGATCTTGCCCACCACCCATTTGTCGGGCGTGACTTCGCCAGAGACGACCGCGCTGCCAAGGCCCCAGGCACCCTCGATGGTGATGACCGACTTGTCGCCGCTGGTGGGGCTGCGGGTGAACATCACGCCGGCGCATTTCGCATCGACCATGCGCTGCACCACTACGGCCATGGCCACGCCATCTTCGGGAAAGTCCTGCTTGCGGCGATAGGTCATCGATTCGACCGAGTAGAGCGAGGCCCAGCATTCGCGCACCCGCTCCAGCATGTCGTCGGCATCGAGCACCCACAGGAAGGTATCCTGCAAGCCGGCAAAGCTGGCGTCCTCGGCATCCTCGGTGGTGGCAGAGCTGCGCACGGCGACGGGCTGGCCGTCCTCGCACAGCTGCGCGTGGGCGCTTTTCAAGGCTTCGCGCACGCTGGCGGGCATGGGCTCTTCCATCACGCGGGCGCGCAGCTGTTCGGACAGCTTCGTGGCCGCGCCCAGATCGGTAGGATCGAGCGCCTCTACCAGCGGGCGGATCGGCTCCCTGGCTTCCAGCGCCGCCAGGAATTCCTCGAAGGCGGCCACGGTGACGACAAAGCCGGGCGGCACGTCGATGCCGGCTTGTGTCAGTTCACCCAGAGAGCCGCCCTTGCCGCCCACGGTGGGACGATCGGCAATGCCGACATCGGCAAACCATGCAACTGCTTGCGTCATGGCTCTATGCGTCCTCGAGCACGGGTTCGTCGTCGAGAATGGTGACGGTGCCCTTGCCACCGTCCACGCGGATGCGCTGGCCGTCCTTGATGCGGGTGGTGGCCTTGCCGGTGCCGACCACGGCAGGCAGGCCGTATTCGCGCGCCACGATGGCCATGTGGCTCATGCTGCCGCCGATATCGGAAACAGCCGCCCCGATCTTCTGGAAGATCGGCGACCAGGTGGGGTTCGTCACCTGGCACACCAGGATATCGCCCTGCTGGATGCGCCCGATTTCGGAAACCGACTTCACCACGCGTGCCGTGCCTTCGACCACGCCGGAGCAGGCGGCAAAGCCTTTCAGCTCCTTCTCGTTCTCCGCCCCGTCGTCGAGCCAGGAATCGAGGTTCTCCCGGGTGATGCCCCACAGCATGTTGATCGCCGGATCGTCGATGGCATCGGGCACGTTGCCAAGCGCCGGCGGGGTGGGATGCTTGTCCCACTCGGCAATCGCCGCCTTTCGCTGTGCCACCAGGGCAGGCCAGTGCTTGGGCCCGCGCGGCTCCGCACCTACGCCCCAGCTCAGCATAAGGTCGATGATCGCGCTTTCCAGCTCGTATTGCGTGAGGTGGAACACGTCTTCCTCCACGCCTTCGGGGCCGAAGAAATCGTGCTCCGCCAGCAGCGCGCCGAATTCGCGGATCTTGTTGAAGAACAGGTTGGTGTACCAGTGCTCGCAATAGAACTTGTGTCCCTCCACATAGGGGAACACGCGGTGCGCCAGGCCGATCAGCTGGTCGTAAGTGGCCTTGTCTTCCTCGGTGTCGAGCAGTTCGCGATAGTCGGCGACAAGTTGCTCGCGTTCCTCGATCAATTGTTCGGTCGGGCGCGTAACATTCTCGCCCGCCTTGATTTTCTCGATATAGCCGGGAAGCGCGGCGAAAGGCAGTGACAGGTCGTCGTTCCAGCTGCGGTGATAGTGGTAGAAGCCGTCGCCGCTGGACACGTTGAACCACGGGTTGCGGCTGGTTTCCAGTTCATCCAGCCAGTGCTTGCCGTGTTCGCCCAGCGCATCGAGATCGGCCAGCACCTGGTCGATGTTCATGTCGTCGGTGAAGTGGTGGTCCACGCCCAGTTCCACCGCGCGGCGAGCGAGGCGTTTCACCTCTTCGTCGGGACGGAAGATTTCCGCCTCCATGCCCGCGACCATGCGGCTGATCGCCTGGTCGGAAATCTCCGGAAAGGCCTTCTTGCAGAAATCGAAGAAGGTCATGTAGGCGCCGTAGCCCAGCAGCAGGAACTCGAAGTGGTGGTGCCACATACGGTGGTAGCCTTCCACCTGCTGCTGGTAAATCTTCAGCAGGTCGTGGCTAGCGGGCACCGCGTCGCCTTCCTTGAAGGTCTCCACCGGCTCGTACTTCGGCAGGGCAGGGCTGGGCAGCGCCTGCGCATCCGCGATCAGCGCCTTCATCTTGTCCTTCCACTGGGCGTAGAGGTCTTCCCAGTGCTCGTAGTAATAGAACGCGCGCTGCTGGAATTCCTCGGTGCGCTCGGCAATCTCGTCAGGATCGGTCACCACCACGCCGCCGATGTAGACGCGGCCGTTGATGATGCGGTGATCGACCCCCTTGGCCGTGGGCAGCACGTGCACGCGGGTGTTGAAGGCACCCATGGCGACATAGGCGGCTTCTGCCGTGATCATGTCGAAATGATGCATCGGCTCGGGGAAGTGCATCGAGTTGTAGAACCAGAACTTCTCGTCGTCCTCTGGCACGAACTGGGTGTAATAGGGATAGGCGGCCTGCGCCTCTTCCGTGCCCGGAATCACCTTGATCGAGCTGGGTAGGGGAAAACCTTTTTCCGACATCGCTTTTCGCATCCTCTCAAATGCTGGCCACGGCGCGGCGTCCCTTGTTGTGTGGGCTCGTCCACGTGCAGCGGTAAAGGCTGGAGATTACGCGGCAGCGCGCCCCGCGCAAAGGATTCGCGCGCAAGGGCAATGGGATAAAAGCGCAGGGTGTTTTGTCTAATTCGCCGTGGCGCGGCGCGTAACCCGGTCGATGAAGGCGCTGGCATCGGCCAGCACCGGCGCGCGGCTGCGCAGCGGGCGGGACAGCGCGATCAGCACATTGATGTGATCGACGCCCGGATATGTCACCATCTGCGCCGATACACCCGCTGCCGTCAACGCCGCCGAAAGCGCCCGGCTGTTGCGCGGCTTGACCGTGGTATCGTCCTCGCCCGTCAGCAGCAGGGCAGGCGGCGCGCCAGGTCCGGCAAAGGTGACCGGCTGGGTTTCCTCGACGCGCGGCCATTCGCCGAACGCCTCGATCGCGGCGGCGGTATCGAACGGGGCGAAGTCATAGGGGCCGGCCAGCCCGACGAGGCCGCGCAGCGCGGCGCGGTCGTCACCCAGCCATTGCGGATCGTTGGCCAGCATGGCGGCAATATGCGCGCCCGCGGAATGGCCCATCAGCACGATCCGGTCGGGATCGCCACCGTAATCGGCCACGTTCGCGCGCACCCAGCGCACGGCATCGGCGCCGTCCTGCACGAAGGCGGGGAAGTGCACCTGCGGCACCAGCCGGTAGTCGGGCACCACCACGATATAGCCCTGCGCAGCCAGTGCGCGCCCGGCGAAGTTATAGCCTTCGCGCGTGCCGCTGTTCCAGCTGCCGCCGTAGAAGAACACAACCACCGGGCGCGGGCTCTCGCCGTCGCCGACAGGGGCATAGATATCCAGCGCCTGCCGCTCGCCATCGCCATAGGCCAGGCCTTCCGCAATCTTCTCGCCCCCGGCATCCTTGGGCACCAGCTTATCGAAGGTGTGCAGGGGCGAGACGAGGTAAGCCAGCCCCAGGCCCACTGCGGCCAGCACCACCAGAACGCCAAGAGCGAGGAGGATCTTCATCTCCGTGCTCGCTCAGCTTTGCGGTGCGTGCCCGGCGCGCCAGGCGCTGGGGGTGATGCCGAAGCGCTTGCGGAACAGGCGGGTGAAATAGCCGGGATCGAGGAAGCCGTTGCGAAAGGCGATGTCCGCCACCGGCAGGCCGTTCGCGCGCGGATCGGCCAGCATGTCGCTTGCCCGGTCCAGCCGCATCGCGTTCAGCTCCTGCACGAAGCTGGTGCCGCTGCCTGCCAGCAGCGTCTGCAGGTAGCGCTTGGAGATACCGCAATCCTCCGCCACCCGCTCGGGCGAGAGCGAAGGGTCGGCATAGTCGCTTTCGATGCGGCGCAGGATGCGGCGCGCCAGCTGCCCGCGATGGCGCGTGCCTTGCGCAGGCTCGTCCACCCCCGTCGCCAGTGACAGCAGGGTGCCCACCTGTTCGGCGATCAGCGGGCGGGGCAGGGGCGCTTCGTCCAGCCGGTCCAGCATGGTCTCCAGCAGCGCGCCCAGCGGCTTGCCCCAGCCTTCGCGCGTTTCGATCGGACGCGCCAGCAGGGCGCCGGGATCGGGCAGGTGCCGCTCCAGCCAGCCGTGCGGCATCATCAGGTCGAGGCACTCGTGCTCGGTGTCCATCTCCATCTGGTAGAAACGGGTGTTGTCGAGCAGCACGAACTGGCCGGGTTCGATGACAAAGCTCTTGCCCTGCATCTGCGTTTTCATCGCCCCGTGGCGCGACCATACCAGCTGGATCGATGGCGCGGCGCGGCCCGCGCTGCCTTCGGCGCCGGTGTGCGTCACCCGCTGGGCCGGAGCATGCAGGTGCAGCAGCCGCAGCTGGCCGATGCCGTGGGAAATCCAGCGCGCGGCAAAGGCATCGGTGTCGAACACCTCCACCTCGATCGGCGCGATGGTGCTGGCGGCCCACTCGCGCCATTCGCGCAGCGCCTCCGGTCGGGCGAGCCCGGCAGAGGTCCAGCTCTGGTCTTCGGTGTTGCGCGGCTCTCCCATAGGACGAATTAACGCGCAAAAATCTCATTTGGCAATCGCCGTGTCGTGCTAACCTGCCAGCAAAGGGTTCAAGGGGAGAGGGACCGCATGGCAACCACTGCACCGCCACAGGCCGCGCGCACGCGCTGGAGGCCCAGCTTTCACCTGCTGATGGCGCTGGGCATGAGCGCGTTCGTGTTCACCGGGTTCGGCATGACGTACCTCGGGCCGCTGGCGACGGGAACCTTTCCGCCGGCGCCGCCGATCGTGCACCTGCACGGGATCACCTTTTTCAGCTGGATGGTATTGCTGGTGGTGCAATCGGCACTGGTGAACGCGCGCCGGGTAAAGCTGCACCGTTCGCTGGGCACGTTCGGCATTGCCGTGGGCACCATGGTGGTGGCGATGGGCTGCTTCATCACCATCGTGGGCGCTTCCACCACCGACCTGTCGGGCAGCGGGCCGGGCGTGTTCTACCTGTCGGTGATCGCGCCGCCCAGCTTTGCCGTGTTGTTCGCCATGGCCATCCGCGCCGCACGCAGGCCGCAGGTGCACCGCAACCTGATGCTGATCGCAACCATCGCCATCCTGATGCCGGGCATCAACCGCGTGTACATGCAGGGCCTGGGGCTGGACTACGTGCCATTCCTGGAAACCTACATGACGATGAACGCCTTCCTCGCCGCCGTGCTGTGGCAAGAGTGGCGCACGACCGGCAGCATCAGCCGCGCGACATGGATCGGCGCAGCGGTGATCGTGGTGCCGCAGCTGTTCAACCAGCCGGTTTCCTCCACCCAAGGGTGGGCCGATTTCATCTACTGGCTGGGCGACCTCGTCTATTATCGCGACACCGTTCAGACCGGCTGATCGCCAGCCTGGCCGAGCGGAGCCGGGCCGAAGCTGGATGCGGCGATCGCGCCGGGAAACCGTCGGGGCGGTAGGACATGTGAGCCGCGGCGCTCGAAAAGCTAGCCTGTCTTTACCCGGTTCGCGGAAAATATTTGCCGCCCGGCGTCCTTGCCCGTTAGGTACGCAGGCCAAAGGGAGAGGAGAGTTTCATGGGAAAGAAGTGCCGCCTGATCGCCTGCGAGGAAGCCTGGACGATCCCCGAAGTAGCCGAGGAACTGCGCAAGGTGGCGCGCGGCCCTTCGCAAAGTTCGGACAAGCTGCTGGTGGGCGGGATCTACGATGCCGATCACGACGCCAGCGGCTATGGCAAGATGAACTTCCTCGACGGGCTGAAGGATGTGGAAGGCCAGCGCCTGTCGCAGATGGACGAGTTCGGCGTGGACATGCACCTGCTCACGCTGACGGCGCCGGGCGTGCAGATGTTCGATGCCGATACCGCCACCGAACTCGCCGCGCTCAGCAATGACCGGATGGCGGAAATCTGCCGCAAGTATCCCAATCGGTTCGCCGGGCTGGCCAGCTTCGCCCCGCACAGCCCAAAGCGCGCCGCCAAGGAAGTGCAGCGGGCGATGACCGAGCTTGGGCTGAACGGCCTGGTGGTCAACAGCCACACCAATGGCGAGTATTTCGACGATCCCAAGTTCTGGCCGATCTTCGAAGCGGCAGAGGCACACGATGCCACCATCTACATCCACCCGCGCGGGCCCTCGGACACGCTGAAAGGCCCGCTGATGGACTATGCGATGGACTCGGCCATGTGGGCCTACGGCGTGGAAGTGGGTACCAACATGCTGCGCATGATGGCTGGCGGGGTTTTCGACCATTTCCCCAACCTGAAGATCTGCGTGGGGCACATGGGCGAGATGGTGCCGTTCTTCATCTGGCGGATCAATTTCATGAACAGCCGCGCCCAGAAGGTGGGGCGGGCACCGAAGACGCAGCGCAGCATGGAGGAATACTTCCGCGACAATTTCGTCTTCACCACCAGCGGCGTGGAAGACCACCTGGCGCTGCGCTACGCTATCGATCGCATGGGCATCGACAACGTGATCTGGGCGATCGATTACCCCTACCAGCCGATGAAACCGGCCGTGGATTTCATCGAAAGCTTCGAATGCACCGAGGATGAAATGCACGCGCTGTGCCACGGCAATGCCGAACGGGTGTTCCATATCGCGCCGGAGTAGGTAGGACGCTTCGCATGAGCGAAGCACCCCTGAAAGGCCTCAAGGTCGTCGAACTTGCGCGCATCCTTGCCGGACCCTTCGCCGGGCAGGTGCTGGCCGATCTCGGTGCAGAGGTCCACAAGGTCGAAAGCCCCGACGGCGACGACACCCGAAAATGGGGCCCGCCGTTCATCACGCGGCCCGATGGCAGCAAGGATGCCGCCTATTTCCACGCCGCCAATCGCGGCAAGGACAGCGTCGTCGCCGATTTAAATCGTGTGGACGACCTGAACCGGGTGAAGGCGTTGATCGCCGATGCCGACGTGGTGATCGAGAATTTCAAGACCGGCAGCCTGGCGAAGTTCGGGCTCGACTACGATAGCCTGAAGGATGCCAATCCGCGCCTCGTCTACTGCTCCATCACCGGCTTTGGCCACGATGGTCCCTATGCGCCGCGTGCCGGATACGATTTCATCGTGCAGGGCATGAGCGGGATCATGGACCTGACCGGCTTCCCCGACGGCCCGCCGACCAAGATCGGCATGGCCTATGCCGACATCATGACCGGGCTTTATGCCGTGATCGGCATCCAGGCGGCGCTGCACCAGCGCGAGAAGACCGGGCGCGGGCAGCAGGTCGACATGGCGCTGCTCGATGTGATGGTGGGCACGCTGGCGAACCAGGCGATGAACTTCCTCGTCTCCGGCCGCAGCCCCAGACGGCTGGGCAATGCCCATCCCAACATCGTGCCTTACGAGGCGTTCGAGGCAGCGGACGGCTGGCTGGTGGTGGCCGTGGGCAATGATCGCCAGTTCGCGCGCTTTGCCGAGACACTAGACCTGCCGCTGCGCGACGAGTGGAGCACCAATGCCCGCCGCGTGACCCATCGCAAGTCGCTGTCGGCCTCGATCGCCAAGCGCATTGCCGCGATGAGGCGTGACGAGGTGCTGCTGAAGATGGAAAACCGCGGTATTCCGGCGGGCCCCATAAACACGGTGAGGCAAGCGCTGGACGATCCGCAGATCCAGGCGCGCGGCATGGTGATCGATCTTGAAGAACCCGGCCTGAAGGGCCTGCGCACGCCGATCAGGTTCTCCGATGCCGAGCTGGTGCTGGGCAAGCCGTCGCCGATGATGCCGAAGGGAGAGGCATGATGGCGGGGCACGACAACATCCTGGGCGCGGACGCACGCCCGTTGTTCTTCCCGGTCGAGAGCGGCAGCGACCGGCTTGCCCCGCCGCCGGACCGGCTGGGGCAGGCGGTGCGCTTTGCCGCGCGTTCCCTGTCGGTCATGCAGAAGGAAGGGCTGGTTGCCAGTTCCGCCAGCGGGCAGGTCTGGCGCGTCGTCTCGGACGAGGGCGCCTATCTCGACGGGTTCAACGAGGCGCCGTGTCCCTTGAGCTTCCTCACCGTGGGCATGGTCTCCAGCTACATGACCGAGCTGCTGGCGCTGGCGCAGCAGCGCGGCATCGCGCTGGACCGGGTCGAGCTGGTGCAGGACAATTTCTACACCATGAAGGGCAGCGCGCTGAAGGGCACCATGACCGGAGGCGCAAGGGATATCGAGCTGGAAGCGCGGATCGACAGTCCCGCCGATGCAGAGACCCTGCGCGCGCTGGTTTGCGATGCGGTGGCAGCCTCGCCGCTAAACGGCCTGATGCGCGGGGAAAGGGATTCGCTGTTCACGCTGACGCACAAGGACCGGCAGGTGATCCCCGACAAGGCGAAGCCGGTACAGTCCGATCCGCCGCCAGACCCCGAGCACCTGATCGACGGGGTCCGCCCGCTGGCCGCCGAGCCCATGCCCCGCCGCGCGGGGATGAGCCCGCTGACCGACGAGGCAACCAGTTCGCAAGGATCCTCTCTGGCCGAAGAGCAGGACCGGGTGCTGCATATCCGCGGCATCTGCACTCTGCGCGATGACGGGGTGAAGCAGGTCGAGCAGCAGTTGTTCAACCCGCACGGATCGATCTTCCATTTCCTGTGCGACGAGGAAGGTCGCGCGCCCGATGCCGTCAGTTACATGGCCGCAGGGATCGGCTTCTGCTTCATGACCCAGCTGGGCCGCTATGCGAAGATCGCGAAGAAGCACCTTGCCGCCTACAACGTGGTGCAGGACATCCACTTCTCGCGCGGCGGGGCCAGCGGCGGCACGGGCGAGGCAGGGCAGGCCGACCCGGTGGAAACCCACGTCTACCTGCACAGCGAAGAGAACGCCGAATTCGCCCGCGCCGCGCTCGACATGGGCGAACAGACCTGCTTCCTGCACGCCTTCTGCCGCACCGACCTGAAGGCGCGGGTAAAGGTCGTGAAAGCCCAACAATGACGAACGACGACTTCCGCAATCAGGACTGGATCATGCTGGTCAAGCGGACGCGTGAGAAGTTCGGCGTTTCGATCCAGGGAGCACACGACCTCATTTTTGCGGATGACGTTGTGCGCCGATTGGTTGCCGTGCGCATCAACCGCGAGCCTCAGTGCTACCAGATGGCATGGCGCGACATTCGAGAGAACGGCGATGCGTCGCGGTTCATGAAGGATGGTGACAAGATCAGGTTTCGCCAGCTTGACGGCCAGCGTCCCACCTAGGCTGCCATGTGCTGGTACACGGCGCGGTGGTGGCTGAATTCCTTGAAGCCCCAGTAGCCGTGATAGCTGCCCATGCCGCTGCCGTTGACGCCGCCGAAGGGCAGGCGGTTTTCGAGGTAGTGCGAAAACACGCCGTTCAGCGTGGTGCCACCGGATGACGTGCGCTTGAGCACCTTGTCCATGTGCTCTTCGCTGGGGCTGAACATGTACAGCGCCAGCGGCTTGTCGCGCGCCTCGATGTAGTCGACCACCTGGTCCAGCGTGTCGTAAGTCATCACCGGCAGCACGGGGCCGAAGATCTCGTCCTGCATGATCTTCATCTGCGGGGTGACGCCGGTCAGCATGGTGGGGTGGATGGTCAGGTCTTCCTCGTCCATCTCGCCGCCCACGGCCACGGTCGCCCCTTGCGCGATGGCATCGTCCACCATGCCCTTCACGCGGTCGAAGTTCGACTTGTTGACGATCTGCGCAATGGAAGATTTATCAAGTTCGCCAGAGTCATAGAGGTTCTTCTGGACATTCTCCTTGAAGCCTTCGACCAGCTCGGCCTGCTTGTCCTCCGGCACGAAGACATAGTCCGGGCAGATGCAGGCCTGCCCGCCGTTGAACTGCTTGGCACCCGCCAGCGCGGCGGCGATGGGAGCAATGTCCGCGCCTTCGTCGATGATCACCGGGCTCTTGCCGCCCAGTTCCAGCGTGACGGTGGCCAGGTGCTTGGCAGCAGCCGCCATCACGATCTTGCCCACGCGCGTGGAGCCGGTGAAAAAGATGTGGTTGAACGGCAGTTCCAGCAGTGCTTTGGCCACCGAAACGTCGCCTTCGAACACCGCGACTTCGTTTTCCTCGAAGACTTCCTCGATGATGACCTTGGCGATCTTGGCAACGTTGGGGCACAGGTCGGTCAGCTTCACCATGCAGGTGTTGCCGGCGGCCACGGCCGCGGCGACCGGGCCCAGCGTCAGGCCCAGCGGGAAGTTCCACGGGCCAAGGATCAGGCACACGCCGCGCGCTTCGGGTACGATCCGCGCCTTGTCGTCGGGATTGTTGGTGGGGGTGACCTCGGCCGGCTTCATCCACTCTTCGACATTGTCGATGTTGAGCTGGATATTGCCCACGATGTTCATCACCTCGGTCACGCGGATCTCGCCTTCGGGCTTGCGCGTATCCTTCAGCACGGCGGCGACGATATCGTCGGCGTGCTTTTCAACGGCTTCCTTAAGCTTCGTCAGCTTGGCGCGGCGGGTGGCGGCATCGCTGGCCTTCACGTTCCACTGGTTGGCCTGCTGCGCTTCGAACACGCGCTGGATATCGGCGGAAAGGTCTGCGGCGGTGGGTTGGTCGGTCATTTGCGTCCTCGATTGAAGGTGGCCGCGCCTGCTGGAGCAGCGTGGCCCGTGATGTTGTAATCTTGCCTTAGTGGTTCAACTCTTCGTCTCGTAGACCACGTGGCCCACGGCGGTGTTGCTGGCGGGCACGCGGTAGAAGCGGTGCTTTTCCTCCACGCCGTAGCCCAGCGCGGCGCGCATGATCAGCCACATGATCAGCTCGATCCCCTCGGTGCCCGCTTCGCGCAGGTATTCGAGGCGGGTGATGTATTTCAGCTCCTCCGGCTCGTGCGCCAGCAGGTCGATGAAGCGCTTGTCCCACTTCTCGTTGATCAGGCCGGCGCGGCTGCCGTGCAGCTGGTGGCTCATGCCGCCGGTGCCCCATACCTGCACGTCCAGGTCTTCGGGAAAGGTCTTCACCGCGTTGCGGATCGCCTCGCCCAGCTTCCAGCAGCGTTCGCCGCTGGGGGTGGGGAATTGCGAGACGTTGACCGCCAACGGGATCACCTTGCACGGCCATTCCTCCGGCTGGCCGAACACCAGCGACAGCGGCACGGTCAGGCCATGATCCACGTCCATCTCGTTGATCAGGGTGATGTCGAATTCGTCGATCACCAGCTGTTCGGCGATGTGCGCGGCGAGGTCGATGTGGTTGTACACCGTGGGCACCGGGCGGCGGCCCCAGCCTTCGTCGGCGGGCAGGAACTGGTCGTCGAAACCGATGGCGAAGGTGGGCACGATATCCAGCATCAGCGCCGATGCATGGTCGTTGTAGACCAGGATCACCACGTCGGGCGTGTGGTCCTTGGCCCATTCCTTGACGAATTCGTAGCCTTCGAAGACCGGCTTCCAGTAGGGGTCTTCCTGCTTGCCAAGGTCAATCGCCGCGCCGATGGCGGGCACGTGGCTGGTGGCAATGCCTGCGGTGATCCGGGCCATCAGTTCCTGTCCCTGATAGAGCGAAGGCCTTCGGGCGAACGGCCGCCTTCCAGCATCATCTTGGCATATTCGTCTGCCGACATGCCCGATGTGGCGCTGACGGCTTTCAGCGCGCTCATCCCGTCGGTGCTGGCGATCTTGACGAGGAAATACATGTTCCCGCCCAGCTCGATCAGCTTCATCATGTCGCGGTCCAGCACGGCCTGCTTTTGCGCCTCGCTCATCTTGAACTTGTCGAGATAGGCGCGCTCGTCGGCCTTGAATTCCTCGCGGTTCTCCGCCTTCATCAGGCTCATGCAGAACTTGTGCAGGTGATAGGCTTGGCGGCTGGCCTTGGCGGTGAAAACCTTGGTGCCGGGAATGTCTTCCAGGTCTTCCAGCGGGTAGAGTCGTGTGCGCGGCATGTATCGGCCCTAGCAGGCCTGCGCTTCGGACAAAAGCAATCTCGTGCGCCGCTGCGCGGTCAGCGAAGCCCTTCGAACCAGGCGCGGGCCTGTATCGCCGTCAACTGCTCTTCGGTCAGCGTCAGCCCAAGGTCGACCTTTTCGCGCGTGTCCAGCAGGATATCGGCGGGCAGCAGTTCGTCGAATTCCAGCCCGGCATGGCCATAACGGCACCACACCACCGTGCCGAACGCTTCGAAGCCGAGCCATGAAAGCATGCCTTGCGCACCGGGTTTCAACTCTTCGCCTTCGCCGAGGTGCACGCGCGCGCCCGATTGGGAGAGGTCGGCCAGTAGCACACTTGAATAGCCGCCCAGCGTCACCATGCGCGCAGGCAGCGCCAGCCGCAGGCGGCTGTCGCGGCGATGGCCGAGGGTAGAAGGATATTCCATGCCCATTGCGGCCATGGGCTATGACAGGCGCGCCTGTCGATTTTGCCAGCAGCGGCCTAGGCAGTGCTACGCAGCCAGTGCGGCTCAGGGGGTAACAAGGTTGAAATTGGGCGAGAAGGGATCGAACAGGGCGTAGAACTTCTCCACCTTCGCAGGATCGCCGCGCACCGTCAGTTCGCCGCGCTCCAGCGCTTCGCCGACCGAGGTCTGGCGTGACAGCAGGGCATCGAGCGTGGTCTTGGACAGCGCGATCGTCGTGGCATCGTCACCGTCACCGGCGGCAACGCGATAGCGCAGCAGCCCGTCGTCCACTTCCACCAGCATCGGCTGTTCCCCGGCGAGGTCCACCACCAGCGCAAGGTCCACGCCTGCCGCGCGTTCCGCCGAAAGCGCGATCCCGGCATAGTCGAACAGCATCGCCGCGCTCATCTGCGATAGGAAATCGCCCGAGCGAGCACCGGTGGGGATGGGCACCACGCCGTGGCGCAATTCGCGCGCGGCGGTGAGGTAGACGTTGCGCCAGGTGGCAGATACCTGCTGGTAGCCCAGCTGCGTCAGCGCATCGGCCTGCAGGGCGCGCGCCTCTACGTTGTCGGGCTCTGCAAACACCAGCGTGTTCAGCACCTGCGCCACCCATTGGTAATCGCCTGCGGCATAGTCCTGCCGCGCACGCGCCAGCACCGCATCGGCGCCGCCCATGTAGGCCAGCGTGCGCTGCGCGGCCTCGACCTGCGGCAGCGGATCGAGGTTGGCGGGATTGCCGTCGTACCAGCCGAGGTAACGCTGGAACACCGCGCGGCCCGCGCTGCCCAGCGTGCCGTAATAGTCCTGCAGGGTCCACTGGCCGGCAAGGCTGGACGGCAACTGCATCTGTGCGGCGATCTCGTCCATGTTGGCCCCGCGATTGGCCAGCGCCAGTGCCCGGTCGTGCGCGAACTTGTAGAAGTCGCGCTGGTTGTCCAGCTGTTCGCGGATGGCCGCCTCGCCCCAGCTGGGCCAGTGGTGGCTGCCGATCATCACGTCTGCCTCGCCGCCGAATTCCGCCAGCACGGCGTCGATCGCCTGCCACCAGCGCGCGGTGTCGCGCACCTGCGCGCCGCGCGGGGTCAGCACGTTGTGCACCGTGCGCGTGGCCACTTCGGCAATGTCGAGCACGCCGAACTGCGGCAGGTAGAACATCATTTCCGACGGCGCTTCGGTATCGTTGGCGGTGCGGAAGACGAAGGTGATGCCGTCGATTTCCCGCGTCGCGCCGGGTTTGGGAATTTCCTGCGTGGGGGCGATGAAGCTCTGCACGCCATTGGAGACACCGGGGCCAAGCCCCGCGCCGGTCGCCCCGCGCTGCTGCGGTGGCACCATGATGCCCGAATAATAGATCGTGCGCCGCAGCATGGCGTTGCCGGCGGTCACGTTCTCGCTGACGGCTTCGTGCAGGAAGTTTGCGGGCGCGACGATCTGCACGCGGCCGGCGCGCACGTCTGCCTCGTCCACCACGCCGCGCACGCCGCCGTAGTGGTCCATGTGGCTGTGGGTGTAGATCACCGCCGTGACCGGGCGGCGCGGGCGGTGGGCGTAATAGAGTTCCAGCGCGGCGCGGGCGATTTCCACCGAGGTAAGCGGGTCGACGACGATCACGCCGCTCTCGCCCTCGATCACGGTCATGTTGGCCAGGTCGAACCCGCGCAGCTGGTAGATGCCGGGCACCACTTCGAACAGGCCGTTCGCCGCGTTCAGGCGCGATTGGCGCCACAGCACCGGGTGCACGCCGGCAGGCGGCGGCGCATTGCGCAAGGCCTCGTAGTCGGGGAAGGTCCAGACCACCGATCCGTCTTCGGCCAGCACCTGCGCGTCCGGATAGCGTGCGATCAGCCCGCGCTCGGCGGCGTCGAAATCGCGTTCGTCGGTCCAGTCCAGCTGGCTTCCCGCGTTGCGGTAGACCTCCAGCGTGTGCGCGGTGGGCGCGGGCACTTCCTGGGCGGCAGCCGGCACGGCCAGCGCCGCCACGACCGCGGTCAGCGCCCGCCGCCAGCTAGCCGGCATTCGGGTTGAAGCCCGGCACGCTGCCATCGTCTGCGGCTTGCGGGCCGGGGATGGGGTTCAGCGTATGGATCAGCCGGAACTTGCCGTCGATATAGCGGAAGGTATGCGAATCGGGCGCACCGTCCGAATTGCCGAAGCGGCAGAACACGTTGATGACGCCCATTTCCTCGTCGATCAGGTAATCGCGATCCACGATGTAGAGTACGCCCGGCGGAATGCCGACTTCGCAAGAGGCATCGGGCCGTCCATCGCGGTTGGTATAGGCCCCGCCTTCCAGCCGCGCGCAGGGCACGCCCCAGGGAATGTCGGTGAACTTGTCGGAAAAGGCATCGAGATAGGCATTCGCCCCGCGGATCATTTCCGCCGGATCGGTACGCTGGTAGGGGTGCAGCTCGCTCCAGTCCTCCTGGCGAGTGTAATGCAGGTAGGCATTGGCGTTGAACAGCCAGTCGCCCGGTGCGGTGACGATGGAATCGACCCGCAGGATCTGCCCCTCTTGCACGAACAGCCGCGTGCCGATGACGTGCGGCGTCTCGCCTTCGGTGACGATGATCTCGGTAAAGGTCTTGCACCGGGTATCGTCGTGAAAGCTCATCGCGTGGGCGACGGGCAGGGCGGTGTTCCACATGCCGTCCGCGCGCTCGACCGTCTCGAAATTCTCTAGGAACTGGGCGTTTTCCAGGATCGGCAGGCCGGAAATGTCGCCGCGGCGCTGCGCCTCGACATAGGCGTCGGTCAGTTGTTGCAACTCTTCGCGGGTGCAGGTGGGGCGATCGACACGCGCGGCATAGGGCGATTCGCCCACGGTTTCCTGCGCCGTTGCAGATGAGGCAGCGCAGGCGAGGCCGAGCGCGGCCAGCGCGGCGGGCAGGGCCTTAGCGAACATCCTGGATCTCCTCGCTGCGGCATTGCGAGTAAGTGCTCCAGCCCGAACACATGCCGTAGGGCCCGCGGATGAAGATCGCCTCGATCCGGCTGATCTGGTCGTTCTCGATCTTGAACAGCTCGCCCAGCTGCCAGGTCCAGTTGATCGAACGGTGATCGAAGAAGGCGAAGGAGAACACGATCCCGCGCTCGCGGTCCACCGCCACGAAGCGGCGGTCGCGGATGCTGGTCACCACGTCATACAGCGAGGTTTCCAGCTGTTCGCGGCAGCCAAGGCGCGGGCCGAGCGAGCCGACCGGTGCCCCTTCGGGCGCAGCGGCGATGATGCCGTTCTCGTAGCGCAGGCAATCGTCGGTGAAGGGGTAGTAGCCCTGGCCGTCGTTGCGCTGGATCGCCTCGAAATAGGCGTTGGCGACTTCCACCAGTTCGGCGCGGCTGGCGCGCTCGCCTTCGGGGATCGCCGTCAGGTAGCCTTCCCACGGCTGGCCCATGGCTTCCACCATCTCGCCGGTGTTGCCAAAGATGCCGGGATCGGCTTCGCCGCCGCCCAGCGCGCGTTCGGGCCGCGCGGCGATCTGTTCGACTTCGCTGATCCGGCCATCGGCATCGATCCGCAGGCGCAGGCTCAGGCCAACAGGTTCGGGCTCCATCTGCGCGCCGGCGGCGGATGTGGTGGCCGATTCCTGCACCGTCACCAGTGCGCCGACCTGCTGCGTTTCCACGTCGGGAACGATCAGGCGGTATCCTTCGGGAGAGACAGTGGTGGCCCACATGCCTTCGTTGCCCAGCGGCATTTCCACGCCGTTTTCGGTAAAGCGCACATGGCGGGCAAACAGTTCGTCCGACACCTCGCCATCGCTCATCGCCTGCAGGTAACGCTCGACGTAGCTTTCCAGGCATTCGCGCTGGCAGGCATGCTGTTCCTGCGGCACGCCGCCAACCTGCGCGTGTGCGGGTGCGGCAAGCGGCAGCAGTGCTGCACCAGCCAAGGCTGCAATTGTCCGGATCATCAGCTTTCCTCCCCCAGCCATTTTTCCCGGACTTTATCAATTTCGCGGACAATGGCCAGAGGCGATGGAAAGGGCGCTAGCTCTCGCCTAGCCACAGCGCGTTGAGCGCCGGCAGCAGGTGGTCACGGTGTTCCTCCGGCACGCGGGCCAGCAGCTGGCCTTCGAAATGCTCGATCACCGCCAGCGCCTTCGCCCTGGCGTCGGCCCCCTTTGCCGTCAGCACCAGGCCCTGCGACTTGCCGTCGATGGCGTGACGCTCCACCAGACCGGCGGCTTCCAGCCGCTTAAGCAGCGGCACCATGTTGGCGCGCTGGATATCCAGCTGGCGGCCCAGCGCGCTGGCAGTGATATCGGGGTTCGCGCCGATCAGCAGCAGGGCCGAGGCGTCGGTCTGTCGCAGGTCCAGTTCGGCGAGCCGGGCGGCCAGTTCGGCCCCTGCCGCGCTGGCGGCACGGCGCAGCGAATAGCCGGGGAACTTGGTAAGCGGATCGTCCATGCCGCAGACCCTAGCGATTGTTGTTGCCCATAGCAATCCGAATCGCTATAGGCGATAACAATTAATGCAAGGGTGCGAGTCGCGCCCGAAGAGGAGAAGAGCCAATGTCAAAGCCGTCACAACCCGATCCCCGTCCGCAGGAAGAAACCGTCAAGTACGAAGTGATCGATGGTGTCGCCTGGGTCTATTTCAACCGTCCCGACAAGCGCAACTGCATGAGCCCCAAGCTCAACAAGCAGATGCTGATCGTGCTGGAGGAACTGGAATTCCGCGATGACGTGCAGGTTCTGGTGCTGACCGGTGAAGGTGATGCGTGGTCGGCGGGCATGGACCTGCTGGAATACTTCCGTGAAGCTGAGCAGCAGGGTATCCACAAGACCCGCGAGCACCAGCGTCAGGCCTACGGCTGGTGGGAACGCCTGCGCTGGTACGAAAAGGCCACCATCGGCATGATCAACGGCTGGTGCTTCGGCGGTGGCTACGGCCCGCTGTTCGCCTGCGATATCGCGGTGGCATCGGACAAGGCCCAGTTCGGCCTGTCGGAAATCAACTGGGCCATCCTGCCCGGCGGCGGTGCCTCGAAGGTGGCAGCAGAACTGATGCCCTATCGCAAGGCCATGTATCACGCGATGATGGGCGAAAATCTGTCGGGCCAGGAAGCCGCCGACCAGGGCCTCGTCACCGAATGCGTGCCGCATGATCAGCTCAAGGCCCGCGTGCAGGAAATTGCCGATGTCCTGAAGAAGAAGGACACCCAGGCGCTGCGTGCCACCAAGTGGGCCATGCGCCGCGTGATGGAAATGACCTACGACAATGCCGAGGATTACCTGATCCGCGCGCAGGAAGCGTTGAACGACTTTGGCGGCTGGGAAACCCGCAAGGAAGCCACCAAGCAGTTCCTTGACGAGAAGACCTTCAAGCCGGGTCTTGGCGCTTTCGACAAGACCAAGATCCAGAAGGACTGATTTCCATCAAAGCAACATGCGTCACCCCTGCCTAAGGCGGGGGTGACGTCTTTTGTGCTGCCCGCTAGGAGGCGCAGCGAGTTTCTTAAGGGAAGAGGATTGCCCGATGACCACCCGCCGTTTCACCAACGAACAGATCGATCGCCTGCTGCGCCCCAAGTCGGTTGCCGTCATCGGCGCCTCGGATCGGCACGGTGCACTCGGCTGCACGCTGCTCAACAACCTGGTGCAGTATGAATTCGATGGCGACATCTATCCGGTAAACCCCAAGCGCGACGAGTTGCAGGGCCTGAAGGTCTACAAGGGCGTGGACGAACTGCCCGACAACATCGATTGCGCCGTGCTGGCCATTCCGCGCCCGTTCGTGGTCGAAACCGTGCGCGGCCTTGCCGCCAAGGGTTGCGGTGCCGTGGTGATCTATGCCGCCGGCTTCTCCGAAGCGGGCGAGGAAGGCGCCAGAGACCAGGCCGAGCTGGCGAAGATCGCCGCAGATAACGGCATGATCATCGAAGGGCCCAATTGCCTGGGCTGCACCAACTACGTTGCGCGCATCCCGCTGACCTTCGTCGAAACCAACATGCAGACCCCGCCCGAGGGCGCGCGCGCCGTGGGCGTCGCCAGCCAGTCGGGTGCTCTCGCCGCGGTGCTCGCCACCACGTTGCACCCGCGTGGTTGCTATGTTTCCACGTCGGTGTCCACCGGCAACGAAGCCGCCTCTGGTGTGGAAGACTACGTTGAATGGCTGGTGGACGATCCCGCCACCCACGTCATCGCCATGTATGTCGAGAACCTGCGCCGCCCGCAGGCCTTCATCGCCGCCGCTCGCCGTGCGCGCGCCGCGGGCAAGCCCATCGTGATGCTGCACCCGGGCAAGAGCGACAAGGCGCAGGAAAGCGCCGCCACGCACACGGGTGCCATGGCCGGCGACTATGCCCTGATGAAGGCCAAGCTTTCGCGTGAAGGCATCATCTTTGCCGATACGCTGGAAGAACTGGCCGATATCGCCACCATCGCCGTAACCTGCTCCAGCCTGCCGGGCGCCAACATGGCTGTGCTGGGCGAAAGCGGCGCGCTGCGCGGCCTTGCGTTCGACCTGGCCGAGGACGTCGGTCTGGACCTGGTCGACCTGAACGACGAGAACAGCCCCAACCTGCGCGCCGTGCTGCCCGATATCGTGCCGGTTTCGAACCCCACCGACATAACCGCGCTGGGCCTGTCGGAGCCGGAGATCTACACCAATTTGCTTACCGCGCTGCTGGAAGACGAGCGCGTGGGCAGCGTGGTCGCCTCGATCATCCAGTCCGACCCGATTACGTGCAAGATCAAGTTCCCAGTGATCCAGAAGGTGCTGGAAGGCGGCGACCTTGGCAAGCCGCTGGTCTTCGCCGGTGTCGACGAAGGCGCCACCGTGCCGCAGGACTATATCGACGGCCTGCGTGCCGTGGGCATTCCCTATTTCGCCAGCACCGAACGTGCCTATCGCGCGATCGCCCGTCTGGCGGACCTTTCCAAGCGCGACCTGACCGACCGTTCGGGCGAACCGCTGAAGGTGCCGGGTATCGAAAACGAACACGGCGTGATTCCCGAATACCGCGCCAAGGACCTGCTGCGGCCGCTGGGCGTGCCGTTCCCCGACAGCACCTTTGCCGCCACGGCCGACGATGCCGCCAAGGCTGCCGATGCGCTGGGCTATCCGGTGGTGATGAAGGCGCAGGCTGCCGCGCTGGGCCATAAGTCCGACGCGGGCGGGGTGATCCTGAACCTCAAGTCGGCGGACGAGGTGCGTGAGGCCTTCACCCGCATGTACGGCAATGTCGCCAATTACGATTCCTCCATTTCGCTCGATGGCGTGCTGGTCGAGAAGATGGGCACCATGGGCACCGAGATGATCGTGGGTGCCAAGCACGATCCGCAGTGGGGCCCGGTGGTCCTGGCTGGTTTCGGCGGGGTGACCGCGGAAATCCTCAAGGACGTGAAGCTGTTCACCACCGACCTGGGCGTGGAGCAGGTGAAAGAAGGCTTGCTGCAACTGCAACAGGCCCCGCTGCTCACCGGCTGGCGCGGTTCGCCCGCGCTCGACGTGGATGCCCTGGCCGAAATGATCGTGACCATGGGCCGGATCATGGAAGGCAATCCCTCGATCCGCGAAGTCGATCTCAACCCGGTGATCGTCTATCCGAAGGGTGAAGGCGTGATCGCGCTCGACGCGCTGATGCTGGTGGACTGATCGCGCGCTCTCAGCGAATCCCGTACTGGTTGCGGTAATCGATGCGGATCCGCACCCAGCTGCCGACCTGGTATTCCCCGCCAATGCGCGGCGGGCGCACGCGGAACTGCCAGGCGGCTGCCTGAACGGCGCGCGCAATGCCGGAATTTGCCGGGCTTTCGCCCACGATTTCGCAGTCCTCCACGCGCCAGTTTGGCGCTGTCTTGCAGGCAATCAGGCCCCATCCCGCACTGCTGGCGGTGGAGAGATAGCCCGCCAGCTGGTCTTGCGTGGGTTCACGATACCAGCTGGCCGCATAGAGCGGCGATCCGTCGGGCGCCGTGCCGACAACCGGACTGTCCTCGCCGCGGCTGGAGCCGGTGTCAGGCGGGCCATAGCTGCGATCCGCGCGCACCACCGCGCCGATGCGCGATGACGGCGCGGGCGTGGGCACCGGCGCGGGGGGTACTTCGGTCACGGGCAGCCGGTAGGGCAGCGGCATGATGTCGAGCGCAGGCGGGCGCGGCGTGTAGGCCTGCGGTTGCGGCGGCTGGTCGGCCACGGCGCTTGGCGGCGCGGCCTGGTCCTGCTGCGGCGCGGTGTCGGCCTGCTCCTCGGCAGGGGCGGGCGGCTCACCCACGTCGAAGCTGCTGATCGCCACCGTCTCCCTATCCGGCTCGTCGCGCACGAGGCCCAGCGACAACAGCAGCAGCACGATCAGCAGCTCGATCGCGATCGCCAGGCCAAGGCCTGCGCCGCGGCGCGACAGGTCCGCCGGCAGCCTGCGCCACCATGGCGGCGGGACAATGTCTGGAACTGCAGTGGCGATGGCGAGCGGATCCCGGAGCATTGAAGGCCGGCCCTAGGGCAGGGCCGATGAACACCGACTGTCAGGGGCAGCACGATTGCGCGTAGTTGTGCCGGGCATGGAAAAAGGGCCGGGATCACTCCCGGCCCTTTTCGTGTTCGCCAGGGCGAAATCGCTTACATGCCCGAGCCTGGACCGTAGGTGATTTCGACGCGGCGGTTCTGCAGCTCGCGCACGCCGTCGGCGGTCGGCACGCGGGGCATGCTTTCGCCGAAGGCTTCGCTGGA
>CAJXJR010000010.1 GCA_913055155.1 uncultured Erythrobacter sp. | reverse complement strand
GAAAGCAAGATCGCGGCGATGGAAGACGCCGGCATCCGCGTCTCCCCCAGCCCCAGCGAACTGGGCACCACGCTGGACGCGCTGCTGAAGGAACTGGCGTAACAACCGCGCCTCGGCAGATGAATTCGGTGAGGATCGGGCACCTTGTCAGCTTGGCGGAACAAGTTCAGCAAGCTTGCTGGGGTGAACTGTCCGGTCCCCTTGGCAACGAGCCACCTCACCCGAAGAGCATGGGCAGTCGAGATCGCGAGGGGCTCGCCGAAGCTAGGGCAAACCTGAGCCGCGGAGAACCTCCGTATCTTCGTCCGGATCGTGGGCATCCTTCAAGGCAGTGCGGAATTGCTGTGGCGACTGCCCGCTCCAGCGTCGGAAGGCGCGGGAGAATGCCGCAGTTGAACTGAAGCCAAGTTGCTCTGCCACGGGGCGATCTTGAGGGACGTGCGCTTGAGCAGGTTCACCGCGCGCTTGTAGCGCGCTTCATCGATCATCTCGGAAACACTGATACCAGTGCTTTCGCGAAAGGCGCGGGTCATGTGGCGTTCGCTCAACCCGGCGAGTACGGCCAGCTCAGCCAGTGAGGGTGGCGACGCATCAGCCTCAATCCGTTCGAAAACCCTGCGATAGGCTCCGCGAGTAAGGCCTCCGCGGGAACAATCGAGGTGAGATGGAATGTTCAGAATATAGCGGGCAAGTTCAATCTGCAGTGACTGGCCCATTGTCTCTACCAGATCCATCGTGGCAAGGCCGGGAAATTCCAATTCCTGGGCCAGCCGCAGCAACAGGTTTCGGATCGGCTGGCTGGTGATGTTCAGGCAGTTGTGCAATCCAGTGTGGCCTCCGCAAAGACGCATTGACGAATTAATACATCGGAATGTTGGATACCTCACTTGCGGCGAAACGCAGTGCAAGGGAAGGGCGATAGCGCGGATCGCCAGTCAGTTCATGGATGGCCTCGATCACGCCCAGAACGCGCGGCAGCCCGATCGCCCGCGCCCAGCCAATGGGGCCACGCGGATAGTTGAGACCAAAACGCAGGGCATCGTCGATGGCCTGAGCGTTCGCTACGCCCAGCATCTCTGCCTCGAAGCCCTCGTTCGCCAGCATGCAGACCGTGCGCATGGCCACGAGGCCGGGCCAATCCGGCAAACGGGTGGCGGCGAGAGCCTTCCCGTCGAGGGTCGCAACGAAGCGTGCGATAAAAGCAGGGGATACATCCGGCGAAGCGGTAAAACCGATCCGCCTGGCGCCGTCTTCGGCAACCAGGTCTACCAGTACCGCGGGTTTGCCGGTTTCTTTCGCCCGCTGCCGGGCGGTGCGTCCGTCGGTCAGCGCCACGATCACGCCGTCGATCTCGCTCTCGCCTGTCAGCTCCAGGCTCTCGAATGGCCGGGCAGCCGCATCGACTGCCTGTGTGCCTGGCGAAGGCGTTTCAGTACCATCTGTGTAATCGTAGAAGCCGCGTCCGCTCTTGCGGCCGAGGCGCCCTGCATTCACCAGTTCCAGCTGCGAGAGGGACGGGCGATAGCGAGGATCGGCATAGTACGCCTCGAAAATGGACCGGGTGACTGCGTAATTCACGTCGTGCCCGATCAAGTCCATCAGCTTGAAAGGGCCCATGCGAAAGCCTGCCCCCTCTACCAGCAGCGCATCCAGCGTGGCGGGGTCGGCCACCTGCTCTTCGTAAAGCCGCAGCGCTTCGGCATAGAACGGGCGTGCCACGCGGTTGACGATGAAGCCCGGCGTGCTCTTCGCGTGCACCGCGACCTTGCCCCAGGCCGTGCCGGTGTCGAACAGCGTCTCGGCCACGCTGGCATCGGTGGCGACGCCGGATACGATCTCCACCAGTTTCATGACCGGGGCCGGATTGAAAAAGTGCATGCCCGCAAACCGTTCGGGGCGCTGCAGGTCGCGCGCGATGGATGTGATGGAAATGGAAGAGGTATTGCTGGCAAGAATGGCATTCGCCGCGACGATATCTTCCAGTTCGCCTAGCACCTTGCGCTTGATGTCGAGGTTTTCGACGATGGCTTCCACCACCAGACCGGCGGGGGCGATGTCGGCGATTTTTTCGGCAACGGTGATCCGCTTCATGATACCGTTGGCCTCTGCCCGGTCCATCTTGCCGCGTTCGACCAACCTTTCGAGACCCTTTGCAGTCTTCGCTCGCCCCTGGGTCGCAGCGCCTCCAGCAGCGTCGAACAGCAGGACAGGATGGCCTGCCTGCGCCGCAAGTTGGGCAATCCCGGCACCCATGGTTCCTGCGCCGATAACGGCAACCGGAACGCAAGTTTCGAGCGCGCTCATCGCGTCCTTCTCTTGTTGCGGCGCCGGTCGTGAACGACTGCTTGCCTGCTGGCGGGCGGGCGCGCGCAGCAAGTCCGAGCACCGCCGGATGCTTGACGATCTATGCCCTGCTCCCCTGACGAAGCGAGAGTGAAAACGGCCTTGCCCTCAGCCATCGGTGAACCTTGCTGCGCGCTTTTCGGCGAAAGCCGCCATGCCTTCCTTCGCGTCGTGAAGACAGAAGGACAGCGTCGAAAGGTCGGTCTCGATCCGCAGGCCCTCCTCGAGCGTCGTATCGCCCGCGCGGCTCACGGCTTCACGGATGAAGCCGAGCACGGGCAGGCTGTAACGGGTGAACCTGGCCGCGAAAGCCTCCCCGGCTTCGACAAGGTCGCCTTCGACCACCGCGTTCACGAGACCGATACGCTCGGCCTCTTCCGCCTTGATCGATCGGCCGGTCATGATCGCTTCCATTGCGCGTGCCTCGCCGATCAGGCGCGGCAGGCGCTGGGTGCCACCATAGCCGGGAACCAGCCCGAGTTTGACTTCCGGTTGGCCGAAGACGGCATTGGGGCTGGCGAGGCGGAAGGTAGCGGCAAGCGCCAGTTCGCATCCGCCACCGTAGGCATAGCCGTTGACCAGCGCGATGGATGGGATCGGCAGGCTATCGAGCTTGGCAAAGACCGACTGGCCGAATTCCCCGACGCGCTTTTTTGTCACCAGGTCACGGCTGCGCAGTTCAGCGATGTCGGCACCGGCGCAGAATGCCTTGTCACCGGCGCCGGTGATCATCAATGCCCGTACGCCGTCCATCACAGCCACTTCGTCAAATGCTGCGCCGATCTGGCGCAGGATGTCGAACGACAGGGCGTTGAGAACCTCGGGACGGTTCAGGGTTACCAGGGCCAGGTCACCCACACGGGTCAGTTCTACGCTCATGGTATCAGGTCTTCATCCTTCTTTCCTGGGGCATCGCCTCGCGCTTCACGATGTTCTCCCTGACAGTCAGCGCCATCTTTCGGGGGAGAGCTGGCGATCGACCCCGTCGATCCCTGACATGCGTTTAGCTTCAAAAAAGAAATTGTGATACCGCTTCCATGCCTTTTCCATTAACAGGACGGGTCTGCAAGGCTACACCCGCAAGTCGAGACCATTGGCTGATGTCCGCGAGCGAAAGCTGTTGCTGCGCTTGTCGGCTGGCAATTTCGCAATTGGCCGAAACTAGGGGGCGCTGGCCGGCGAAGTCCGGGAAAGCCTTGTCGCGGGAGCTTCTTGATAATGACATTCATACAAAACGCGCTTGCGGGCAGGGTTGCCCTCATCACTGGCGGCGGCAGCGGTATCGGCCTTGGCATTGCCAAGGCCTTTGCCGGTGCCGGGGGCAGGCTGGTGCTGGCGAGCCGCGACCTGGACAAGCTGGAAGGCGCCGTTTCCGAATTGCGGGATATGGGGGCAGAAGCGCTTGCCGTGCGGGCCGATGTCCGCAACTTCGAAGAAGTGGAGGCAGCGGTCCGGTCTGCGCTGGATGCCTTCGGATCGCTCGATATCGTTATCGCCAATGCCGCAGGCAATTTCATCGTCCCAGCCGCGCAGATGTCGCCGAATGCGTGGAAAGTGGTGATCGATATCGATCTCAACGGCACATTTCATTGTGCGCGGGCTTCCTACGAAGCGCTGAAGGCATCCCGGTTCGGCGGGCGTTTCATCGCCATATCCACGACCCGAGCACTGGAAGGCTGGCCGGGGTGTGCGCATGCAGGCGCGGCCAAGGCCGGCATCATGTCGCTGGTCCGCACGCTTGCCGGCGAGTGGGGCCCCGATGGCATACGCTGCAATACGATCGCACCCGGTGCCATCGGCGATACCGAGGGCGCGAAACGCCTTTACGAGGACCGGGGCGAGGCATCGCACCAGCTAGCCCAGATCCCTCTCGGCCAATTCGGGAAGACGGACGATATCGCCAAGGCAGCGATCTATCTCTGCTCCGAGGCTGGCGACTACATCACGGGGGCAGACCTCGTGGTCGATGGGGGGCGTGAACGCGGCCACTCGGGCGTTGGTGCACCGAAAGTGATGGCAAGGGACCGAGGCAGGGCATGATCAAGACTTATCCGCACGTCGAAACCGAACGACGCGATTCGGTTCTCGTCATCCGGCTCGACAATGCGGCGGCGCGCAACGCTTTGAGCCGCGAAATGCGCTTCTCGCTGCGTGAGATCACCCGTGAGCTGCAGGACGATCGCGCCGTTCGCGCGGTCTATCTTACGGGCAAGGGCAAGAGCTTTTGCGCTGGCGGCGACCTGCAGATGCTGGCCAAGGCATCGGAGCCATGGGCAGTACATCGCCGTTTTCGTCATGCTGCTACGCTTTTCCCGGACCTGATGACGCTGGACAAGCCGGTGGTTTGCGGTGTTCGCGGACATGCGATGGGCGCCGGGCTGGGCCTTGCCCTTGCCGCGGACTTGGTGATCGCTGGCGACAGCGCGCAGTTTGCTTCGGGCTGGTTCCGCCTAGGCGTCGTTCCCGATGGCCTGGCGATGTTCACCTTGCCACGCCTTGTCGGTCTCGCGAAGGCGCGCAACTTTCTCTACACCGATGCCAGCTGGAGTGCTGAGGAAGCGGTCGAATTGGGCGTGGCGTTGAAACGCGTGCCCGACGATGATGTGGATGAGGAAGGTATCGCACTTGCCCAACAGCTGGCACGCGGGCCGGCCGAAGTGATGGGTCTCGCCAAGCAATTGCTGCTGAAATCGTTCGAGACCTCTGTGGCCGAAATCATGGAACAGGAAGGCCTGATGCAGGCCCTGGCCATGTCGAGCGCGGAATTCCGGGAAGGCCTTTCGGCACTGATCGATAAGCGCACGGCAGACCACCAGGCAGCCGCAGCCGCCGAGGCATCTGTCGATGGCATGCCCGCCTCCATCAAGAAAGACCAACTCTGACAAAGGGCGCTGAGCGCTGACTTTCGTCTCGCGCCTCCTCATGTTGACATGAAAGCGGTTGCATAATCCGGTGTTCGAGACGTAACACTGGTTGCTCCGGGCCTGCAGAGAGCAGCTGAATGCGGCTTCCGGCCCCGATTGCACCAAGGGGGTTAGTGCGCGCATGGCCAGGGAAATCGACGTTGAACACGTCATCGACAAGGAACCGCTTGGTACGCTGCGCATCCTGCTGGCGATCCTGATCAGCACCACGATCATCGTGGACGGCTTCGACATCCAGGTGATCGCTTTCGTGACGCCGGTATTGATCGAGGAGTGGGGCGTTTCGCGCACCGAACTTGCCCTGGCCGTTTCCGCGGCCCTGGTCGGCATGGCGGTGGGCGCTCCGGTCGGCGGGGGTATCGGCGATCGTTTCGGTCGGCGCCGCGCGATGATCCTCAGCACCTTGTTCTTTGGCCTTGCCACTCTGCCGGCTGCGCTTGCCACCAATCATTACGAACTTGCGATCATCCGCTTTTTCGGCGGTCTGGGTTTCGGTGCCGTGCTGCCCAATGCAACCGCGCTGATTGCCGAATGGATGCCGAGGAAACTGCGCAGCTATGTGATCAGCATAATGATTATCGGCGTGCCCGTTGGCGGCATGATCGGTGCGGGCATTTCCAATGGCCTGATCGAGCAGTTCGGTTGGCAGTCCACTTTCGTTGTCGGCGGTATCCTGGGTATCGTGCTGTCGGGCATGTTGTTCCTGCTGCTGCCGGAATCACCGAAATTCCTTGTTGTGAATTCGGATGGAGGCCGCGGCGTCGTCCCCCTCTTGAACAAGGCATTTGGGCGCAACAGGTATTCGCCTGACGATGTCTACACGGTGCCTGAAAGCAGGCGCGCGACCTGGTCCGACATTCTGAACAGGGAGCATCGGAAGAACTCGTTGGGCATCGCTCTCGCGTTCGCTGCGAACCTGATGGTGTTCTACGGCATGGTGAACTGGCTTCCCACCATCATGACTTCGCGCGGCTTTGCTCTGGAAGACGCGTTGAGCGCGGCAATGTGGTACAATCTTGCCGCCTTGATGGGGGCAGTGATCTTTGCGCCGGTCTATCCGCGGATCGGTCAGCAACGCGGCTTGTATATCCCGCTGATCGGCTCCGTGTTCTCGTTGAGCCTGCTGGTGTTCATCTTTTCGGTCGAAGGGCAAGCGCAGCTGCCGATCGTGCTCGGCCTCATTGTAGCAGGGACTACTCTCGCTGGCCTGCAAGTGGGCCTCTATTCGCTGGCAGCGGCGATATATCCCACCGATTGCCGCTCCACCGGCATCGGGTTTGCCGCAGGGGCGGGCCGTCTCGGCCCGATCTTTAGCGCAGCGGCAGGCGGCGCGGCGCTGGATCTGGCCAATGGCACCTTCTACTTCTTCGGCTTCTGCGTGTCCGCCATGCTGCTCGCGATCCTGGGTGTCTACGCCATCGACTACCGGGAGGGGCGGTACTGACTGTTGCCTTGGCCGCGTGGCAGGCGTTCCGGGGAGTTGCCGGCAGTGAACATATCACGAAGACCGGCACCAGCGTATCGCAGCAGGTTCTCGATCCGCGAAAAGGTTCTTGAGGGAGAGTGCGCGAAATGAGCGTCATCACGACAAACTTGCTGGCAGGGCAGGCGGCCATCGTCACCGGCGCTGCGCAGGGGATCGGTCATGCCATCGCCCGTGCCTTGCTCGATCACGGTGCCAATGTCGTACTGGCCGATCTGGGGCTGGAGCGCACGCAGGCGGCTGCCGACGAACTCGGCGCGCCCGGTCGCACGCTTGCGGTCGATTGCGACGTGATGAAGGCCACCGATCACGCGGCTGCCGTGCAAGCCTGTCTCGATACCTTCGGCCGGCTGGACCTGCTGGTGAACAATGCCGGCATTACCCGCGACAACTACCTGCCGAAGATGAGCGAGGACGATTTCGACCTGGTCCTGGGCGTCAGCCTGAAGGGCGCATGGCTCGGAACCAGGGCCGTGGGCACACTGATGCGCGAACGCAAGAGCGGGGCCATCGTCAACATTTCCTCGCTATCCGGCAAGATCGGCAATCCGGGCCAGACCAATTACAGCGCCGCGAAGGCGGGCATGGTGGGCCTGACCAAGGCCTCGGCCAGGGAACTCGGCCCGTTTGGGGTGCGGGTGAACGCGGTGCAGCCGGGCCTGATCCGCAGCGCCATGACGCTGGCGATGAAACCCGAAATATATGCCGCCATGGAAACCGAAGTGCCGATGCAGCGCGCCGGTCTTCCCGCAGAAGTGGCGGGTGCGGTGGTATTCCTCGCTTCGCCTCTGGCCTCTTACGTCAACGGCAACGTGGTCGAAGTGACCGGCGGCCTTGGCATCTGAACCATATCCGGAAGGCATCCATCATGATCGACGCTGTTATCTGTGAACCCCTGCGCACTCCGGTTGGTGGCTTTGGCGGCCAGTTCCGCGATGTGCCGGCAGCCAGGCTTGCCGAAACCGTGCTGCGCGCGCTGCTGAAGCGCACCGGCATCACCGGCGAGGATGTGGACGACGTTGTCTTCGGGCAGTGCAATCCTAGTGGCGAGGCGCCTGCACTCGGCCGTATTGCGGCGCTCGATGCTGAACTCGGCATCGCGGTGCCCGGCATGCAGATCGACCGCCGCTGCGGTTCGGGCCTGCAGGCGGTGATCGACGCCTGCATGCGCGTGCAGACAGGCGCTGCCGACCTCGTGATCGCTGGCGGTGCAGAAAGCATGAGCAATGTCGAGCATTACGTTAACGGTGCGCGCTGGGGCCTTCGCGGTGACAGCCAGCCGCTGTGGGACAGGCTTGCCCGCGCACGCATCACCTCGGGCGGGCGCCTTCACCGCATCGATGGCGGGATGATCGAGACGGCGGAGAACCTTCGCCGTGACTATGCGATCAGCCGCGAGGCGCAGGATTTGTTCGCCTGCAACTCGCACCGGAAAGCCGTCGCCGCGCAGCAAGAGGGCCGCTTTGCCGACGAGATCGTGCCGGTCGAGACAAAGAGGCGCCGTGAGACGGTGATGGTCGACACCGACGAGCACCCACGTCCCGACATCAGCATGGAGGCGCTGTCGGGGCTGCGAGCAATCCGTTCGAAAATCGATGCGGAAGCCACCGTCACTGCCGGCAATGCCAGCGGCCAGAACGACGGCGCTGCCGCCTGTATCGTCGCCAGCCGGGAGAAAGCAGAGGCGCTCGGGCTGAAACCAATGGCGCGGCTGGTCTCATGGAAAGCAGCAGGCGTGGGGCCGGAGCGGATGGGCATCGGCCCCGTGCCCTCTGCCAACAAGGCGCTCGAGATGGCCGGGCTGTCGATGAAGGATATGGACCTCATCGAACTGAACGAGGCCTTCGCCGCGCAGGTGCTGGCATGCACCACGGCGCTGGGCTTGCAAGACGCCGATCAGGCGCGTCTCAACGTCAACGGTTCGGGCATTTCGCTTGGCCATCCGGTGGGCTGCACCGGCGTACGCATTCTTGCCACCATGCTGCGCGAACTGGAGCGCAGGCAGGGGCGCTACGCCCTGGAAACCATGTGCATCGGTGGCGGCCAGGGACTTGCAGCGATCTTCGAACGTGTAGGCTGAACCCTAGTCGTCTCTGGTCAGGTCGAGCGCGATATCGACGATCATGTCTTCCTGACCGCCAACCATCTTGCGACGACCGACTTCGGCAAGGATCGAACGGGTATCGAGGCCATAATCCTGCGATGCCTTTTCCGCGTGGCGCAGGAAGCTCGAATAGACCCCGGCGTAGCCCAGGGTCAGCGTTTCCCGGTCCACGCGGACCGGGCGATCCTGCAAGGGCCGCACCAGATCCTCGGCCGCATCCATCAGGGCATAAAGATCGCAGCCGTGGTTCCAGCCGTAGCGGTCCGCAGCGGCGATAAACACTTCCAGCGGGGCATTGCCTGCGCCCGCACCCATTCCGGCAAGGCTGGCATCCACGCGCACGGCACCGTTCTGCACAGCCACGATCGAGTTGGCGACGCCCAGCGACAGGTTGTGGTGAGCATGCACGCCGCGCTGCGTCTCGGGCTGGAGTGCGCGGTCGTAGGCCTGTAGGCGGGCGGCATATTCGTCCATGTTCATGGCGCCGCCGCTGTCCGTGACGTAGACGCAGTGCGCGCCGTAGCTTTCCATCAGCACTGCCTGCTTGGCGAGCGATTCCGGGTCGGTCATGTGGCTCATCATCAGGAAGCCCGACACGTCCATCCCGAGCCCGCGCGCGGCCTCGATATGCTGTTTGGAAACATCGGCTTCGGTGCAGTGCGTTGCAATGCGCACCGAGCGCACGCCCATCTCGTAGGCGTGCTTCAGGTCATGCACGGTGCCGATGCCCGGCAGCAGCAGGGTGGTGAGCACCGAGTGTTCCAGAACCTCGGCCACGGCGCCGATCCAGTCCCAGTCGGTATGGGCGCCAAAGCCATAGTTGAAGCTGGAGCCCTGCAGGCCGTCGCCATGGGCTACCTCGATGGCATCGACCTTCGCCATGTCGAGCGCCTTGGCGATCGCGCGAACGTGGTCGAGGCCGTACTGGTGGCGAATGGCGTGCATGCCGTCGCGCAGGGTGACATCCTGGATGTAGAGCTTGGTTTGCTTTGGATCGAAGGTCATGCCGCTTCTCCCTGGTGCATACGGACGGCGATTTTCTCGGCAGTCTTGAGCGCGGCCGAGGTCATGATGTCGAGATTGCCGGCATAGGCGGGCAGGTAATGCGCCGCGCCTTCGACTTCGAGGAAGACGCTGACTTTCAGTCCAGTGTATTCGGCATCCATCTCGGGGATGCGCAGCGGGCGGTTGGAGCCGATGTGTTCGAACTGTACCGCCTGCTTCAGACGATAGCCGGGCACATAGGTCTGCACTTCGGCGACCATGTCTTCCACGCTCTGGCGGATCGCCTCCTGGTCCGCGTCCTCACACAGGCAATAGACCGTGTCGCGCATGATCAGCGGCGGTTCGGCGGGGTTGAGGATGATGATCGCCTTGCCGCGCGTGGCGCCGCCGACGTCCATGATCGCCTGGCTGGTGGTTTCGGTGAACTCGTCGATATTGGCCCGTGTGCCGGGGCCGGCGCTCTTGCTGGCGATGGAGGCGACGATCTCGCCATAATGCACCTTGGCCACGCGGTTGACAGCAGCAACGATCGGGATCGTGGCCTGTCCGCCGCATGTGACCATGTTGACGTTCCCGGCATCGAGCGAGCTTTCGCCGTTGACCGGCGGGATCACATAGGGGCCGATTGCGGCAGGCGTCAGGTCGACCATGCGCTTGCCCGCGGCCAGCACCACTTCGCTATGGCGCTTGTGCGCGCCGGCACTGGTGGCATCGAAGACGATTTCGACCTCGTCCCATTCGGGCATGGCGACAAGCCCGTCGATACCTTCGTGGGTGGTGGCAGCGCCCATGCGTCTGGCCCGCGCAAGGCCATCGGACTCAGGGTCGATACCCACCATCACGCCCATTTCCAGCACGTCGGAAAGGCGTTTGATCTTGATCATCAGGTCGGTGCCGATGTTGCCCGAACCGATGATGGCGACTTTTGTCTTCTTGCCACTCATTGCGCATCTCCGTAGGTAAAGCTGCAGGCGCCGATGCCGCCGACATTGGCGTGCACCTGGTCGCCGGGGGTGAGGGCCACCATCGGGCCGAGCGCGCCGGCCAGCAAGATGTCGCCCGCCTTCAGGGGTTCGCCGCGTTCAGCCAGCGTGCGAGCCAGCCAGGCGGCGGCATTGAGCGGATTGCCCAGCGCGGCCTTGCCGACGCCCGTGGATGCAACGTCGCCGTTTACGCTCATGTCCATCGGCGCGCCTTCGAGGTCGAGACCTTCGAGTGGCAGGCCTTCATCGGCCAGCACGAAGAAAGCCGAAGAGCCGTTGTCGGCCACGGTGTCGGCAAAGGTGATCTTCCAGGCGGCGATGCGGGAATCGACGATTTCGATTGCGGCATGAACGCTGGCGACGGCAGCGGCGACTTCGTCCGCCGTGGTTTCGGCAGAGGGCAGGTCCGCGCCGAGGATGAAGGCGATTTCTGCTTCCGCCTTGGGCTGCAGGCATTTCGCCGGATCGAGATTGCCGCCATCGGCCACGCGCATGTCATCGAACAGCACGCCGAAATCGGGCTGGTCCACGCCCAGCTGCTTCTGCACGGCTTCGGCGGTAAGGCCAGCCTTGCGACCGACGATGCGGCGGCCCTGCGCTTCCCAATAGCGGGTGTTCACTTCCTGAACGGCGTAGGCACCTGCGGCATCGGTCGGCTCCAGCCAGTCGCGCAGCGGGGCGATGGCGGGGCCGCTGTAGGCCTCGCGTAGCAGCCGGGCCGGCTCGTCGTAATTGGTACTCATGCATCTCTCTCCTTGGAGCATTGCAGATACGCCCTCACGCCTTCGTGCGCCAACCGGGGTCTTCTGCAATTCTTGCATAGTGAGAAATACTACGCGAGAAGGCACTGTGCCCACTAAGCAATCATCCACCCTCGCCAAGGGGCTGCGCCTGTTGCAGGCGCTGGTTGCCGATAGCGGACGCTCCACGCTGAGCGAGATTGCCAGTGCGCAGGGCATTCCCCTGCCGACCGCGCACCGCCTTGCCCTGACGCTGGAGGGCGAAGGCTATATCGAGCGGCAAGCAAAGGGCTGTTACCTGCCGGGACGCGAGCTTTCGCGCATCATGCCGCTGATCCCACAGCCGGAGGACCGCATCGCCGTGCGCCTGCGCCGACCGATCAAGCAGTTGGCGGCCAGGCATGGCGTGCTGATGCATTTCGGCGTGCTGGACGATGGCATGGTCACCTACCTGGTGAAGGAGAACGGCGGGGAGCAGGAGCTTTTCACCAAGGAGCGCATGCAACTGGAAGCCTATTGTTCTGGCATCGGCAAGATCCTGCTGGCAGCGCTGTCCGAGGATGAACTGGATGCCTATCTCGCCAACGGCCCCTTCGTTGCGCTGACCCGGCGCACCCTGACCCGGCCGGAAGCGATCAGGTCGGAACTGGCCACTGTCCGCAAGGAGGGAGTGGCTTTCGACCGCTTCGAGATCCGCGACGACATTTTCTGCATGGCCCTGCCGGTCGTCGATCCGGCGGGCCAGACCATAGGTGGGCTCTCGGCCAGTTTCATGGGCCAGGTGCCGGACACCGCCTTGCTTGCCACCATGCGTCGTTCGATGACTGCGCTGGTGGCCGAGGCCGTGCGCCGGGAATTTGCCCGCGAACCGGATTGAACATACGGAAGCGTGTGGTAACCTGTAGGCAAAGCCCGCCGTTAGGTGCGGTTCGAACGAGAGGATACCACCGTGAAGACGATTTCCACGACACTTGCCGTCGGCGCGAGCGCCGCCATTGCGCTCGCGGCGCTCGGGCTGGGCGTAACGGCAGTATCGGCACAGGAACGCATGGTTACCTGCGCCAATGCCAACACCGAGCGCCCGCTCAACACCTATGACGGATACGAGTTGCACGCAGATGGCCGCGTCCTGTTCCGCCTGTGCGCGCCCGAAGCGGAAAGCGTCACGGTGAACCTGCGCGGTGATCGCGGCGCGGCCAGCCAGAGCCTTGTGCTAGAACGCGACGACATGGGCTACTGGACCGGAACCACCGCCGACCCTGTGCTGCCCGGGGTCCACCGCTACAGCTTTCGTGTCGCCGGTCTCAACGTCACCGATCCGATGAACTACACGATCGAACAATCGATCATGGGCCTGCAGAGCGTGATCGAGGTGCCCGGCTCTGAAACCGCATTCTATGCCTACGACCCGGACATTCCCCACGGCGCGATCCAGATCGTCGAATACTGGTCAGACACGCTTGGCACCAAGCGCCGGGCGCGCATCTACACGCCGCCGGGCTACACCGGCGACGACACAAACGACTACCCGGTGCTTTACCTGATTCACGGTGGCGGTGGCACCGATGACGTGTGGGCCACGACCGGCCGCGCGCACTACATCCTCGACAACCTGATCGCATCGGGCGAGGCCGAGCCGATGGTCGTGGTCATGCCAGAGGCGCACACCCCGATTACCGAAGACCTGGAAATCCGCTACAACACGCGCTTTCGCGACGACCTGATCACCGATCTCATTCCCTACGTGGACGCAACCTACCGCACACAGGCCCGGCCGGAATCGCGCGCGATGGCGGGGCTTTCGATGGGGTCGGCCCATACCTGGCTGTTCGGTCTGCCGCGCTCGGACCTGTTCCGTTACACCGGGCACTTCAGCATGGGCCTTGGCGGCGGCAACCCGATGGCTGACCCTGACATCGATGCCATTGCCCGCTACGAGGATGAGAACGTGGATGCCCTGCGCCGCTCCGCGCAGGAAATGGAACTGGTCTATTTCGCCTTCGGCAGCGCAGACCCATGGTTGTACAGCGTGGCTCCGGCCCGTGACCTGGCAGAGCGTCATGGCATCGAAAACTTCGAATACCACGAAACGCCCGGCGCAGCGCATGACTGGCTGTTCTGGCGGGAGCGGCTGCGCGACTTCGCCTCGCGCATCTTCAAGTAGCAGCTAGGGCAGGGCGGCTTGCCGCCCCCTGCCTGCCGGCTTGTCAGGCCGCGCGGCTCCACATCAGCGGGAAGAACGGGTCGCTGAAGTGAATTCTTGCACCCTGCTCGAACTGCGGGAAGGGTAGGCCTTCGCGCTTGCAGATCATGCGCAGGAAATTGGGACGGCTGTCATCCCACGTGGGATCATCGCCCAACCAGCGCAGCGCCAGCGCGCGGCGACGTTTACCGGCGGCTTCGTTGCCGGGTGCGCCGTGGACTACCAGCGGGTGATGTACCAGCACGTCGCCCGGTTCCACGCACCAGGTCAGGAACTCGTAGTTTTCCGGATGATCGCGCACGTCGGTCAGCGTGCGGCCCGGGCCATCCGGCCGGTCGTAAGGCGAGTCCGGTGACCATTCGTGCGCGGGCGGGCTGCCTGGCCCTTCGGAGAACGGCTGCGAGGGGAAGAACTTGTCCCACCTGTGCGACCCCTTCACGTAAGTGACGACTCCGTTTTCGGGCGTGGCGGCATCCATCGGCACCCAGGTCGATAGCACCTGTTCGCCACGAAACGGCCAATAGGGCAGGTCCTGGTGCCACGGAGTTCGAGCGGAAGTTCCCGGTTCCTTGACCAGCAGCTGGTCATAGAAGAAGCGCACTTCGTCAGAGCGCATGATCCTGCCGGCGATTTCGGCCAGGCCGGCTTCCCGCATGAATTCGGCAAAGGCCGGCTGGGTGAGGGTGGAATAGAGGTCACGGAAGAAACGCCCGCCACCGGAGCGGTCGTCGTTCCCGTGCTCTCCGGCATCCATCATCGCGTCGACCGCATCGCCCAGCGCCTGTACCAGCGCGAGCGGAAGGACGCCGCGCAGCACCGTGGCGCCGTCCTCGTCATACTCGCGGATCGCGCGCTCCAGCTGGCTTTCCAGCGCGTCGGTCAAGCCTGCTTCTCCCGCCCTGGCGATATGCTCTAGTCCTCCTCGGCCACCGTTACGACCATTCCGTCCAGTTCCGCGCTCATCGGGATCTGGCAAGACAGGCGCGAGTTTTCGTCGCGGTGGTCGGAGCTGTCGAGCAGGTCGTCTTCGTCCTCGCTCATTTCCGGCAGCTTGTCCTTGAAGGCCGGGTCGATATGCACGTGGCAGGTCGCGCAGGAACAGCAGCCGCCGCACAATGCCAGCACTTCGTCGATGCCGGCATCACGGATCGTTTCCATGAGGCTGAGGCCGTCCTCGATTGCGATTTCATGTTCCTGACCGTCGCGGGTCGTAACCTTTACAGATGCCACTTTTCTATTTCCTTGTTTGCTAGAGATGCTGCCCGTCACGCCGCGTGCGGCCAGCTGTTCAATGCTTCCGCCTCGACAGAAGCGATGCGATATTCTTCGGCGAGTTGGTCAACCACGCCCTGCACAGTCTGGATTTCGCGGGTGTTGCCAATGCCATGCCCCGCGCCCCAGATGTTCTTCCATGCCTTCGTGTCCCCGTGGAGGTTGCCGAAGTCGATCTTCTTTTTCTCTTCCAGCATTTCCGCCGTGAAGCCCGCTTCATCCAGGCTTTCCTTCATCCAGTTGGAGGCGATGCCGGTGATAGCGGTGGTGGTGACGATGTCGGTCATCTGAGATCGCACCAGCATCTCGCGGTTGCGGTCGCTGACCTGGCTTTCGGGCGTGGCGATGAAGCGGGTGCCCATGTAGGCGAAATCCGCGCCCAGCGTCAGCGCCGCGCGCACCGCGCGCCCGCTGCCGATGGCGCCACCCACGATCAGCGGCCCGTCCCAGAAGCTGCGCACTTCCTCGATGAAGGCGAACAGGCTGTACTGCCCGGTGTGGCCGCCCGCGCCGTGGCCGACCAGGATCAGGCCGTCGGCACCCGCATCAGCAGCCTTGCGCGCCTGCTGCGGATTGATGACGTCGGAAAAGACTGCGCCGCCATAGGCATGCACGCGCTCCAGCGGCCGCTTCGGACTACCCAGCGCGGTGATGACGATCTTCGGCTTGTATTCGCAGATCAGGTCCAGTTCCGCGTCGAAGCGTTCATAGGTCTTGTGCACGATCATGTTGATCGCCCACATGCCATCCTTCCCGGCATCGGCCAGTTCGCCGGTAATGCGTGGCAGCCAGGCCCGCAGGTCCTCGATCGTTCGCGCGTTGGGTGCGGGGAAGGCGCCGATGATACCGGCCTTGGCAGCCGCGATTACCAGGTCCGGCCCGGAGATCAGGAACATGGGCGCAGCAAATACGGGAAGGCGCAGCTTCCCGTACAGCTCGTCCACCAATGCGCGGCTGGCCACTGCGGCTACTCCGGCTTCGGCGGGCGCGGCGGCAACTGGAACTTGTGGCCCCAGGCCGAATTCGTGTCGTGCGTCAGGACGTGCCAACTTTCGTCATGCACTTCCAGTCCGCCCCAGCCGTATTCGAAATCGAAGCCTGATGGGGTGAGGGGGTAGAAGCTTATCATCTCGTCGTTCGAGTGGCGGCCCAGGGTGAAGGAAAGGTGGCGCTTTGCCTTCAAGCAACGATCGAGCGCACGGCCCACGTCGTCAATGGAATTGGTTTCCGCCATCAGGTGCACGATCTTTTTCTTGATCGGCACAGGTGCCAACGCAAGCGTATGGTGGCGTCCGTTGCAACGCAGGAAAGTCAGCTTTAGCGGACGCCCCGGCACCACTTCGGTATTGATGTAATCGGAAAGCTTGAAACCCAGCAGGCCGATGAAGAATTCGGTCATCACCTGCGCATCGCCACAGCTGAAAACCAGGTGGCCAAGGCCCTGCGTGCCGGTCTTGAAGGTCACGCCGCGCGGGCTGACGAAAGGATCGTTGGTCTTCTGCAGCGGGCCGTAGAAAGCCTCGTGCCGGTTGCCTTCTGGATCCTTGAATCGAACGAGCTTGTGCACGCGGCGATCGGCGGCCAGTTCGTCGTCTCCCGCTTCCACTTCCACACCTGCGGCCTCCAGCCGCTCGACCAGGCCGTCAAGCGCGGCAGGGTCTGCCACCTCCCAGCCGGCGTAGAGGTAATCGTCCAGCGGGCCTTCGTGCAGGCGAATGCGATAGGCATAATTGTCCATCCGCAGATCGACCGACCCGTCCTCGCGCTCGCACCACTGGAAGCCCAGTTCGGCGCTGGCGAAGGCCTTCCATGCGGCAAGGTCGGAAACCTCGATACCGACATAGCCCAGTGCTTCGACTGCGGCGGTCATGATGCTGCTCCCAGGTGGCGGCGCACAAGCGCGATGAACTGTTCGGGGCGTTCTGCCTGCACCCAGTGGCCGCACTTGCCGAACATGTGGAATTCGGCGTTCGGCATGTTCATGCCAAGGCGCAGCCCCATCTCGACCGGGATCACCTTGTCGTCCCGGCCATGCAGCACCAGCGTGGGGTGCTCTATCTTTGCCGCGACATGTTCGGGCATGCCGGAAAGCGGCGTGTCACCATCGGGGTTCGGTTCCACCAGCAGCTTTTTCAGGCCTTCCTGCGCGCCGGGGATCAGGCTCGCCTGATAGCGGTCTTCGACCAGCTCATCGGTGATGACCGAGGGATCGTAGGGGAAGTGCGCCATCGTTGCGCGCATGTTCTCTCGCGAGGGGGTGTAGTTCCAGCCGGCCTTCAGGCCATCGGTCATCATGAACTTGTCGCACGGCGTGCCCATCAACACGAGGCGATCGAACCGCTCCGGGAAGCGGGCGGCTGTGGCCAGCGCCAGCGAGCCGCCGAAGCTGTTGCCCACCACGTTGGCCTTTTCGATTCCCAGCGCATCGAAGATAGCCAGCAGGTGCTTGCCCCACAGCTTGATGTCGTAGGTGAGATCGGGCTTGCGTTCGGTGTAGCCGAAGCCTGCCATGTCCGGCGCGATCACGCGGAAATCCCGCGCCAGTTCCGGGATTACGCGCTTCCAGTTCGTCCAGGCGGAAACGCCGGGGCCGGAACCGTGCAGCAGGATCACAGGAGCGCCCTCGCCCTGTTCGTGATAATTGGTTTCAAGGTCCAGCGCGCGGATCGTTTTACCGCGCCCGGGTTCGCTGTCTTCAGACATTCGGATACCTCCGTCTCTCCGCGCGCAACTTGGTCGCTGCGTGCCAAACTGTCAATGCGGTACAGTATGGTTTGGGAGGGGAGTCAACTGATTTGCTCCATACGGCAGTTGACAGCGCGGTAAAAAACTCCCGATGGGTTTAACCCATGAACAAGGTAGACGCTACAAAGCCCGATGCCGGGCGACTCGACATAACAGCCTGGACGGAAGCGGCCCTCGAACTGTTGGGACTTGAGGGGATCAACGGCGTGCGGGTGGAAGTGCTGGCCAAGCGCATGGGCGTGACGAAGGGCAGCTTCTACTGGCACTTCAAGGACCGCCAGGCGCTTTACGACAACATGCTGGCCCACTGGCGCAAGCTGGCGACACTGTCGCTGATCGAACGCCTGAACGAGCAGGAGAAGGATCCTGTCGCACGTTTCCGGCGCCTGACCCGTATCCCGGTCGTCCACCGCCGCGGCACGCAGGTGACGAACGTGGAACTGGCCATCCGGCTATGGGGCCTTACCGACGAGAAAGCGCGCAAGGCGCTGGAAGAAGTGGACGACCTGCGCCTGCGTTATATTGCCGGCCTGCTGAAGGATTGTGGCGTTTCCGAAGAGGAAGCCGAAGCCCGAGCAATGCTGGCGCACAGTTACATGCGCGTCGCGCCTTCCATCCTCGATCGCGACCAGGATGCCTTCATGCAGCAGTGCGAAGACGCCATCCTTGGCGACGTGGTCAAGAATTGACGGTCAGAAATCGGCGGCGCGCGCGTAGAGGTCCTCGACGATCCCGGCGCGGCGCGACAGGACGCGGCGCTGGTTGATATAGCCCTTGTCGGTGATCTCGCTCTCGGCAAGGCTGGGTGGCTCTTCAAGCACGGTAAAGCGCCTTATGCGCCTGCTGGAGCCCATTTCCCCGGCGTTGAAAGCCGCCAGCAATTCGCCGATCCGACGATGCACGGCAGGATGGCTGGCCAGCGGGGCATTACCCAGCTTGCCGCATTCCTCTTCGCCCAGAAGCTTGCGGCACGCCTTCTCGCCGGGAAACACCAGCAGGCCCAGCTCGCTGCGGCCCTCGCCGGCAATCACCGCATCGGAAATGAACCCTTCGCCTGCACTGATGACGGCGAGGCGCAGGGCGCCGACATTGACCCACGTCCCCGATGACAGCTTGAAGTTTTCCGACACGCGCCCGTCGAATAGCAGGCCCTTGGAAAGGTCATCAGGGTCGGCCGGCTTCACCGCATCGCCGATGCAATAGAAGCCTTCCTCGTCGAAGGCGTCCTGCGTTGCCTGTTCGTCGCGCCAATAGCCGGGCATGACATTGGGCCCCTTGACCCGCACTTCATAGCGATCCTCGCTCGGCACGAGCTTCAGCGTCGTGCCGGGCAGGGGCAGGCCCAAGTTGGCGGCGTGAGGCTGGTCGAAATAGAGCACGCTGGAAAAGGGTGCCGTCTCGGTCGCGCCCCAGCCACCGACGAAATTCGGCGTGCTGCCGGTGGTTGCCAGCGCCACCTCCTCCAGCCGCGCGCGGATGGCATCGGGCAGGGCGGCGCCGGCGTTGAAGACGAATTTCACATTGCCAAAAAACGTCCGGGCGAACTCGGCATCGTCCTCAAGGTAGGAAAGCAGCAGCTCGAATCCCGCCGGGACATTGTAGTAAAGGCTTGGCTGCCAGTGCTTTAATGCTTCCACGCTCTTGCCGAACAGGGCTGGGGCGGGGCGGCCGGCATCGATGTGGGAATGGCCGCCGAACCACAGTGTTGTGTGGAAGCAGCAGTTGCCACCGAACGTATGGTTCCACGGGAGCCAGTCGACCGATACGGGCGGTTCTTCGAGCAGGAAGGGCCAGATCACCTCCAGCGCACGCATGTTGGATACCATCATGCGCTGCGTATTTGGCACCGCTTTGGGATAGGCGGTGGACCCCGAAGTGAAGAGAAGCTTGGCCACGGTATCGAGGTCGACCGAGGCCTCTGCCGCTTCTACTGCTGCAGCATTGGCCGGCGGATAGGCGCGAAGCCAGGAGAGATCCGTCAGCGGTCTGATCGCCGGCGCATCGGGATATCGTGCGATGGCATCGGCTATCCCTTCCGGATCGTCCGAAATCAGCAGCGATGGCGAGATCTGCGACAGCACGCGGTGGAACTTGTTCCACGGCCGTGCGCCGGGCGCGATGTAGCTGGGCGAGACGACTGCTACCGGAATGCCTACGCTGGTTGCTGCCAGCACGATCAGCGCGTGCTCGATCCCGTTTTGCGCCACCAGCATCAGCGGGTGTTCGGCATTCGCGCCAATGGCCAGCAAATGTGCGGCGATTTCGCGGCGGCGTGTCTCCGCCTCGGCATATGTCAGGATGCGTTCGCCCTGGCTGAGGAAATAGGCGTCGGGCTTCTCTTGCGCCCACTTCTTCAGGCGCGCCGGCATGGTCCCTTCCACGGGCGGAATCTGCACCGCGTTGTCGAGCAGGATGGTGCCGTTCTGGCGGCGATCTTCCCTGATCGCGACAGGCGCGGAGGTCGGCGCGCTTCTGGACAAGGTATCCTCCCCAGGATGCATGAACTGTCCGCGTCAGACAGAGATCGTCAGTCCGCCATCGGATTTGAACATTGCACCTGTAACGTATGAACTTTCCTCGCGAGAGGCGAGCAGGACGTAGAGCGAAGCATGATCCTCTGGCTGCGAGACGCGGCCCAGCATCATGTATTCCTCCATCGTCGCCATGCGATCCTTGTCGGCATTCATGTCGCGCGTGTCCTGCCCCAGGGCTGCGGGGCCGGAAATGCCGGTATCGGTTGCGCCCGGTGCCACGCCGTTCACCCGCACATGCGGCGCAAACTCCTTGGCCAGCTGCATCACCAGCCCGCGCAGGGCAAACTTGGATGAGGTGTAGAGCGCACCGCCGCCGCCCGCCAGGAAGCAGGCATTGGAGCCGGTGGCGATGACGGATCCCTTGCTGTCCCGCAACGCCGAAAGAGCTGCGCGCGCGCCATAAAGGGTGCCCAGCAGGTTGACTCCGAAGATCTCTTGAAAGGCCTTCTCCAGCTCTTCGGGAGACTGCCTCTCCACGCGCTTGTAGAAGTCCCACAGGCCGGCATTTGCGACATAGGTATCCAGGCCGCCCCAGGCGTCAACTGCCGCCGCAACCGCCTGCTCTGCGGTCTCGTAGGTCGTGACGTCGCCCTTCAACGGCAGCGCGCCCATCGCCTTCAGCTCTTGCAGTTGAGTGTCCTTGCGGGCCACGCCGACAACGCGCGCGCCTTCGGCCAGGTAACGCTCGACGATGGCCTTGCCGATGCCGGCGCCCGCGCCGGTAACGACGGTGCGATAGCCCTCGAGGCGACCCATCAGAAGAAGACCGAGAGGTTCTTGGTCTGGAGTACCGATTGCGGCAGCAGGATCAGCCGCCTGACCACCTGGAAGCTGCCATCGACCTCGCGCAGCAGGTCACGTCGACGTCCGTGCAGAGTCGCCTCGTCGTTCTCACCCCGGTTGCGGTACTGCGTGAAGGTGGAGTGGACTTCGTATTCGCCCGGCACGCCGGTCTCGAAGGCTTCGATGCCGGCAACGATATAGACGTGCCGCGTGGGCGGGTCTTCGGTCCATACCAGGTTCGATGCGATCCGGCCGATCCGCACGGCGATATCGGCCTTGCTCTCGTCGAAGTAGGCCATGTGCTCGGGCGACAAGGTCGGGCGCGGGTCGCGGCGGAAGCGGCTTTCCGTCAGCGGCATCCAATAGAACAGGTCGTCGGCGAGCAGGTCGTACCATTCCTGGTAGCGCTCCTCGTCGAGCATGCGGGCTTCCTTGTAATAGAAGCGCTCGATCCGGTGCAGCAGGTCAATGCCGACATCCGCCCCTTCGCCCTTCATCGCCAGCAGGTGGTAAGCGGCCTCGCGGGCCTGCTCCATCGTTAGCCGCGGAAGGCTGCCGTAGTCGGGCTTCTTGTTTGCCGTGGCATTCATTCTGCTGCCTCCCGGTCAAGCGTGTTTTCGGCCAGCGGAATATCGGCCCAGCTCTCGGCTTTCATCATTTCCGCCCAGCGCTTGAAGAACAGGCGCTGGTTGTGGTCGGACACCTGGCCGGCGTTGACCTTGCCGGGCAGGTCTTCCTCCACCGCGGTATCGGCCCCCATGGCGTAGCACAGCTTCTGGTGCCGGGTGACGTAGCCGCGATTGATCGTCGTGGAATGTTCCCAGTTCTCGCCATCGTCCATTTCCAGGATGCCGGCCGGCGAGAAGGTGCGCATGGAACCGCGCCGGAAGCGGTCCTTCACCTCGTCGGGCATGTTCTTGGGCACCAGCGTCCAGGCGTGGATCTCGGTCTCCAGCGGGCCGCGGGGCTGGTAAGTACGGAAGGTGAAATAACCCGGAAGGAAGGAGAAGTTGGGGAAGATCGTGGCGGACGATACCGCGCCCCACATCTTTGCCCGGAACTGGCCAAGGCGCGCCGTGATCGCCTCTTCGCGCGACTTCATGTAGCGGATGATTTCCTTGTCGCCCATGGTCGCGGCATTGCCGAAGAAGCTGTGGTTGAATTCCCAGCCGTGGCCATTGACCGAGACCTGGTAGCTGCCTTCGTTGTCGACCACCACGCCGCCGTGCGGGCCAAGCGTGGGCTCAGCACCGCCAAGGTGCGTCCACAGCGCATGGTAGATGTCGCCCACGAAGTTGTCGGCGGGGAATTTCCAGTTGCATTTGAGCACGGAACGCGTGGCGCCGCCCGGCAGGAACTCGGTGCCGCCCGGTTCCACGTCCAGCACAGCGTCGAGGTACCAGCGGAAATCGCCCAGCCAGTCTTCCAGAGAGGGCGCGTCTTCGCAGAAGGTGGCGAAGATCAGCCCTTTGTAATTGCCCACGCGCGCGCGCTTCAGGCCCCAGTCCTCCATGCGGAAGCCCGGGGTGTTCTTGTACAGGCCCATTTTCGGCATCTTCTTGAGATCGCCGTTAAGGCCGAAGGCCCAACCGTGATAGTTGCAGGTGAACTGGCGCCCCTTGCCGCTGTCGGCAAAGCACACGCGATTGCCGCGGTGCGGGCAGGAATTGAGGAAGACGTTGATCTCGTCGTTGTCGCCGCGGGCGACGATGACCGAATCCTCGGCCATGTAGGTTGTAACGAAGGCACCGGGTTCGGCGATCTGGCTTTCATGCGCCACGAACAGCCAGGAACGCGCGAAGATCCGCTCTTGCTCGAGTTCGTAGATGTCCTTGTCCCAGAAAATCCGGCGGTCGACCGTTCCGAATTCCGAATCGACCAGACTGCTTGCATCGAAGTTCATGTTTGCACCCTCTTTCCATACGCGGGTGTATGGAAATGGTGTGGATTTGTCCATATCCAATTCGCACCGCCTCCGCGGTCAGTCCCAGCCTTCGCTTGAAACCCCGCGCGTATCGCCCTAGCAGCGGTGCAAGACAGTGCGCCGGAGTACTGTTTTCGGACCTTCGAGAATTGGGGAGATGCTTGTGTCGGATCAGGAAATCCAGTTGCTGGAAACGCCGGGATGCCTGGAAATCCGGCTCAACCGTCCGGACCGCAAGAACGCCATTACGCTAGCCATGTACGGCCAGATGATCGAGGCGCTGGAGCGTGCCTCGGCGGCGGATGACATTCGCGTCGTTCTTTTCACCGGTGAAGGGGAAAGCTTCTGTGCCGGTAACGACCTTAAGGATTTCATCGCGGTTGCCGAAACGGGCGCAACGGAAGCGATCGACTTCATCCGTGCCGTCGCCAATTTCGAAAAGCCGCTGGTCGCCGCCGTGCAGGGCGCAGCGGTAGGCGTTGGCACCACGATGTTGTTCCACTTCGACCTTGTCTATGCTGCGGAAGACGCGCAGTTCATCATGCCGTTCGTCAACCTGGGCCTGGTGCCAGAGGGCGGATCCAGCATCGCGGCGCCTGCCGTCTTCGGTCGGGCCAGGGCGGCGGAACTGCTTATGCTTGGCGAACCGCTTTCGGCGAAGGATGCCGCAGCCAGTGGCTTCGTGACGCGCACGATGACCGCCGCGGAAGTGCAGGATCATGCCCGCAGCCGTGTTGCCGACCTGCTCAAGCGCCCGCCGCAGGCCCTGGCCAAGACCCGCAAGCTGTTGGCTGACAATCGCGAGGCCGTATTGCGGCAGATCGAGGTGGAGGTAGAGGTATTCGCAGGCGCGCTGAAGGGCCCTGAAGTGCAGCAGGCCATCGCCGCCTTCTTCGCCAGGCGATAAAGCGCCCGGCTGCCGCGGACAATCCCGCTGCGCGCGCCTTCATTCGACGGGTGCGCATGCCCCTTGCCCGGCAGCTTCTGCATGCCGCCGGGGTCGCAAGGCGACGGGCGGCCCTAGCGGACGAATTCGAGATCCAGTTGCGCGGGCTGATTGTGCGGGAAACTGGCACGCGTCTGCACACCGCCAGGCGCGAAGCGGAAAGAACTCGTGCGTTTCAGCAGTTCCTCCAGCGCCACGCGCACCTCCATGCGACCGAAGGGCGATCCCAGGCACTGGTGAATGCCTGCGCCGAAGGCGATGTGGCGATTGGGCTTGCGGGCGAAATTGCACTCGGCAGGATTGTCGAAAGCGCGCGGATCGCGGTTGGCGGCAAGGAAGTTCAGCCAGATGGTCTCGCCTTCCTCGAAATGCTGGTCCCCCACTTGTGCCGGGCACAGGGTACGGCGCGGCATTGCCATCTGCGGTGCGTCGTAACGCAGCATTTCCTCGATCGCGAGGGGCAGCTTGTCCGGGTTTTCGCGCAGAAACTGTTGCTTCTCCGGGTTCTGCGCCAGGTACTCGGCCATGTTGCCGATAGCGGTGGTGGTGGTGCCGTGTCCGGCGACCAGGAGCAGGCGTAGGATGGAGATAATCTGCTCGTCATTGAGCACGGTGCCGTCTTCGCCAAGCTCGATTAGCCAGCTAGTCACGTCCTCGCGCGGTTCGACCTTGCGCGCCTCCAGCACTGTGCGGATGTAGTCGCGCCACATGTTGAACAGGGCATCGGCCTCCTCGCGATTGCCGGCGGCGCGTGCCCTGGTCAACTCGCGAGACCAGCGCTTGATGTCGGCCCAGTTCTCGTCCTGCCAGCCAAGGAAGGTACATAGCGACTGTACGGGATAGGGGTCACTCAGTCCCTGGACGAGATCGGCGGTGCCCGCCTCCACCAAGGCGTCAATCAGCCGGGAGGCCTTTTCGCGCGCCTGATCCTCGAAAGTGGCAACGCGTGCAGGGCGGAACAGCGCCTTCAGCAGGTTGCGATACTGCGTATGCTCTGGCGGATCGAGCGAGAGAGGGATGGCCCGCTCGTCCTTCTTGAGGTCGGGGTCGATGGCCTCCCAGGCTGCCGCATTGCTGAACACGGCGGGGTTGCGCAGGATCTCCACCACATCGTCAAAACGCATGGCCGTCCAGCCCATGCGCGGATCGTGGGCAAAGCCGGTTTCCTCGCGCAGTGCATCGTATCCACCGCGCTGATCACCCGCCAGCTGCGGGTCCATCGGGCACCAGGCGTGCTTTTCCTCTGTCGTCATTTCTCAGCTGTCCTCTCTTGCGGGCGCATCCTGCGTGCCTGCCCGTTCCACGCTTCTAAAAACAAACTCTACCGTATTGTAGCGTTGCAATCAAAGCCAAATCGTGCCTATTAGGCGAGTGTAGGCGCCAAAATTTGATCTGATTAGATGCATACGCATCGGTATGCAGAGGCGATCGAGAGGCATCGCCCGCGAACGTCGGGCGAGATAACAGAACAACAGCCTCAAGCGTCGTCGGGAGAAGGAATTTGCATGTCTAGTCAATCGGCCGATTCGGTGCAGGACGCTGAGCCCAAGGCGGAAGCCGCGAAAAAGGGCTTGTGGTCGGGTCGCCAGATTTTCGTCATGGTCATGCTGATGCTGATCATGCTGTCGAATTATCTCGACCGCCTGATCATGACGATCGTGCAGGAGCCCATCAAGGACGAGATGGGGCTGACCGACCTGCAGCTGGGCCTGCTTACCGGGCCTGCATTCGGCATTCTCTATGGCCTTTCCGCAATCCCCATCGCGCGGCTGGCAGACCGCTATGATCGGATCAACATCCTGGCTGTCAGCCTCACGGTCTGGTCGGCCTTCACGGCCTTGTGCGCAGCGGTCGGCTCTTACGCGCAGTTGTTCGTCGCGCGCATGGGCGTGGGCGTTGCCGAAGGGGGCGGGGCGCCCTCGATCTACTCGTTGATTGCGGACTATTTCGCTCCACGTCAGCGCGGCTTCGCCACTGCCGTTCTTGGCATGGCGACGCCGCTGGCAGGCTTTGTTGCGCCGCTGGTGGGGGCCTATGTCGCCACGGAATTCGGCTGGCGCTGGGCCTTCGTGGCGGTGGGCGTGCCGGGCGTGCTGATTGCCATCGTCTTTCGCCTGACGGTGCGCGATCCGCGCAAGACGGGGGAGAGCAACGACAACACTGCAGCGGCGGGCGATACGCCCAAGCCTTCCAAATTCCTCGAAGACATGAAGTGGCTGTTTACCAGCAAGCCATTCGTGCTGATCTTCATGTCCACGATGACCTCTTCACTGGTCATGACCTCGACACTGCTGTTCACGGCATCGTTCCTGCTGCGCAAGTTTGGCATGACCTTGCAGGAGGCGGGCATCGTGCTTTCGCTCGGCCTTGGCCTTGGCGGGATATTCGGGGCGCTACTGGGCGGCTTCGTGGCCGACAGGTTCTCCGGCGAGCATGGCCAATCCTACATGTTCGTGCCCGCCGTCGGTGCTGCGGGGGCAGGTATCTTCTTCTTCACGGCCTATTCGGTCAGCTCCTGGGCGCTTGCCGCAGCATTCGTCATTGCCGCCAGCGTTTTCCAGGCGATGAAGAACGGTCCCAACTTTGCGGCCATCCAGACGCTGGTCCCGCCGCACATGCGCGCAACCGCTTCGGCTGTCATGCTGCTGGCGGTTACCATGATCGGCAGCTCGGTCGGGCCGCCACTTGTCGGTGTGCTGAGCGACTGGGCAGCAGGTGGCGCGTTCGATGCCACGCTGGGCACCTATTCCGATGTCTGCTCTGGCCCCGCGGCACAGCTTTCCGCGGCCTTGCAGGGACCATGCGCGGCGGCCTCGTCAAAAGGGCTGGAGACCGCGCTGCGCATAATCACGGTGCTCTATATCGTTCCGGTGGTGTTCTATTACCTCGCCTCCAAGCACCTTCGCCTCGTAATGGATTGATCAACCCCAAAGGGAATGAAATGACACAAGCTGAAACCCTTGAGCCTCGGGCCACATCGGCAGATGGATTGCGCGGCGAGATCCGCGCCTGGCTGGAAGAGAACTTTCCCAGGGAGCTGGTCGATCCTGCCGTGCGAGAGGCGGACGCGGACCTTTCCCGCAAGTGGCGCCTCGCCATGGGGCACAAGGGCTGGTGCTTCCCGCAGTGGCCGGTGGAATACGGCGGTGCTGATTTCTCCAGGGACGACATCAAAGTCCTGAACGAGGAACTTACCCGAATCGGTGCCTACAATCCGGTCGGCACGCGCGAACAGGTCTTTGGCGAGACCATGAAGCAGTATGGTACGGAGGAGCAGAAGCGCTATCACCTTACCAAGATGGCGCAGGGCGAGATCCGCTGGTGCCAGGGTTTCTCCGAACCAGGCGCGGGCAGCGACCTTGCGGGCCTTTCTACCAAGGCAGAGGATGCCGGGGATCACTACATCCTCAACGGCCAGAAGATCTGGACTTCCGGCGGGATGGAATCCGACTGGTGTTTCTGCCTCGTGCGCACCGATACCAGCCAGAAGCACGGCGGCATCAGTTTCATCCTCGTGGACATGGCATCGCCGGGCTTCGAGGTCCGTCGCATCAAGCTGATCGACGGCACCTCGCCATTCTGCGAAACCTTCCTGACCGACGTCAAAGTGCCCAAGGAGAACATCCTGGGAGAGGTCAACGGCGGCTGGGAAGTGGCACGGTACCAGTTGCAGGTTGAGCGCAAGTTCGTGGCCATGAGCAAGGGCAGCCATGGCGACCTGCCGGGCCCCGGCCTCGTCGCACTGGCGCAGGAGCATGTCGGTCTCGATGACGACGGCAAGCTGGCCGATGCTGATCTGCGCGGACGGATTGCCGCCGCGCTGATGGAAGAGCAGGCTTTCCGCCTGACCTCCCGGCGTACCGCAGAGCCCGGCATCTCGCCGCAAGTGCGTGGCGCGGTCGCTTCGATCCTGAAGAATGCCGGCTCCACGGTGAAGCAGGTGCGGGCGGAACTGGCGCTGGAAATCATGGGTCAGCAGGCCATGGGGTGGAGCGGCGATGCCTTCAGCGAAGACGATCTGGGCGTCGCCCGTGCCTTCCTGTCGGGCAAGGCGATGTCGATCGCTGCCGGCAGTTACGAAGTGCAGAACAACATCATTTCCAAGCGTGTGCTGGGCTTGCCCGACACCGTCTACAAGGCCTGAGGAGAACGACGATGGTAGCATTGTCCGAAGAACAGACCATGCTGCGCGACATGGCCCGGGACTGGGCGTTCGAGCAAAGCCCCGTTTCGGCTTTTCGCAAGCTGCGCGATGCCGGTGAAGCGCGCTTCGATCCCGCCGCGTGGGACCAGATGGCGGAAATGGGCTGGACCGGGATCATCATTCCCGAAGACCACGGTGGCCTGGATTTCGGCCATCGCTCGCTGGGCGTCGTGCTGGAGGAACTGGGCCGCACGCTTACGCCGTCGCCGCTCCTTTCAACGGCGATTGCCGCCAATGCCATCGTGCTGGGCGGAAGCGGTGCGGCGCAGGTCGAATGGCTGCCGCGATTTGCCGAAGGGGCAGCAACCGGCGCGCTGGCGATCGACGAAGGCCCGCGGCACGAGCCGGCGAAAGTCGATGCCGGCGTCGAGGACGGCAAGCTGTCTGGCCGTAAGCAGTTCGTGCAGGATGGCAGCGTTGCCGACGTGCTGATCGTCTCCGGCATGGAGAGCGGCGCGGTCCAGCTTTTTGCCGTGCCGGCCGATGCTGAGGGTGTCAGCCGCCAGGCGCTGAACATGATGGATAGCCGCGACAGCGCGCACGTGACATTCGACAGCGTCGTCATCCAGCCGGACTGGTGCCTGGAAGGTGGGGCGCAGTTGCTGGAGGCCGTGCTCGATCGTGGGCGCATCTACCTTGCGGCGGAGATGCTTGGCATTGCGCAGCAGGCTTTCGACACCACGGTGGAATACCTGAAGGTGCGCGAGCAGTTCGGACAGCCTATCGGTGCGTTCCAGGCCTTGCAGCACCGCGCGGCCGAAATGTTCCGCGAGATCGAACTGACACGGTCCTGCATCGAGGCCGCACTGGATGCCATCGACGACGGCGCCGACGAGCTTTCCCAGCTGGCCAGTCTTGCGAAGGCGCGTATCTGCGAGACGCTGAACCTCGTGTCGCGCGAGATGATCCAGATGCACGGCGGCATCGGCATGACCGATGCGCACGATGCAGGCTTTTACCTCAAGCGCGCCCGCGTGACCGAGGCGATGCTGGGGAACGCGGCTTATCACCGCGACCGGTACGCCACGCTGCTTGGATTCTGAGTGGAGCTTTTGGGGAGAAGATACATGAAGCCGTCAATGGCCTTGGCATTGCTCGCCGGCTCTGCCGGACTGTTCGTTGCTACCACCGTCAACTCGCAGGACTCGCAAGAGTCCGAATGGTGGTCACCCGGTGATGTGCACGAGCTGCCCGCGCAGGTCGACTATGCCAACGACAGCGGCGTGCTGCGCGTTCTCTTCACCGATGAAGAGGTGCGCACGACGCAAAATGCCTTCTTCCAGCCCATCGGTGCGAACGGCCGTGCTTGCGTGAGCTGTCACCAGCCATCCGACTCCATGAGCCTTTCGGCGGAAACGGCCCGCGAACGCTGGGATGCGACAGACGGGCGCGACCCGATCTTCGCAGCCGTCGATGGTTCCAACTGCCCCAGCATGCCGCAGGGCGAGCGTGCCTCGCACTCGCTGCTGCTGGACTACGGCCTGTTCCGCATCGAACGCCCCTGGCCACCGCGCGATGCCAATGGCGCTCCTGTCGAAACCGATTTCGAAATCGAGGTCGTGCGCGACCCGTGGGGTTGCAACATCGGCGACCGTGGGCCGGATGCCGGGAATATCTCGGTCTATCGGCGCCCGCGTCCGGTCGCGAACATGAAGTATCTGCTGGCTATCGGCTTCCCGCAGGATCCCAAGCTGGGTCGTCCGGTGCCGGTGGATCCGCGCACGGGTGAACCCACCTCCGGCAACCTGCTGGCAGACCGCCGCGCGCTTACGCTGGATGCACAGATGGACGATGCCGGCGCGGCGCATCTCGAAATGGCGCGTGCCATGACGCCGCAGCAGCGCAGCGAGATCACGCAGTTCCTGATGAGCGTCTATGCCGCGCAGCAGCGCGATGCCTCGGGCACGGAACTCAATGCCAACGGTGCCGAGGGCGGGCCGCAGTACCTGGCGGATTCTCCCGCCGGCATGCTGGGCGCCTATGGCAAGCGCGTGTGGAGCGAGTTCGAACCGTGGGAGCAGATGAGCGAGGAGCAGCTTGCCGAATTGAGCGAGGAAGAGCGCGAATACCGCGCCTCCGTTGCCCGTGGGGCGCGCATCTTCCGCGACGAGACTTTCCTCATCACCGATAGTGCGGGGATCAACTTCCCGACTTTCGGCAATCCGTTCCGGCAGGCCTGCACCATGTGTCACAATATGACCAACATGGGTAACGACGTTGCGCCCGGACAGATCGATCTTGGCACGCAGAACGCGCCATTCGCCGATCCCGCGCCGCACTTGCCGCTGTTCCGTGTCACCTGTACGGGAGAGCCGCATCCCTACTATGGCACCGAGATACTGACGCACGATCCCGGCTTCGCGCTGACGACAGGGCGCTGCCTCGATGTCGGCAAGATCACCGCGCAATCGCTGCGGGGCCTCGCGGCGAGGGCGCCCTATTTCTCCAACGGTTCGGCAGCGACGCTGCGCGATGTCGTGGATTTCTATGATCGCCGTTACAACCTGCAATATACCGAGCAGGAGAAGATCGACCTCGTGAACATGATGGGGGCGCTGTGATGAAAGGCCTTGTACTCGCGCTGGCCGGGATGGTCGCATCGACTGCTGCTTCCGCGCAGGAGGCGCAGGAAGTGCGCTTCATCTCCTGCCCGGTGTTCCGCGACGTGGACAATGGCAAGCGCGGCGGCTGCTGGCTTTCCACCGATCCCGAAAGCGGCATCCGCTACGACGTGACGAACAACGTCTATCCGCCCGACTGGAACCACCCGGTGCTGGTGGAAGGCGTGGCCAATGGCGAGGAGCAGTGCGGCGGCGTGCGGCTGGATCCGGTGCGCACATCGGTGCTGCCCGGCCATTGCCCGCGCCACATGTTGCCAGCCGAGGGATACGAGCTTGAGCGGCCCACGCTGCCGGTCCGCAATGTTCGCCCGACGAGCGAGGAGCGCACCGTCCCCGACTGGCCGCTGACTGATCGCACGATGTCGATCTTCTTCGAATTCGACAGTGATTTCATCACTTTCTACCACTCGGATTCGATGGTCGACCAGATGGTGACATGGCTGCGCGCGGTCGAGCCGAAGCGTATCGTGATAACCGGATACGCCGTCACCGAGCCTGCCGAGGTAACCGGGCAGGTCATCGCGGAGAAGCCGGAAATGGCTCAGCGCCGGGCGCAACTTATGTTCGAGGTGCTGCGCGATTACGGCATCGATCCCGACATCATCGAAACGCACTGGGCCTACAACCCGGTGGCCGTGCCCGATGACATGTGGGCCGATGGCCTTGCCGAAACGTCCCGGCGGCGCGTGGAAATCAGCGCCGAGTTCTGATCCGGGTCAGACCCCAGCCAGTCGGCGTTGGCGGCGCGGTTCGACTTCGTCCTCGATAAAGCGGCCCATGGCTTCCTGCACGGCTTTTTCGTCCCAGGTGCGCGCATCGACCAGGTCGATATCGAGCACCAGCAGCGGCAGGTCGGCGTCAGCCAGCACCTTGCGCAGCAGGCCGGAGACGCTGGATTTGACCGTCACGATCCCGTCGCAGCGATGCGTCAGCGCCTCGTGCGCCTGCCAGTCGAGCGTGCCGATGCCGAAAGCGCAATAGCGGCTGGCCAGCGCGCGTACGGGGTCTGCGCCGTATCGTGGATAACCGTCGATCGCGAGCGACATGTACATGGACTGCACGAAGACGGCGCCGTGGCTGTCCTCGAACATGCGATAGAACGCGGTGTTCTGCCACAGGCCCGGGCCGACCCATGCGAAACGATACTTCTCGTTCGGGCAGGTCCACTTTTCCGCATCGACGCGCGCCTTGATCTCGTCGCGCAGCTGGATCGCCGCTTCCAGCGCCCAGGGCGTGCCGCGCTGCCACTGGATCGCCATGACATTGCCCAGCATTTCGGACAGTGCCACAGGAGCCTTTGGCGCAGTGATGATGAGGTCGCGCACTTCCTCGAACACGGCCTGCTGCTGGTTCGAGATGCCGTTCACCTCGCGCAATCGGTCCATGTCGAACCCGGCACCGAAAATGTCCTCCAGCTGGTGGATCATGTCCCAGAACTTGTCGGTCATGTAATCCAGCTGCCAGGTAGGGCACAGCGCCTCCCAGCCGTGACGGGCAACTTCCCACCAGCGCAGCGGCATCGGCTGGCCGGTCTGCGGTGGCGACAACGAGATGAAGGGCACGCCGTGTTCGATTGCGTTTCGCTCCCCGAACTCAACGCGCGTCGCCTCGGGCATGCCCTGTACGAACAACGAGGGTTGCGGCAGCCCGCCCCACGCGGGTTCGGGATGGGCCCCCTTGTCCAGCGCGCCCGCCAGCGACAGTGCACAATAGCGTTCAAGGCCGGGCGAAAAGCCCTTCTCCTCCAGCAGGTCGAAGTAATAGGGCGACTGCCTGTGCGCGGTGACGATGCCCGACCACCATTCGTTGGTAACGAAGGGAATATCCATCGCTTCCAGAATCTCGTGCGGCGTCATGGCTTCGGTCAGGGCGAACTTCTCGCCGCCTTCGACCACCCGCTGGCGCAGGTCGGCATACCATTGCTTTTGATAGCCGCGGATTTGCGGGGAGCATTCCAGCTCGAAACGCGGCTTCTTGCGAGCTGCGGCGGACTTGGCTTCGGTGGTGCTCATGCGTTGGTCTCCCCAGCCAGCGATCGGACAAATTCGGATAGCTGCGCCAGCGCCTTTTCCGGCTTCAATTGCACGTCCAACAGCAATGTGGTGGTGGGTTTGCCTGCTGCTGCGGCAGCGGCGCGCATGGCGGGTACGTCCCACCCCCAGATCGGGTCTTCGGCGTAGAATACCACGCCGTCGACATCGGCGCGGCGCAGCTGTTCGTGATACCAGGCGCGGCGCAGCTCAGGTGGAGATGTGCGCTGCATCGGCTGGTTGTCGTGGATGAAGCTGCCGATGGCTTCCAGCGGGTCGCCGGTGCCTTCGGCAATCTCTTCGGTGGCGAAATGCGAGCCATAGATGTCATCCTCGGCCACGATGTTCGCGCCCGCTTCTTCCACCAGGCCATGCACGCGTGAATTACCCAGCACGCTGCTGCTGACAAGCACCAGGCGTGGGCCGTTGCCTGTCGGTGCGCCAAGCCCTTCGATGGTGGCCACATGGTCGGCCGGGGCAAGCCAGTCGCCCGCGCCCAGAGCATCCATCACCGCGCTGCCCTTGGGGGCGCTGGTGGTGCCGCGGGTTTCGAGCAGGGCCAGGGCACTGCGACGCACTGCGTTGGAAGCGACAACTTCCGCTTCCAGCGCTTTACCCGGAATCGGCTGGCCATCCAGCGCGGCGAGGCGGCGGGCGAACGCTCGCGTGCGTTCGATTGCGAATTGGCGCTGGCGTTCCCCACGCAGCATCATCGTCTCGAAGTAATAGGTCGGCGGTACGCTCTCACGCAGCAGGCCCATGCGTCGAAGGTCTTCCAGTTGCACCGATACCGGTGCGAAGGGCGGGGCGAAGACGATGAGTTCGGCAAAGTCGAGGTCGCCGCTCACCAGCGTCTGGATAAGGGCGCGCAGCGGGGGCTTCGCTTCGGCGGAAAGCAGTTCGTCGGCGTCCGGTGTGGGCTGCGAAAGATCGGGCGCGATGTGAACGGGACGGAGACCTGCAGCGCGGACAGGTTCGGTCGGTACGCGCCAGCCGATGATCGCCACCACGCGCTTTCCAGCAGCGGCCAGCTTGCGGGCTTCCTCCATCGCGGTGCTCTTGCCAGCCATAATCGTCCTCTCAAACCTTGCATTCGATTCGACATACGTTACCGTATGCTCTAGCCAAAAACCACAAGCGCAGATTCGCGCAAAAGGCAAGCGTACGGAGAGAATGAAGGCATGGCACCGCTTGAGGGCATACGTGTTGTCGACTTTGGCAGATTCCTGCCTGGACCGTATGCTACGTGGCTGCTGGCTGACCTTGGCGCCGAGGTCATTCGCATAGAGAACGCGCGCGAGCAGGCCAAGTTCGACGCTATGTTCCGCCTAAGCGAACTCTCCGACGAAGAACGCGCTCGTTACGATGCGGCGCAAGTGTTCCTGCGCGGCAAGAAGAACGTGCGGCTTGATCTTGCGGACCCGGAGCACCGCGAAGCAGCATACAAGCTGATCGACACTGCAGATGTGCTGTGCGAGGATTTCCGTCCGGGCGTGATCGCCGATATCGGCTTTGGTGCAGAGGCGATGATGGCTCGCAACCCGAAGCTGGTCTATTGCTCTGTTTCCGCCTGCGGGCAGACCGGCCCCTATGCCCAGCGACCCGGGCATGAGCCAATCGCCCTTGCGATCTCAGGCCTGCTCGATCGTCTTGGAACGACCGAAAAGCCGATGTTCGCCGGCGTGCCGTTCGTTGACTTGCTGACCGGCAGCAATGCCGCGATTGCCATCATGGCGGCACTGACTGCACGCGGCACCACCGGACGCGGACAAGTGGTGGATGCGGCGATGACCGACAGCGCAATGACGCTGCTGGGCATGGTCATGTCGCGCAGCGCCGATATTCGTCCGGTTCCCCCGCGCGGGTTTCACGGCATGCATGGCGGCATCTGGAAAACGCGCGACGGCCGGTTCATCGCCAGCAGCGACATGGAGCCTCGCTACTGGAAGGCTTTCTGCGAGGCGCTGGGCAAGCCGGAATACATCGACAAGCAGCACGACAAGTCCTTGTGGGAGCAGATGCGGGCCGAGTTCGACGCGGTGTTCGCGACGCGCGATGCCAGCGAATGGCTGGATATCCTGGGCGCGGCCGGCACGCAGCATGCGTTGGTCTATCAACTGGATGAAGCGCTGGCCGACCCGCACAACCGTGCGCGCGGCATGGTGGCCGAAATGGCCGGACCCAACGGTTCTACCATTCGCCACATCGGCTCTCCGCTGCACTTGTCGGATACACCCGTGGTCGATCCGCAGCCGGCACATGGTGCGGGAGCGGACACGCGCGAGGTGCTCGCTTCGATCGGTATGGAACACTTGCTTGAAGGGGCGGAAGCCTGACGGTTCCGTCGCGCCTGATTAATTCAACTAGAGGATAATGGCCATGGCTACGCAGAAGACCCCCGACCGCGAAGAAGACTGGTTTCCGCGCGGCGAATACGAGATCGACCACCAGCTGGAAGTCGCGCAGGAGATGCGCGAGAAATGCCCGGTGGCCTACAGCAAGTTCCTCGGCTGGTCGGCTTTCCGCTATGCCGACGTGGTGGAGGCGAGCAAGAACGCCAAGGTGTTCAGCAGCGGCGTGGGCACGCTGGAGGAAATCGATGAGTATGTGGAAGAGCATGGAGAGGCTCCGGCAATTCCGCTGCGCCTCGATGCGCCAGCGCACACGGCCTATCGCCAGATCATGAATCCCTATTTCTCCAACAAGGCGATGAAGGAATTCGAACCGGCCAGCCGCGAGTTGGCGACCAAGCTGCTCGACGACCTCCTGCCAAGGGGCGAGGGCGACGTGGTGGAGGCCTATTCCGATCCCTATCCGGTGCAGTCCCTGTGCGCGCTGATCGGCTGGAAGGCAGAGGATTGGCAGCAGATCAAGACCTGGACCACAGCCAACGAACGTGCGCGCATCCGCAACGACTTGGAAGCGCTAAAAGCGGTCAACAACGAGTGGGATGCCTACATCATGGATGTTGTCCGCGAGCGCCGGAAGAAGCCTGAGGCGGACATCACCAGCTGGATGCTGGCGCAGGAAGACGAGCGCGCGCCGTTCGGCGATGCCACCATTACCGGCATCCTCCGCCTGCTGCTGCATGCCGGCCACGGCACCACGACCGCATCGATCAGCATCGTGCTCTATCACCTGGCCATGAATCCCGAGATGCAGGAGCGCCTGCGGGCCGATCCGGCGATCATCCCCAAGGCAAGCGAGGAAATCCTGCGCTTCGACGGGCCACTCGTTTCCATGCCGCGCTTCGTCAAGGAAGAGACCGAAATGGGCGGCCGCACGCTGTGCCCGGGCGAGACTCTGCACATGATGTATCTCTCCGCCAATCGCGACCCCGAAGTGTTCGACAACCCGGACGAGATCGACATCGATCGCAAGGTGAACCGCCACCTGATCTGGGGTACCGGGCCGCACACCTGCCTCGGCATGCCGCTGGCCAAGCTGGAAGTGCGCATCGCGCTGGAGGAAATCCTCAAGCGCACCAAGAGCTTCCGCCTGCAGGACGGCGTCGAGCTGCGCCGCCTGCGTTATCCGGGCAACAGCCACAAGGCCCTGCCCTTCACCTGGGAAATGGCCCGACGGAACGCCTCCGCATGACGGATCAGCCAGCATCGCATTCGGTTGCGCAGGATCTGCTCTCGCACCTTCACGTGATCGACGTCTCCACGCCGATTGCACGTGACTGTGCGCGGTTTCTGGCATCGCTTGGTGCCCGTGTGACGCGCTTGGAGCGTGAAGCGTTGTCGGCCGATCCCGACAGCTTGCGTGATCAGGTGGCAAAGGCCGATATTCTGGTGGAATCCTTCATGCCGGGCGATATGGCCGCGATGGGGCTTGGCTACGAAGCACTGTCGCAGGTCAATCCCGGCCTGATCCAGGTTTCGATCACGCCCTTCGGCCAGTCCGGTCCCTATGCCCGCTACAAGGGTGGCGAACTGGTGGCAGCGGCACTGGCGGGCACGCTCTACCAGATGGGTGAGAAGGACGGCTCGCCGGTGCGGGAGCCCGGCGATGCCAACTTCTTTCATGCCTGCGGTGCGGGCGCGGCCGGTGCGATGCTGGCCGAATTTGCGCGCAGGAAGACGGGGCGCGGGCAACTGGTCGATATCGCGGCGCAGGAAATGGGCGCCGGGCGCGCCACCGTGGCGTTGGTGAAGCACATGCTGGGCGACACGGTACCCGGCCGTAACGGCCAGGCCATCGACATGGGCAACGGCCCGAGCCGCGTGCTGTGGCCGTTGAAGGACGCGTTGGCCTTCTACATGGAAGGCAAGCCGGGCACTCCGCCTGCCGAGCAGATGGACGACTGGATCGAGGAGGAAACCGGCAAGCGGCCCGCGCCCTCGCACGACATGGATACCGTGGCGGCCTTCCTCGCATCGATGACCGAGGAGGAAGCCATCGCCAAGACGCGGGCGCGCAAGATCCGGCTGATGTCGGTTTCCAGCCCGCAGGACGTGGCCGAAGACGTGCAACTGGCCGCGCGGGGGTTTTTTACCCAGGGTGAGAGCGGCAAGCAGCCCGGCTATTTCATCAAGGCCATTGCGAGGGACGAGGCATGAGCGACACCCGCCCTCTTGCCGGCATCCGTATCGTCGATTTCTCCTGGGCCATCGTTGGCAACACGACGACGAAGCTGCTGGGCGATTTCGGTGCCGAGGTCTGGAAGATCGAAAGCTACAGCCGCCCCTCGATGGAGCGGTCGCGTGATATCGTGAAGAACGACGATCCGGCCTCGTTCGACAACAAGCAGTGGTTCGCGCAGATCGCGACCTCAAAGAAGAGCCTGACGCCCGAACTGAAGGACTCGCGCGGCCGCAAGTTCATCGAGGACCTGATCCGCGAGGCAGATGTAGTGGTGGAGAATTTCTCTCCCGGCACGATCACGCGCATGGGTTTTGGCTACGACCGCCTGCGCGAGCTCAACCCCGGCATCATCCTCGCCAGTGGCAGCATCTTCGGCCAGAGCGGCCCGATGTCCTCGTTTCCCGGTGTTGATGCGACCGGCGCAGCCCGTTCGGGACGCATTGCCGCCAGCGGCCATCCCGACGGGCGCGAGGTGTTGCCGGGCCTGACCTATGGCGACAGCGTGCTGCCGTTCTTTCTCGTTACCGGCATTCTCGGCGCGCTCGACCGGCGCGAACGTACGGGCGAGGGGTGCTGGATCGACGGCGCCATGCAGGAAGTACTGGTGCAGCAGATGTGGCCGCTCGTCTCGGACGCGTTGTCTGGCAAGCCGGAGAATTTCCGCACCGGGAATCGGCATCCCGACGCCGCCCCACACAATATCTATCCCGCCCGCGGTGAAGATCGCTGGATCGCCATCGAGGTGTGGAACGAACCGGAATTCGCGGCGCTGTGCAAGGCAATCGGGAGGCCCGAGCTTGCCGGGGATGCGAAGTTCGCGACGCTTGCCGCGCGCAAGCGGAACGAGGATGCGCTGGACGCAATCATCGCCGAGTGGACGCTCGACAAGGATGCCGATGCTTCTATGGAATTGCTTCAGGGCGCAGGCGTTGCCGCAGGAACCGTGCGCACCGTGCCCGAAATTGTCGACCACGATCCGCAACTTAAGCATCGCGGATTTCTGGAAGAGATCACGCATCCGGTCATCGGCACTTTCGGCCACCAGCGCACGCCTATAGGCATGGGAGAAGGCATGCAGCGCATGGTTCACGCCCCGCTGATGGGGCACGACAACCGCGAGGTGTGCAAGAGCGTGCTGGGCATGGATGACGCAATGTTCGATGCGCTTGCAGCAGACGGCGTCTTCGGCAAGCAACGGTAAAGGGAATGAGGGAGCAGTAAGCGTGACAGGCGACAATACCAGGGACGATCGCGAAGGTCTGGTGAAGCGCGAGGTGCCACCGTTCGGCGTGCAGCAATTTCTGGAACCGCAAGCCGAGCTGACGCCGATCGAGGGTGGCTACCTGATGACTTCGCCGCGCCCGCTTCCCGAATTGACGCGCACCACGGTGGATTACCTTCGCCGCAGCGCTGCCGGCCATCCTGACCGGGTGGCACTGGCCGACCACTTTACCAACGAGGATTGGCGCAGGATCACTTATGGCGAGGCGCTGGCCAAGGTGAACTCGATCGCGCAGGCGCTGCTCGATCGCGGAATCGGCCCGCATGACGTGGTAGCCATCATCGGCCCGAACAGTATCGACCAGGCGCTGATGATGTTCGGCGCGCAGACGGTTGGTGCGGCTGTTGCACCTATTTCGCTGGCCTACGCCATGTTCCCCGAAGCGCGCGAACGCCTGCACGGCACCTTCGCCAAGGCCGCGCCCAAGCTGCTGTTCGTGCAGGACGGACCCTCGATGGCAGCAGCGCTGGCCGAACTCGATCTTGCTGGGGCAGAGCTGGTTTCGGTCGCTGCATTCGACGGCGCAACGCCCTTTGCCGAGCTGACCGCAGTCGAGCCGACCGAAGCGGTCGAGGAGGCTTTCGCCGCGATCGAGCCGGACTGGGTGGGCAAGCTGCTCTTCACCTCCGGCTCCACCGGCATTCCCAAGGCCGTGCCCAACACCCACCGAATGATGACCGCCAATCTCGAACAGATGATGGCCGTGCGCATGCGCGACGCGAACGAGCCGGGCATCATCCTGGACTGGTTGCCCTGGCACCACACCTTTGGCGGCAACGTGGTCTTGGCCGAGTCCATCGCCGATGCCGCGACGCTGTATATCGACGACGGCAAGCCGGTGCCTGGGCCGATGTTCCAGAAGACGGTGGACGCAGTGAAGGAGATTCGCCCGACTTTCTATAACTGCGTACCCGCCGGGCTCGGCATGCTGGCCGATGCGATGGACAACGACAAGGAACTGCGCGACGCCTTTTTCGAAAGGCTGACGATCATCCGCTATGGCGGTGCAGGCCTGTCGCAAGCTGTCTTCGACAAGCTTGAAAGCCATGCGGAAGCGGCCACGGGCAAGCGGGTCCCTGCGCTCACCGCCTATGCCATGACCGAAGCTTCTCCGGGCGCGACGCTGGCGCACTGGCCGGTGAACAACAGTGCCAACTGCGGGGTGCCGTTGCCGGGGTGCGAGCTGAAGCTGCTCGACCTTGGCGAAGATCGCTTCGAGGTGCGCCTGCGCGGACCGAATATCTTTCCCGGCTATCTCGATGAACCGGCAATCAATGCCGAAGCCTTCGACGAGGATGGCTTCTTCAAGACCGGCGACGTGCTCCGCCTGATAGACAAGGACAATCCATCGGCCGGCGTTGCCTACGACGGCCGCGTGAGCGAGGATTTCAAGCTGGAGACCGGCACCTGGGTCAACGTAGGCCAGATCCGGGCGGACCTGCTCGAAGCTTTCGGCCCGCAGTTCTGGGACGCGGTGATCACCGGTGATCGCAAGCCGTTTGTCGGGGCGATGGTCTGGCTGCGCAAGGTGCCCGAAGGCGTCGAGGTGCGCGACGGGGTGATCGTGCCCGATGCTGCCCTGCGAGAACGGGTGCTGGGCCTGCTTGGCGAATTCAACGCTCGCAATACCGCCTCCAGTCGCCGCATCGGCAAGCTGGTCCTGCTGGCAGATCCGCCGCGCCTCGAGGCCGGTGAAATCAACGACAAGCAGTACATCAACCAGCGTGCCGTGGTGAAGCTGCGTGCCGATATCGTTGCCCGCATCTATGATGACGTGGAAGATGACGCCTGCCTCAGCTGCTGAGGCCGGTTTCTCCGAGGCAGGCCTCCATCATGTCGTTCAGCGTTTCGCGGTGACCGCAGGCAGCACCTCGTCCTGCATCCAGGCATCCAGCTTGGCGCGGATCTTGTCACTATCGGCCAGAACGGGCGAATTGAAGTAGGGTAGGCCTGCCTCTTTCGCTGCCTTGGCGAAGGGCGTTTCCACCTGCCACGGGTACTCGAAGCCGACAATCGCATCGACCTTGTAGAACTCGGCCACTTCCAGCATCCATTGCGGATTGTTGAGCTGGGCCAGCAGGAACAGGCTGCGCCCGGCCAGCGCCCGCAGCGGGTCTGCCGGATCGTAGTCGCGAGCATAGAATTCGGGCGTAACCGAGTACTGGTTGGCCACGAAGACCGCGCCGTATTGCTCGTTCAGGTAACGGTGCCAGCGCGGCTCGGGCATGGCCGTCCAGTACAGGATGCGCACGTCCTCGCGCTCGTAGCCCTGCACGCCTTTCTCCACACGCTCGGCCACCTGGTCGCGGAAGCTGCGAGCATAGTCCAGCCCTTTGGGCGTGCCGCGATGCCAGAGGGTGACATAGAGCGCGAGCTGGTCGCGGATCGTCACCGGGCAGCGTTCGGCCTCGCCAATCAGGCGCAGGCCTTCCATGAACAGGTCGATCTGTTCGTTGCACATGTCCAGCGAGCGGGCGATATCTGCCGTAGTGATGGTCTTGCCTGTCTCACGTTCCAGGTGGGCGATGACGTCCAGCGATTGCGCCACGCGCAGGTCCAGTTGGTCGCTGTCGATGTACCTGGGCCAATCGCGGCGGATGTGGTTCCACCAGTCGTCGGTTGGCAGCGTCTTGTAGAAGCCGGCCAGATTGTAATCGAGCGGGATGAACGGGCAGTCCAGCTGCTTGGCCCACAGCTCCATGAAGTGGAACTCGTTCTCGTCGCGTGTGGAACCCAGGAACAGCGTGGGCTTGGGCAGGCCGCCCCATGGTGCCTTTTCCGGTTCCAGCGCGGCGGCATAGCCGAGCGGCCCCATGGTAATGGCGTCTACGTCATATCCGCGGCTGTTTAGCACTTCGGCGAAGTGATCGCCTTCACCGGTCGCCAGTACCAGGTTGTGCCAGTAGTTCACCACCACCACGGGAATGTCGAAAAGGTTGAATATCTCCTCGAACTCGTCGCTGGCAGAGATGGCGAAGCGGCCGCCTGTCTCCACCCCCGCTTTCAGTCCGGCGAGCCATTCCTTCTGGTCGGCGCGTACGCGTTCGACGATAGGAAGGCGTTCGGTTTGCGGTATCCAGTCGGCCATCAGTTTGCCTCCCCAAGGTCTGCAACAAAGGCGGATACCTGCTCTGCAACCGGTGCTGGGTCTTCGATACGATAGGGCACGCGTTTCAGGTGCAGGCAAGGCATGCCGCGATCTCGCAAGGCATCGAGCTGCGAGGGTGCTTCCCACATTTGCGGCGTATCGCCCTGCATCACGTTATAGATCGCGCCCTGCGCACCGGATCCAGCCGCGCGGGCGACGTTGGCGCGGGTGATATCGTCGATCGAGGCCCGCAAGGAGCACGCCGGTTGGGCGACAAAACGCGCGGCCAATGCCTCGAACGGGTCGTCATGCCCGTCGATATCCAGCTCGGCGCAACGCGCGCCCCAGCAATGGTCTTCGGCCACGATCACCGCGCCCGCGCTCTCGACGATCTCGTAGAAGGCAGTGTGATCCAGCGGGCTGCCGCCAAGGTAGATGCGCACGCCTGGCAAGGGATCCCGCGCCCTCGCCTCAATAATGAATTCCGCAAGGGCGGCCTGGAATGTGCGCGGCTCCATGAAATGTGAGGCGCCGTAGATCTCCAGTGCTTCCACGCCGGAAACCCGCGGCGCATCGCCCTGGCGCAGCGTATTCAGCTCGCGCAGCAGGCGGCGCGTTTCCGCAGCCTCGGCAATTGCGGCGCGCATGGCATCTGCCGAAATTGCCGCGCCGGTCCATTCCTCCAGCTTGGCGCGCAGCTGCATCAGGCACTTCCGGTTGTATCCGCTGGTCAGGAAATCGCGGACATAGGTACGGTCGAGGTAATGGAAATCGGGCAGCGCCACCTCGGGCTTGTTCACCCGGATTGATTCCAGGATCACGCCCAGTACCTGCACCTGCTTGCGATTATGCGGCACGACCAGGTAGTCGACGAAATCGAGATCGCCGGCGACCAGCCGCGCGGTTGTCGCGTCCATGAACTCCAGCCCTACCAGCCGGGTGGTGTGGACCGATCCGATCAACGCACTGATTTCCTTGCGGCTGCGGCTGGCGTCGCCGCTGAGGCGATAAGGCATCACCCCCGCCGCACGCAGCATTTCGGCCGGCACGTTGTCGCACATGTAGGCGGCCACCTTGCCGCCTGTGGCATGGTGCTCGCGTGCCAGGTTATCGCGGTTGCGATAGGCTGCCTGCATGGTTTCGAGCGCAGTCATGCGGTTCTCCCGGTAGGTTGTGTTGCAGTCTGTCGATATTTCATCACGCGTCGCTCCCGTCTTTCAGGGTGTAGACCGGGCGCGGTTCGCTCTCGCCCCGGTGCATGGCCTTGAAGCTGTCGACGATCTGCTTCTCGCGCCGCGTCATGCGCGGCAACTGGCGCAGCAAGTCGCTGGCCGACGGGCGTTCGAACTCTTCGAGCCACACACCCTCGCGGTCGGGGTCGCGCTCCAGCTTCCAGTGACGCACACCGTGGCTGAGGCGGAACACCCGCCACTCGTTCATCAGTTCGCGAAAGCGCGGCTCGTCCTCCTCGGCGATCTCGTATTCGCAGGAGATCGTAACCGGCAGGTGGTGCACGTCGGGACCGAATTCCGGTGTCTCGAGCGGGCTGTCGACGATTTCCAGCCGGGACGGATCTGGCCGGGTGAGAGGCGAGATCCAGCCGATGACGAAGACAAAGACGAGCAGCGATGCACCGGCGAGGTAGAAGGAGTTCGCAAGGCCGATCATGTCGGCCACCGTGCCCCACAGCAGCGCGCCCACTGCGAGGCCACCGAATGCGCCCATCTGGAAAACCGACAGTGCGCGGCCCACGACCCATGCGGGAGATGTGAGCTGCATGTTCACGTTGAAGGTGAGCATCATCAGGGCCGCCCCCGCGCCAAAGACCACCATCAGCGCGCCGGTCAGGAACGGGCTGGAGCTGAGCGGCGTGCCGAACAAGGCAACCGCCATGCCGATGTGGGTCAGGCGCAGCACGCCTTCCGGCCCCATCCAGCGCGAAAGCCGTTGCCCGCCCATCACGCCAAGGAAGGCCCCGATCCCCGTGCAGCTGAGCAGCAGGCCGTAGATTTCGGACCCGCCATCCAGCCAGCGCGTAACGCCCAGCGGAAGCAGCGAGATAAGACCGATGTAGCCAACACTGCCGAGGGCTGCGCGGAGCACGATACGGCTGAGCGCGCCCGAATAGAATGTGAAGCGCAGTCCACCGCCGATGGCGGAACCAAGCGTCTCTCCCGACCGCTGTGCCCGCGATGGCTCTTTCCACCAGCGCCGTAGCGATAGCATCATCGGCAGACACGACAGCGCGCCGATGGCAAATGCGGCCGACACGCCGCCAAGAGCCACGACGGCGCCGCCCAGGCCGGGGCCGGCGGTACGGGTGACGTTGTTGCCTACCGCGTTCATCGACACCGCAGAGGATAGTTCCTTCACCGGTACAAGTTCGCGCACCGATGCCTGCCAGCTCGGCATGTTGAGAGCAAAGCCTGTGCCCATGACAAAGGTGAACAGCAGCAGCAGCCATGGGCGCAGGTTGCCGGTGTAGCCGAGCACCGCCAAGGCCAGCGCGCCAGTGAACATTATGGCATAGGCGGCAAGGATGACTTTGCGTTTGTCATGCAGGTCGCTGAGCGCGCCGAACGCCATTGAGAACAGCAGCAGAGGGGCATTGAGCGAGAAGGTGACGAGCGAGACCATCTGCGGCGAATGGGTCATCTCGGTCATCGCCCAACTGGCGCCGACCAGCTGTATCTGGTTGCCGAAGCCGAGGCTGACCGAACCGATCCACACGCCCAGGAACAGACGGTGCCGCAAGGGCGAATTGGCCAGCCAGGCTTGCTCCGAGAGGGCTTTCATCGGCAATTGCCCGATCCTGTCGAGGCGGAGCCGGCAGCCGCGCGGTACGCGGCCAACACCGTTGCTGTCATCGCCATGATGCCTTCGATCGCCTTTCCCAATGCCTGTGTTGCGCATGGGGCAAAGCAAGGGCGCAAGTCAATACGTTAGCGTATGCTGGTCCTGGTGCAACTTGGCGAAGTCAGGCGCTTTCGCGGGCAAGGATCGAATAGCCCACGTCAATCTTGTTCTCCGCGATTTCTTCCTGGTCCAGCCGCTTCTGTAGGACTTCCACTACCGCACGGCCGATCTCCTCGGCCTTGATTGAAACGGTGGTCAGCGAAGGGCGCATGTTGGCGGCGATCTCGCTGTCGCCGAAACCGATCACGGCCAGTTGGTCCGGTATGGCGAGGCCTGCGTGCATGGCTTCGATGGCAATACCCTGGGCAAGGCCATCCGAACCGCACAGCACCACGTCCGGTCGCGGGTCCATGTCGCGCAGCGCGCGGAACTGAGCCCGGGCATGGATGAAGCGCGGCCTGTCCACTTTCAGGAAGGTGGGCTCAGTCTCGGCAAGTTCCTTCCAGCGTTCGGCAAAGGCCAGCTGGCGAAGGCCGGGCCGTTTGCCCGCGGCATCAATCAGCAAGGGGCGGCGATATCCGCGGGTATGCACGAATTCCGCCAGTTCTGCGCCGAGCGCGGTGTTGTCCATGCCGATGGCGATATCGATCGGCTCATCAGGTATGTTCCAGCTCTCGATCACGGTCACGCCTTCGGTGCCGAGGCGCTTCTTGATCCCCTCGGGCACTGGACCCGTCAGTACGAAGGCATCGGCGCGCCGGGCCAGGGCAGTCTGGATCGAGGACTCCATCTGCTTGTCGTCGATCTCGATGAAATAGGTGATGGCAGTATAGCCGGCATCGGTCAGCGCCAGCACCAGTTCCTCCACGAAGGTGTTGAAGAACGAGCCGGCCAGACGCGGTGTGAGTACGGCAACCAGCCTGGTGCGGCGAGAAGTCAGGCTGCCTGCCGCCAGGTCGGGCACGAAGTCCAGCTTGTCGATGGCCTTCTTCACCCGTTCGCCGGTGGCGCGAGCGACGAAGCCGGATTTGTTGATGTAACGCGAAACGGTGGCCGGAGAGACCTTCGCGAGTTTGGCGACATCGGCAATGCGAGCGCGTTGGCGTCCATTCTTCATGCCAGAAGGCCTATCCAATTCGCGGGGGCAAGGGAAGCGCCCCGTGGAGCTTGATCAGTCGGGGCGACTCCGCCTTGCCTCGCCTGACCGGCGACGCGCGTGCCCGCGTGAGAGCGGGCTTTCCAACTCATTGCCGTGCGGAAGCGTATTGAAAGCTGGACGGGACGGTTGTTTTCCCTCTATGCAGGACGACGAAGGGCCGGGCGATGCGGATCGCCCCCGGTGCAGGCGTCGGCGAGAGAGATCGGCGCAACCGCAAGGCCCGTCCAATGGCAATCGAGAAGGAGTCCATAGATGGCGCAAAGTACGGAAAACAAGATGGAATTCGATTCTGTCGATCGCTGGGACGACGTGCGCCAGGGCAAGATCACGATGACCGAGTTCTATGCCGAGCAGCGCGAGCGCTGCCCCGTCAGCCGTACGCCGGGCGCGGATGGTCACGATATATGGCACGTCTTTCGGGCGGAGGATGTCGCCGCCGTACTCAAGGATACGGAACTGTTCTCCAGTGTGGCGCCCGTGGCCCGCTACGGTGCGCGGATGATCCCGATCGAGACCGATCCGCCAGAACATGGCGAATACCGGAAACTTCTCAACAAGCTGATGTCGCCGCGCCGCCTGCTGGAGTACGAGCGCGCGGTGCGCGAGATCATTGCCGATGCGCTGGACGACCTGGTCGCGCAGGGCGGGGGAAACATCTCGCCGCTGACCTACAAGGTGCCGTTCCAGACCTTCTGCATGCTGTTGGGCGAGGAGGACACGAGCTTCTACGAAGCTGATCAGCAGCGCGCCAACGATGCGCCCACCATTTCCAAGATGGACCCGGAATCGGTCGCCAGGCGCAATGAACTGAACAACCCCCTGCGCGAATTCTGCCTGCGCCGCTTGCGCGCCTGCCGGGAGCAGCCGAACGACACACTGGCCAGCGACATCGCCAATGGTACGGTGAATGGAGAGAAATTGAGCGAGGAAGAGGCCGTCTCGATCCTCAATTTGCTCTACATGGCCGGACACCGCAGCACGGCAGGCGGGATGCAGGCCGCGGTGCTGGCGCTGGGCAAGTCACCTGAATTGCAGGCGCAACTGCGCGCCAATCCCAAGCTGATCCCCACTGCCATCGAGGAAGCCTTGCGGCTGGAAGCCCCGGTGCAGACCCTGCCGCGCCACGCGACGCGCGACACCGTGATCGGTGGGCGACAGATCAAGGCAGGCGACCAGGTATGCCCGGTCTATGCGTCGGCCAATCTCGATCCCGAAGCCTTCCCGGAACCGGGCAAGTACGACATCGATCGCCGCCCCGCGCATTTCACCTTCGGGCGCGGCATTCACCAGTGCGCAGGCGCACAGCTGGCCCGCATGCAGATCCGCGTGCTGGTGGAAGAATTGCTGGCGCGCACATCGGCCATCCAGGTGCTGGCGCCGCCGCAGCGTCGGCACTATCCGCACAACAACAGCACCACGCTGGAGGTCGCTCTCCAGCCTGTCGAAGTCGACGCCTGACGCGCGCGGCGCGATAATCATCTGACAACAAGGCGAATCTGGGGAGAAACTGCCGATGCAAGGGCAGGATGGTGCAGGTGAACTGAAAAGCGGCTGGCCGGTCATTGCCGGATCGACACTTGGCATGTCGATCGGGGCGGCATCGCTCATGGCGCCGACGTTCGGGATCTACTTCGCGGCCATATCCGACGAGCTCGGCTGGTCCATGAGTACGTTCTCGGCGATGATGATCCCGTTCGGGCTGGCAGCATGTGCAGCGTCGATCATTTTCGGCGTACTGATCGACAAGCTCGGCGTACGGCCCATTCTTGTCGCCGGTTACCTGCTGTTCCTCGTCACGATGGCGGGCCTGGCGCTGATGCCCGAGATCGCCTGGGTGCTGGGCTTCTGGATCGCCATGACCGGTGTCAGTGGCATGGCCAATGGCTCGATGGCCTATGCCCGCATCATCAACGCAAAATTCGCGCTGCGGCGCGGCACGGCGCTGGGCATCATGGCGACTGGCGTCGGCATCGTCGGCTTCGGTGTGCCCATCGGAACGGCCCTGGTGATCGAGCAATACGGCTGGCGTACAGCCTATGGCGTTACCGGCGCGGTAGTTGCCGTCCTTGCTCCACTCGCGTTGCTGGCTGTCTGGCGATCAGCCGGAAAAAGCCCCGCAGCCGCGCAAGCGGAGGTGCGTGAGCAGGCCGGCGCGCCGCCCATTGCGGCAGACGAGAAAGGGCACAGCTTCGGCCAGTTGCTGAGCACGCGGGCGATGTGGACGATCATCTTCGGGATCGTGCTGGTCTCGCTCGGCATCAATGGCTGGCTGGTCCACATCCCGACAATGCTGGAAGGCAAGGGCTTTGCTCCGGTGGAGGCGGCGCTTGCCGTCTCCTTCTTCTCGGTGGCGATGATCGTCAGCCGTCTGGTCACGGGCATGGCGATCGACCGCATATTCGCGCCCTTCGTGATCGCGGCCACCAGCCTTGGCGGAGCGCTCGGCATGTTGCTGGTGATCTGGGTGGGGGGTGACTTGCCCGCACTCACCTATCTGGGAGTGGCCATGCTGGGCATTGCCTACGGCGCCGATGCCGACGTTCTGGCCTACATCATGTCGCGCTATTTCGGGCTGGCTTCGTTCGGGCGTGCCTTCGGCATGCTGAACGGCTTCGGGCTGATCGGCGCGGGCATGAGCTCGCTCGTCATTGCCTGGGCATCGAAGGACGGTGCGGACTACGATGCCGGTCTCTACATCATGGCGGGCGTGGTGGCGCTGGGCGCAATTGGTTACATGACCGCGCCGCGCTTCAAGTCCAGCGTGCTGGAACCGGCGCTGGACGATCGGGAAATCGTTGAGGAACTGCATCCTCGGGCAAGCCCCGCGCAGTGATGCGCAGGGCTTGCCGGATCAGGCAGGCGTTACCTTCAGTGGCACCTTGATCGGGCCGATTTCGGGCATGGAGGTGACCACCGGCTCGCCGTCCATTTCCACGCTGGACCAGCGCTGGGTCATCGCCTTCAGCGCCGCGCCCAGAACGACGCGGGCGATCGGCATGCCGGCGCAACGGTGCGGGCCGAGGCCGAAGGCAATATGCCTGGAGATGTTGGGGCGATCGAGCTTGAAGGTGTCAGGGTCTGCGAACACGGTCTCGTCACGGTTGGCAGAGGCGAAGGACATGGCAATCGCTTCCTTGGGCCGGATCTTGCGGCCGTGGATTTCCACTTCCGTGCGCGACGTGCGGGCAAAGCCGCGATAGGGCGTGAACAGCCGCAGGAATTCTTCCAGCGCGGCGGGCAGGAGTTCGGGCTGTGCCCGCAGTTGCCGGAACAGGTCCGGATTTTTCGCAAGATAGGTGACCATGCTGCCCAGCACCATTGGCGGTGCGGCAAGGCCGATCACCAGCGACTGGCGGATCGCGCCGTGCAGGATGTCGGGTGGGATCTTGTTGCCGTCGGGCAGCACGGTGGTCATCAGCGAACTGGGCGGATCGATTTCGGGGTCGCGCAGATTTTCGCCGCGATCGGCCAGGATCTCCTTCGTGATCTCGTTGAACCCGTCGACGCATTGCATCACCGTGTCCTTGTCGAAGGCAACCCAGGCCCGGGTGTAGGCGCAATTGAGCTTCCACAGCCGGTCTGCCTGTTCGTCGGTCAGGCCGATCCATTCACCGATGGAAAGCACCGGCAAGCGCGTGGCGATGCTCTGCGCGAAATCGCCGCCGCCTCTGGCCGCGAATTCGTCCATCAAAGTTTCGGCATGGCGTTGCACTGCCGGCGTCAGCTTGGACACGCGGCCCTTGCTCAGCGCGCGTTCCAGCGCCTTGCGATAGGGCGTGTGCTGGGGAGGATCGAAATGCAGCGGCGGCGTGCGTGCAGTGCTCGAAGAACTGGGCACGATGTTGCGAATGGAGGTGATGTAGTTTTCGCCATCGGACAGCATGGAAACCACGTCTTCATAGCGCGTGACCATCCAGAAACCGCCGAAATCCGTACTGTGCGCCACCGGGCATTCACGGCGCATACGGCGAAATTCCTCGTATGGGCTGGTGAAGGTTTCTTCGGCAAAACAATCGTATTCGTTTTCCGTAATATCTTCCGCTGCCTTGCTGGCCATTATCTTCCTCTCGTGCGCCGATCGGTATATGAAATCGTTTACATGCATTGCATAGAGTCGCAATCGACCTTCGGCAAGCCGCATTGTCCGATATGGTGGGGCCTGTGGCACCAATCCTCCCTAGGGCCTAGCGCTTCCGGGTGAATGGCATCGATCCGCGGGCTCGGTGTGTTGACGCTGAAAAATGCTGGTGGTAGCGCTTTCATAGAGGGCGCCATGCGAAGTGGCTGCGGATCGGAATTCGCGAGAGGAAATGCATCATGGAAAAGCTGGGTGAGAAGGCGGAGGCGGTGGACAACTCGGACATGCCGAGTTTCAGCATCGCAAAGGCGTGGGCCAGCGATCCGGACCGGTTGAAGTTTTCGGCAGATGCCTATGCAGAAAACCTCAGTCAGTGCCCGGTCACGCGTACACCCATGCCGGGTGCGGCCGATGTCTATCACGTGTTCCGCGCCGGTGACGTGACGCAGGTTTGCCAGGACTGGCAGTCCTTCCCCAGTGGTTCTGAAAAGCCGCGCTTCGGCCAGGCAGTGATCCCGATCGAGATCGATCCGCCGATGCACACGCAATATCGCAAGTTGCTGAACGGCCTGATGAGCCCGCGTCGCCTGATGGGTTATGAAGCCGACGCGCGCGAATTCATCGAGGAAGGCGTCGCCAAGCTGGTGGCGCATGGCGGTGGCGACGTCAGCCAGCTATGTCGCGAACTGCCGCTGAAGGCGTTCTGCCTGTTGCTGGGTGAAGAGGACACTTCCATCCTGGAGATCAACCGCAAGCGCCGGGAAGCCTCGCCGGGCCTCGATGATTCCAGCGAGGAGGCGACGCAGGCTCGCAAGGAGCAACTTGCTCCCGTGCGTGCCATGGTGCGCCGCCGCGTGGAGGCCGTTCTGGCCAATCCGGGCGACGACCTTGCTTCCGAAGTCGCCCACGGCGAGATCGACGGGCGGAAGATGACGCCCGAAGAGGCGGAGAACATGCTGACCATCCTGTACATGGCGGGCACCGGCACCACCACGGCGGGCATGCAGGGCACCTTGCTGCGTCTTGCCATGCACCAGGATGCGCAGGAGATCCTGCGCAGGGAGCCGCGCAAGATTGCTGCCGCCATCGAGGAATGCCTGCGGCTGGAATCCCCTACTGCGATGATGCCAAGACACTGCGCGAAGGATACCGAGGTGGATGGCCACGTGATCCCCGCAGGTGCCAACGTCTTCCCCGTGTTCGGGGCGGCCAACGTCGATCCGCGCGCCTTTCCCGAGCCGGAAAAGTTCGACATCGATCGCAAGCCGCGCCATTTCGCCTTTGGCAATGGTATCCACCAATGCGTGGGCGCGCCGCTTGGCCGCATGCAGATCCGCGTGCTGGTGGAATCGATGTTCAAGCTGACCGCCAATTTCACCCTGGATGGCGTGCCCCAGCGTAATATCTGGCCGCATTCCGGCTTCTCCGAACTGAAGCTCTTGGTAACACCTGTATGATCAAGTTCGGCGACAAGTCGCGCTGGGGACGCATCGCGGTGCTGTTGGCGGCGGGCGCGCTGGCTGCCTCTGCGACCTACGCCAACGAGAGCGGCGAGGCAGACTTCTGGTGGTCGCCGGGGTCGGGAGAGACCTTTCCCGCGCAGCTGGACTATCCCAACGATCTGGGCACCCTTCGCCTGGTGCTCGACGGTGGGCCGATGGAAACTGCCGGGCATCCCTTTTTCGAGCCGCTCGGTCCCAATGGTCGCGCCTGCATAACCTGCCACCAGCCGCGCGACGGCATGAGCCTGACGCCCGCAACGGCACGGGCGCAGTGGGATGCTACGGGCGGTCAGGACCCGCTGTTCGCCGCCTACGACGGTTCCAACTGCCCTACCATGCCGCAGGGCGAACGCGATTCGCATTCGCTACTGCTGGACTACGGTCTGTTCCGCATCCAGCGCGCATGGCCACCGGTCGACCTGCATACAGGGGAGCAGGTCGAGCCCGATTTCGAGATCGAGGTCGTCCGCGATCCGTGGGGCTGCAATACTGGTGAACACTATGGCCTGGATGCCGAGAACCCCAGCATCTCGGTCTATCGCCGTCCGCGGCCGGTGGCGAACCTGCGCTATGTGATGACCTCCACCTTCAACATGGATCCGAAGACGGGCATGCCCTATCTCAACGATCCGGAGACGGGGGAGCCGATACCCGGCAACCTGATGGCCGATGCCCGCACGGGAACACTGCGCTGGCAGATGCGCGATGCCGCCAGATCCCACCTGGAAATGCTGGACGAGCTCACCGAGGACCAGTTGCAGCGCATCGAGGAGTTCGAGCGTCGCATCTATGTCTCGCAGCAAACCATGCACACTGGAGGAAACCTGGCGGCAGCCGGCGCGCAAGGCGGGCCGGAACCGATGGTGCATTTCGAAGCCGGCCTGCTCGGCACGCTGGGCAAGCCGCTGTGGAGCGAATTCGATGCCTGGCGTGAGCCTGACCCCAATGCCACGCCCGAGGAACTGGAATTCCGCGCTTCCGTGGTGCGCGGGGTGGACCTGTTCCTGCACGATACCTTCCTGCTGACCGATACCGCCGGCATCAATCACCGGCTCGGCTTCGGCAGTCCCTACCGGGTGGCCTGCGTCACCTGCCACAACATGGAACACATGGGGCTGGACGCAGGGGCGGGGCAGATCGCCATCGGCACCAACAATTCGCCCTTCGCCAACCAGAACCCGCACCTGCCGCTGTTCCGCATCCGCTGCACCGGCAGGCCGCATATCGACCTCGGTCGCGAGTTCCTTACCACCGATCCGGGCTATGCCCTGACGACCGGTCGTTGCCAGGACGTGGGCAAGATCACGGCACAGACCATGCGCGGCATGGCCTCGCGCGCGCCGTTCTTCGCCAACGGCTCTGCGGAAGACATCGGTGCGGTCGTCGACTTCTACGATCGCCGGTACGACATCGGCTACACCGAGCAGGAGCGGCAGGACATGATCAACCTGTTGAGTGCGCTGTGAGGGGGCTGCGTTTCACGGCCTTCGCGCTGTCCGCCAGCCTTGCGACGCAGGCGGCGGCGGAGGACGTTCGTTTCGTCACCTGCCCGATCTATCGAGACACGGATTCGGGGCGCAAGTCAGGCTGCTGGCTGGCAGACGATCCCGAAACCGGCGTGCGCTATGACGTCAGCCAGTCGATGGCCCGCCCACACTGGGCCTATGGCGTGTTGGTCGAAGGCAACGTGTCGGACGACACGGAGGATACCTGCGGCGGCATCCGCCTGCTGCCGGTGCGCACCTCCGTCCTCTACGACATGGAATGCCCGCGCCACATGATCGCGGCTGAAGGCTATCCCGGACGCCCGCTGCCCTTCGCCGAGCGTTATGTGATGCCGGTGTTCGTGGAACGCGACCTGCCGGAGCCGCCGTACGAGGATACCAGCTTCAGCCTGGTCTACGACTGGAACGACGATTTCATCACCTACAACCACAGCGACTATTTCTTCGATATAGCTGCACTATGGATCGAGGCCGCTCAGCCCGCCCGCGTGATCGTGACCGGCTGGGCCGATACCAAGCCGGTGGAGATTTCCGGGCGGATGATGGCGGAAGATCCGGATGTGGCCCGCAGGCGGGCAGAGGTCGTTTACGAAAGCCTCCTGCGCCGCGGCGTGCCGGCTGACAAGATCGAGGTCCGCTGGGAGACGCATGCGCAGCCCGCCGACGTAGAAGCTGCCGACGGCCTGACCGAAAGCTCGCGTCGTCGCGTCGATATCCAGGGCATCATGGAATGACCGGCACTTAACAGTGAGACAAACTGGAATCCGCCCGGTTGCACCATTGCGCCCACCTGCATACGGAAGCGTATTGCGTGGTGATCGAACAGTCTCTGTTGGCGGATTGCCAGCGCGATCGAGCCTGCAGGCCAGCGGCATTGCAAGAGGCAATTTTGCGTAAGTTCAAATACCTTTCCACGCTTGCGGCAATCGGCACGCTGGCACTTCCGGTGACGGCGCTCTCGCAAGAGGTGGAGGAAAACGCCGTCACTGAAAGCGACAATGCCTTCGGTCGCAAGGTCGGCAACGATGAGAGCGGGCTTTACTCGGTCAGGGACGTGCGCGGGTTCAACCCGGTGGATGCCGGTAACGTGCGCGCCGACGGCCTTTATATCGACCTCGTAGAAATCGCCCCGCGCGAACTGTTTGCAGGCAGCACCGTGCGGGTGGGGTTTTCCGCTGCGCAGTATCCGTTTCCGGCACCGACCGGACTGATCGATTTCAACATCGTCCGGGCCGATGAAACTCCGACCCTGAATTTCGTCGCCGATACCGCGACCAACGGTTCGCGCGGTCCCTCTGTCGGGATGCGCGGCCACACCCCGCTGGGGGACAGCGGGGTGGGTGTCGCGGGCCGTTTCAGCCTGCGCGACGTGCTGCGGCGCGATGGCGGTCGCCATGTCTATTTCACGTACGGAACCTCTGCAAGGTATCGCGACGACAGCGGTCTGGAAGCGATGGTGCTGGCCGGTGGCGCCTTGTTGGACAGTTGGGAAGCGGCGCCGACTTACTATTCCTCCGGCGATGCTCCCTTGCCAGAAGTGCCACCGTACGAGTTCTTCGGACAGGACTGGGCGGAAAAGCAGCTGGAGAACCAGGTCCAGGGCCTGATCGTGAAGGTCCCGCTGGGCGATTGGGGCGTGGAAGCGGGTCTGTTTCGCAATCACGCCCACTACGACAACTTCTATGCCGACCTGTTCATCCGCGTCGATGCCGATGGCAATGCGGCGCGGCACATCGTCACCGCTGACCGGGACATCAATCGTCGTTCCTATTCGGGCGAACTGCGGGTGCTGCGCGATTTTCGCACTGGCGATGTCCAGCACTTTGTTACCGCCAGCCTGCGTGGGCGCGATCGCCGGCAGACCTTTGGCGGCGGCGACCGCGTGGACCTTGGCCCCGCAAACGTCTTTGTCGAGGATCCGCGCCCGGAACCGCAGTTCACGTTCGGAGAGAAGAACGTCGACACTTCGCGCCTGATCAGCGCGGGCCTGTCCTATTCGGTCCTGTGGGACGATTTCGCCGCGCTCGACCTGGGGCTGTCGCGTTCGGACTACCAGAAGCAGGTGGATTTCGCGGACCCAGTCCTGGCGGATCCCGAAACGCTGGACCAGGCGTGGTTGTGGAATGCGATGGCATCGATTTCTCCCACCGACTGGCTGTCGTTCTACGTCGGCGCGGCAACGGGCATCGAGGATGCGCTGATCGCGCCTGACATTGCCGTGAATCGGGCAGAGGCCCCACCGGCAATCCACACGCGTCAGTACGAAGGCGGGGTGAGGGTGCGGCTGGGCGACAGCTTGACGCTGATCGCGGCGGCCTTCCAGATCACCAAGCCTTACTACAACCTCGATCCGCAATTCCTCTATCGCGAGCTTGGCGAGTACGACAATCGCGGTATCGAGATGTCGCTCAGCGGGACTCCGCTTCCCGGCCTTACGTTGGTGACAGGGGCGGTTTTCCTCGACCCCACGATCACCGGCGAGGCGGTCGACACCGGTCTGATCGGGCCGAGGCCGGTCGGCCAACCCCGCCGTCATGCCATCGCCAGTATCGACTGGCGCACTCGGGGCGGGGCAGGGCCGTTGTCTATCGATCTCAGCATCCAGAACTATTCCGGCAGCGCGGGAAATGCGATCAACAGCTTCGATTCACCGGGCTACACGTTGATCGACCTGGGTGCTCGCTATCGGCTGGACCTGGGCGGGACGCGCGTGATCATCCGCCCGCGTATAGAGAACCTGCTCAATTCCCATCATTGGCAGATCTCCTCCAGCGGCGGCTTCCGGGTCGATACCGGTCGCACTGCGATGGTGCAGGTTACCGTCGGAATCTAGGCGAGGACACGCGCTGGGGCGCCTGAGCCTGCCGATACCCGGTGCATGGCGCGATCGCCTTGCACATTGGCGCAAACCTGTGCAAACGGTTTCATATCAACACGGCAAGCCCGTGTGAGGGCGAGGAAATTGGCACAGGATTACGATCCGACACAGCCGGAAACCTTTGAAAGTCCACACCGGGTCTTTCATGACCTGCGTGCGCGCTGCCCGCTTGCCCGCAGCGATGCTTTCGATGGCTTCTGGATGCTGACCCGCTACGCCGACATCGTGGAGGTATTGAGGGATCCCGACAACTTCATCACCTCGGTTCGCAACGTGGTGCCGGGTAGTTCCACCACCGGGCGCAGGCCGCCGCTGCACCTCGATCCACCAGACCATACTCCCTATCGCAAGGCGCTGGAGCGGGCGCTGGGCCGCGGGCGCGTCGCCGCGCTGGAACCTGCCATCAAACGCCATGCCGAAAGCCTCATCGGCGCCTTCGTCGAAAAGGGCGAAGGCGATTTCGTGCAGGAGGTTTCCAGCCCGCTGCCGGCGTTGGTCTTCGCCGAATGGATGGGGCTGACCGAACCACAGACCGGGCGGCTTTGGCTTGCGGCGCGTGATTACGTGAAAGCTTTCGAGGCTTTCGACAAGGACCTAGTGGTTTCGACCGGAGAGAAACTGGCCGAACTGGCGCGCGAGGTGCTGGCCGATCGCCGGGCCAATCCCCGCGATCCCAAGGTCGATCCGACCAGTTCGCTGCTCGCGTCAACCGATGCCGATGGCACGCCGTTCCCCGAGCACCTGCTGGCCGGCTGCGTGCGACAGGTGCTGGTGGTGGGCCTTGTCGCGCCGTCGATCCTGTTTGCCAGCGTGGTCGCCCATTTCGCCCGCCATCCGGAGACACTGGCGTTGTTGCGTGCCGACCCATGGCTGGTTCCGGCTGCGATGGAGGAATTCTTCCGCCTCTACACCCCCTATCGCGGCTTTGCCCGCACGTCGCGGACAGAGATCGAGATGCATGGGCGCATGATCCGTCCCGGCGAACCGATTGCCCTTGCCTATGCCGCCGCCAATCGTGACGACACGGTGTTTCCCGATCCCGACGAATTCCGGCTCGACCGACCGAACATCAGCGATCACCTCGCCTTCGGCATGGGACCGCATCGCTGCGTCGGCATGCCGGTTGCGCGGCTTGAACTGACTCACGCGCTGCGTGTCTTTGTGGACAAGGTGCAGTCGGTGGAGATCATCGGCGAAATCGGCATGAGCAACATGCCCGAAGTCGGCCCAGTGGCGATGCCGGTAAGGGTCAGGGCGAGATAGCAGATGCAGGCGCAGAACAGGACGAAAGCGAGGACGATGCGAGAAAGGACACTGGGCGGGAACCTGGCACTGGGCGCAGCTGCGGGGGCCGTGCTGCTGGCCTCGGCCTATGCCTCTGCTTCGGAAGAAGGCGACGGGCTCGATCGCTGGTGGGCACCGGGCGAAGGGCGTACTTTCCCCGAATTGCTGGATTACGACAACGAGCACGGCACGCTGCGCACGCTGCTGGTGGGCGGCCCGCTGGAAACAGATGGGCATCCCTTCTTCGAACCCATCGGCCCCAACGGTCGCGCCTGTGTGACTTGCCACCAGCCGGCCGACGGCATGAGCCTGTCGACCGCATCGGTGCGGGCGCAGTGGGATGCCACCGGCGGTGCTGACCCGCTGTTCGCAGCCTACGACGGATCGAACTGCCCCACGCTGCCTCAGGGCGAACGTGCCTCGCACTCGCTACTACTCGATCGCGGGCTGATCCGCATCGAACGACCGTGGCCGCCTGCGCAGTGGAACGGTGCCGGTGTGGAACCCGATTTCGCCATCGAGGTCGTTCGTGATCCCAATGGCTGCAACAGCGGCGCCGAATACGGGCCGGAAGCCGGCGTGATTTCCGTCTATCGCCGTCCGCGGCCGATCGGGAACATGAAATACCTGCTGGCGGTTGGCTTCGATCTCGATCCCAAGCAGGGCGTGGCCTTGCCGCGCGACCCGGAAACTGGCGTCTACCTCAGCGGCAACCTGATGGCAGACAACCGGGTCAGCACCTTGCGCGACCAGATGTTCGATGCCGGTTCGACGCACCTCGGCATGCTTGACCGCATGAGCGACGAGGATCGCCACCGCATCGAGGCTTTCGAACTGAGCATCTTTGTGGCCCAGCAGCGTGGCGGAGGCGGCGAGGTGGATGACGGCGGCGCGACAGGTGGCCCTGCCACGCTGCGCGATTCCGAACCGGGCGAGCTTGGTGCGTTGGGTTTTCCGGTCTGGGGCGAATTCGCCGCCTGGGAGGAAATCGACGAGGAAGACCGTGCCCGCCTGACACCCGAGGAAGTGGCCTTCCGCGAATCCGTGGCGCGCGGCGCCCGCATTTTCCGCGAGCGCACCTTCCTGGTGTCCGACGCTGCCGGGCTGACGACGCAGATGGGCTTCGGCAATCCCTTCCGCGTGGCCTGCAAGATGTGCCATAACATGACCCGCATGGGTAACGACGTGGCGCCCGGACAGGTGGACCTTGGCACCACCACGCTGCCCTTTGCCGACCATTTCGATGACTTGCCGTTGTTCCGGATCACCTGCCTGAACGATCCGCATCCTTATTACGGGCGGCAGATCCTCACCTACGATCCCGGCTTCGCGCTGACCACGGGCCGCTGCGCGGACGTGGGCAAGATTACGCTGCAATCGATGCGCGGCCTCGCCGCGCGCGCGCCTTATTTCTCCAACGGCTCTGCCCAGGACCTGCACGCCGTCGTCGACTATTACGACCGGCGCTACAACATTGGCTATAGCGAGCAGGAAAAGCAGGACCTGGTAAACCTGATGAGTGTCCTATGAAGAAGCTCCTGACCCTGCTCGCCTTCACCGCGCCGCTGTCCGCCCAGGCACAGGAGGCGGGTGAACTCGTCTCCTTCGTCTCGTGCCCGGTCTATCGCGATACGGACCAGGGGCGAAAATCGGGCTGCTGGCTCACCACCGATGCCGCCAGTGGGCAGCAATGGGATGTCAGCCATTCGCCCTACAAGCCCAACTGGGACTATGCGATCTTCGTGGAAGGCCGCGTGTCGGAAGAGGGCGAGGATGCTTGCGGTGCGCCGGTGCTGGAGCCTGTGCGGACATCGCGACTGCTGGATATCGACTGCACCCGGCACATGATCCCGGCAGAAGGCTATCCAGGCCGATTCTTCATCGCCCCCGAGCGGTACATAACCCCGCTGGCCAGGCGGCCGGAGGCACCCGAAGGACCGTTCGAAGAGCGCACCTTCTATGCATTCTTCGAGTTCGACCGCGATTTTCTGGTTTACCAGTACAGCGACTTCATCGTTCAGCAGGCAGCCTACTGGATCGAGGCGGCACAGCCGCGCCGCCTGGTGGTAACCGGCTATGCGGCAACAGATCCCATCACCGTCAGCGGTGTCGAATTGGCCGAAAGCCCGGAAATCGCGCAGGCCCGGGCCGAAAACGTCGCGCTCACCCTCAGCCGCCTGTTGCCAGGCATGGAGATCGTCACCCGGTGGGAAACGGGGTCGCAGCCGATGGACCTGTCCGATGCCGATACCATTCCCGGCCAGTCGCAGCGCCGGGTGGAGATCAAGGTGGAATTCTGATCCAGTAAAGACATTCCCTTATGATTGTGGCAGGCACGAAGCCGGGCAAGCGAAAGGCACGCCTCTGCCCGGTTGCAATGGCGCCCACCTTCGCGCCAACTCAGAAGGTTGGAAAAAAGGGCCGGCCCCCGGGCCGACCCTTTCGTTCTTCACATCGGGAGGATGCGATCAGAATTCGCCGATGAAGCGCACGCCATAGGTGCGCGGGGCACCGTAGACATAGCCACCATCTGCCGAAGTCGTCGTCTGCAACTGCGCGGCGATATAGGTTTCGTCGGTCAGGTTGTTGACGAATGCGTCGATCGAGATCGCGTCGTTGATCGCCCAGGTCAGGCGTGCATCGATCACCGTGCGTGCGGGCAGGGTCGAATAGATCAGCGTCGGGAACGGCTGCGTCGTCTGCGAAGACTTGTGCGATAGCTGAACACGCGGGGTCAGCGACATTTCGTCCGACAGCAGGAATTCGTACTGCAGGCCCGCGTTCACGGTCCAGTCCGGAGCGTAGGGACGCGGGAAGCCTACCTGCACCAGTTGTGTCCGGCCGGCGCAGGAGGGATCGGAGAAGTCGACCGGGATCGAGTTATCGATGCACGAGCTCTCGCTGTACTGCGAATCCAGCCAGGTCACGCCCACGTTGCCGCTGAAGCCGCCAACGTTAAGCATGGCTTCGACTTCCACACCGTAGGTGCGTGCAGCACCGGTGTTTTCGACCTTGGGCAGCGGCGGGAAGCCGGTGGTGGCCTGTGCCTGCAGGTTCTGGTGATCCGAATAGAACACCGCGGAGTTCAGGCGCAGGCGGCGATCCCACAGCGTAGTCTTTGCACCCAGTTCGACCACGTAGTTCACTTCCGGGGCGAAGCCCGGCTGGCCGGCCACGGGGTTGTTGCCGCCGGCGGCAAAGCCCTTGGACCCCGTGATGTAGAGCATCACGTCGTCGCTGGCGAAGTAGTTGATACCCACCTTGCCGGTCCATGCCGTGGAGCTGGTGTTGTTGACGCCGGTGAACGGCGGGGTGGTGAACCCGGCGATGGCCGCGGTGGTCAGTTCCTGGTCGTTCCAGCTGTGGCGGAGGCCGCCGATCAGCTCGACATTGTCGGTGACGAACCAGCCGAACTGGCCGAACACCGATTTCGATTCCGACACCGTCGAAAGGTCGAACAGCGACTGTCCCGAGATGTATGAGGTGTTGTAGAAATCGGTGTTGAGGATCGTGTCCAGCGTATCGTGCATGTAGAATGCACCGATAACCCAGGTGAGATCGCTGTCAGAGGGGGAGATCAGGTTGACCTCGCCCAGGTAAGTACGGTTCTCGTTGAAGTTGATGCCTGACCGCCCTGGGTAGAGGGCGCGGTTCGCGCCGGTGGGCGGCAAGCCGGCCGGGATCGGGCTGGCGGTGTCGGAACGGTCGCCGTCGCCGGTTTCCCGCGTGCTGCCATCCTGCAGCGAACCGATCACGCGCAACGTCATGTCGTTGGAAAAGTTGTAGTTCGCTTCCAGCGACAGGCGGTAGCCATGCTGATCCTGGAACGAGATGGCGTCCTCGCTGATCTCGTAGGGATCGGAGGAAACCGGATCGAAGCGGTTCTTCACGGCGATGTTGTCGTTGTAGGAATCGAAGTACTCGCCGCGCAGGTTCACATTGAGTTCGTCGTCGTTGGAGCGCAGCGCGATGTTGATGCGGGCGCTGTCCATGTTGACGTTGCCGGGCGTGCTCGGGCTGGGGCCGAGGTTCGTCGTAAAGGAATCCCGTTCGTCGTGCATGCCGGCGATGCGAATCGCGACATTGTCGGACAGCCCGAGGTTGAGCGCGGCGACGGCGCGATAGGCGTCGTAGTTGCCGGCGGTGAGTTCCAGCGAACCGGAGAATTCACCAAATTCAGGTGCGGGCGAGCGCAGGTAGATTGCACCGCCCGTGGAGTTCTGGCCCGTCAGCGTGCCCTGCGGGCCGCGCAGCACTTCGACGCTGCCGATGTCGAAGAAGCTCTGGGTGATGAAGAAGTCCTGCTTCAACAGCACACCGTCGAGATAGATTGCCACGCCGGAAGAACCGGTGGGGTTCGAGTTCGAGGTGCCGACGCCGCGAATGTTCACGAAGGTGGAGCGCAGGTTGTTGTTGATCGACAGCGACGGAGCAACCTGCTGCAGTCCTTCGAGAGTGGCGGTGCCGGTTTCCTGCAGGCTTTCCGCATCCAGCACGGTAACGGCGATCGGAATGTCCTGCACGTCGGTCGCGCGGCGTTCCGCGGTAACGACAATGGTGCCGTCGTTGGACGAGGCAGCGCCATCCTGCGCAGCAGCGGGGACTGCGACGGCGGATGCCAGCGCAATCAAGGCACAAGTGTTCAGCAGATCCTTCATGTATCCCTCCCAGGTAATAGCGTTTATGAAACCGCTTGCTTGCTGCTATCGCTCGGAGGGGATGGCGATGTCAACAGGAACATACGTTTTCGTATGTAGAGATTTTGCCTGTGGCAAAAGCGCGACTCGTGACCATGCAGGACACCGGTTGAGGTGCATCGGGCGATCCGTTCGCTCGATGCGTCAGCACGGCGATGGCGTGCCAATGCGGGTGCGAATGGCCATGACTTCAATGCCGAGGTGCAGGCACGGGCACTTGCGGTGCTGGCTGCAATGCCTCGCCCATTGACTTGAATCGGTTCGGACAGTTAGCTTATGAAAGCGCATACACATTTGCGTGATGCGGGCCCTGGGACGCAGTCGTGCCGAGCCATGGCGGACCGTTACCGGCGCAAGGAGAGGTCTTTATGAAGATGGCAGCGAGTCGGTTACGCTTGCCGAGACTGGCGGCCCTGGCGTCGGCGACAGCGCTGGCGGTTACGGTCGGCATGGCGCAGGCGCAGGTCGACGAGGAATACTGGTGGACGGCAGGTTCGGGAGAAGTCTTTCCCGAGGTGCGCGACTATCCCAACGCAGCAGGCGCGCTGCGCGTTCTGGTGGAAGGCGGCCCGGTGGATACCGTAGGCCATGCCTTCTTCGAGCCGATCGGTCCCAACGGCCGCGCGTGCGTGACCTGCCATCAGCCGCACGACGCCATGAGCCTGACTCCCCGTACCGCGCAGGAGCGATGGGAAGCCACCGGCGGCACCGATCCGCTGTTTGCGGCGTGGGACGGATCAAATTGCCCCACCATGCCGCAGGGCGAGCGGGCATCGCATTCGCTGCTGCTGGATCACGGGCTGTTTCGCATCGAGCGTCCCTGGCCACCGCGCGATCTTCAAGGCAATCCGATCGAGACCGACTTTACCATAGAGGTCGTGCGCGATCCCTGGGGGTGCAATACGGGAAGGGCCTATGGTCTCGATGCCGAGGAACCGACGGTTTCGGTCTACCGTCGTCCGCGCCCGGTCGCGAACCTGAAGTACATTCTCGCTGTCGGTTTCGACTACGATCCGAAATCGGGGCTCGCGATGGAGCTGGACCCGGAAACGGGTGAGCCGATGTCGGGCAACCTGATGTCCGACCGCCGTGCGCAGTCGCTGTCGTTGCAGATGCGCGACGCGGCAGCGAGCCACCTGGAAATGCTGCGCGACCTGACCGACGCCGAGCGCGCCCAGATCGCCGATTTCGAATCCCGCGTTTATGCCGCGCAGCAGACCATCGGCGACGATATCGCGCTCGACGAGGTAGCCGAGGGCGGTGCCGAGCTGTTGCAGCGCTCGGAGGCGGGCCTGCTGGGGATTTTCGCCAGCCCGGTCTGGAGCGAATTCGACGCCTGGGCCGAGATGAGCGAGGAGGAAATGGCCGCCCTGCCGCCCGAAACACGGGCCTTCCGCGAATCCGTGGTGCGCGGACTGCACCTGTGGCGCACGCGATCCTTTCTGGTGAACGACAGCGCGGGCATCAACCAGCCGCTGGGCTTCGGCAATCCGGCGCGCAACACCTGCCAGTTCTGCCATAACATGAGCCGTACCGGCATCGATGTGGCGCCGGGGCAGATCGATCTGGGCACCAGCAACCAGCCCTTTGCTGATCCGATGCCGCACCTGCCGCTGTTCCGCATCACCTGCACCGGCCGATTGCCGCATCCGCACTATGGGCGCGAGATCCTGACGAGCGATCCGGGCTATGCGCTCACCACGGGGCGCTGCCTCGACGTCGGCAAGATCACCACCCAGCAGATGCGTGCCATGGCCGCGCGCGAACCGCTGTTCCACAACGGCATTGCCGCCGACATCCCCGGCCTCGTCGATTTCTACGACCGTCGGTACAACATCCAGTATACCCCGCAAGAAAGGCAGGACATGATCAACCTGTTGACCGCGCTGTGATCGCGCTGCGCATCATGGGCGGCGCGCTGGCGCTGTGTGTTGCCACCACGGCCACGGCGCAGGATGTGCGCTTCGTGGCCTGCCCGATCTATCGCGATACCAATTATCACGAGAGCAATCCCGACCATCACGGGCGCCGCACCGGCTGCTGGCTGGTGGACGATCCAGAGACGGGCATCCGCTACGACGTGAACGACAGCTGGAGCAAGCCCGATTTTGCGTATGGCGTGCTGGTGGAGGGCGACATCAAGGAAGGTGCCGAGGACACCTGCGGCGGCATCCAGCTAGGCCCGGTGCGTACCTCGATCCTGTACGATCGCGAGTGCCCGCGCCGCAGCCTGATGGCCGAAGGGTATACCAGCCGTCCACCGCTGTTCTCGGAACGTTACGTCATGCCCGGCTTCGTCGAACGCGATCTGCCCGATCCGCCCTACCGGACGATGACCTTTAGTCCGACGTTCGATTTCGACAGCGCCTTCATGACCTTCAACCTGAGCGACTATGCGCTCGACCAGGCGATCTACTACTACCGCCAGGTTGGGGCCGATAATGTCAGCAAGGTGATCGTCACCGGCTGGGCGGCTACAGAGCCTGAAGTGATCAGCGGCGTGACGCTGGCAGAGCGGCTTGAAGTGGCGCAGGAACGGGTAGACGGCATCGTCACAACCCTGCTGCGCATGGGCATTCCCGAAGACCGAATCGAAACGCACGCCTATGGTAATGCGGAAGTCTCCGACACGGAATATGCCGACGGGCTGGAGGAAACCTCGCGCCGCCGGGCGGACATTACCGTGGTGGTCGATTGACTGCACGCCGCACCGCAGGAGCAAGCGATGGCCTCGAAGTCCAAGGATGCCGACAAGCGTGAGCCCGATTTCCGACCGCTGGAAGTCTGGCAAGCAGTAGAGAGCGGCGAGGTTTCCGACCTTGCGGACATTGCCGCAATTTACGACGAGCAGCGTGCCGGATGCCCGGTATCCTGGACTGATCCGGGACATGGCGAAGGCTACTGGACCGTACTCGCCCATAAGGACGTGACCGAAGTGGTGCGCGATCCACAGCGCTTCTCCAGCGCCGTGCCCAAGTACGGCGACCCGCTGATCCCGATCGAGATCGACCCCCCGCTGCACACCCAGTATCGCGCGCTGCTCTCGCGCCTCATCAATCCCAGCAAGATGAAGGTCTTCGAGGCGGATATCCGCGACTACGCGGGAGGGCTGCTCGACGAGGCGCTGGCCGCGCCGGAGCCGGACCTGCTTTCGGTCACCAGCACGATTCCGCTGCGCGTTTTCTGCCTGCTGCTGGGCACGCCCGACGACGAGGAGTGGCGGCGTATCAAGGAGATGACCGAGGACCTCCACAATCGCCGGATCCCCACCTTTTCCACCGACCCCGAACATATCGCCGCGCGCGAGGCGGCCAGCGTGCCGCGCGTCGAATACTGCAAGAAGCGCATTGCCCACCGCCGGGCCGAACCGGGTGACGACCTGGCGACCGATATCCTCGCGGGACAGATAGACGGCCGCGACGTGACCGACGACGAGGCGCTTCGCATACTCTCGCTGCTCTATCTCGCTGGGCACCGCACCACTGCCAATTCCATGGCCGGCATTGTCGTGGAACTGGCGCGCAATCCCGAAATCTTCCAGCGCCTGCAGGCCGAGCCGGAGAAGATCCCCGCCGCCGTCGAGGAATTGCTGCGGGTGGAGACGGTGCTGCACATCATGCCGCGCTATTGCACCCAGGATACCACGCTTGGCGGGCAGCAGATCCGCGCGGGCGAGCAGGTCTATCCCGCCTTCGGCGCGGCCAATCTCGATTCCACTGCGATCAGGGATGCGGCCACGATCGACATCGATCGCAAGCCGAACCGGCACATGGCGTTCGGCCTCGGTGTCCACGTATGTGCAGGCGCTCCGCTGGCGCGACTGCAACTGCGCGTGTTCATCGAGGAACTGTTGGCGCGGTTGGAGAGCATGGAGCTTTGCGGCACGGTAACGCGCGAGAAATGGCCGCGCTTTGGGCCGACGCAGCTGCCGCTGAAGGTCAGGCTGAAAAGCTGAACCGCTAGGCTTTACGGGCGCGGGGCAGGGCCAGAAACCGCAGCGCCGCGGTGGAGCAGCACACGGCAATGAACATGGCCACGCCCGTGGGCCGCGCGGTTCCATCGTGCAGCACGCCGGTCAGGGCGGCAGCCAGCGCGCCGGAACCGAACGAAGCCGCCCCCATCAGGGCAGAGGCAGAGCCCGCGCGCAGCGGATCGACGCTCAGCGCTCCTGCCATCGTATTCCCGCCAACGAAACCGTAGCTGCCCAGCACGAAGAAGATCAGCGGCAGCACCGTCCACGGGCCGCCAAACCCGGTGGCCGCTGCCAGTGCCAGCACGGCTGTCAGTCCGAGCAGCACGAGCGTGGCTTTCTCCAGCACCTGGTCCGGATGCACGCGGGTGAGCAGCTTGCGGTTGAAGTGATGGCCGATCAGGATCGCGAGCGCGTTGATGGCGAAAATCACCGGGAACAGCGCTACCGGCATGCCGTAAGTCTCGATGATCAGGCCGGGCGCGGAGGCGACATAGGTGAACAGGATCGCCCCGTTGGCCGCGCCTGCCAGGACGTAGCCCAGCAGACGGCGCATTCCCAGCAGCGCCAGGTAGGCGCGGAAGGGGTGCTCGCTGCGGGCACGTTCTGCCGTGGCTTTGGATCTGGTTTCCGGCAGGCGGAAGGCGATAAGGTACCCGGCATAGATGCTGTAAGCGAACACCAGCCAGAAGATGACGCGCCAGCTGCCCGCCAGCAGCAGGGCGCTGCCGACGATCGGTGCGACGATGGGCGCGAGCGCGACGATCAGCATCATCAGGCTGAGCATGCGGGCGGTTTCGGTGTGGTCGAACATGTCGCGCACCACCGCGCGCCCGATAACAGTGCCGGCGGAAGCCCCCAGTGCCTGCAGGAAGCGCGCCACCAACAACTGGTCGATATCCTGCGCGCTGGCGGCAGCAAAGGATGCCGCGATGTAGAGAGTTACGCCGAGCAGCAGCACCGGCCGCCTGCCAAACCGGTCCGACAACGGTCCATAGACTGGCTGGCCGATCGACAGGCCCGCGAGGTAGGTGGCGATGATCGCCTGTGTGCGCGCTTCGTCCACGCCGAAATAGCGGCCCATTTCGGGGAGGGCAGGCAGGAAGATGTCGATCGCCATGGGGCCCATCAGCGTCAGCGAGCCCAGCATGACGACGAGCCGCCAACTGATGTGCCACTGCTTTTCTGTGGCAGCGTCGGGAGGTGCATCGGCGTTGTCTGTCATCGCATCGTCCGGTGGCAATGCGGGCTGATATCTGCCCGCTGACTTGCCAGTTCCACCCCCTTGAAGCTCTATCGCATCCATACGCTAAGGTATTTGATTGCAGCAAGCGTTTCAGGCGCTTTTTTGCTCGCATATAGCACCGCGGTGTGTAAATTCGCCATGCGGAACCGAACGCCAAAAAAGCTGGGTCCGGGAGCAGGGAGAAGGAAGGCAATGGCCACGCAGACATCCGAAACGCCGGAGCAGGAACGCTACCGGATCTATGTGTTGGGCATGTTGTGCCTGGTCTATGCCTTGAACTTCCTCGATCGGCAGCTTCTGTCCATCGTGGCAGAGCCGGTGAAGCAGGAACTGGCGCTCAGCGACACCCAGCTCGGCCTGCTGACCGGCCTTGCCTTCGCGCTGGTCTACACCCTGCTGGGCGTGCCGGTGGCCATGCTGGCGGACCGCACCAATCGCGTACGCATCGTCAGCGCGGCCTGCGCGATCTGGAGTACTTTTACAGTGCTCTCCGGCATGGCAGGCAGCTTCGTCGTACTCGCCCTGGCACGGGCCGGCGTGGGGCTGGGTGAGGCAGGCGGATCGCCCCCGTCCTATTCGATCGTTTCGGATTATTTCCCCGAGCAAAAGCGCGGCATGGCCGTGGCCGTGCTGACATCGGCGATCCCCATCGGGGTGATGCTGGGCTCGATCATCGGTGCCACCATCGCTGCCATCTACGGGTGGCGTTATGCCTTCGTGGCGCTGGGTGTTGTCGGGCTGATTGTCGCCCCCTTGTTGCTATTCACCGTGAAGGAACCGCCGCGCGGGCAATATGACAAGGCATCCGCCCCGGCGCCTGCGGGCAATCCGTTCCGCAACCTGGGCTTCTTTTTCAGGAACAAGGTGCTGGTGATGGCCGCTGCCGCCTCCAGCCTGACGACCACCGTGGGCTATGCCCTGCTCGCATGGGGCCCGGCCATGCTCATGCGCGAAAAAGGCGCGGATTTCGGCGATCTTGCCCTGTTCTACAGTTTTGCCATTGGTGGCGCGCTCTTCGTGGGCACATTCGGCACTGGCGTGCTGGTGGACCGGCTGGGTAAGAAATCGCTCGCCTACTACGCGCTTGTTCCCGGACTTGCAGCGCTGGCCGCCGCACCTTTCCTGGCAGGTTTCGCACTCGCGCCGGGCTGGCCGCTGGCGCTGGCGTCGCTGATGGCGGCCACGGCATTTGCGACCAGTTATTTCACCGCCAGCATGACGATTGTGCAGAACGAGGTGAAGCCGCACCAGCGCGCCACGGCCAGCGCCCTGCTGCTGTTCTTCACCAACCTGCTAGGGCTGGGTTTTGGCCCGCTTATCGTGGGCGCGGCGAGTGATGCCTATGCCGATACCGGGCATGGCCTAGTGTACGGCATCCTTGTGCTGGTGCCGCTGTCGGTGGCGGCATTCCTGGTGCAGTTCCCGCTGATCGGCGTGCTGCGCCGGCGCACTGGCTGGGGCGAGTAAGGCGCGTCTCAGGCCGGTGTGAACAGCAGCGGCAAAGTCACGTGCTCGTTGCGGCTGTAGGTCTTGCGGGTGATCTCGCCGTCCGGATCGACAGTGAAGGAACTGGTGGCCTTCAGCAGCTCTTCCAGCACGACCTTCAGCTCCAGCCGTGCCAGCGGTGCGCCCAGGCAGGTGTGGATGCCCACCCCGAACAGCAAGTTGCGCGGCTTGCGGTCGAGCAGGCACTTGTCTGCATCGGGAAAGCCGCGCGGGTCGCGATTGGCGGAAATGTAGTTGATACCCACTTCCTCGCCTGCGCGGATCAGCTTGCCGTGTAGCTCGACGTCCTTCGTGGCCACGCGCTGCATGCGCACCAGCGGATTGTCGAGCCGCAGGATCTCTTCAGCCCCGCCGGGGATGAGCGAGGGATCGTCGCGCAGCGCCTGCTGGTCCTGCGGGTTCTGCGCCAGGTGAGCCACCGCATTGCCCACGGCAGCGGTCGTGGTGCCATGGCCCGCTTGCAGCATCAGCCGCATGATGGAGCGCATTTCGGCCTGCGTCAGCGGCCGCTCGTCGAAGGTTTGCTCAAGCAACCAGGCGGAAACGTTCTCGCCCGGATTGCGCCGGTTTTCCTCGAAGAAGTGGTCGATGTAGTCGTTCCACACCGCCGCCATTTTCCTGAACGTCGCGATATCGCGCCGGACGCGGGCGGATACGATGGTTTCCGACCATTCCTGGATCTGCTCGGCATCCTCCACCGGCCAGCCCAGGAACTGGCACAGCGTTCGCACGGGATAGGGACCGGAGAACGCGCTGACCCAATCGCCCTTTCCTTGCGCCAGCAGGGGGGCAAGCATCTCGCGCGCCATGACGCGGCATTTTTCCTCGTGTGCCTTGATCCGCTTGGGCGCGAACAGCGGCATCAGCATCTTGCGATAGCGGGTGTGGTCGGGCGGGTCGATCCGCAACGGGATGGCGCGGTCTTCGGGGTCGATCTCGTCCCAGGCATCGTCACTGGACCAGGTTGCCGGATCGCGGCTGATGTCGACCACGTCCTCATAACGAAACACGCTCCAGCCGCGCCAGTCTGCCCACGCGACCGGACATTCCTCGCGCATGCGATCGAACAGCTCGCGTGGGCGGGTAAGGGCTTCCTCGCTGCGCGGATCCCAGTCTTCGACGTGTTCGCTCATAGCTTTTCCGCCTCCAGTCGTTCGGTCATGAAACGGTCGATCGCCGCGCGGTTGGCCTCATTGTCGCGTGTGGTCGGCAACTCCAGGAAGGGGATGCCCGCTTCCTCTGCCATGCGACGGGAATCGCAGGGAATGTCGTCGGTCTGCGGGGCGATCACGATGATGCCGTCGGCCATGTGATCCTTCGCGGTTTCCACCATCAGGTTGTCGTTGAAGCCGAACAGGAACAGGTGCCGGCTGGCCATGGCGCGCATGGGTTCTGCCGGATCGAAATGACGCACGTAGTAGCGCGGCACCACCGAGTAATTGTTGCCTACCAGCACCGCGCCGTAGGTTTCTCTCAGATAGCCGTGGAAGGCCGGTTCCTCGGCCATCGACCAGTACAGGATGCGCTTCTTTTCAACTGGATAGGCGCCTTGTCCATCGGCCACGCGCTGCTTCACTTCCTCGTAATACTGGCGGAAGATGTCGCGCCCCCATTCGGTGCCGCGGTGCCACATCGGCTGGTACATGGCCAACTGGTCGCGCAAGGACACGGGGCAGGGGCTGTTGCGGGCAATCAGGCGGTGAGCCTTCTCCCAGTATTCCATCTGCTCGTTTTCCAGCTCTGCCGAGCGGATGAAATCGGCATGGCTGAACGTGCGCCCGAATTTCTTTTCGAGGTGTGCGATGAGGTTGTAATTCTGCTCGATGCGGTATTGCAGCCGGTCGGCATCGACCAGGTCTTCCCAGTCGTCCGCGGTGCGGTTCCACCAGCCTTCGGGCAGGATTTTTTTGTACGGCGACTGCATGTTGAAATCCATCACGTAGAATTCGCAGTCCATCTCGCGCGCCCACAGCTCGCCCACGCGCATTTCGTATTCGGTACGGGTGGAGCCAACGATGATGGAGGGCTTGGGCAGTCCGCCCCAGGGGGCTTTCTCCGGGTCGATGGCAGTGGCAAGTCCCAGCGCCACGAAGTGCGGCCCGGGATAGCCGCGCGCTTCCAGCACATCGTTGTAGTGCTTGGCCGCGCCCTGCTTGATGGTGAGGTAGTTCCAGTAGTTGATCACCAGGACAGGTACGTCGAGCAGCGAGAATATCTCCTCGAACTCGTCGCTGGAGCAGATGGCAAAGGGTTCTCCTGCCTCGGCTCTGGAGCGGGCGTCGGCCAGCCATTGGCGCTGGTAGGCGCGCACGTCATTGGCAGTTTGCAGCCGCAGGGGATCGTTCTTGTCTGTCATGTCACGACCTCCCCTCGCTTGCCAGCGAGGTTATGAAGCTCGCGATCTTTTCCTCCATCTCCGGCTTGCAGTCGCCCGAGTAGGGAAAGGCGTGCAGGTGCAGCACGGGCATGCCCGCTTTTTCCAGCACGGCCACCTCGTCTGGCGTCTCCCACAATTGCAGCTGGTCCCCCGGCTGAACGAGAAACACCGCGCCGTCAGCGCCCGACGCCAGCGCGCGGTCCGTCGACAGCTTCACCGTGCGTTCCAGCGGCAGGGCGATCGAGCAGGCGGGTTTCTCGTGATAGCGCATGGCCAGCATCTCGAACGGGTCTCCATCCTCGCTGACGGCGAAATCGCCGCAGCGTGCACCCCAGCAGTGGTCTTCCGCCACGACGACGGCACCGTGTTTTTCCAGCACCTCGTAGGCACCGGCGTGGTCGAACGGGCTACCGCCAACGAACAGGCGCTTCCTGCCGTCTTGCGCGGGCAGGTCAGGCTTGTTCGCCAGTACGTCGCGCAGCAGTTCGACGAAGCGGGCCTTGGGCATGATCATCGAACAGCCCATGATGGCGACGGCATCGTACCCGGTCACCGGGCTGCCCGGTTCCTGCCGCCAGGCGTTGAATTCGCGCAGCAACGCGCGCGCCTCGTTGGTGAGTGCAATGGCAGCGGAGATCTTTTCGTCAGACAGCTTTTCGCCGGTCCACTCCTCCACCTGTGAACGGAACAGCGCCAGCTGGTTGCGGTTGAAGCGCGAGGCGGCGGAATCGGGGCCATAGGCGCGGTCGAGGAACCATACCCTCGGCACGTTGAGCTCGGGATTGTCCCGGCGCAGCTTGGCGATCAGGCCGTTTAGTTCCTGCACCGCCTTGCGGGTGTGCGGGATCACGACGCGGTCCATGTAATCGCCGGTTTCGCCCATCAGGGCCTCTGCCAGCGGGGGTACGAATTGCGGGGAGATCACGCGCGAATTTCGCTTGGGATCGAGAAACTGCTTCACCAGCGGCAGATCCAGGCTGCCGGTACCGCGCACGCGGATGGGCAAAATGTCTGCCGCGATCAGCAGTTCTTCGGGCAGGTTGTCGCACAGGTAGCCGACGACCTTGCCGCAGTTTTCGCTGTATTCGCGGCCAGGCACGGTATCGCCCCGCCAAACCGCCATCAGCTCGTTCCAGGCTTCGCTCATTATCGTTCTCTCGAGTCTCAGATTTCGCCGGCCGTGGCGGCCGGGGCTTTCACCATGCGTGCCTGTGCATCGGCACGTTCGTGTCCGTAGGAAATGAAGGCGTGGATCAGCGAGCCCGTCATCAGGATCACGGCGCCGACAATGGCGGGCAGCACGAAGCTTTCACCTTCGCCAAGCAGCAGATCGGTGAACAGCGGGCCAACCACGCCGCCAAGACCCACGGCAACGGTGAACATGGCGTTGATCCCGCCCGACTGGTCCTGCCTTGCGCAGGTGCCGTAAAGGAAGGGAATGATCGCACGGAACGTGCCCATCATCAGGATGCAGGCAAAGGCGAAGGATAGCAGATCATCCGCCATGCCCAGCAATACCGTGCCGACCGAGCAGAGCGCACCCAGGATAATGAGCGGCCACATGCGCCCAAAGCGGTGGCCGATAACGGCCGCGACGAGCGCGCCCAGCGTGGCGGCGAAATAGGCTGCGCCGACTACGCCGCCGATCTGCTCGCTGGTCAGGCCGGCCTGATCGCCGATGATGCCGTTGAAGAACCAGACCATCGAATCGCCCATGGCCACGAAGCCGCCACCCATCAGCAGGAAAATGCCGATCCAGCTGCCGAAGGCGCTGGCAATGCGCTGCAAGCCGCGCACTTCGGGCGGCTTGCGGTGCTCCGCAGGCAAGGTGTAGCGCGGAATGAGGAGCATGAGCGGCAAGGCAACCAGCCCGGCAAGCAGCAGGCCGACAAAAAGCGCATCGTCCCCATAGGTCATCAGCGTGATGCCCAGACCATAGCTCGCCGCAGAGGTGGAGAGGCCGGTTACGACGCCCGATATCCCCCAGTTGCGGGTGTTCTGCTTGCTGCGTCCCAGCACCGCGTTCGATGCGGACAGGATCGTGCCATCGCCGATCGCGCCAAGCACGCGGCCCACGATGATGAAGGCCCAGCTGCCGGCAAACAGCGAAACCAGGCTGCCGATGATATGCAACACCATGCCCACGCCGCAGGCGGTGCGCATGTCGAGCCGATAGACATTGAAGCCGACCAGCAGCGAGGCCAGCATGGTCATGGCCATCCCGGACGACACCAGCACGGCGATATCGCTGGTCGTCACGTCATAGGTATCCACCAGCACCGGCGCGGCGATGGCATAGAGCGTGGAGGGTACCGCCGCGATGATATGCGCCACGACGTTGGCGATGATCGCACCGGGCCTGTCGAACTGGGCGAGGAATTCCGGCGATCCGACGCGTTCCTGGGCTTGGCCTGCCATTGCTTTTCCTCCTCAGCCGCCGAAGCCGTCAGTGCTGCCAGTCTCGCCTTCGGCGCTGCCGGAAACGAAGCTGTCCACCAGCGCGTTGAATTCGCCCGCATGTTCCACCTGCGCCCAGTGGCCGCAGCGGTTGATGATCGTGGCGCGCGAATTGGGCACCACGGCCAGCGCGCGCAGCGAGCTTTCGAACGAGACCACCTTGTCGTCGCGCCCGTGGATAAACAGGGCGGGCTTGTCGAAGCTGGAAAGCTTGCTCACGAGTTCGGTGAAAGTCGCACCCGGCCTGAAGCCGTCCTTGCGGATTTCCAGCCAGTTCTTCAGGTGCTCAGGGTTGGCCAGTGCCGCTTCCGAGCGTTGTTGCATCAGCGCATCGGTGGCGAAGCTGTCATCATAGACCATGACCTTAACGAGGCGGCGGAAGTTCTCCGGCGTCGGGTCGCGATAGGTCTCGAAGATGACCTTGCCCCCTTCCAGCCCCTTGGGGGTGAACAGGTTGGGCGCCTGCAGGCCCGATCCCATGGTGATGAGGTGCGATACCCGTTCCGGATAATGGGCAGCAAAGGCCAGGGCGGTGCCCCCGCCCATCGAATTGCCTACCAGCGCCGCTTGCTCGAACCCGCGCGCATCGAGCATCTGCTTGAGCGCCTCTACATGCGCGCCGCCGGGGAAGGCTTGCCACAGGTCCGGCCCCACAGGATCGGACTTGCCCCAGCCGGGTGCGTCCCATGCGATGACACGGTGTTTGGCAGCCAGCACCTTCAGGTTCTGGTGGAAATTGCTCCACCCCGTCGCGCCGGGCCCCGTGCCGTGCATCATGATGATCGGGTGCCCTTCGCCAGCCTCGCTTACATGGATCTTCCACGTGTCGGTCTGGATAAAGCGCGAGGTGCTTTTCTCAGTGTGGTTCGCAGTCATCTGGTTGCCCTTGTTTTCCTGGTATCTCTTGCTCACGACCAATGGGTGAGCCTTGTCTTGCCGATGGCGTCCACGGCTTCGAACAGCTCTGGCGACAAGGCCAGGTCCGCTGCGCCGAGGTTCACGCCGAGTTCGCTGACGCTTTCCGCGCCGATGATGACGGAGGCGACGGGCTTGCGAGCGAGAACCCAGCCCAGCGCCAGTTCGGAAGGGGCGTGTCCGCTGGCGGCAGCTAATGTTTCCAGCTGTGCGGCGGCGACCTTTTGCTCTTTCGGAAAATCCGGCCCGCCCCAGCGTTTCGAGCCGACATATTGCCGCTCGCGCGCCTGTCTCCCGGCAAGCAGCCCACCTGCCAGTCCGCCAAACACGGTGGCGGACATGCCATGCCGCGCGCAGGCGGAAAGGATGTCTCGCTCCGCCCCGCGCTGCACGAGGTTGTAGTTGATCTGGTCGCACGCGGGCTTGCTCAGGCCGTGCCTTTCGCAAAGCCATGCCGCCTCGACCAGTTGCGAGCCGGGATAGGTGGATAGCGCACAATACCGCACCTTGCCTGCGCGAACCAGTTCGTCGAAGGCGCGCAGCGTTTCTTCCAGCGGCACCTCGGGATCGGGATGGTGCGCGTGGTAGAGGTCGATATAGTCGGTGCCCAGTCGGCTCAGGCTGGCCTCTGCCTGCTTCATGATCTGCCCAGCGGACAGACCCCGGTCCGCCGGATCGCTGCCGACCGGCTCACCCACCTTGCTGCCGATGATCACTTCACTGCGGCGGCTGGCGAGCATCCTGCCCAGCATTTCCTCGGCGGACTCGCGTTCGTCTGCGGCGGGCGCGCCAGCGCGATCGAACCGCGCCTGGTTGCCATAACTATTTGCGCAGTCGAAGAAATTGATCCCGGCATCCAGCGCGGCGGCGACGACGCGCTTGGCCTCGGCCGCGTCGGGCGCGACGCCAAAGGTGGCTGTGCCCAGCGCAATGGTGGAAACCTTCAGGTCGCTCTGGCCCAGCTGCCTATAGTGCATCGCTGGCCTCCCTTGGCGCAGCGACACGCAGCCTTTGCTCGCGGGGTGCGGGGGCGCAGTCCAGCTGCTGCTGCCACCAGCCAAGGAAGGCGCGCTGCCCGGCATCGCTTTCCGCCGGGAACACTGTGCCGGGCATGTTGCGGGTCATCGCTACGGCATCGGCGAGATGGACTGGTCGCGGTGCCAGTTGTGCGTTGCGTGTCGCTGCAGTCCAGCAGTCTGCATCGGCCATGCTGGCAAAGCCGGTCGGGCCGAAGAGCAAGGTCATGCGGCGCAAGGCAGCGCGGCGTTCGCATGCGTCGGCGGCGGGCGAGACCAGGCTGAAGCTGCGCACCTGTGTCAGCGCCGGGTCAAGCGGATTGAAGAGGTGCACAGAGCAGGTGAAACCGTCGATGCACAGGTTGGGGAACAGCGTGCCCGTCAGTATGCGGGGCAGGGCCGGCTCATCCGCCAGCAGCGCCGCGCCCGCAGGCGTGGTCAGTTGCAGAGCTGGCGGATCGGACCATGCAGGCGGCAGGTCCAGCACCTCGTGCAGGTCATCGGCCATCAGTCGCCGCCGTGCCATGTCGCCGCAGAATTGCTGTGCTGCCAGCTTCCAGTTCGCGGCCACGCGCCATTCCAGCGGCTGCTCACCGGCCAGCGTGACAGTCTCCGCGATGCAGTCCAGCATGGCGCCCAGGTGCCAGCCGAAGGCGTCACCGGTGCAAGGGAAGGGTGGCGGATCGGTCGACAGGCTGGCGAAAAGCAGGCCGCGATACTCGCGCAGTTGTCCGCCGGGCCCGAGCCGTTCCGGCGTGTGACGCCAGCCGTGGCAGGCGCAATCGATCGTGAAGGCGCTGCCGCGTCCGGCCTTTGCCAGCGGCTTGCCACCGATCCCCGGGCACAGGTTCTCTGTCACCCGCGCGATGCCATCGCGTCCGCGCCACAGCAGCACGGGACGAGCGCCGAACCTGGTGTTTACGTAGTTACCGGGTGAAGCCAGCCACTCGGCAGGGCCAACCAGCTGCCACGCCGGATCGAAAATCGCGTGCTGTTCGCGCGCAAAGGTATCCGGGCAGGCATAGGCCGCCGCAGGATCGAGCCTGCCGCTTGCAGCATCGAATGCCTGTTCCCCCTCCGCCACGGTCGCTCAGCCTTCGGCCGGGTAGACGACGGGTGTGTGGCCCCACAGCGTTACCGCGCGGTAGTGCTGCACCTGCCATGTGTCCTCGTCCTCGATCCGCACGCCGCCGCAGCCGATCTCGATATCGAAACCGGACGGCGTCCTGCCGTAGAATGACACCATGCGATCGTTGGGGTGCTTGCCCAGCTGGTTGCAGGGGATGCGGTCGGCCACGAACAAGGACTGCGTGGCGCCGACATCGTCGAGCGTCTGCATCTGTATCATCATGTGGCCGAGGCGCCGCCACGGCTGCCCTTCAGGCGTACCGGGCGGTTTGCGGTTGATGACCAGCGAATGATGGCGCGGGTTCACGTGGAAGAACGGTAGCTTCAGCTCCACATCGCCCTTTTGCAGCACGATGTAGTCACTGATCCGCGCGCCCAGCACTTGCGTGTAGAATTCGATGTACCTGGCCGGATCGGCAGCGGCGATCGTGAAATGGCCAAGGCCCATGTCGCCTGTCACGAGAGGCCCCAATCCCCGCGGGGAAACGAAAGGCTTGTGATCGCGGCTGGCGCCGAAATAGACTTCGCCCGAAAGGCCTTCGGGATCGGTGAATTTTACCAGCCCCAACACCATGCGCTCGGCACAGTCTTCCTTCGAACCCTCGCTCACTTCGATCCCGAAGTCGCGAATGCGCTGGGCAATGGCGTCCAGTGCGGCCTGGTCCTTCACTTCCCAGCCATAGAAGGCGATGTCGTCCGCGCCGTTGTCCACCAGTACCAGCCGATGATGGTAATCGTCCGTGCGAAGTAGCAGGTTGCCCGTCGGCGAGCGTCCGTTGACCTGCAGCCCCAGCAGCCGCGTTGCGAAGTCCTCCCATGCGGCAATGTCGGAAACCCCGATGCCGAGATAGCCCAGCTGGGTTACGCTGGTTTGCTCCGGTGCGCCCATCAGAACAGGATCCCCATGTTGGCTGCCTGGATCACGGTCTGTTCCAGGAAGATGTGCCGCTGCGCGATCATGAAGCTGTCGCCGTCCGGGCGCAGCAGGTCTTCCCGGTGACCGATGAAATTGTCCTCGTCATCCTCCTGTCGCGAGCGATGCAGGTGGAAGTTCGAGTGGACTTCCAGCGTGCCGCCTTGCTGCGCCACCACGCGTACATTGGTAATGAGGTAGCGCGTGCGCGAAGGCGGTTCTTCCGACCAGTTGAAGCCCGAGGTCATCTTGTCGACGCGCTTCTTCAGGATGGAATGGTCATCATCGAAGAGGGCGATGTCGCTCTTGGCCGTGAACTGCTGGTCGAGATCTTCCACGGTCTTGATGCGGCGGATCGGCATCCAATAGCTCACGTCCTGGGTGAACAGTTTCAGCCAGTCGCCGAACTGACGAGCGTCCAGCAAGGCAGCTTCGCGGTAGAGGAATTGCTCGACCCGGTGTTGCAGCAGCATGGCCTCGATTTCGGAGGCAGGGGCTTGCATGGTATCGCTCATCACACCGCCTCCGTGGGGACGGGGGTGGCATTGGCCTTCAGGTCGGCCCAGCTTTCCGCGTCCATCCAGTCTGCCCAGCTGCGGTAGAGCCACAGGTGCGCATGTTCATTGGTATGGTCGTCGATATAGACTGATCGGCCATCGATCGCGTGCGGCTGGCCGTGGCCAAGGTTCATCTGGTAGTTGAACGGCAGTTTCCGGGCCAGCACGCCCCTGGTGCGTTTGGTGCCTTGGATCCAGTTGTCGCCATCGTCCTGTTCCAGCAGGCCCGCTGGGCCGAAGCTGTGGGTTCCGTGCGAGGCAACCTGCGCGCGGTATTCGGGGGTGGCGCCGCGATCCACGAAGGTGAACCACCACAGCTCGGTCTTCTCCGGTCCCTTGGGCAGGCGCAGGCAGATCTGCCGCCCGCTGGCGGTGATCCAAACATTGGGAAAGACGTTGGGGTGGCCCTTCACGTCCCGCCCGATGGGGCCCAGCATCTCGCGTGCGCGCTCCTCGTTGCGCCAGGCTTCCGGGAAGCGCACTTCCTTGCTGGTCTCGCCCCTTTCGGCGGCGGCCCAGGTTTCCTCGGTCATGCGCGGGCCGGAGAGCGCGTGGCCGTATTCCCCCAGCATGGTGCGGTGCCAATTGTGGCTGGGCGGCTTGCCGATAAAGCCCGCCATGGTGGCGGAATGATGGGTGATGTCGGCGTGATACCAGTCCAGCAGGTTCTCCACCGCCAGCTTCCAGTTGCAGTCGAGCACGTTCTTCTGCACCCCGTCGATGCAGACCATGTCGCCGCGCGCCGCAATCAGGTTGAGCGACAGCTTGCCGACCTCGCCGAGGAATTCCTCCAGTGGCGGCGCGTCTTCATCCATGCAGGCAAACACGAAGCCGCTGTAAGTGGCGACGTGCGGGGCGCGCAGCAGGCCCCATTTCTCGCGGTCGATCTCTCCGTTGTAGAGGTCCTTGCGGCCCGGCACGACCTTGAGTGAGCCGTCCAGCCCGAAGGCCCAGCCGTGGTAGGAGCACAGGAAACCGCGCGCTTTGCCCGATTCCGCGCGGCACACTGTGTTGCCGCGATGCGGGCACGAATTGAGCATGACATGGATCGAACCATCCCTGTCGCGCACGCAGATCACCGGCTCGTCCCCGATATAGTTGGTGAAGTAGTCGCCCGCTTCCGGGATCTGGCTCTCGTGGCACATGAAGTTCCAGCTGCGCGCGAAGATATGTTCCAGTTCCCGCTGGTATATGTCCGGATCGCTGAAGATGCGTCTGTCCACCGTGCCGCCCTTCGGGTCGACATACCGGTGGTACGAGAATTGTGCCTTGTCCTGCATCCTGTCCTCTCCGCGGCCTATGTTCGCGCCGTTGTCCGGCGTCGCCACATTCGAATCGCATACGGAGTAGTATGGACGCATGTTCGGGCCCGGGGCAACCGCTTTCTGCGCGAGCCGGGCAGCCCGATTGCACCGATGAAAACCGCAGAAAACTTGGATTCACAAGTGATTCTGACAAGACTGTTGGCCTGCAATTGTGGAAGCGCTACCATACGTAAGCGTTTTTCACGCATCCAGGACAATAATCAAGGGTGAGGTTTGGCGATGAACGAGCAGGCACCGGCAGAGGATTTCGACGTCTTCGCCGAGGAAACCTTCGGCAGCGCCTACGAGGAGTTCCGCCGGCTTCGCAATGAATGTCCCATGGCCCGCAGCGAGGGGTTTGGCGGCTTCTGGATGGCCACTCGCTATGAAGACGTGGCGAAGATGCTGCGCGACGACAACTACATCACGTCCGTCCGCAATATCGTGCCGGGCAGTTCCAATCTGATGCGCACGCCGCCGCTGCGCTATGATCCGCCTGAACACACTCCTTATCGCCGCACGCTGGACCGCGCCTTGTCGAAGGGCCGCGTCGAACGGCTTGGTCCGTCCATCCGCAGGCATTCCGAAGACCTGCTCGATGAATTCATCGCGCTGGGCGAGGGCGACTACGTCGAACTGGTCGGCAGCAAGCTGCCCATGCTCGCCTTTGGCGACTGGATGGGGATGACCGCCGAGCAGACCCAGCGCATGTGGGAGCTCAGCCGCATCTACATTCGCGCGTTCGTGGCTTATGACCGGCCGACGGTGGCCCAATGCGTCGAGGGCTTTATCGAGGTTGCGCGCGAACTGATCGCCCATCGCCGCGCCAACCCGCGTCCCGCCGCCGAATGCCCGGTCGCATCGCTGATGGAGGCGGAGCGCGATGGCGAAGTGCTGATGACCGAAGACCTGCTGCTCAACTGCGTGCGACAGGTGCTGGTGGTGGGCATGGCCGCGCCGCCGATGATCTTCGCCAGCATGATCGTGCACCTGTGTGAGCACCCCGAACTGTTCGACCGGTTGCGCACCATGTACCGCGAAGACCCGACCGTATCGGCCCGGGCGATGGAGGAATTCGTCCGGCTCTACACGCCCTATCGCGGCTTCGCCCGCAGCTCGAAGACCGAGGTGGAATGGCATGGCCGCAAGATCGTGCCGGGAGAGGCCATTGCCCTTTCCTTCGCCAGCGCCAACCGCGACGAACGCATGTTCGAGAATCCCGACGAATTCATCCTCGACCGCCCGAATATCCGCAAGCACCTCGCCTTCGGGGCGGGCGCGCACCAGTGCGCAGGGATGCCGATTGCGCGGCTGCAGATGACTATCGGGCTGGAAACCCTGCTCGAAAAGGTGGGGACGATGGAACTGGCGGGCGAGTTGAAGATGTCGTCGATGCCGGAAATCGGCCCGATTGCCGTTCCCATCCGAGTGACCGCCGCCTGACGTGGCGGGTCTGGGGCGGAGCCTAGCCCTCCGCGTAAACCTCCACCATGCCATCCGCGGCCTTGCGGTATTTCGCGTTGAGGCCTGCTTCCCCGGTAATCAGTTCCATGTAGTCGACCACTTCGCCGTGGCGCGGGTCTTCCTTGGGCAGGATGTGCGGCACGGAGTCTCCGCCAATGAAGATCGGCAGGAAACCGGCGCGCGTGAGTTCGCCGTTCTCGATCTCGAAGCGGGCGATCATCGAATGGCGGGAATCGTCGGGGAAGTTGTAGGTCTTGTCGGCCGAAGGATGCCACTTCGGATTGAGCACGAAGATTTCCTGGAATCCCTTCGATTTCACCAGGTCTGGCGGCATGCGCAGGTCCACCGCGAAGTTGCACAGCGAATAGAACACCGGCTTGCCGTCGATCACTTCCGCGCCCTTCAGGATATGCGCGTGATGGCCAAGGATGCAGTCGGCCCCGGCGGCAATCGCCGCGCGGGCGACTTCGCGCTGGTAGTCGGCCAATTGTGCCTGCACGAAGTGGATGCCCCAGTGATGCGAGACGAACACGACGTCCGCCTCTTCCTTGGCAGCGCGAATGTCGGCCTCCATCGCCGCCAGGTCCTCGCGGTGGGCATAGGTGTGGATGCGCGCGGGCGTGCCGGGTTGGTCGTGCTCCACCTGCTCATAGACGGTGAAGGCGCGCATCGGGGCGCAGCCGGGGCGGCGCTCGGTCGCCCAGTAATCCTGTGGCAGGATGGAGCAATAGGCGAGGAAGGCGACCTTGCTGCCGTCCTCCAGCGTGAAGTGTGCGGCCTTGCGGGCGCGGTCGATGTTCTCGCCCGCGCCGACAACGGCAATGTCCTGCACTTCCAGGTTCTCGACCGTTTCCAGCAGCGCTTCGTTGCCGTAATCCATGCAATGGTTGGAGGCGAACGAGATCACGTCGAAACCCGCCCGGCCGATGGCCTTGATATCGTCCGGCTTGCCCAGCAGCGCATGGCGCGCCTGGGGGAAGCGGGTGCCCTGGCTGGCGTAGTTTATTTCCAGCTGCCCGAAGGTGATGTCCGCCGCGCTCAGCACGTCGCGCGTGGTGTCGTAGATCGTGTCCGGATCGGGCCGGTCCATCGCCAGGTCGCCGGTGGCGAGCACTACACCTGTCATTGCTTGTGATCCTCTCAATGAACCCTTTGCGGGCTTCGATTACGAGACCGTGATTTCCAGTCTCGAGCAGCCGTTGTCGGGCCATTCCAGCCGCTCTGGCTGCCCGGCCAGTTCGAAGCGCTGCGTGCGCTTCAGCAGTTCTTCCACCAGCACGCGGATTTCCATGCGCGCCAGCGGAGCGCCGGCGCACATGTGGATGCCGCGGCCGAAGGCGAAGTGGGCAGGCTTGCGGTCGATATCGAATTTTCCGGGGTCAGGGAAAGCCGCCGGATCGAGGTTTGCCGCGCCATAGCAGGGGAACATCTGGTCCCCCTTCCTGATCGCCTGTCCGCCAACCGTGGTATCGGCCGTGCAGTGGCGGGGCAGGGCATGAAACGGCGTTTCCAGGCGCAGGGCCTCCTCGATCGCTGCCGGAATCTTGCGCGTGTTGGCGCGCAGTTCGTCTTGCGCTTCCGGGTGCTGGCCCAGTTGCAGGATCGCCGCCTGCAATCCGCCGGTGGTGGTGCGATGCCCGGCAATATAGACCATGATGTAGATCGACAGGATTTCCTGGTCGCTCAAGGGTCGCCCGTCGATCTTGCCGAAGGCAATATCGGTCGCCAGGTTCTCGCCGGGATTCTCACGCACGGCGGCCAGGCGTTCGCGGCAGAAATTCAGCAGCGGCTCGAGCGAATTGCGCCGTCGTTCGGCGGCTTCACCATCCAGCTTGCCCAGTTCGGACGCACCACGCTCCTCGCGCCGCCTGGCATCGATTTCGTGGAAGGTCAGGTTCTCTTCGCCCAGCAATTGCGAGAAGATCTGCAGCGGCACCGCCTCGGTCAGTGGGGCGATGTCGAACGTGCCCAGCGGGATCAATCGGTCTAGTTCCCTGCCCACGTGATCGCGGACCGTCTGTTCGAACTTCATCAGGCGGCGCGGCGCCAGCATGTCCTTGAACAGCGCCTTGTAGCCGGTGTGTTCGGGCGGATCGGTCTCGATCGGGATCAGCGCCATGCCGAACCGCTTTACCTCGCTGGAACTGGCGAAGGTTTCCGGATCGGTCAGGATGCGGGCGACGTCGGCAGCGGCGAAGCTGTACCAGATGTCGTGCTTTTCCTCCCCCGGCGCACGGGCGACCGGGCAGCGGTTACGCAATTCGGCATAGACCTCGGTAGCGGTGGCGCTGCCGTCCCTTACCGGCGCCCATGCCTGGGCTGCATTGAATTCGGCGGTCTTGGTGATTTCGGTTGCGGACATGGTCAACTTTCGCAGGTGATCTTGAGGACTTCGCAGCCGTTCTCCGGCCAGTGCATGCGCACCGGCGGCTCGGCGATGGAAAAGCTTTTCGTGCGGGACAGCAGTTCCTGCACCAGCACGCGGATTTCCATCCGCGCCAGCGGGGCGCCAGCGCACATGTGGTGGCCGCGACCGAAGGCGAAGTGAACGGGCTTCCTGTCGATGTCGAACTTGCCCGGTTCGGGGAAAGCCGCCGGGTCGACATTGGCCGCGCCATAGACCGGGAAGACCTGGTCGCCGCGGTGCAACTGCCGCCCGCCCAGCTTCGTATCGCGAGTGCAATGGCGCGGCAGCGAATGGAACGGTGTCTGCAGGCGCAGGCATTCCTCGATCGCGCCGGGTATCTTGCGCGGGTTGGCGCGCAGCACCTCCTGCGCATCCTGGTCGCGGGCCAGACAGGTAATCGCGGCGTGCATGCCGGCCGTGGTGGTGCGCTGTCCAGCGATGAAGATGAACATGACGGTGGAGAGGATTTCCTCTTCCGTCAGGGGCCTGCCGTCTACTTCGCCAAAGGCGATGTCGGTGGCGAGGTTCTCGCCAGGGTTCTTGCGCACGTCGGCGATGCGCTGGCGGCAGAATTCCTTCAGCGGCTCCAGCGTGTTCACGCGGTTTGCCGCGGCTTCCTCCCCCAGATCGCCCAGCCTGGAATCGCCACGGTCGCGGCGCCATTTGCTGGCCAGTTCATAGAAGGTCATGTCCTCCTCTCCCATCAGCAGGGAGAAGATCTTGAGCGGGATCTGCGTGGTGAGCGGGACGATATCTCCGCCGCCATCGGCAACCAGCGAGGCCAGCCCTTCCTCGACATGGGCCTGCACCACCGCCTCGTATTGCATCAGTCGGCGCGGGGCGAGCATCTTGGACAGCAGCGCCTTGTAGGCGGTGTGCTGCGGCGGATCTGTCTCGATCGGAATCAGCGGTATGCCATACCGGCCCTTACTGTCCGCCCCTTCGAGACCGGCGTTGGAGAAGGTCTCGTAATCTGTGAGGACCCTAGCGACATCGCCGGCATCGAAGGCGTACCAGTTGCAGTGCCCCTGCGACGCTTCGTTGCGGGCGACCGAGTGTTCGGCGCGCAAACGGGCATAGACATCGACGGGGTCTTCCTGGCCTGCGCGCACCGGTTCCCAGTCGGCCCGGGTATCGAATTCATCGGCTGTCCGCGTGTCGCTCATCTCGGCCCCAGTACTATGCGGTTGAATGCTGTCGGGTTACGAATTTGCGGCACGCTAGTGAAAGCGCTTTCCTACGGCAAGGCCTTTCCCCTTCGCCGAGGGAGTTCTGGCCGGCAAGAATGCAGCCCCATGACTGGCTTGGCCCCGCTTTTTGGCCTTCTCGGTGCCCTTGTGCCCCCTTTCAACCGGTTGTGAATGCGGTTACACAGCAGGCTAGTCAACCGGCGCGCGGATTCGCGCAGTCCGCCGATCGCGACGGAAAACGCAAGGTAGCAAGACATGAGTGAAACCAAATATGCCGAGGATCTCGGCAACGAATACGATCCCCTGCAGCCCGAGACCTTCGACAGTTCCTACCCGCTTTTCCGTGAGCTGCGGGCGAAATGCCCCATGGCCCACAGCGATGCCTACGACGGTTTCTGGGTCGCCACCCGCTATGACGATATCGTTAACATCCTGGAGGATCCGAACTTCACCACGACCGTGCGCAACATCGTGCCGGGCAACGCCTCCACCGCGCGCCGCCCGCCGTTGCATTACGATCCGCCGCAGCACACCCCCTATCGCAAGGCGCTGGAACGCGCGGTTTCCGGGCGGCGCGTGGCCGAGCTGGAACCGATCATCGAGGCGCATACGCACAAGCTGCTCGATGCCTTCGTTGCCAAGGGCGGCGGTGACTACACGGTGGATGTTGGCAATCCGCTGCCCTGCTATGTGTTTGGCGAATGGTTCGGCATGACGGAAGACCAGATCGTGCGCTTGGCCGACATGGCGCAGATCTATGCCGAAAGCTTCAAGAGCCGCGATCGGGAAGTGCTGATGGGTATCTCGCGCGATCTCGGCGAACTGGGCCGCGAAATCCTCATCGACCGTACCGAGAACCCGCGCGATCCCACGACCGACCCGGTCAGTTCGCTGCTCGCCTCGAAGACCATCGATGGCGAGCAACTGGATGTCGACAAGCTGACCGGCTGCCTGCAGCAGCTGCTGGTTATCGGGCTGCTGGCGCCACCGATCCTGACCGGTGCAATGGTGGTTCACCTTGCCCGCGATCCCGATCTGCTGCAGCAGCTGCGCGCCGACCCCAAGCTGATCCCGCATGCGGCGGAGGAATTCATCCGCATGTATACGCCCTATCGCGGCTTTGCCCGGTCGAGCTACACCGAGATCGAGATGCACGGCCGCACCATCCGACCGGGCGAAGCGATTGCGTTGTTCTACTCCTCCGCGAATCGCGACGAGACGGTGTTCGAGGACCCCGACGAGTTCATCCTCAAACGGCCCAACATCTCCAAGCACATCGCCTTCGGACGCGGTCCGCACCGCTGCGCCGGCCAGCCGATCGCGCGTTTCGAACTGCTCACCTTCCTGCGGCTGTTCGTGGAGAAGGTGAAGCACGTGGAACTGACCGGCGAGATCGAGATGGGCATGATGCCCGAACTGGGGCCGACCTCGGTGCCGGTTAAGGTCACGCCAGCCTGAGCGGAGCTAGCGCTCCAGCCAGACCGGCTGGTGGAAGCCCGGCACGACCGGGGGCAAATCCCAATGCGCCGGTGTTGTCGACAGCTCCACCGGCGGACGCGCCAGCGTGAGGCGTCCGTACATCGAATCCATCTGGTAGAATGCAGATGCAGGGGGCATCGGCAGCTTGTCCGGTGCCTCTGCCTGCTGCGCTGCATCGAGCGGGCCAAGTTCCTGCACGAACATCGAACTGCGCGCCAGGCTGACGCGAACGTGGTAGCTACCCCCTTCGCGGGCGCGGCGCAGCAGCGCGGCCTTTACGCCGCTGGCGGCAAAATAGGCGACGAGGTAGTCATTCAGTGTCCCGGTGGATGCAAGGCGCGGCTTTTCCGGCGTGCCTTCTTCTCCGGCAAGGCCGCAGGCTGTCTGGCCCAGTTGCTCGAACCCCCGACGGCCTGCCCACGGACCTTCCGAGCCATAGCAGCTGACCGAGACATATATCAGCCCTGGCGCAGCTTCGGCCAGCTGCTCGGCGCCGAGGCCCTTGGCATCGAGCGATCCGGGCCGCCACGATTGCACCAGCACATCGCCGGTGCGCGCCAGTTCTCGCAAAGTCTCTGCGTCGTCCTCCCGGTCGTAATCGAGCACCGCGTTGCGCTTGCCCATACCTGTGCCCAAAGTCAGCGCGGGATGCTCGTCCGCCCATGGCTTTGTAATGCGCAGAACGTCCGCGCCGTCGCCGGCAAGCAAAGCGCTGGTGGTGGGGCCGGCAATCACGTGGGTGCAATCCAGCACGCGCACGCCCGATAGTGGGCGTGCCGGGCTGGCAGTAAGGGGCACCGGATCGCTCTCGCCGGTCTTGACCACATCGATTACTGGACGGCTTTGCAGCCATGCGCCTTGCGGGTGCACGCGCCATTCGTCCGCGCGGCGGCACACGGCAGCGATCGCCCCCGCCCTGGCGATCGCATCTTCCAGTTCCTCCCCGTCGCGTTGCGCCACGGCGCGCGCGATGGAGGAGGGCAGGATGGAGCAATCCAGTTCCCGCAAGAGGCGGCGGGTGAGGTGCGGATAAATCGGCAAGCGCCACAGGAAGATGCGCCGGTCGTCGCGCGTGGGGAAGAAGTTGACTTCCTCGTCCACGATCTGGCCGACCGTCATCGGGTGGGGGCCGATGCGAGTGAAATTGATCGTCTGCAGGCCCGGCACGGCGGCGAGCGCGACGTCGACCGACACATCCTGCCCTTTGCCGCTGCGCGCCTTCCAGACCGCCGCCGTGCTCGCGCCATGCAGGGCAAGGCCGATGGCGCTGGCCGTGCCAAGACGGTGCTTGCTTGGGACTACGGGATCGTCGCCCCTCATGGTCACTTCGCCCGCGCGGTCATCAGCGCCGAGACCGGCCTCCTGCCAGAGTCGTTCGAACACCTCGTGGCGGCCGGTCATGCCTTGGTGCACTCCACCATGCCATCTTCTCGCAGGCGATAGGCGGCGTTCAGGCCGGCCTCTGCGGTGATCGCTGTTACGTAGTCCATCCACTCGTCCATTTCCGGCATGCCTGGGGAGAGCGGGCGAGGTATGGAATAGTCGTCGATCCGGCAGGGCTGGAGCGTTAGTGCCGGTGCGTCCGGCGTGTCGAAATCAAGCCACGCGATCAGCGTGTGCCGCGTCTCCGGCGGGGCCATGTACTTCTTCTCCAGCGCCCAGCCCGCATTCAGCGTTTGCAGGTGTTCGAGCGAGGCATCCTGCCAGATATTCTGGCTGAAGGCCCACGGCTGGTCGATGGCGAAATTGCCCATCGAATAGATCACCGGCTTGCCCGAGATGAAGTCTATCCCCTTCAGCAGGTGCGGGTGGTGGCCAAGGATGGCATCGGCGCCTGCTGCGATGGCGGTCTGCGCAATTTCCTTCTGGTATTCGGCGATATCGGCGCGCACGAAATGGATACCCCAATGGACCGAGACGAGCACGATCTCCGCCTCCTTGCGAGCGGTGCGAATGGCCTCTGTCATGGCGGCGACATCGCCCTGCACGGCATAGGTATGTACGCGCGGCGGGGTGCCGGGCTGGTCGTGCTCCACCATCTCGTAATGCGTATGCGCGCGCAGCGGCGCGCAGCCGGGCCGGTTGCCTTCGGCGGCATAGCCCTCCGGCAGGATCGAGGAATAGGAAAGCAGGGCGACCTTGCGTCCTGCTGCCTCGACGACGGCGGGCTCGCGCGCTTGCGTGATCGTCGGCCCTGCACCCGACCAGGCGATGCCTGCCGTGGTGAGGTTGTCCAGCGTATCGGCCAGCGCCTGCGCGCCGTAATCCATCGCATGGTTGCCGGCGACCGACATGACATCGAAGCCTGCGTCGCGCAGCACCGGGGCCACTGCGGGCGAGGTTCGCATGGCGAGGCGTGCATTGGGCGATGGTGTACCCCGGTCGGAGACGATGCATTCCATCTGCCCGAAGCACAGGTCTGCCGCGCGCAGGCTGTCTGCAACGCTGGCAAAAATTCCGGCCGGATCCTCCCTGCAAGGTGCCACGTCGCCGACGGCGCAAATACGCATGTTTTCCGGTCTCCCTCGCTTCGCTGTCCAGCGGGCTAACAAGGTGTGGAAGCGGTTGCAAGAACTGCCGCTTGCGTTAGGGTCTGGAGCGGAAACGGGGAGGAGGGCCGGACATGGCTGACGGGCTTAGCGACACGATTTGTAGCCACGTGGCAGGGGCCTCGTTCGCCGCCCTGCCGACGGACACGGTGGCGGCTGCGAAGCAGGTGTTGTTGGATGCCAGCGGCGTGATGATCGCCGCCAGTGCCATGGCTGACGAGGTGCAGGCCTTTATCGCGGTGGCGCGCGCCGCCGGGGGCGGTCAATGCTCCATTCTCGGCACGCCACACCGCGTGACACCCGGCATGGCCGCGCTGGCCAACGGGGCGATGGCCCATGCGCTGGATTACGAAGATGCCTTCGGCCCGGTACCGGGCCACCCGAATGCCAGCCTGGTACCTGCACTGATCGCGCTGGCGCAGGCAGGCGAACCTGTCAGCGGCAAGCGATTCCTGACTGCTCTCGCCGTTGGCTCCGACCTTTCCTGTCGCGTGGGCCTTGGGCTTGAACGCCCAATCGACCAGCTGGGCTGGTATGCGCCGCCGGTCATCGCCTCCATCGGGGCGGCCGCAGGTGCGGCAAGGCTGCTGGACCTTGATGCCGGTGCGACGCGCGATGCGCTCTCGCTGATCCTGTGCCAGTCAACCATGCCAGGAGAGATCAAGTACAGCCGCGGCACCGTGCTGCGCGCGGTGAGGGAAGGTTTCCCGGCACAGGCGGCGGTCCTTTCTGCGCAACTGGCGCAGGCCGGGGTGGCAGGCTTCGAGGAGCCGCTGGAAGGCAAGGGCGGTTTCTACGCGCTGTTTGCAGGCGGCAAGGCCGATCGCGTGCGGATGCTGGACAGGCTTGGCCAGCACTTCTTCATCGAGGACCTGACCTACAAGCCCTGGCCGAGTTGCCGCGCGACACACAGTTTCGTGGAGATGGCCCTGGCCTTGCGCGACCGGCACGGTATCGCACCTGAGGAGATTACCGCGATCGAACTGGTCCACGACGGTTTCCAGGCCATGCTGATAGAGCCGCTGGATCGCAAGGCGGCGCCGCAGGTGCCGATTGATGCCAAGTTCTCCATCCCCTATTGCACCGCCGTGGCCTTGCGCCGCGGAAAGCTGGGGTTGGACGATTTCGAACCTTCGGAGTTGGGCGATCCGGAAATCACGCAGATGGCCAGCAAGATGAGCCATCGCCTCGATCCGCAGGCGCCCTGGTCGATGGGGGCAGGCGGCCGGCTGGAAATAACGCTTGCCGACGGGCGTCGGCTGTCAGCCGGTCAGGACGATGCTCTTGGCAATCCGGACAACCCGCTCAGCGCGGGGCAATTGGTCGACAAGTTCATCGAGTGTGTCGGCAAGGCAGACGTACCGCTTGGGACGGCAGCGGCGAGCGACCTCGCGCAGACCATCCTCGCGCTGGAGGACTGCGACGATGTGGGGGCGCTTTTCCGCTGGTAGCCTGCCTCGCGATCAGGCTGCGGCCTGACGCGCTTCCATCCGCCGCATCTGCGCACCGGCGAACAGGCACAGTCCTGCACAGACCACCGCGAGCGCGAAAATCAGCAGCAGCGGCGCCAGGAACGAACCCGTACTTTCCCGCAATGCGCCCATGGCTGCCGGGATGATCAATCCTGCAAGTCCGCCAAGCAGGTTGATCATCACCACGCCCATCGCCTGGCTTTCCGGCGGAAGCAGCTTGGTCGGGATGGCCCAGAACGCGGCAACCGTGCATCCCGTCATGGCACCCCCGAAGATCAGCGCCAGCAGGCCGGGAATGCCGGCGCCAAGGAGGTAGGCGACCAGCAGGCTCGTACCCCCCAGCAAGGCCGGGATGGCGACATGGAGGATACGCTCGCCTGTCTTGTCCGAATGGCGGGCGTTGAGGATCAGCGCGACGATTGCGGCTGCATTGGGCAGGGCGATGACCACGCCGATCTGGGTCGGGGTAAGGTCGGACATGCCCTGCAGGATCTGCGGCAGCCAGAATATGATCCCGTAATTGGCCGACAGCAGGCAGAACCAGATCATGGCGCAGGTCCATCCCACGGGCGTGGTGAGCGCGGCCCAACGCTGTTTCGGCGATCCCGCTTCCTTGCCCGACTTTGCACCAACCACGTTTTCCAGCAGCCAGCTTTTTTCCTTTTCCGATAGCCACTTGGCCTTGGCTGGACGGTCGGGGAACCAGTAAAGCGCCCAGATCCCGAGCAACAGGGCCGGGGCTGCTTCGACGAAGAACATGAACCGCCAGCTGGAAATGCCGAAGGGCTGGTCGAGATCGAGCAGCAGGCCGGCAATCGGCGCACCGATCACCTGCGCCAGCGAGACGGCGATAAGCGGAATGGACAGCACGGAAGCCCGGAACCGCTCTGACGCCCAGTGCGTCAGGTAGATCATCAAGCCGGACGATAGTCCGCCTTCGGCAAAGCCCAGGATGACCCGGAGAATGTAGAGATCCCATTCGTTGCGGATCAGTCCCATCGCGAAAGCGGACACCGACCAGATAATGGTGATGACGGCGAGCCATGCGCGAAAGCCCACGCGTTCCATCAGCAGGACACTGGGATACTTGGCCAGCATGAAGCCAACGAACAGCACGCCCGCGGCAAAGCCATATTGCGTCTCGGACAAGCCAAGGTCGGCGTTCATGTACAGAGCTGCAAAGCTGATGTTGTTGCGGTCTATCGAGCTTAGCAGGACGAACAGGGCAGACGGAAAAACGAGGCGTCGCAGAACCTTGCGGCCGATCGTTTCTTCCACTTCGGATTGCGGCAAGGCAGCTGCCGAATTTTTCAATGCGTTCCTCCCACAAGAGCTCGCCGTCGGTCTTGCGACAGATCGCGAATCCCTCGACGGTTCATGTAACCGTTTTCACCAATTTGCCAGCCGAAATTGCGAGAAACTCGCAGATCTTACTATCGGTTGCGGTTGATCTTGCGCGTGCCGGGTGCGGGCGGCGGGTGTGGCGGTCCGGCGAAACACTGCGCGCTGGCCATCCAGGCCGTGGCGTTCGGGCCGACGACTTGCAGCGCAGTATCAGCCACGTTGCGCGTCTGCGTGCAGACCTGGCAGAACTCGGTAGCCGAGCCGCGGACCAATTCGCTATCGCTCTTCTCGCCAAAGCTCCAGGTATCGCCAGAGGGCGCAGTCAGTTCGACATAGGGCTTGGGCTCGGGGATCGGTTTCTTCGCGTTCTCGAAGGTCCAGCCGTAGGTGTTCACGCAGAGGATGGCCACGTGCTTCAGGCGGTCGGTATCCTGCCGCTCCACCCCGAACTGGTCATAGATCGCCTGGGCATGGGACCAGCTTTCCATCATCCTGGCAGACAGGGAGGAACGCGCGCTCATCTTCTTGGCCCAGGGCACGCGCTGCGACAGGTCTGCCTCGCCGAAATGGGCAACGATATCGTCGACGGTTTCCATCCAGCCGTCGATCAGTTCGGTCCCGCTCATGTCGTCGTATTTCGAAGGCATGCCGCGCTTGCCGGCCGCCTGCCGGGCTTTCAATTCCGCCATGAACCGTTCCGGATCGGTCAGCGACATGACGGCGCCCAGGTTGCCGCTGGCAAGGTGTTTCAGGATATGTTCGGTGGTCCACTCCTTGAAGGCGGTGGGTTCGGTCAACTGCTCTTCGGACAGCCCGCGAACAAGTGTCTCTATGGCCTTGTTCTCCTCGATGAAATCGACGACTTCCGGGTTCATGTGCCTGCCTTCCTCACTTTGCGTCTGGTCGCCCTGCTTCGATTGACAGACCAAATCGGCCTTCATATGAAACGGCTTCCACAATTTGCTCGTGTCATATGGGGATGGAGTGAAAACGCAAGCAAACACTCCGCCGCCGGACCATCGTGCCAGCCTGCTTTCAGACTTGCGCGTTGTCGATATCGCTCTTCCGCAGGCCTATGATTGCGCCAAGTTCATGGCGAGCCTGGGTGCCGCGGTCATCCGCATCGACGCGGAACCTGCGCAGGACAAGCGCCGATGGGCGATCGGCAATATCGGCAAGCAGTCGATGCATCTGGATTATACGGGCGACGCACGCGACGCCTTTCTCAAACTCGTCGCCAAGAGCGATATCCTGGTGGAATCCTTCCTGCCGGGCCACCTGGCGAAGTTCGGTTTGGGATTCGACGACCTGCGTGCGGTCAATCCGCGATTGATCCAGGTTTCGATCACCCCCTTTGGCCAGCAGGCCCCTTATCGCCACTACAGGGGTAGCGAACTGGTGGTGTCCGCACTGGCCAGCAACCTGTGGCAAATGGGCGATGCCGACAGGCCACCGGTGCGCGAACCGGGAGAGGCGAACTTCTTCCATGCCTGCGCTGCCGGGGTGTTCGGGGCGCTGCTGGCCGAACGCGAACGGCAGCAGACGGGACGCGGCCAGCTGGTCGATATCTCTGCGCAGGAAATGGGCGCCGGGCGCAACACGCTGTGGATCCTGCAGCACCAGTTTGCCGGTGGCCGGACATCTCAGCGGCTGGGGCAGACGATTGACCTCGGCTGGGGTGGCTCGCGCGCGGTCTGGGCCCTGGCGGATGGCTACGCCTTTTTCCAGCTGCCGCCACCTGGCTCTCCGCTGGAAAGGGCCCTTGCCGACTGGATCGCCGAGGTCACGGGCGAGGTTTACGAGAGCGGCGACCTGGCTGCGGCAGAGCGGTTTCTCGCCACGCTCAGCGTCAAGGATGTGATCGCCCAGGCCGCGCCGCGCGACGTGCGGATCATGCCGGTAACAGGACCTCGCGGAGTGGCCGAAGACCCGCAACTGACGGCGCGTGAGTTCTTCGTGGAGCATGCAGGTCAGCAGATGCCGCGGCGCTACCTCGCCATCACGCAGGACGCAGGAAGAGGCGCATGAGCGGTCCGCTTGCAGGTCTTCGCGTCGTCGATTTCTCCTGGGTGGTGGTGGGCAACGTCACCACCAAACTGCTGGGCGATTTCGGGGCAGAGGTGATAAAAATCGAAGGTTGGCAAAGGCGCTCGGGCGAACGCAGTAGGCCGATCATTCCAACCGAAGATCCGACGTCGCCCGACAACAAGCACTGGTTTGCTCATATCGCCAGCTCCAAGAAAAGCGTGACCGCGAACCTGAAAACGGAGGAAGGTCGCAAGATCGTGTTCGACCTGATCCGCGATGCCGACGTCGTGATGGAGAATTTCTCCCCCGGCACGATCGAGCGGATGGGCTTCGGCTACGAGGCGCTGAAGGCCATCAATCCCGGCATCATCATGGCCAGCGGCAGCATCTTCGGCCAAACCGGGCCGCTGGCCAGGTTGCCGGGCGTCGATGCTACCGGCGCGGCCCGGGCGGGGCGTATCGACGCCAGCGGATATCCCGACGGTCCGCCGCTGATCCCCTCGCACCTTTATGGTGACAGCCTGCTGCCGTTCTTCATCGCCTCTGCCATGCTGGCCGCGCTGCGAGAGCGCGACCGGACGGGGAAGGGCTGCCGCATCGATGGCTCGATGCAGGAAGTGATCGCGCACCAGATGTGGCCGCTGATCGATCGGGTGCTGCAGGGTGACCAGGCCTGCTGGCGCACCGGCAATCGCCACCCGGATACGGCACCGCACAATGTCTACCCGGCAGCTGGCGAAGACCGGTGGATCGCCATCGAGGTGTGGAGCGATGCGGAATGGGCGGCGCTTTGCACCGCGCTGGGGCAGCCCGAGCTGGCGCACGATGCCCGCTTTGCCACACTGGCCGCGCGCAAGGCCAATGAGGATGCCCTCGATGCAATGATCGGTGACCTCACCCGACCGCACGACGCCCGCGCACTGATGGCGCAACTGCAGGAACAGGGCGTGGCGGCGGGGGCGGTGCAGACCAATTCGGACATTGTCGAGCGCGATCCGCAGCTGCGTGAACGTGGCTTCCTGACTGACCTGCATCACCCGGTGTTGGGCGACTTCGGTCACCAGCGTTCTCCGATCACGCTGGAACGGGCCGACAGCCAGGTGATGTTCCGCGCGCCGCTGCTGGGCGAGCACAACCGCTCGGTCTGCAAGGACATCCTGGGAATGAGCGATGCCGAGATCGACGCGCTGGAGGCGGCAGGAACGTTCCGCTAGCGGATCGCGCCGTCTTCAGGGTCGGGCAGGGCTCTCGGCAAGGCCACGCCTGCAAGTCCTGGATCGCGCGCGCCGGACGCACGGCTTCGACGCCCCCTGGGCCGGCAGCCGTGCGCCGTAGCGCGCCCGGTCGGTCAGGCCGGGGTTACACGGATCGGCGCCGTGACCGGGCCAAGCTCTGGCATGCCACTCATGACGATCTCACCTGCTGGTTCGATCTTCTTCACCTTCTTGAGCAGCGTCTGCAGGGCAATGCCCATCTGCAGGCGTGCAACTGGCATGCCGACGCAGCGATGGGCGCCCAGACCGAAGGCGACGTGATCGTTGATGTTGGGGCGCTTCAGCTTGAACTCGTGCGGATCCTCGAACTTCGTCTCGTCGCGATTGGCGGAGGCGAAGGCAAGGCAGATCGGCTCTCCCGGCTGGATCGTGCGGCCATACCAGTCGACGGGCTTCTTCGAGGTGCGGGCAAAGCCGCGATAGGGTGTGAACAGGCGGAGGAATTCCTCCATTGCATCGGGCGCGAGCGAGGGATCGGCGTGCAGCTTGGCGTAAAGCTCCGGATTGCGCGACAGGTAAATCGCCATCGAACTGAAGACCATGGGCGGCGCGGTCAGGCCGATGATCAGTACCTGCCGGGTGCAGCTCTCGAGCAGGTTATCGGGAATCTTGCTGCCGTCATCCAGCACTGTAGCCAGCAGCGAGGAGGTAGGGTCGACATTGGGATCGCGCGGATTGGCGCGGCGGTCGGCGACGACTTCCCTGGCCATCTCGAACATGCCGTCGAGCATCTCCATCACCCGGTCCTTGTCCCAATTCACCCAGGCGCGGATGTAGGTGCGGGCAAGCCACCAGAGGTGCTTGGTCTGCTCTTCCTTCAGGCCCATCCAGTCGCCGAACACGAGGGTGGGCAACCAGCTGCCTACGTGCTCCACGAAATCGCCCTCGCCACGCTCGATGAAGGCATCGATCAACTCGTTAGAGTGCTTGTGGATCGAGGGGACGAGCGAGGAAATCCGCCCGCGACTGAGTGCGCGTTCCAGTGCCTTGCGATAGGGCGTGTGCTGCGGGGGATCGAAATGCAGCGGCGGGGTACGGGCGGTGCTGGAGCTTGCGGGAACGATGTTGCGCACGGAGGTGATGTAGTTGTCACCGTCCTCTAGCATCTGCACCACGTCGTCGTAGCGCGTGGCGATCCAGAACCCGCCGAAATCGTTGCTGTGCGCAACCGGGCATTCCTTGCGTAGACGGGCGAATTCCTCGTGCGGGCTGTCGAAGGTCTCCTTGACAAAGCAATCGTATTCGTGAGGGGCCGGGTTGGTAGCCATGATCAAATCTCCTTCGTCCCCGGTCTATTTGTGAAATCGGTTTCAGACAAGGTGTAAGCCAACTTGCTGCAGCCTTTTCGAGGCCTCGGCCTTCGCGGCATCATCTGTGCCATCTGCCCATTCCAGCGTGATCGCGCGGGCGGCGGGGTCGCTGCATGCGATGCTGGCAGGCCGCATGTCTTCCAGCAATTCCTCGGTGCAGATTTCCGCCGCGCGCTGGCGCAGCTTGTACCGCTCCACCTTGCCGACCGGGGTAAGCGGCAGGGCGTCGATGGGGATGATGCGCTTGGGCCGGGCAGGGGGTTCGAGGATCGTCTCTGCCAGCAACTCTTCCAGGCCCGACAGGTCGTCGTCACCGGCGGGTACCACAAACAGCACCGGCACGTCCCCGGCATAGGCATCGGGGAAACCCACGGCCACGGCCTCGGCAACGCCGGGGTGTGCGTAGGCTGGCTCCTCAATCGTCAGCGGGTCGATATTGTGGCCGCTGCGGATGATGACATCCTTCGAACGACCCAGCAGGCATAGCTGGCCTTCTTCGTCGTACATGCCCAGGTCTCCGCTTCGCAGCCATTCGCCTAGTTCACCAACGCGGCCCTCTGCCGTGCGATAACCAAGGAACATGTTGGGCCCTTTCAGCTTCACCTCGCTCAGGCCGTTCCCGACCGGCTCCAACTCGAGTTCCATCCCGGCAGGCGCATAGCCCACGGCATGTGGGCGGAACGTGCCGTCCACCGGCTGCGCGGTGCAGATGCCAGAAAGCTCGGTCATGCCGAACACTTGGCTCATCGGCAGGAAGGTATAGCGCTCCACGCGCTGGACGACATCGACCGGCGCGGCTGCGCCGCCGGTCATCACGCCGCGCAGGGATGGCGGGGCAGGGCCGGTTGCGGTGTCAAGCACGGCAGACCAGCTGGTCGGCACCATGGTCGGCAAGGTTATCCTGTGCTGGTAACAGATTTCCCACAGGTTCTCGATCAGCGCCGGATCGCGCCCGCCCAGCACGCCGCAGGAATAGACACTGGCGCCCACAGATAGCGCGGCAAGACCGATGCACAGCGTGCCGCCGACATGGAAATGCGGCAGCAGGCTGAGTACGCGATCATCCGCTAGCCAGTTGCAGGCGACAGCGGCCAGTTGCGGACCGGCGGCCAGCGCACTTTCGCCGAGTTCGGCCAGCTTGGGATTGCCCGAAGTCCCGCCGGTGTGGAACAACGCGGCGACGCGGCGCGGTTCAGGGGCGGTTGCGGGCACGCTTGCCGTGCCGCTGACCAGGTCGCGCCACGCAAGCTGCCTGATGGTATCGGGCCAGGGCGTCTCGGCCGCGTTCGCGGTGTCGATTTCCACCACGGTGCGAACCGGATTGGCATGCTGCAGCGTCGCGAGCAGCTTGTCGCGTACGGGCATCAGGGCATCAGGGCCGTGCACGACGACAGCGGTGGAGCGCGCCAGCGATAACTGTTGCGCCAGTGCTTGCGGCGTCAGCAGCGGGTTGACGGGGAAGGCGCTGGCCACCGTGGCCGCCGCGACAAAGGCGATCAGGGTATCGGGCGTGGTCGGGGAAAGGATGGCGACCGAATCGGCTGGCTCCACGCCGGCATCACGCAGGCTGGATGCCAGAGCGTGGATCTGTCGCACCAGTTCACCGAAGGTGACCACGCGCGGATCGGTATCGTCGGGATGGGCAAGGTGGACCAGCGCGGGCGCATCGGGCTGCCGCGCTGCCACCGCTTCCAGCATGTCGAGCAGGCGGGGGAACAGGGGATCGTCGGGATAAGCCATGGTCTTGCCTCTACCTGGAAATCGTTGCCACCATTGCTGTGGCCTGCTGCTGATGGTGGGGCATTATTACCGTACCGACAAGTATGTTTTGTATCGTCAACGGCTGTTGCAAACGCCTTGAGGTAAACCTATCGCGGGCGCATAGAGTATCATACGGGAGGGTCTGGAGTTTGGGAAAAGGCTCGCTGCCAGGGGAAGGCCAATGAAAAGCACGCTTCTGGAATCGGTGCGCATCGTCGATCTGACCACGCGCGAGGGGTGGGATTGCGGTCGTTTCCTCGCCTCGCTTGGTGCCGAGGTGATCCGGGTGGACCTGCCCGGCGCGGACACTGGCGAGGACTGGTCGATCGGTCAGGCGGACAAGCATTGCGTTGCCATAGACTACGAAGGCGATGGCCTGCCGCTGCTGCGCGAACTGATCGCGGGCAGCGCAATGGTGATCGAAAGCTTCACGCCGGGGCACATGGACGAACTTGGCTTGGGCCATGAGGCGCTGCTTGCCGCGAACCCGCGGCTTGTCACCGTGTCTATAACCCCGTTCGGCCAGACCGGCCCCTACGCCAATTTGCTGGGCAGCGAACTGGTGGTTTCGGCGATGAGCGGTTCGCTCTCGATGAGCGGTTATCCCGACCGGGCACCGGTCAAGGAAGCGGGCGATGCGTTGTTCTACCACGCAGCCATGGTGGCGGCAGCGGGCGGTATGGCTGCCCTGCGACATGCGCGGCTGACCGGAGAGGGACAGCAGGTAGACGTATCCGCCCAGGAAGTCGCGCAGATCCGCAACACCATTTCTTCCATGCAATATCAGTTCGACAAGAACGAGCGCGGCCGCATCGGCATCATGATGGATTCCGGGCGCGGTCCCACGCGCGGCATCTGGGACCTTAAGGAAGGCCATGCGGTCGCATCGCTGATGGCGCCGGGCTCGCCAGGGCAGAAGGCGGCAGCCATGTGGATGAAGGAAGAGGGCTTCCCCAACCCGATCGAGGGGGTGGAGGCCAACCCCTTCCGGCCTGACCCTGAGCTTGTGGCGAAGTGGCTGCCAGCGCTTTCGGATTTCCTCGAAACGCGCGAGCGCGAAGAAGTGATCGAAAAGGCCCTGACTATCGACACCGGTATTCTGCCGGTGAACGAACCGCGCCACCTACTGGATGACGAACATCTGGCCGATCGCGGCTTCCTGCAGAAGCGCGAGGGAGACGGGCCTTCGGTGTTTCCCGAATTCTTTGTGAAGACCGACAAGATGGACCAGACCCGCGTCAACCTGCCGGGTGCGCCGGTGGCAGTCAGCAGCCTTGCCGATATCGCAGCAATCGCCAGCGAAGGAGAGGTGCGATGAGCGACAGCAAGCTTCCGCTCGCCGGCGTAAAGGTGATGGATTTCTCTTGGGCAGTGGTGGGCAACACCTGCGCCAAGATGCTGGGCGACCTGGGCGCCGACATGCTCAAGATCGAAAACCCCGGCCGCGCCAGCCTGGAACGCATGTCGCGCCCGGTGAAGAACGTTCCCGTTGCGCCGCCTAACGACAATCCGTGGTTCGCCAACCTCGCCACCTCCAAGTTCAGCCTGACGCTGGACATGCGCAACCCTGCCTCGCGCGAGGTGGTGGATGCCATCATCGACTGGGCGGATCTGGTGCTGGAAAACTTCTCGCCGGGCACGATGGACAAGCTGGGCGTCGGCTGGGACGCGCTGCGGGCGCGCAAGCCTTCGATCATCATGGCCAGCGGCAGCATTTTCGGCCAGACCGGGCCGCTCGGCTCGCTAGGCGGTTCCGAAGTCAGCGGCAGCGCCTGGTCGGGCCGCGTGTTCATGACCGGCGAAGCGGATCGTCCGCCGAACCTGCCAGGGCTTACCTATGGCGACAGCGTAACGCCTTTCCTGCTGGCGACCGCCGTGATCGCAGCGCTGGAAAACCGTGACCGGACGGGTGAGGGCTGCCGCATCGACGCTGCCATGGTGGAGGCGCTGGGCCAGCAGATGCTGCCCTATATCCTGGAAGCGCAGCACCGCCGCGATGCGGGCGAGGACGAGCGCCTTCCGCGCACCGGCAACCGCTCCCCCCGGATGAGCCCGCATGGCGTTTTTCCGGCCAGCGGCGAGGACATGTGGATTGCGATCGCGGTGGAGACCGACGCGCAGTTCGCCAGCCTGTGCCAGATGATGGACCGGCCCGAGCTGGCGCGCGACGAACGCTTCGCCACCTTGGCCGCACGCAAGGCTAACGAGGACGAACTGGAGGCAATCGTTGCCGATTACACCCGCGTGCGGGATCGCTACGACACGATGATGGAACTGCAGGCGGCAGGCGTGCCCGCCGGCGCCGTGCAACATATTGCGGACGTGATGGACCGCGATCCGCAGATCGCCCATCGCCGTCATTTCCGGCCCGTGGAGCACAAGGTGATCGGCACCTTCGATCACGAGCGCACGCCCGTCGAACTGACGAAGACGCCAGGGCGCATGTTCCCCGCGCCCGGATTGGGCGAGCACACCGAGATGATCTGCCGCGAGATGCTGGGTTTCAGCGCCGGGGATTTCGAACGGCTGCGCGAACAGGGCGTGTTCGGCAAGGTCGACTAGCGGCCTGGCCTCAGGCCTTCGCCCAGCGGATCACCCCTTCGGTATCCTCGCCGCTGACGGCGATGCCGCGCTGGCGCAGGCAGGCGAGGTGCGACAGCGCTTCTCCCAGGGCCAGGCTGCGACTCCAGAAGCTATCTTCGACATTGCGGAACAGCACCGAATAGAAGTCGGTCGCAGGCCTTGGAGCGGCTCCCAGCGCGCCAGCCAGTCTGTCCAGCTTGCGTTCGTGTCCTGCCAGCAGCGCATCGATCCGGTTGTGCAGGCCGTGGAAGGGCTGGCCATGCGCGGGCAGCACCAGCACGTCGTCGCTCACCACGGCCTTGATGCGCGCCAGCGAGGTGATCCAGTCGCTCAGCGGATCGCCATCCGGCTCGTGAGCCACGACCGATACGTTGGACGAGATTTCCGGAAGGATCTGGTCGCCGCTGATCAGCAGCCGGTCCTGGCGATTCCACAGGCAGGCATGCTCGGGTGAATGCCCGTGGCCGACCACGACCTGCCATTCTCGCCCGCCGATGGCGATGCGATCGCCGTCCTGCATCGGACGATAGGCGCGGGGAACTTCGGAGATGACATTGGCGAAATTGGCGGACCGGGCTCGGAAATCGGCAAACCAGTCTTCGGGCATGCCACCCTTGCGGTGGAATTCGCGCTCTTCCTGCACCGCTGCTTCGCCACCTGCCTCGAACATCAGAAAGGTGAGATATTCGAGCCGGGTCATGTGCAGCGTGCCGCCATGCAGCCGCGTCAGCCAGCCAGCCATGCCGGCGTGATCGGGGTGCATGTGGGTGGCGAAGACGCGGCCGATCCGGCGGCTATCCAACAGCTCCTCGGCAGCGATGGCCCAGGCCGCTTCGCATTGCTGCGACTTCAGGCCCGTGTCGACGATCGCCCATTCGTCGCTGTCTTCCAGCGCCCAACAATTGATCACGAAGTCGCCCCCGAACAGCGGCATGCGCAGCCAGTGGACGCCGGGGCCGACTTCCACCGCCTTGCCGTTGCCGGCTTCGGGGGCATCGAGGTCGATGTAGGCGGGTTTGGTCGGCGAGGGGGCGTCCATCTTTGTCATCGCCGCCATCCTATGCCTACTCGCCATACGCTTAGCAATGGTCGCCGGTCGATGGTGGGCCTTGCTTTCGGACGAGCTGCATTAAGGGGAGCGGTGCCGACGAGGGCCAGTATCGTCGACATTGGACATTCCGAACGGTATGGCTTGTGTCGTGGCGGCACGGTAAAGCCGCGGGCCGCGGCCGGAGAGAGATAATGAGCACAGCCGAGGGTGGCGGGGGAAGCGCACTGCCCAGCAAGTTCGATGCGCCCAGCGCCATCATTGCCAACGTGCTGGCGCATATCGTCACCGTCGTGCCATTGGCACTCTACGTGATGGCTGCACCCGCGTTGATGAAGGCGTTCGATGTAGGCCAGGCTTCGATCGGCGTCATGCTTTCGATCGGTCTCGCGTGTTCCTCGGTCACCGCACTGGCAGTGGGCTCCAATGCCTACCGCCTGAACCTGCGCACCACCGCCATGCTGGGCATGCTGGTGCACATCAGCGGCAATGTCGTAGCCCTGCTGGCCGGGGTCTGGGAGGGCATCCTGCTGGCGCGCGGCATGAGCGCGGTGGGCGATGCCATGTTGCTGTCATCAGCCAATGCCGTGCTGGCCCGCAGCAGCAAGAACACCCGCAACTGGGCCATCTGCAGTGTGGCGACCGGCCTCAGTACGTCAATCGGCACATTTGCTCTGGGGCAGACGCTGGACGAATTCGGACCGGATATCTTCTTCGGCGCCATGATCGTGCTGGGCCTGCTGATCCTGCCGACGCTGTGGTTCCTGCCAACCCATACCCTGCCGGAGGCTGAGCGCGGCAAGCGCAAGGGCGGCTTCGTCGCCAACCTGCGTGCGGCCATGGGCAGCGCCAAGGGGCTGGCCATCCTGATCGGCATCATGTTGCTGGGCCTGGCGAACAATTCGATCTTCGGCTTTTCTACGATCATCGGATCGCAGATCGGCCTTTCCACCGCGCAATTCGGCACGGTGCAGTCGATGGCCTACATCGGAGGCACCACCGCGAACCTCATAATCATCTTCGTTGCGGCACGGTTTGGCCAGGCGCGGCCGTTGATGCTGCTGGGGGCGATCCTGGCGCTTTCCGCACTGCTGCTCGGCACCGCTTCCAGCTATCTGCTCTACGCCATCGCCGTGGTCGGCATGGCCACCGCCTATCGCGGTACGAATCCGTATGTCTATGGCACAGCGGCGCGCCACGATCCTTCGGGAGGGGTAGCCGCCAGCCTGGTGGTCTTCATCGGCATCGGGGGCACGATCGGGCCCATGCTCACCGGGTTCATTCTCGGCAATTCACAGGATTACACGCCTATCGGCTTCCTTGCTGCGGCCCTTTTCGCCTGTGGTGCGGCACTGCTGGTCTGGGTCGCCCTTTCGCAGGAACGGGCAGGCAGGGCACAAGCGGCTTCACCGATCGGCTAAGGGTGCGGTCCAGCCAAGCGCTTGACATACGTTTGCGTATGTGGAAGCTGTTTCGCCACTTGGGAAGTCTCGGGAGAGCTTCCTGCAACACTCTGACAGTTCGCGGGACGGCATGATCGAAACTTCTCCAGGCACGATGGCTGAGCGCGAAATCGCCGCGAGCGATAGCGACCAGGCTCTTTCTGCGCCGCAAGCTGCTGCCGGGTCGTGCCAGGTGGATTTCTATTTCGATTTCATCTCGCCGTTTGGCTGGATTGCTGCTGAGCGTATCGGCGACATGGCCCGTGCGCGCGATTGCACGATCAACTGGCGCCCCTTCCTGCTGAAGGCCACGGTAGTGGATGCGATGGGCATGGGGCCGGTGCTCGATACCCCGCTGAAGGGGCCGTACCTGTTGCACGATGCAGAGCGCCAGGCCCGGTTCTATGGCCTGAAGCTGCATGAAAACGTCAGCCGGATATTTGCTTCCATCGTGCCTGCCCGCGCGGTTGTGTGGGCGCGCCATCATGCGCCCGACCAGGTCGAGCAGCTAGTGCTCGCGCTCTATCGCCGGTGGATGCGTGACGGTGAGGAAATCGCCAGTCCCGAGGGAGTTCTGGCCGTGGCGGAAACGGCGGGAATCGATGCCCATGCCCTGGCGGAGGGGTTGAACGATCCGGCCATCAAGGCCGAGGTTCGCCGCGACGTCGAAAGCATGATCGAGGCGGGCATCTTCGGCTCGCCGACCATCGTGGTGGACGGAGAGATGTTCTGGGGCAGCGACCGGCTGGACCAGGCATTCCAGTGGCTGGAGAGTGGCGGCTGGTAAGCGGCAAGCACCAGTTGGCGGCGGCCCTAGCCGCTGTGTTCGAGAGCTTGCAATGTAGCGCGCAATGCCGCCACGAGAGCCAGCGGCTGGTCCACCATGATGTGGTGCCGCGCTTCCGGGATGGTGAAGGCGATCTCGATCTTCGGAAAGGCTTCGAGCACGTCGGCAAGCTTGGTGTTGCGCGACAGGTTTGATTTTTCTCCCGCGATGAAGGCGAAGGGCACCGCGATCTGCGCCGGCAGCGCCTCGATGCTGCCGATGTCGAGCGATGTCAGCACTTTGGGGTCGAAGCGCCAGGTGTACCCGGCAGGGCCATTCTCGTCAGCAGCGACCGCGCGCAGGCCATGCCGGGCGATATGGTCCACGATTTCGGGATAGTCGGTGCCCTGCTCGGGAACGAAGCGATAACGGGACAAAGCCTGCTCGACCGTGGCATAGCGCGGCAACGGCCTGGAACTGGGGGGCTTCTGGCCGCGACGCAGGCGCGGCACGAAGCTGTCGACAAGAATCCCTGCGGCAATCTTTTTGGGGTGCCCGGCGGCCAGCGTCATCAGGCCCGATCCGCCCAGCGAATGCGCGATGACGACAGGCGGTCCGGTGCGATCCAGTTCCGCGATCTCGATCGCCCCCAGGGCCTCACGCGCCCATTGCTCGAAGCGATAGGCCTCGCGCCAGCTGGATCGGCCCATGCCTGACCAACTGATGGCGGCCACGCGATACCCGTTCGCGAAATAGGGGGCGATAATGTCCCACCAGTCGGCCTGTGCGCCCGCGCCGTGCAGCAGCAGCAAGCCGGGTTTGCCGATTTCACCCCAGGTCAGGAGCTCGATCTCGGCGCCATCCAGTTCGAAGCTCGAACGCTCGGGCTCGTGGTGCAGAGTCTCCTTCACCCATGCCTTCATGGGCGGGCGTTCACCGTCAAAGGGCGCGAGGATGTAGTCCCCCGGCTGCCACTCGGGCTTGATTTGCACCTTGTGCATCAAGCGGTGGCCGACAGGCGAGCACTGCCAGCCAGAGCGCCATCATAGTGATACCGCGCAAGCCGTTCCACGTTGCTAAGCACGAAGCGCGCGGCCTCCTTCAATTGTTCGCCGGTTTCGCCGTCCATATCGGCGGCAGTGAGGCGTGCAGCGACCCAGCCTTGCGCGGTGGCAATGGCGAGGCTGAGGAACTCTGTCGCCCCCGCATTGGCATCTGTCCCGGACATGTTGCGCAGCCTGCTGGCACCGTCTTCCAGCAGGTCGAGCGCGACCGAGAGGTGTCTCGCTTCCTCCACCGGGCTGGCCTCGGCCGCCTCGCGCGCCACTTGCAGGAAAGCCCGCAGACCGGCACCATCGCTCTTGCGCACGCGGCGGTGGACAAGGTCCAGCGCCTGCATGCCCGTGGTGCCTTCGAACACCGGCAGTACACGGGCATCGCGCACGTTCTGTTCGATCGGCCATTCCCTAGTGTAGCCCGCGCCGCCCAGCACCTGCACGCCCATGCTGGAGACATCGAAGGCAGCTTCCCCGCCAGCGGTCTTCACGATCGGCAACAACCAGCTGGCAAGCGCTTCGGCTTCGGCCTTCTGCGCTTCGTCTTTCGTGTGAGCGGCAATATCGACAACATTGGCCTGTGCGAAGATCAGCGCGCGCAAGGCTTCGGTGCGCCCGCGCATGTCCAGCAACATGCGTTTCACATCGGCGTGTTCGATGATCGGCACGGGCGATCCGGGCGGGCCGCCCTGCTTGCGCTCTGCGGCATACTCCCATGCGGTATCGGTTGCGCCGCTGGCCAGGCCAAGGCCGTGGATGGCCACGGCAAGGCGCATGTTGGTGATCATCACGAACATCTGCGACAGGCCTCGGCCCGGTTCGCCCATCAGGAAACCCTTGGCGTTCTCGAACCCGATGGCGCATGTAGGGGAGCCTTTAAGGCCCATCTTTTCCTCCACCCGGCGGGTGAACACGCCGTTACGGTCCGGCTCTCCTTCCAGCTTGGTGGGCACGAGGAACAGGCTCAGGCCTGCGCTGCCCGGCGGTAGGTCGGGATCGCGCGCCAGCACGCAGTGGCCGATGCGGTCGGTCAGGTCTTGGTCGCCATAGGTGATCCAGATCTTCTCGCCGGTAATGCGCCAGTCGCCGTTGTCATCCTTCACCGCGCGGGTGCGGATGGCGCCGAGGTCCGACCCGGCATCGGGCTCCGACAGGCAGATGGTTGCGCCCCATTCACCAGCGGCGATCTTGGGCAGCCACTCCTCCTTGATCTCCTGCTCTGCCCAAGCATGGATCAGCTTGCTGGCGGAAATCATCAGCGCGGGCAGCATCATCGCCATGCAACTGCGGTCCATCAGCCCCTGCATCGCCGCCCATACCGATAGCGGCACTTCGTGCCCGCCGTATTCTGCCGGATGGCCGAGCCCGATCCAGCCTGCCTCGGCAAGTTGGCGCCATGCTTCCTGGTGCCCCGGCGCGGTCTTCACGCGGCCATCGACCACTTTCGCGCCCACCGCATCCATCGAGCCATTGAGGTCTTCCAGCACGCCGGTAGCGAACTTCGCGCTTTCCTCGATAATGCCGTCGGCGCTTTCCGCACCGTCGGCAAGGGCCTCGTTCAGGGCCAGCAGTTCGTCCCAGCCATAGGAAGATTGCAGCTGGGCCAGAATGATCGCCGTATCGGCGGGCGGGAAGGGAGTGCGGTGGGACATGGTGGTGATCTATTCCTCGCGGAAGGTGTAGCCGCCCTGGACAAGCGACAGGCCGCCGTCGCAATCCATGATGATCCCGTTCACGAAATTGCCCGCCGCGCTCGACATGTACATGGCGGCATTGGCGATATCGGACTTCAGGCCCAGTCGACCGGCGGGAAGATCGTTCAGGAAACGCTTCTCGATCTCCTCGGAAGGGAACAGGCGCTTGCGACCTTCTGTGTCCCCGATCAGGCCCGGTGAGATGCCGTTCACGCGAATGCCCTTGTGGCCCCATTCCAGCGCCAGGCACTTCACCAGCATGTTCACCCCTGCCTTGGCCGCGCAGACATGCACCTGGCCCCACTGCGGGCTGTAAGCTTGCGGGGCGGAGATGGCGATCATCGAGGCACCGGGCGTGTTCATGTGCTTGAAGGCGGAGTGGAACACGTTGAAGGTCCCGATCAGGTCGATATCGACCACGGTCTTGAACCCGTTGGCGGAGATATCCTCGGCCGAGACGATGAAATTGCCCGCCGCGCCCGAAATCACGATGTCGAGCTTGCCGAAGGCTTCGGACGCCCCGTCCAGCGCCTTGTCCACCGCCTCGCGATCACGCACGTCGGCGGCAAAACCGATATGGCCATCGGACAGTTCAAGCAGGCCCTGCACTGCCGCATCTACCTTTTCCGGGTTGCGGCTGAGTACGGCAACCTTCGCGCCGGCTGCGGCATATTGCTGCGCAATCCCCAGGTTGATGCCGCTGGTGCCGCCGGCGACGAAAACCGTCTTGCCCGCAAATTCGCTGTAGTCTGCCATCTCGTGCTCCTGAACCTTGCTTACTTCTGGGCAATCGCGCCGGTTTCCACCAGCTTCGCGCGTTCGTCCTCGGAATATCCAAGCTCCTCCAGGACGGCGAGGCTGTGCTCGCCCTTCCACGGGGCAGGGCCTGTCACTTCGGGGCCGTCGTGTTCGAACTTGAAGCCGATGTTGATGACCTCAATGTCTTCGCTATCCGGCAGGCCGGGGAAGTTCATCGACTGGATCAGGCCACGTTCCTTCAGCTCTCCGTTGGCCACCACCTCGTCAAGGCGGCGCACGACGCCGGCGGCCAGCTGCGCATCGTTCAGCAGCTTCTCGAGCTCGTCGGCATCGCGCGCGGCAACTTCCTTGGTGATTTCCCCAACAAGGTAGTCGCGGTTCTCGGCACGGCCAACGCGTGTTTCGTACGCCGGATTATTCAGCAGATCGTCGCGCCCCAGCACCTTGCAGAAGCCCCTGAACTGGCCATCCTGCACGATACCGAGTGAGAGGAAGCGGCCATCCTTCGTCTTGAACAGGCCCGTGCCCGGCGAATTGGAAATGCCACGACCCTTCGAAACCGTGGGCATTTCGCCCGTTACCAGCAGCGGACCGGCGGCGCTGGCCATCAGCGTAATGGCGGAATCGCGCATGGCCACGTCGATATATTGCGGCATACCATCTTTCTGGCGCTGCAGCAGCGCGGTGAGGATCGACATGGCCGCAAGCGTTGCCGTGTAGCTGTCGACCACGGTGAAGGTGGTGAGGTGCGGATCCTCGTCGCCGCCGTTCAACTGCATCATGCCGCTGGTGGCCTGCACGATGTTGTCGATCGCGGCATTGTCACGATCAGTGCCAGTCTGGCCGTAGCCGGAGACCGAACAATAGATGATGTCTGACCGCAGTTCCTTCGCCTGTTCGTAGCCAAGACCGAGACGGCGCATCGAACCGGGGCGGTAATTCTCGACAACGACGTCGGCGCTGGCAATCAGCTTCTTTGCCACCTCCATGCCTTCCGGCGATTTCAGGTCTATGCTGATTGCTTTCTTGCCGGCGTTCGCCGCGATGAAGTGCGGGGCCATGCCGTCATAGCGGCGATCATTGCCGTAATAGCGCATGGCGTCACCACCCTGCGTCGCTTCGACCTTGATGACCTCTGCCCCGAGCGAGGCGAGATAGAAGGTGGCAAAGGGGCCGGCGAAAACGTGGCCGAATTCTACGATGCGAACGCCGTCTAGTGCCTTTGGCATGAGATATCCTCTTAGATCTTGTTTAGCGGCCGGCCAGCGGCCTGCCAGGGGGCAACTTCGTCTTCCAGGAACTTGCCGATCTGCGCCTTGATACCCTCTTCATCGAAGCGTGCAGGGTTCACGGGATCGCCCTGGATCTCGCAAACCGGAATACCGGCGCGGCGCAGCAGGGCAATCGTGGTGGAAGGGCGCGAGAAGCTGTAGCCGCAGGTGCCGCCTTCGTCGGAGGCGCCGATGCCCATCAGCACCACGCCATCAAGTTCGGCGGCAATCGCCTGATCGAGATACCACTGATCGTTGCGAACCACGGTCATCACGTTGACCATGCGCGCGGCCACGGTCTCCAGCGGATCGCCCTTGTCGGCCACGCGGTAGCCGTCGGCAGCCAGCGCCAGGTATTCGTTCCACGAAAACACCGCGCCATATTTTTCGGCGAAATAGTTGTAGAATCCCAGGTTCTGCCACAGGCCCACGCCGAGCCACATGAGGCGGTATTTCTCGTTTTCGCAGGCGACATGTCCGGCGTCCACTAGTGCCCTGGTGTTCTCGTAGAAGACCTTGGCACGATCGCGGCCCCATTCGGTGCCACGATGCCATTGCGGAATGACCGTGGCGGGTAACTGGTCGGCAATGTTCAGCGGGGTGGGGCGCGACTGGATGATCAGATCGCGAGTCTTCTGATAGTAGGTCTCGTGTTCGTCCGCTAGCGCCATGATCTCGCGGAACTTGGTGTAGTCTAACGTTTGCCCCGTTTCCTGCTCGAGGAAGGCTATCAGGCCGCGATACTGTTCGACATAAGTGTCGATCATGCGGTCGTCGTAATGCTTGTCCCAGTTTTCCGAGAGGTCGGACACGACATCGGAAATGCTTACCGGGCTGGTTGCCGGATCGATCGAGAAATGCGGAATGCCGTATTCTTCAGAGAACAGGTCGAAAATCTTCTCGATGCCGGGACAGGCATTGCCCGATACAATCACATTCGGACGCGGCAGGCCGCCCCACGGCGCTTCCTCCGGGTCGGTCTCCATCAGCGAGGCGAGGCCGCTGGAGCAATAGTCGCACATGTTGTCACGATAGCCGCGCTCTTTCAGCATGTTCTTGTACCGCAGCGTCTTGCGCTTGGCGCCGACCACGGATGACCACCACTGGTTGACGACCACGTGGATGCCCATGGCGCGGAAAATTTCCAGCGGCACGTTGATATGCACGTACGCGAAGGGCTCACCGGCGGCGACGCGCTTTTGCAGGTCGGCAAACCAGGCGCGGTTATAGCGAGCGTTGTCCTTGGCGAACTCCTGGCTCGAACTGGGGTTGGCCAAAGGCTTGGCGGCGGTGTTGGCTGCGTCAGTCATGTCTTTTTCCTCAGGCCGGGGCGTGCTCGCCAAGGGTGGCAAGGAATTCCTGCGTCTGCTCGGTCAGCGGCGCGAAGTCCGCATCGTTATACAGGCGTGGGCCGTATTCGGTGGACGGAATACCTGCCGCGGCCAGCCGGTCGCGCAGACGCGGATAGTCCAGCGCCGAGGGATGGTCGATGGCGAGGATATGGAACAGCACGGCGCTTGCGCCGGTCCGCCCGGCCAATCCGGCGACATAGTCGGCGCGGTGATGGACCAGACTGCCAAGGGCGCGTGGCGCACCAAGCTGGATGCGATCGCACAAGGCGTCGATCGGGCTGGGGGCATCGGGATCGGCCATCGTCTCGACCGCGCTGGAGCCGAATTCCTGATCGTCCGCCACGATCTGTGCGCCGCCGGCTTCGATGGCGGCATAGATCTCGGTCCGCTCCGTGGCCGTTCCGGAATAGATAACCGGGATTCCCCTGCGAACCGGCAGGCTTTCTGCCGATTGCAGCAGTTCGCGCATCATGGCGACATGGTCTTCCCGCGGGATCAGGCAGTGGCTGGCGTTGACGGCGAGGCCATCGGTCCCGCTAAGCCGGGGCGTATCACCGCAGCGCAGGGCGTTGACCTTGGCAAGCAGCGCGCGCGCCTCGTTGTATCCGGCGATGGCCTCTTCCAGCGCGGCATCGCCAACCTCGTTGCCCGACCAGTCTGCGAGTTGCCGCCGGAAGCGCCTCAGAGTCTCGCGATCGAACAGGCTGGCGGTCAGCTTGGTGGAGCGGAAGAAGTCGAACAGCGTGGGGATCGGCAGGCCGACATCACCATGTACGCGGCGCGATTCGAGCATGAATTCATAGAGCGATCCGTAAAGTTCCGGCTTGGAGCAGATGACGACGTGATCGACATAGTCGTATGTCCCGTCGATCAGTCGTTCCGCAATCGAGCGCGCGCCCGGATCCACGCCTTCGCCGACATAAGGGGCAATACGATCGGTAGGGTCCTGGGGGCGGCCGATGATGCGCACGGGCAGCATGCCGGCGGCAGCTATCATCTCGAACGGGACATCCGCGCCGATACAGCCGACAACCTTCCCACCCGTATGGGATTTCCACTCGTGCGCCGCCTGATGCGGATTCGCAAAGGCATCGTGGAAGCGCTCGATAATCGTGTCTGCCATCCTGCTCCCCTTGGCGTATTCCTTTAAGGCCTGCGCGCAGTTTGCGCGTGTTGGGCCTCGGGTTTCGTGGTCTTTCTCCCAATAGATTTGGTAAGGCGGGCTGGTCAAGATACGCTAGCGAATGTTTTTACGCATCGGCCCACCATCCCCCTTTTGGAGCAACGCACGCGGACGAACCGCTCATGGATGGTGACAATTTATCACATACGACAACGTATTGTTGAATGGACAGCCGCAAGCATGGTGTTATGCTCCCGGCAAGACGAAGAGGGGAGTGCATATGCCGGCGGCGACGAAGAAGCGCAGTACCAGCACGCGATTGGATCGTGAGGCCTGGATAAATGCCGCGTTGAGGCAACTGGCGGAACATGGCATCGAAAGCGTCCGGGTTGAGCAACTGGCTGCCAAGTTGGGCGTAACCAAGGGCAGCTTCTACTGGCACTTCCAGGATCGTGACGAGCTCTACGGTGCCATACTAGAACTGTGGCGCAAGCGCGCAACGCTGGACCTTATCGACCGGCTGGAGCGCAAGGGCGATCCGCGTGCGCGGCTGGAGAAGCTGCTGCGTGTTCCCTTTGCCGGACGCAAGGCGAACCAGGCGGCCGAGGTAGAGCTTTCCGTCCGCTTGTGGGGACGCCGCGACGATCGCGCCAAGGCGGCGCTGGAAGAAGTCGACCGCCTGCGGCTGGAATATCTCCAGCAGCTGATCACCGCCTCTGGCGTGCCGCAGGCCGAGGCTGAGGCGCGCGCCGTCGTCGCCTACTCCTACATCCGCGTCGCGCCCACGCTGGTGGACGCCCAGAACGAGGCGCTGATGGCGCAGTGTGAAGCGGTGATCTTCGGGCAGGACCTGCCCCCCGCCTGATCCAGCGCTGGAGAAATTGCATGAAGAACACGCTTCTTTCCGTCACCGCAGCCATGCTAGCGAGCCTGGTGTCCGTTCAGCCAGCCGCGGCCCACGAGGCAGCCGTCATCCTATCGGAGACCGATGAGGGCCTGCCCGGCTTCACGATCTATCGTCCGGCCGCAACGGACGCGGGTCCTGCCCCGGTCGTGATCTGGGGCAATGGTGCTTGCGCGATGAACCACACGCCGTGGCTGCCGATCATCGAACGGCTGGCGGCAGACGGCTACGTGGTGATCGCGACGGGCGAGGCGGCAGGCAGCTGGGTATCCAGGCGGCCTGGGGACCAGAGCCCACACTATACCGACGATGACCTGGAGCGGGCGGTCGACTGGGCAGCTGCTGCCGCAGCCGATCGGCAGGGCCGCTACGCCGGCCAGCTGGACGGCGAGCGAATTGCGCTTGCGGGCAACTCTTGCGGTGGAATCACTTCCACTGCGCTGGCATCGCGCGATGATCGCATCGCCGCGATTTTCATTCTCAGCGGCGGCAGCATCGGGCCGGTGGCAAGCATGCAAGACAAGGCGGCGATCATGGGCACTATCACAGCTCCGCTGATGTACGTCGTGGGCGGGGAAGAGGACATGGCGCGTGCGCCGGCCAGCCAGGATTTCTCGCTGATCCCCGAAGGCGTTCCGATGCTGGTGGTGGGCCGCTTCGCCGGCGACCACGGTTTCGTCTCGATCACGCCCAGCGTCGTGCGGACCGTCTCCGAAATGGCGGAAAGCTGGTTCGACGGTACGCTGCGCGGAGACCGGCGCGCCATCGAACGGCTGCACGAGGAAATCTGTTCGACCTGCGCTGCTGACGTCTGGTCGGTTGTCGAAACAAAACACCTGCTCGCGGACGACTGATCCGTAGCGACAGGTGAAGGGAGCAAGTGTCATGGTCAGCAGGCGCAACGTACTGGAAGGGATCGCGGTGAGCGCAGGTATTTCAGCTATGGGCGGCATCGCACCGGCAATGGCAGCGCACCACGTGCCGACAGTGACCGGCCCGGTCACCGGTGGTTGGCGCGGCCATCCGTTTACCGCCTGCCTGGGCGACATCTGCGATCTGGGCTATGTCGAGGAGGAATACTTCCTGGAAGGCACGGCAACGCGCTACCGCCCCATTGGCGAGACTACACCCGACGGCAAGTGGACTGTCGAGCCGGGTGAAAGCTCTCCTTACAAGACGCGCATGCTGATCCGCCGCCCTGTCGATCCGGCCAGGTTCAACGGCGTCGTGATCCTGGAATGGCTGAATGTCACGGCAGGCTATGACACCTCCACAATCGGGCAGCTGTCGGATGCGCTTTACAATGAAGGTTTCGCGCTGGCATTCGTCACTTGCCAGCAGGTTGGCGTGCACGGCACGCAGGTCGCCCCGCAGGCGCTGAGGGCTTGGGATCCGGAACGCTACGGCACGCTATCCATTCCCGGTGACGGCCTGTCGTACGACATCCTGAGCCAGGCGGGCCGTGCGCTCGGCCCGCAGCGTCCGCGCGATGGTATCGACCCGTGGCAAGGGCTCGACGTCCGCAAGATCATAGCCACCGGCGCTTCGCAGTCAGCCGGACGGCTTCTTTCCTACATCAATGCCGTGCATCCGATCGCAAGGGTATTCGACGGCTATCATCCGACGATCGGTTTCGGCCTGGGCTTCGGCTTCGGAGACGGCGTGCTCGATCCCAGTGCCGGCACGCCATCGCCCGACCGGGTCTTCATCCCCAGCCGCTTTCGCGACGATCTCGATGTACCGGTGTTCGCCGTCAATTCCGAGACAGAGGCGCTGATGTACTACCGCAGCCGCCAGCCCGATACGGATCGTTTCCGGTACTGGGAGGTGGCAGGCGCCTCGCACGTACCACAGGCTTTCGACGCCTACCTTGCGCGCTTGCGCGAACGGGACGGGCTGACGGGCGACGATCTTGAATACGGCAGCCGGGTGATGTGGGAGCCGAGTTCTGACGCGGCACTGCAGCACATGGTTGGCTGGATGATGCGGGGCACGCAGCCGCCGCGGGCCGAGTTCATCGAAATCGAAATGGCAGACGGTCGCCCACAGGTTGTGCGAGACGAATACGGCAATGCCCGTGGCGGCGTGCGCCTGCCCGAGATGGAAGTTCCGACAGCAAGGTACACCGCGGCCATCCAGGGGTTGAATGCCACCGCAGGACTGCGCGGTTCGACCGAGCCGTTCTCCGCAGAGCGGCTGCGCGAACTCTATCCGACGCGCGCGGACTATGTCGCCAGCGTGACCGAAGCGACCCATGCCGCAGAGGCGGGTGGCTATATCGATCACTATCAGGTCGCTGCCTACCTGGCTCAGGCCCGGCGCGAGCCGCTAGGCGGGTAGCAAGCCGAGCATTCACGGGAACCTTGTCGCATGCCGAAAAAGTGGACTTTCCAAACCGCCGCAGCACTGATGCTGGCCGTGCCGCTCGCCGTCGTTCCGCAGGCGGCATCGCAAGCTCAAGAGGCTGCCGCGCCGGCATCGGTCGCTGCCGAACTGGCGGGGCGATGGAGCGGCGTGGGCCTGATCCAGGACACCGATGTGCGCCTGCCTTCGCTGATCGACATCGAGTTTCGCGAGGCGGAAGACGGCACGCTGGTGGCGGTCGATCACGCGCTGCCCGGCGACACCGCATATCCCGTTGCGCTAGACGGTCGCGACTTCGCCTTTGAAACCGCCATCACGCTCGGCTCCAGCCGCGTGATCCGTGCGCAGGTCGAAGGCACCTTGTCCGCCGACGGCGAAAGCATTGCCGCCATCACGAGGGCTGCCGGCCTTTCGGGCCGGATCGAGGACGTGCGCCAGGCAACGCTGACACAAGGGGACACGGTCGCGGAAAGCGCCTTTCGCCATGCGCGCGTTGACGGGCAGGGCGAGCCGGTAACCAGCTATACCTATCGCCTGCCGGTGGATGGCACCGGCACCTTCGTCAGCGTAACCCCAGAACAGGCCGGGCTGGACCGGGCTCAGCTGGAGGCGATGGTAAATTCCATCCTGCAGCAATCGCCCATGTCGAAGACCGAAAGCGTACTGGTTCTGCGAGAGGGCAAGCTGGTGCTGGCCGAATATTTCTGGGGCAACGGACCCGAGGACGCGCACCAGACATGGTCCGTGGTAAAGAGCATTACCGCCACCGTGGCGGGCATCGCGTGGGACAACGACGCTTTTGAGCTGGATCGCACGGTCACCAGCTATTTCCCCGAACAGGCTGGCAGCATGTGGGCGCGCGGGCACTATCCGGTTTCCGTGCGACAGATGCTGTCGATGACATCGGGCGCGCATATTCCCAATCCGGCGGACCTGGGCACCGCGCCGGACGTTGTCGACTTCATGTTCAGCCAGCCGCTCGAGCATGCCCCGGCACTGCACTACAACTACGACAACGGCCTGCCTGTCCTGGCAGCGCAGCTGGTGGAGGAAGTGACCGGCGTTCCCTACGACCGGTATGCCGAGGACCACCTGCTCCGCCCGCTGGGTATCGAGAATGTCCGCTGGACCTACTTTGCCGACGGTTCCCCCAATGCGGCGGGCGGGTTCTTTATCCGCCCGGTGGACTTCGCGCGGATCGGCCAGATGATGCTGGATGGCGGCACATGGCAGGGGCGGCGTATTGTTTCCGAAGAATGGGTGCAGGAATCGACTCGCCGGCAGACTGCCGCCGGGGACTACGCGTACGGCTTCTACTGGCACCTCAATGATGCCGAGGAAGGACCGCGCTTCCTGGGGGCCGATGCCTACATGGCAATCGGCGCGCTGGGCCAGTTGATCGCGGTGATCCCGGACGAAAATATCGTGGTGGTGGTCACCTCGACCAACACCGAGCCGTGGGAACTCGTTGGCGACTATATCGTGCCTGCGATCGTCGTCTCGCATGTTCCGGCAGAAGCGGTGGAAGTCGAGCCCGCGGCAGAAGCTGCGGAATAGGAGCACGGCACCCGCGCTGCCGAAATGTCAGGTGGCGCCGAAGTCTTGAAATAGTGGAGGGGAAAATGATGCGTTCGACACTGGGAACCGCACTGGCGGCACTGGCCACCATCGGCATGACACTTGCATCCTGCACCAGCCCTGCAGAGGATGGCCGTGTCTCCGGTCCCGGCGAGTATGAAGGCTACTCGCCGGTGCTTTACGATGGCTGGGAACTGTCATCGCTTTACGTTCCGGTTCGCGATGGCACGCGGCTGGCCGTGGACATCATCCGTCCCACGATGAACGGTGAAGTGGTGCAAGACCCGCTGCCGGTCGTATGGATGCATACGCCCTACAACCGCCGTGCGCGCGGGGAAGAAAGCGCCGCCATCACCTATCCCAGCGGGCCGATCGAACTGGTGGAGCACGGCTATGTCGTGGCTGTTGCCGACTTTCGCGGCCTCTACGCGTCGTTCGGGCAGAACCGGTTGTTCAACTTCGGCAACTTCCTGGAACCCGCCTGGACCGATGCCTATGACATCACCGAATGGCTGGCCGAGCAGCCTTGGAGTAACGGCAATATCGGCATGTGGGGATGTTCCGCGACGGGGGGCAGCCAGCACCAGGCAATGGTGACGCAGCCCCCCTCGTTGAAAGCCATCATGGCGCTCAGCCCGGCCTACGACACCTACGATTTCGTCAACTTCGGCGGCATTCCGTCGATCGCCCCCTACGACCCGGTGACTTCCGCCGAACGCGACGTGGCAGCCTCCCCCGTGGACGGGCCGGACGGCGAAGCGCTGCTGGAACAGGCCAAGGCCGAGCATATCGATGATCCTGCCAGCATCCGCTCGGGCGAACTGCCCTATCGCGACAGCGTGAGCGAGGCGCTGGGCGACTGGTGGGGCCGGTCAAGCATGTATACCTACCACGACGAGGTCGAGGCCTCGGGCGTTGCAGTCTACAGCGGCGGCAACTGGGACGAGGCGGGCACCAAGATCGCACCCGGGCTGATGTTTGCCAACATGCCCGAAGGGCGCGGCAAGCTGATCTATGGCCCGGCCGAACACTGCCGCTGGAATGTGGTGGAAGAGGAAACGGGCCTTTCCATCACGACCGAACAACTGCGCTTCTTCGACTACTGGTTGAAGGGCATCGACAATGGGGTGATGGATGAGCCTGCCGTCACCTACTACACCTACAACGCGCCGGAGGGCCGCGAGTGGCAGCAGGCCAACAACTGGCCCTTGGCGAACGAGCAACGCACCACCTACTTCCTGTCGGATGGCAGCCTGTCAATGTCCGCACCCGCTGGCGGGCAGGTGGTGACACAGACCGGCGCAGCGCCCGTGGTGACCTCGGTCACCATCGAACCGCCCGAAGGCGGCTTGGTGTTCGAAACGGAGCCGCTGGAACAGGACATGCAGGTGACCGGCTATCCGGTCGTCAACCTGTGGATCGAAGCCGAGACCGCCGATGTCGACGCCACGGCGCAGCTGCTCGATGTGGCGCCTGATGGATCCACCCGGACTTACGAGATGGTCGGTCGCCTGCGCGCCTCGCACCGCCAGCAGGGAGAAGCGCCCTACAACAACCTTGGCTTGCCCTTCCACACTCACCGCGAAGCCGATATCCGACCGCTGGTTCCGGGAACTCCGGCAGAACTGGAATTCGCCATGCTGCCGATGTCGTACAATTTCCCTGCAGGGCATCGCGTACGGCTGGTGATCAGCTTCGCCAACCCCGGCGGGGCGGATGGCGATATTGCCGTGTTGACGGGGGGCGAGCGGGCCTCGTCGATCTCGCTTCCGGTGATCCCGGTCGACTGAGGTGAGCCTGCAACGGCGTTCACCCGGCAAGGCCGATCCTGAAGCAGTGTATCTGATCGAACCCCATGGCCCGTGAAGTCGCAATCGTTGGTGGAGGTGCCATGGGTACTTGCCTGGCGTTCCATCTCGCACGTGCCGGGCAAGACGTCGGACTGGTCGCCCGCGGTGAGCGTTTGCGCGCGCTGGAACGGTATGGCGCCGTGCTGGTGCGCGATGGCGTGGAGTCACATGCCGATATCGAGCTGTCTGACGATGCGGAGGCGTTCCTGCCTGCGGACACCGTTTTTCTTTGCATGAAGACCACCGGTTTGCCGCAAGCGCTTGCTGCCGTGGCTGGCCGGGTCGCAAGTGCTACGCGGGTGGTGACGGTGCAGAACGGAGTGGAGGCGCCGCGCCTGGTGGCCAAGGCCTTGTCGCAAGCGCATGTGGTCGCGGCGCGGGTGCATGGCTTCTTCGAAATGGATGGCCATGCCGTGCGCCATGTCGGGGTGGAGCCGACTTTTCTCCTTGGCGCGATCGACGGCTGCCCGGATGCCAGCGTGCAACAGGTCTCCAGCATGCTGGAACGCGCGGGCCTGTCAGCCCCCGTCAGCGACAACATCGAACGCGACCTGTGGGAGAAATTCCTGCTCGCCGCCGCTATCGGTGGGGTCGGCACGGCGCTTGGCGTTCCTGCCGGCGCGATCCTCGGCCAGGGCGAAGGCGGCAGACTGTTGTCAGGTGCGATGCGCGAGATTGTTGCCTTGGCGAAGGTCCGCGGGGTCGTCCTGCCTGACGGCCTCGTCGCTCGCGCGCTCGACTTTATCGCGACTTTCCCGTCCGATGCCACCAGCTCGCTGCAGCGCGATCTGGAGGCCGGGCGCCCTTCGGAATACGATGCCTTGCCCGGTGCCGTGCTTCGACTGGCGGGCGAGAGCGGGTTACGGGTGCCGGTCCACGAATGGATCGATACGGCAATTCGCGCGCGCGGACTTCTGCCCGATGCCTAGCGTAGCGGGCGGGCCGCGCTAGTCGTTACGAACGGCCTTGTCGACCGCGGTCAGGTAACGCAGGCCGTTTTCGATATGCTGGCGCATGGCCGCTTCGGCCGCCTCGGCATCGCCCTTCTTTATGGCTGCCACGATAGCGCGGTGATCCTCCACCGCGCTGCTCAGGCGATCGCCGCGATAGAAGTTGGCAAATTGCAGCCTTTGAACCGGCGTATGCAGCCGTGTCACCAGCGCGGCCAGGACGGTGTTGCCGGAGACCTGCATGATCTGGCGGTGCCAGCGGTTGTTTAGGGTGCCGAATTCCTCCGACAGGTCTTCGTCGATGCAGGCCTCGATCTCGTCGGCAAGGTCGTAAAGGCGCTGCTTCTCCTGCGGTGTGGCGAGCCGGACGAAATCCGCGGTACACATTCCCTCCAGCGCGGCGCGGGCACGGTAGAGCTGGTGGATCTCTTCCATCGAGGCTTCGCGCACCGATGCGCCACGGAATTCCTCGATCACGACCAGGCCCTCCGCGGCAAGGCGTTGGAGCGCTTCGCGGACCTTGAAGCGGCTGCTTCCGGTCTGGCGGATCAGGTCGGCTTCGACGAGGCGCTGGCCGGGCACCATGCGGTTGGCGCGTATTTGCGCGCGAATCCAGTCCGCTATTTCGCCTGTGCTGGCATTTTGCAGGGGCACCGACTGTTCACTTGGTTTCATTTGCTGTGGTTCCGATGCCACATGCCGATTGTCAACAATTTTGTCGGCCAAATTTCTCTTGCATACGCTACCGTATTGGCTATCCATGTGGTGGATAAGCGTATCGAGCGATTAATGACTCGAGCCAATTCTTGGGAGGATCAAGGTGCAGACCAAAGGCTTTTTCCGTCATATTTCCGGCAAATCCCTTCTTGCGGGCGTGTCGCTGGCAACGCTGTGCGTGCCTGGCGTGGCTATGGCGCAGGACGCTGATGAGGGTGATGACCAGCCGGCAATCGTTGTTACCGGCAGTCGCGTGAGTACGGGCGATGCCCCGGTCGGGGCGACGGCCACCGTGCTTGGTCGCGAAGAAATCGCGGCATCGGCGGCCACCACGGTCGATCAGCTGGTCAAGGAGCTGCCGCAGGTCTTCAACCTGGGCGTGACGGACAGCTCGCGTTCGCAGAGCGGCGGCGCCGGCAACATCGTGTACGGTAACGCCGTCAACCTGCGCGGTATCGGTCCCTATGCAACGCTCGTCCTCGTCGACGGTCACCGCGTTGTCAGCAACGGTCGCTCGGTCGACCCGTCGGGCCTGCCGACCCTGGGCCTCGAGCGCGTGGAAGTCGTCGCCAACGGCGCCTCGGCCATCTACGGTTCGGATGCAATCGCCGGCGTGGTCAACCTGATCCCGCGCCGCAGCCTTGACGGTATCGAGGCGAGCGCGCGCTACAACATCTCCGATGATGGTGCCTTCGACCAGTGGACGGCGGGCATCGCTGCGGGCGTGGTATTTGACCGCGGCCAGGTGATGATCGCCTATGAACACGTCGACCGTTCGAACCTGAACGGCCTTGACCGTGACTTCTACACCAATGACCTGACGCCGTTTGGCGGCAACGACTATCGCGTCACCGCCTGCGATCCGGGCACAGCCATCATTGATGGTGTCAGCTATGCGCTGCCGGCGATCTACCAGCAGTCCAATGCAGGTTCGCTGGTGCCGAACACCGCCAACCTGTGCGACAGCCAGATCGGACAGGACCTGTTCCCGTCGCAGACCTATGACAACGTCAACGCTACGGCGACGTTCGAGTTTACCGACAATTTCGAATTCTTCGCCGACGGCTTCTATTCGCGGCGCGAATTCGTGCGTCAGCGTCCGGGCGTGGCAACAACGCTGACCGTGCCCGAAACCAACGCCTTTTTCGTGCGTCCGCCGGGCTTTACCGGCACCAGCTACAACATCGAGTACAACTTCGCGGGCGATCCGCGCGGTCAGCAGCCGGGTACGGGCTATTACGAGATCTGGCAGGTTTCGCCGGGTCTGCGTTTGCGTCTGCCCTTCGATTGGGAAGTGGAAGCGCAGCTCAGCTACGGTGAAACCGACGAGATGTCGCGCGACATCGGCAACCTCAGCCGCGGTGGCCTTGCTGCCGCGCTGGCCAGCAGCGATCCGGCCACGGCCTTCGATCCCTATGGCCTCTATCGCACCAGCGATGCGACCATGGACAGCATCTTCGGTGACGTGTTCATCACCGATACCGCTGGTCAGTTGACCGTCTACGAAGCAGGCGCAAACGGTCCGCTGTTTGCCCTGCCGGGTGGCGACGTCATGGTTGCTGTGGGCTATGAACGCCAGGAGTTCGAACTGGACCTGGGCAGCATCCGTGGCCCCGCCACCGGTGCGCGCCGTGGCTTCGTCTATGACCGTTCGGTCGACTCGTTCTACGGTGAAATCCTGCTGCCAGTGATCGACGGTCTAGATGTGACGGCGGCCATCCGCCACGACAAGTACAGCGACGTTGGCAACACCACCAACCCGCAATTCGGCGTGGATTGGGAAGTCACCGATTTCCTGACCCTGCGCGGTACCTACGGCACGGCCTTCCGTGCGCCGGGCTTCACCGAAATCTATGGCAACACCGGTCGTCTGACGAACTATGGTCAGCTGTATCAGGATCCCGCAGGTGGCGCGCCGATTTACGGCGTCACGCTGTCGGGGCCGAACCTTCAGCTTTCGCCTGAAGAAAGCACGACCTGGACTGCCGGTGTCGATATCGAGCCGACCGACAGCCTGACGATCTCGCTGACCTACTTCGACATCGAGTACACCAACCAGGTCAATGCCCTGCTTTCGAACCTGACGATCCTTTCGGACGCGGCGTTGTACGATGGGACCGGCATCATCCTGCGTGGTCAGGCTGCCCGCGATCGTATTGCGGAGCTCGTCGCCCAAGGGGTGAACAGCACTCCGCTGTTCCGCCCGTATCCGGGCGGCAGTCTGGATAATGTCGATCTGTTCGTCGACGGTCGCCAGCTGAACCTGGGGTCGTCGCAGATGAAAGGCATCGACTTCAACGTGACGTGGTGGACCGATCTTGGCCCCAACGACACGCTGCGCCTGGCGCTGAACGGCACCTACCTGACCGACTACAAGACGGCCGTGGTTCAGGGCGCTCCGCTGATCGACCAGCTCAACACGATCTTCGATCCGCTGGAGTTCCGCGCTCGCTTCATCGCCAACTGGGATCACGGTCCGTTCAGCACCCGCGTGCTGGTGACGCATGTCGGTGGCTACACCAACGATGCCATCGCCACGCCGGAGCAGGTGGACTCCTACACCCCGGTCGATCTCACGGTCACCTGGCGTGTCGCGGAAAGCGTGCCGAGCCTGCCGATGGAAGGTCTGGAACTGACGCTTGAAGCGATCAACCTGTTCGACACCGATCCGCCCTTCGTGAACCTGGCGCCGTCCGCGAACGGCTTCGGCGGTTACGATGGTTCGGCTGCCAGCCCGATCGGCCGTCAGTTCGCTGTCGGGGCGCGCGTCCGCTTCTGATCGACCGACGGAGGTTTTCCGAGCCATGGCGGATGTGATCACCGTGGCCGTAACCGGGGATCTGGTTCTCGATGAACCCGATCCCGGTTACTGGCTTGCGGGGATCGCACCCGCTCTTCGGAAAGCCGATTTCACTATCGGACATCTCGAGGTCCCGCATACCGACAGCGCATTCGAGGTCGAAGGCGACGTTCCCGCTCCCGGCGCGCCGCTGGAAAACCTCGCCGCGCTGGCGGAAGCGGGTTTCGGCATGCTCAGCCTGGCCGGTAACCATATTGCCGATTGCGGTGCGCAGGGCATTGCCGACACGACTGCCGAGCTTGATCGGCTGGGCATTCTCCATGCAGGAGCAGGCAAGGATCTGGCGCAGGCCAGCCGACATGCGGTCGCAAGGATTGGTGGCCAGTCGATTGCCCTGCTCAGCTACAATTGCGTTGGCCCCGAACTGAGCTGGGCTGGCGAAGACCGCGCCGGTTGTGCATGGCTGCCCCTGACAGCTGAGGAGGATGGACCGGTCACACCGCTGTTCGACTTTACCGGCATCACGCCGGAGACGCGAGCCATCCTGCAGGCCGGCATTGCCGCTGCGCGTGCGGATGCCGACCACGTGATCGTTGCGCTGCACAAGGGCAGGGTGCATACACCGGCCTTCGTCGCGGATTACGAGCGGGAGGTTGCCCGTGCCGCTATCGATTGCGGAGCCGACACCGTTATCTCGCACCACGCGCATATCGTGCGCGGGATCGAGTTCCATCGCGAGCGACCGATCTTCCACGGCCTTGGCAACGGCTGCGTGGTGACAAGTGCGCTTTCACCCGACCAGGATCACCCCGCCCGAAAAGAATGGGCCCGGCGGCGCAAGGAACTGTTCGGTTTCGAACCGGACCCAGCCTATAGGCTCGCACCTTTTCACCCCGAAGCAATCAATGCCTTCATCGGCCAGCTCGTGCTGCGCAAGGGCCGCCCGCCGACCGCCGCCATCGTGCCGGTGCATGTGGAGGCTCCGGGGCGCCCGGTGCTGGCTACTGCGCAGCGCGGGCGGGAAATCGCCGATTACCTGGAGAGCATAACGCAGGCAGCAGGCTTGCCGCCGATTACCATTGCCGCAGATGGCAAGGTGCAGGCAGCGGCATGACTCGATCCATGAAACTCGCCATCTGGATCGGCGGCATCGCATTGCTCGCCGCCACCGCGATCGATACGCTTGCCGTGATCGGTCGCTATGTCGGCTTGCCGCTGACCGGTTCGATCGAACTGATGCAGGCTGCTGTCGTAGTCTCCGGGTCGGTTGGCCTGGTCATCGCCACGGTGGCCAATACCCACGCCCGCGTCGTCCTGCTGGTCGATCGGCTTTCGCCTGGCTGGCGCAAGGTCGCGGACAGGTTTTCCGATGCGCTGACCCTGGTCTTTGCCCTGTCCTTGCTGATCGGCTCTGCCTGGATTGCCGCCGACCTGTGGGCTTCGCACGAGGTCAGCGAAGTGCTGGGCGTGCCGTGGCGTTACCTGCGGCTGGTGGTCAACGCCGCGCTGCTGCTGACTTGCGGATACCTGCTGGTCCGCTTGTTTCGGAAGGCGGGCGAATGATTGATACCGCAGGTACCGGCCTGATCGGCATTGTCGTACTGTTCGCCCTGCTGCTGGCCGGCGGGCGCATCGGGGCCGTGCTCGGCCTTACCGGCTTCGGCGGTCTGGCACTGATCCTCGGGCCGGAGGCCGCTCTCATCAAGGCCGGCGTCGTCGTGGTCGACACGCTCACCCGCTACGAACTGGGCACGCTGCCGCTGTTCCTGTTCATGGCGCACGTGTTCTTCTCGGTGGATGCGAGCCGCGACCTGTTCGATGCAGCTGCGAAGTTTCTCGGCCATCGCCGGGGCGGGCTCGCATATGCCGGTATTGCCGGTTGCGGGGGATTCGGGGCGATCAACGGATCGAGCCTTGCCACCACGGCGACCGTTGGCTTGGTCGCCTATCCGGAAATGAAGCGGCGCGGTTATGACGACAAACTATCGACCGCCACTATCGCCGCGGGTGGCACGCTGGGCCAGATGATCCCACCCTCGGGCGCGCTGATCGTCTATGGCATCATTGCCGAACAATCGATCGGCCAACTGTTCACCGGCGCCATCATTCCCGGCCTTACGCAGGCACTGCTTTACGTGCTGGTGGTGTTCCTGCTGGTGCGTTGGCGCCCTCAACTTGCCCCACCGGGCGAGCGCGCCCCGTGGAGCGAGCGGTGGAAGGCGCTGGGCAAGATCTGGGAAATCCTGGCGCTGATCGGGTTCGTCATCGGCGGCATTGCCTTGGGTTGGATCAGCCCGCCCGAAGCGGCAGCCGTGGGGTCTGCGGGCGCGCTGCTGATCGCCGCCGCGCGCGGCAAGTTGAACACGGAAAGCCTGTTCACGGCCTTCCACGAAACGCTTCGCACCACCGGTCTCATCTACCTCATCATCATCGGCGCGCTGCTCTTTTCGGTCTTCGTCGGGGTCACCGGCCTGGCCGATGCGGCTGGCGCCTTCGTCAACGACCTTGGAGTGGGGCCGTTCCTCACCCTGGTGCTGGTCGGCTTCGTCCTGCTGCTGCTCGGCACGGTGCTGGACGGCCTAGGCCTGATGCTACTGATGACCCCGATCCTGCTGCCGATCGTTGAAGGCACGGGAATGACGGCGATCTGGTTCGGCGTGTTCCTCGTGCGGGCGATGGAGGTGGGGTTCCTCACCCCACCGCTGGGCATCAATCTCTACGTCATGCAGGGCATGGCGAAGGATATCTCGATAACGAATATCTTCCGCGGCGTGCTGCCGTTCCTGGCCAGCGATTTTGTGCACCTGCTGCTTATCATCCTGTTCCCGGCCATGGTCCTGTGGCTGCCCGAAGTGCTTGGAAACTGACCCATGATTGCAATTGCCGGACCCAACCTGCCACTCGAATTGCTCGAAGCCACCGGCCGCTTCGCCGGGGCCGTGCCCTTCGATCCGCAGCGTGAGACGCCGGTTGCCTCGCAATGGGTGGAGAACAAGTTCCTGCCGTGGGCACACCCGGTGATCGAAGCCTGGGCGGCGGGCGAATACGATCACCTCGACCAGGTGTTGTTCAGCCGTGCCGACGACACATCGCAGCGGCTGTATTACTATGCCTGCGAATTGCAGCGGCGCGGACTTATCGCCGGCCCGGAACCGATGATCCTCGACATCGCCAAGATCCCGCGCGAACTCAGCCGTGACCGCACGATCATGAAACTGCGCGAACTGGGCGAAAGGCTGGGCGTGGGCGAGGATGCTTTGGAAGCGGGAATCGCAAAGGCGAATGCGAAACGGGCCGAGCCTGTCGCTGACGATCCGCGGCCGGTCTGCGTGCTGTCGGGCACTGCGGCGCCCGATCACCGGCTGCGTGATGCGATCGGCGCTACGGGGTTCGCCACGCTTGGCCAGACCGTGGTCGAGGAATGGCTTTCTTTGGGCGAGCATGTCGAGCAAGGCACTGGCGATCCCTTTGCCGCGCTGGGCCGCAAGCTGCACCACGCGCCAAGCAGCCGCAGCATGGCCGATCGTGGCGAAATGCTGACCCGGGTGATCAAGGAGCATGCAGCGAAGGCGGTGATCCTTTGGCGCGTGGAGGAGGACGAGGACCAGGGCTGGCACCTCCCGGCCGAACGCGCCGCCATCGACGCCGCCGGAATCCCCGGCCTTGTGCTGACGCGCCGCGACTGGCTGGCCCGCGATGGTGCCATCGATGAAATCACCGAATTCCTGAAGGAGGTGCAGGGATGAGCCGGTCAGCCAACCAGCGCAGCCGCAAGATGCTGTCCTGCACTGCCGAGGCCACCGCCTACCAGAAGGGGTTCGGCAAGCGCCTGAAAAAGCGCGTCGTTGATGACAGGGAACCCTATGCGATCGTGCAGGCCGATGTGCCGCACGAGATTTTCCATGCGATGGACATCCCCATCGTCACCAACCAGTGGTGGTCTGCCTACATCTCGGCAAAGCAGCTTTCGGGCGCGTATTTCGATGCCATGGTGGCCAAGGGCTATCCCTCCAACGGCTGCAAGTATTGCTCGCTGGGTCTGGCCTGCACCTTGGCGAATGACCCTGAGAACGCGCCATGGGGCGGCTTGCCCAGCCCGGCGATCATGGTGGCGCGGCTTACTTGTGACTGCATCCAGAACGTGTTCGGCATGTGGGCGAAGGAACTGGGCAGCGAACTGTTCGCGATGGAGGCACCCGCATGGGAGCACAAGGAGCTGGACTGGTATGCCCATTCCCGCACTGAATGGGAGCGCGTCTACCAGCCGGACCGGATCGCCCACATGGCTGCCGAGACACAGGAACTGATCGCACTGCTGGAGGAACGCACCGGGCGTGACTTCGACATGGCGAGATTCGTACGGCTGATGGAACGGATCAATGAACAGGAAGGCTATGTCTGGGAGGCAGCCCAGGCCATCGGCAAGGCACGGCCCAGCCCGATCTCTATTGCCGAACAGATGCCAAACACCATGATCCCGCAATGGCACCGCGGCTCAGACTGGGCGGTGGCCCATGCCAAGAAGTTCCGCGACCAGGTGCTGGAGCGGATCGAACGGGGCGAGGGAGCATCGGAAAACGAGAAGATTCGCCTGATGTGGATCGGCGCGGGCGTGTGGCACGATCCGGGCTTCTACCAGGCGCTGGAGGACAACCTTGGCGCGGTGTTCGTATGGTCGATGTACATGCCCTTTGCCGGACCTGCGTACCTGCGCGACCTTAAGGACAAGCCGCTGGATGCGCTGGCCAGTCGCATCTGCGCCATCAACGAACAGCTGCACCTGCCGCCGTGGATGAACGGCTGGATGACATCGGAGGCAGAGCGCTGCGGTATCGACGGTTGCGTGATGCTGCTGCCGCCCGACAACCGCCTGTCGCAATCGGGCACCAACCTCACCGCACTGGCTCTGGAAGAGGCGGGCGTGCCGGTGCTCAAGATCGATGCCGACATGGTCAACGCCAACATCTGGGACCACGACAGGATGGTGGCCATGGTGGAGGGCTTCGTGCGGGAACGGGTGATCGGATGAGGCTGCTTGCCGCCCTCCTGCTGCTGCTGGCTGGCTGCGAAAGGCCGCTGCCCGAGGGCGTGACCGAACTGACCTATGCCTCCCCCTATCCCCCGGGCCACCCCTTCAGCCGGGCCGACCAGCGCTGGATCGACTATGTCGAGCAGGCCTCTGGCGGCACGTTGATGATCCGCCCGATCTGGTCTGGTGCGCTGCTCTCTGCCGACATGTCGATGGAAGAGATCCGCCACGGCGTGGCCGATGTCGGCCTGATCACGCCGATCTATGCGCGCGGCGGTGCGCACCTGCTGCGCACGCAAACAGGCTTTTACAGCGGGGTCGATACGCAGGAAGCGCAGCTGGAGTTCTACCGCTGCATGGTGGCGCAGGTGCCGCAGTTCGCACGCGAACTGGAAGGGCTGAAAGTGCTCGCCGTGCAGGGCGGGGTGCTGCCCGGTATACTGGTACGCGGGCGCGAGGTGAATAGTCTTGCAGACCTTGATGGGTTGCGCATCCGTGCCCCGTCCGAACTGCTGCCGGTGCTGCATTCGTTCGGCGCGGACCCGGTCGATATGCCCATGGGCGAGGTTTACAGCGCGCTGGCAAAAGGCGTGATCGACGGGGTGGTGGCATCGCGCGATACGCTGCGCTCGATGCATTTCGCCGAAGTCACCGACCATTTCTTCGAATTGCAGATCGCCCGCGGCGCCTATCCTGCCCGAGCCATAGACCAGGACGTGTTCGATGCCCTCAGCCCGCAGCACCAGGCAGTGATCGATGAGAGCATAGCGGTGTGGAACGATGCGATCATGGCGGAAAACCTAGCGGCGGCGGAAGCCGGAAGCGACGCTGGCGAAGGCGTGATAACCGTCAGCCGGCCCAGCGCAGGGGACCAGGCCGAATTCGATGCCGTCTACCTTCGCCTGGCGGAACAGAGGGCCAATGCCCTGTCCCGCTTCGGTATAGACGGCACGGAAGCTTTCCGGATTGCGCGCGACAGCCTGGTCGCGCGAAACCAGGTTGAATGTGGAGTTTGAAGTGAGTCAGCAGCCCCTCGAAGGTATTCGTGTCGCCGATTTCAGCCATGTCATGGCAGGCCCTTTCGCCAGTCACCTGATGCGGCTCATGGGCGCGGAAATCATCAAGATAGAGCCGAAGAACGGCGACCATTTCCGCAATTACGGGGCTGACCGCGCCTATGACGGGATGAGTCCTGCCTTCATCGCCGCCAACGTCGGCAAGAAGAGCATTGCGCTCGACCTGAAGGATCCTGCCGACGTGGAGATCGCCCGCAAGATCGTGCAACGCAGCGACGTGCTGCTCGAGAACTTCCGCCCAGGCGTGATCGCTCGCCTCGGCTTCGGCTATGAAGAGGTGAAGAAGCTGCGGCCCGATATCATCTTCTGCTCGGTATCGGGATACGGCCAGGACAGCCCGCAGCGCGACTGGCCCGCCATCGACAATATCGTGCAGGCCACCAGCGGCATGATGATGCTGAGCGGCGCTGAAGGCGATCCGCCGGTGCGCGTGGGCTTTCCCATCGTCGATACGCTGACAGCGCAGACAGCTGCCATTGCCATTCTCGGGGCACTCGTGCAGCGCATGCAGACAGGCGAGGGCGCGCTGATCGACGTTTCCATGCTCGATGCAAGCATGGCTTTCATGACCTCGGCCCTGACGCCCTACCTGATTACCGGCAAGACGATGAAACGGCTGGGCAACACCGGCTACAGCGCGCTGCCGACATCGGGCCTGTTCGAGGCGGGCGACGGACGCCATATTTCGCTGGGCGTGGTGCAGGAAAACCAGTTTGCCAAGCTGGCCACGATACTTGGCAAGGCGGAGTGGCTGGAGGACGCGCGCTATTCCACCAACGACGCGCGCCGTGCCAATTTCGATGACATCTACAACGAGCTCGCCGCAGTTTTCGCCACGCGCGATTCTGCGGACTGGGAGCGCGAGCTGAGCGACGCTGGCATCCCTTGCGGCAAGATCCGCCATGTGGGTGAAGCGGTGGAACTGGCTGGCGAGGGCGCGCTGCTCGACCTTGACATAGAAGGGCTGCCCGACGGCGCCGGCACGCGGGTGCCCAACGCCGGTTTCCGCATGCAGCCGGGACAGCCGGGAACCAGCAAGGCGCCGCCGCGGCTGGATGAAGACCGCGAGGAAATTCTCGCCTGGCTCGCAGGGGGATCCTGAGGCTTCCCGAAAGCGGTCGACGAGCTACTTTTGCGCAAATAGCATCCGAATGCAGTGAACTTGGAAAGGACAGACTATGACCACCTTCACCCGCCTGAATCCGATGACCGGAGAAGTGGCCTCCAGTGCCGAGGCGATGCAGCCCGATGACATTCCCGCCATCGCGGCCAAGGCACAGGCGGGCTTTGCCGAGTGGTCGAAGATGGGCCCCAATGCGCGCAGGGCGGTGCTGAACAAGGCCGCAGACGCGCTGATGGCGAAGAAGGACGACTTTGTCGCCGCCATGATGGGCGAGATCGGCGCAACCGCGGGCTGGGCCATGTTCAACCTTGGCCTGGCCGCGGGCATGGTGCGCGAAGCGGCGGCCATCACCACGCAGATTTCCGGCGAAGTCATCCCCTCCGACCACGAAGGCACCGTCGCCATGGGCCTGCGTGAGCCGGTGGGCGTGCTGCTGGGTATCGCCCCTTGGAACGCGCCGATCATCCTGGGCGTGCGCGCCATCGCCGTGCCACTGGCTTGCGGGAACAGCGTGATCCTGAAGGCCAGCGAAACCTGCCCGCGCACCCATGCGCTGATCATCGAGGCCTTTGCCGAGGCAGGCTTTCCGGACGGCGTGGTGAACGTCGTCACCAACGCGCCCGAGGATGCCGCCGAAGTGGTGGGCGCGCTGATCGATGCGCCGGAAGTGAAGCGCATCAACTTCACCGGTTCGACAGCGGTCGGCAAGATCATCGCCAAGCGTGCGGCCGAACACCTGAAGCCGGTGCTGCTGGAACTGGGCGGTAAAGCGCCGATGGTGGTGCTGGAAGATGCCGACCTTGACGAGGCGGTGAAGGCGGCGGCCTTCGGTGCCTACATGAACCAGGGCCAGATCTGCATGAGCACCGAGCGGATCATCGTGGTCGACAGCGTGGCGGACGAATTTGCCGCGAAGTTCAAGGCCAAGGTTGAAACCATGCCCGCAGGCGATCCCAAGGCGGGCAACACGCCGCTGGGCGCAGTGGTGGATGCGCATACGGTCGAAAAGTGCATGGCGCTGATCGAGGATGCAACGTCCAAGGGCGCAGAGCTGCTAGTTGGCGGCGAGACCACGATGAACGTGGTCATGCCTGCGCACCTCGTCGACAAGGTGACGCCCGACATGAAGCTGTTCCGCGACGAGAGCTTCGGCCCGGTCGTCGGCATTGCCCGCGCGCGGGACGAGGCCCATGCCATCGAGCTGGCGAACGATACCGAATACGGCCTGTCGTCGGCGGTGTTCACCAAGGATACCGCGCGCGGCCTGAAGGTGGCACGCCAGATCCAGGCGGGCATCTGCCACGTCAACGCCAGCACCGTGTCGGACGAGCCGCAGATGCCGTTCGGCGGGATGAAGGCATCGGGCTATGGCCGCTTCGGCGGCAAGGCCGGGATCGACGCCTTCACCGAACTGCGCTGGATCACCTTCGAAACCGAACCGGGACACTACCCGATCTGACGGTTCGCCCGGGACGGGCGCAATTGCAGCAATGGCGGTCGTACCCTTCCGGGTGCGACCGCCATTTGCTTGTCAGGCGGGTGCCTGGTCAGCTTCGTCCGGGAAGGATTCGGGATAGTTTCCGGTTGAGAAGACCAGCAGCGAGCATACGGCGAACATCGGGATGAGCGTCCAGAGCACCTGCTCGTAAGAGCCGAAGAAATCGTACATCGCGCCGAGGAACACGGCGCCTACACCGATGCCAAGCGAGATCATGCCGGCCAGGGTCCCAAACAAGGTGGCATAGTTGCGGCGGCCGAAATGCCGGCCCGAAAGGTAGGCGGCGATATCCAGTTCCGCACCTACGGAGAAGCCGACGATGGCGGCAGCCACCGCCCCGCCGACATAGGACCCGTCGGATAACAGCAGGACGAGGCAGGCGAGGATCGGAATGCCGTTGCCGATTCCGCCGACCAGCCAGCCTGGAAACCGATCGAGCAGGAAACCGGTGCCGATCCGTCCGATGATTGAGGAAATGCCGACAATCCCGGCTACCGTGGCAGCCGCTTCGGCGCTCAGGCCGCCCGCTACCATGATCGGCACGAAATGCACGACCAGCCCCAGCACGCCACCGGCAACGAGCATGCTGCTGAAGGCCAGCTTGTAGAAAACCGGTGCTTTCAGCCCCTGTTTGATCGTCAGGCCGGGCAGTTCTTGGGCTTGTGGCTTGTTGTCCTGCACCCGCTGCCTATCGCCCGTCGCAGGCCTTTCACCGTCGTGGAAGAACAGCACGAGCAGAGGCAGCGGCAGCAGCACGCCGCCCAGGCCCAGGGCAACAAAGGCCATTCTCCACCCCAGCGCCTGGATCAGCAGGGTTGCGACGATCGGCACGATCGACGCTGCCGCACCCGTTCCGCATAGAGCTATGCCCATGGCCAGGCCTCGCCGCTTGTCGAAGCGGGATGTGATGGCCGCGATCCAGACGACCGGCTTCATCAGCACAGTGCCAACCGCCAGCAGTCCCCACAGGAACCACCAGTTCCAGACCGAGCCCGTGGCGGTCGACATGGCGGCGAAGGCGGCGCCGAAAAGGCAGACGCCGATCATGGCGATCCGCCGCGATCCGAACCGGTCGACCATGTAGCCGACCAGCGGTGCAACGATAATGGCGATGATGCTGATGAGCGTCAGGCCCGAAGTCGTGACGGTGCGCGACCATTCGAATTGTTCTTCCAGCGGCAGGATGAAGGCACCCATGCCATAGAGATAGAAGACACCCACAAAGACGCCGACGAACGAAGTCGCGACCACCAGCCAGTCCTTGGCGGTTTCCGCGCCGTCGGAACCGTGAATTCCCGAGCTCGTATCCATACTTTACCGTACTGCCGTGGATTGTGAGTGCGTTTCTGACGGAGTAGCCCGCAAAGCTGCGCGTGTATATGGCCGAGATCACCAAATCGGCTACTTTTTCCGCTTGCAAAGGGAAAAGCGGTGCCTGCGCCTACGAAATCGGGCCACCCATCACGGGCCGATACCGCTGCTGTTCGCACGGTTCCCTCGCCGCTTTGCCCTGCCAGCCGTTTCCGTATGTCACCGACTTGCGGTTCGGCTGGTGCCGGGGCCCTGCCTGCGCATGGCCTGAGCCCTGCTGCCGGCTTTTGGTCGTTGTGAAAACCAGCCGCGCTCCTTGCGGAAGCGGGTGGCGGGAATGCCCGTACGCTGTTTGAAGAAGCGAGCGAAATAGGCTGGATCCGAGAAGCCCAGGTCGTCGGCAATCTGGCTGATGCCGGCGCTGGTAAAGGTGAGGTAGCGCATCGCTTCGAGCAGCACCCGTTCACGCACGATCTCGCCCGGTGCCTTGTCCAGCTGGGCGCGGCAGGCACGGTTTAGCGTAGGCACGGTCGTGCCCAGGCGCCGGGCATATTCGCCGATCGACAGGCCTGCGCGGTAGTTCGCATCTACCATGTTGCGAAAGGCCAGCGACAGCACGCGCTGCCTGTCGCTATCGGGAGAGGGGTCTGCCGCCCGCAGGGTCTCTTCGGCGCTGGCGATCACGAGAGCGGCTTGGGCCGCCTGCCGGTCGGAGAGATTGGCGCTGGTACGTCCGGCGAATTCCCGCGCGAGGTCGGCCAGCAGCCATTGCAGGCGTTGCAGGGCAGGGTCCTTGCTATCCAGTATCTCGACGCTGGCTGATCGCCCTTCGAAGCAGGAGGATGCCTGTCCGCGTGCAAGGCGTGGATCGTGCAGCAGTTCCACCGCGAAGGAGAATACCCAGCCTTCGGAAGCGGGATCGAAGCGGAAGGCATGCACGCAGCTGCTGGGAATCGCGATCAGCGTGCGCGGCCACAGCTGCATGTCCAGCGAGTCGACAACCAACTGCCCCGAACCGCTTTCCAGCAGCAACACCTGGTGAATGCCGGGGTGACTGTGCGGCGCGATCGTCCATTCGTGCAGACGGGATCGGGCCGAGATCGGTTCGATGTGCAGGAATTCGGGCGCGGTCCCGCCCGCTTCCTCCCCGTAGAGGTCGAATTTCTGCAAGTCGATTGCATCGGCCATGCGAACCTTGTGCCCGGTTGTGATCGAAAAGTCCAAGTTTTTGGATGGTGATTGAATGGCACTGAAACGGGTTCACGGGCACACAGCCAGCATAGAACACAGCCGAGAGGACTTCAGCGAGCCATGTTCCGCTTTGACCCCTATTCACCGGCAACGGACGCCGATCCGTTCCCCGCCTACAAGTCATTGCGCGATGAATATCCGTGTTTCTGGAGCGAGGAAGCGGGGATGTGGGTGCTCTCTCGCTACGACGATATCCTCCACGCCCTGACCAACTGGAAAGTCTACAGTTCGGCCAAGGGCAACCTCGTCGACGAGTTTCCCGGTCGCGCCGGGGCGACGCTGGGCAGCACCGATCCGCCCCGCCACGATCGCCTGCGCGCCCTAATCCAGTCGGCCATGACTAAGCGCGCGCTCGACCACGTGCTGGAACCGGCGCGCGGCTCCATCCGCACGCACCTGGAAGAGGTGAAGGGTCGCGACAGCTTCGACTTCGTCAACGACCTTGGTTCTAGGTGCACGGTGGACCTGCTGTTCTACCTGTTCAACATGCCCAAGGACAACGCCGAGGAAGTGCGCGACAACGCCGTGCTGATGGTGCAGACCGACCCGGTCACCCGCCAGAAGACCCAGGCGCACCTCGATGCCTTCCACTGGATGGCCAACTATGCCGAGAACCTTGTGCAGGAGCGCAAGAAAAATCCCGGCGAAGACCTGCTGTCGAATTTCATCACCGCCGAAATCAACGGCGAGAAGCTGCTCGACAAGGAAGTGCAACTGACGGTGACCACGCTGATCATGGCGGGCATTGAATCGCTTTCCGGCTTCCTTGGCATGTTCGCGCTGAACATGGCGGACTTCCCCGAAGCCCGGCGGCAACTGGTGGCGGACCCGTCAAAGATCCCGTTGGCGATGGAAGAATCGCTGCGCTTCAACACCTCTGCCCAGCGCTTCAAGCGCACGCTGCAGCAGGATGTGGAACTGCACGGCCAGACCATGAAGGCGGGCGATGCGGTGATGCTGTGCTATGGTTCTGCCAACCGCGACGAGCGCATGTTCCCCGATGCCGACACCTACGACATCACCCGTAATCCCAAGCGCCATCTCGGCTTTGGCGGCGGTGTCCACTCGTGCCTTGGGGCCATGCTGGCGCGCGTGGCGGTGCAGGTGATCTTCGAGGAATTCCTGACCGTCATTCCGGAATTCACGCGGATGGACCGCGAACTTAGCTGGGTTCCCTCGTCCAACTTCCGCAGTCCGCAGTCGCTGATGCTGGCGCGAACCTGACTCTCCCCGCCGGATCGGACGACATCCTTGCGGCACCCTGGCCGGTCACTCTGCAACGGCGGCGACCAGCCAGTATCCCCTGCTCATGGCTTGATGAGCACTTTCAGCGCCTCGCGCCGGTTCATGGCGTCATAGCCTTCCGGCACGCCGTCGAGATCCACCTTGCGGTCGAATACCTTGCCGGGCTCTATCCGACCCTCCAGCACTTCAGGCAGCAGCTCGGCGATATAGGCGCGCACCGGGGCGGGGCCGCCACCGACCGTGACATTGCTGAAGAACATCGATTGGGCGTCGGGTATCGTGCTGTAATGCGGCACGCCCACGCGGCCCACCGCGCCACCTGGGCGCACGATGCCCATCGAGGTCTCGATCGCCTTTTCGCTGCCGACGCATTCCAGCACCGAATGGGCGCCGTGCCCGCCGGTTAATTCGCTCACTCTGGCGATGGCTTCGTCGCCGCGTTCGCGCACGAAATGGGTGGCCCCGAATTCCTTTCCCAAAGCCAGACGGTCCTCGTGCCTGCCCATCAGGATGATCTGCTCTGCACCCAGCCGCCTTGCCGCGATCACGCCGCAAAGCCCCACGGCGCCGTCCCCCATGACGGCGACAACGTGGCCCGGCTTTACCTGGGCGACGACTGCGGCGTGGTGGCCGGTGCCCATAACGTCCGACAGGGTCAGCAGCGAAGGCATCAGCGCGTCTTCCGCATCGACGTCGACGGGGAACAGGGTGCCATCGGCAAACGGTACGCGCAGGGCCTCTGCCTGGGCGCCGCCCACGGCGTTGCCATTGCCGAAGAAGCCGCCGTGGATGCAGGCGGTCTGCAAGCCTTCGTCGCAGAACATGCAGGTGCCGTCGGAAAAGGCGAAAGGCATGATGACGACCTGGCCCGGCCTGATGGTCCGTACGTCGCTGCCGATGGCCTCGACCACGCCGATGGCTTCGTGGCCCATGACCTGGCCTGCATTGTTGGGGCCGTCGTTGTAAGGCCACAGGTCGCTGCCACACACGCAGGCGCGCGTGACGCGGATCAGCGCATCGGTGGGTTCCTGGATGGCGGCATCCGGAACATTTTCTACGCGAACGTCGCCTGCCTTATGCATGGTGATTGCGCGCATGATTCTTCCTTGATCTGGGGGTGTCGGCCACGCTGTTTCGCGGCAGGTTGTTGCTGGAGCGAAAGCGCGCTGTTCAGTCTGGCGGTCGAGGGCCGTAGCCTGGTTCCTTGGCAAGCTGATCCCACTTGCCGAGGATTTCAGGTTCGAACACCTGTTGCGTCCAGTCTTGCGGATCGACTTCCTCGAACGCGATGGAAATCGAATGCGCGCCGGAGCCGAGCTTGTCGCTTACTTCGTGCGCGATCGCATCGGAAAGAGCCTGCTTCTGCTCTGGCGAATTGCCGGGCCAGAGCTTCACGATCACGTGTGGCATGGTTGTGCTATTCGCTTTCGTTGTCGCCGAGGTATTCCTCGTCCGTCACGTGGTCCATCCAGGTGACGTTCGAGCTGTCCAGTGATTCCTGGATGGCGATATGCGTCATGGCGGAATGCGGAGTGGCCCCGTGCCAGTGCGGGATGTCCCTGGGGCACCACATGATGTCGCCTTCGGAGAACTCGATCCTTTCGCCACCTTCTACCTGGGTCCAGCCCACGCCATCGGTAACGATCAGCGTCTGGCCCAGCGGATGGCTGTGCCACGCGGTGCGTGCCCCCGGCTGGAAGGTGACGATTGCCCCGGTGACGCGGGAGGGCGCCTCGCGCGAGAACATGCCACGTATCGTCACCTCGCCGGTGAACCATTCGGCCGGTCCGGCGATCTCTTCCTGTTCGTCCCTGCGCATGATCTCGCTGGCCATCTGTGTACCTTCCTGTGTTTGCTGTGCGTCCTGTGGTGCGGTTACGGACAGTGCCATCAACATGGTCACGATCATTGCCTGGCCTCCTTCGACAGCCTGCGTGGCCCCTTCGCTGCCGGCGATAACGGTAGTTGCCGTGGCTTGTCCATACGCTTCCCGATGGAAATTTGCGTTTTTCGTTTGCAGAATCGCATTGGTCACTCGACAATGCCTGCAATTAACTAAACCCGGAAGAAGGGCAGGCGGTTCCGGCGCGCCATCGCTTTCGGGTCGCCGTGATGGTAGGAGGGAGAGGAAGACATGCGGGCAACCATCGCAATTCTGGGCGCGGCCTTCTTGACCGGCGCGGGGCTTTCGCCAGTGCAGGCTCAGCAGGAAGTCGAGGTTGAGCGCAGTTCCGTCTATGTGCCGGTGCGTGATGGCACGCGTCTGGCGGTGGACATCTATCGGCCCACCGGCGGCAGCGGCGCGTTCGACCAGGTGCCCGTCATTCTCAGCATGACGCCATACCAACGCGTACGGCGCGATGCGGATGGCAATGTGATGCCGGATGCCACCGCGGAATACTTCGCCCGCCACGGTTATGTCGTCGCGATCGGTGACGTGCGCGGCAAGGGTGCCTCCTTCGGGTCGCGCGGGGCACCCAGCGACCAGCTGGAAACCAACGACGTGCACGACATCATCGAATGGCTGGCGGTGCAGCCGTGGAGTAATGGCCGCGTCGGGATGCAGGGCTGTTCCTACCTCGGCTCCACCGTTATCGAGGGGCTGCGCAGCGGCGCTCCGCATCTTGGCGCAGTGGCTGTCGGCTCCACCCAGTTCGATCAAATGAGCAGTTTCACCGAAGGCGGGCAGCGCCGCACGCGACCGCTGTCCGACGAGATGGCCGGCGTGGATGCGCACATGGCGCAGGCGGTTCCGGTGGACGAGGACAGCGACGGATCGATGATGCGCAGCACGCGGGCGAACAAGGAAGCCAACCTGATGGTGGGCGAGCTGTGGAGCTCGATCCCCTTCCGCGACAGCGTCTCTCCGCTGACCGGAGATGCCTACTGGATTACTGCCAGCGCCTATTCCCACCTCGAGGAGATCACCGGCAACGACGTGCCGATGTACATGTACGGCAGCTGGCACGACCCCTTTATCGACGAGACGATGAACGCCTGGCGCAACTATCCCAACGCCACCAACCTTGTCATCAGCAGAGGCGCGCATTGCCAGAGCCCGGATTTCGACCGCAATGCCGATCTGGTGCGGTTCTTCGATCATTATCTGAAGGGCGTGGCCAATGGCTTCGACGAGGAACCGCGCGTGCGCTATTACCTTGAAGGCGGCGAGGCGGGCCACGAATGGGTGGGGGCACCCGGCTGGCCGCTGCCGGCCGAGAACCACCGCTATGTGCTGGGCGTGGAAGGGCAAACCGGCGTAATGGGCCAGGCTGCCGCCGCACCGGGAGAGCTGACGGTCACTCCGCCAGACGACCTGTTTCCTTTCGTCAATTTCTCGGTCGTACGCTCGGGCATCGACCCGCTCAGCGTCACCTTCACCAGCGATGCTGTGCGTACCGGTGCACTGGTGGCGGGCACGCCTGTCGTCAGCCTGACCGTCTCGGCACCGGCCGACGACTATGTCGTGAACGCCTATCTGGAACATGTGAATCCCATGCGCTCGCCCGAGGTGATTTCCCGCGGTGAACTGCTCGCCTCGCGACGCCAGCTGGGAGAAGCGCCGTTCGACACGGGCGGGTTGCCATGGCCCACCCACCGTGAAGCCGATGCCTTGCCGGTGGGTGCCGATCAGCCCGTAACCCTCACTTTTGCGCTGTCCCCGATCGCGCGCCAGCTGAGCCCGGGGGACCGGCTGCGCCTGGCGGTAACCCTGCGCGTCAATCCCGACGATCCCGTGCTGCCACTTACCGTCTACACGGGCGGCGAGGATGGCTCGTGGTTGGATGTGCCTTTCGCGCTGGATCTCCCTGCCGACTGAATCCCGCCCACGCTACCGTACCGCCTCGCAGGCGGGCTGCGGCTAGTGCGTGGCCGACAAGCCAGGCAAGACGCCATCAGAAATTGAAAACAGAGGTTCCGAAATGAAGAAGACACAGACGCAAGTTTGCATCATTGGCGCTGGCCCTGCCGGCTTGTTGCTGGGCCACCTGCTGCGTGCGGAAGGCGTGGATTGCGTGGTGCTGGAACGCCGGTCTCCCGACTATGTCCTCAGCCGTATCCGCGCGGGCGTGCTGGAGAACATAACCGTGTCGCTGCTGGAGCGGCTGGGGCTGGACAGCAGGATGAAAGCCGAAGGCCTGCCGCACGATGGCTTCAACCTTGCCGATGGCGAACGCCTGATCCGCATCGATATCGCCGAACTCACCGGCCAGCAGGTGGTGGTCTACGGCCAGACAGAAGTCACCCGCGACCTGATGGATGCGCGCGAGGAACGCGGGCTGGAAGTGGTCTACGAGGCGGAGGACGTAACGCTGCACGAGGTGGATGGCGATGCGCCCCGTGTCACCTATTCGCTGGGCGACGAAGAGCACCAGGTCGATTGCCGTTTCGTCGTCGGTTGCGACGGGTTCCACGGTCCCAGCCGCAAGTCCGTGCCCGCCAGCGTGGGCAAGGAATACCTGCGCGAATATCCCTTCGGCTGGCTCGGCATCCTGGCCGACGTGCCGCCGTGCAATCATGAATTGATCTACGCCAACCACGAACGCGGATTCGCGCTCGCCTCGATGCGCTCGGAAACGCGCAGCCGCTATTACATCGACGTGCCGCTGACCGACAAGGTGGAGGAATGGCCCGACGACCGGCTGTGGGACGAGCTGGCTATCCGCCTGGGGCCCGAGGCTGCGGCCAACATCACGCGCGGTCCGGCGCTGGAGAAGAGCATCGCCCCGCTGCGCAGCTATGTCTTTGCGCCGATGCGCCACCGCTCGCTGTTGCTTTGTGGCGATGCGGCGCACATCGTGCCGCCAACGGGTGCCAAGGGGCTGAACCTTGCTGCCAGCGACGTGCACTACGCGGCAGATGCGTTGGTGCGTTTCTTCAAGGCGGCGGACAACGATGCGATCGGCGGCTATTCGGACAAGGCGCTGGCCCGTGTGTGGAAGAGCGAGCGGTTCAGCTGGTCGCTGACCAAGCTGATGCACCGCTTCCCCGAAGACGGCCCCTTCGAACGCGCCATGCAGGTGGCCGAACTGGACTACATCGCCAACAGCCGCGCTGCACAGACCAGCATTGCCGAAAATTACGTCGGCCTGCCGGTTTAACCGGTCTGGAGCAATGAGCTATGAAACGGTACTCTTGTGACGGCGCGGTGCGGTCACGCTGCTGACCCTTATTCGCCCCAAAGAATCATACCGTTGGGCGAACTGATCAATGTCCTCGTTGTTTTGGAGACCTACCCACAGGCGCGTTGCACCTTCATCACAGGAGCAAATGATAAAGCCTTTGACGCCGGGGCTGCCATCAGAGAGATGCAGGCCAAGACCGGTGCAGAATTGTCCAGCGAAGACTTTTCGCCGATTGGAGCGACGGCACTGTCAAAGCAAATTGGCTGAGCGGGTAGGGCGATGCTAGCCGGTCTGGATGAGCAAGTCCGACAACCCGTTTCGCTACTTCAACTCATCACCTGAGGTGATCCGCCTGGTCGTGATGATGTACGTCCGCTTCCCGTTGAGCTTGCGGAACGTGGAAGACCTGCTGTTCGAACGCGGTATCGACATCTGTCACGAAACCGTGCGGTTGTGGTGGAACCGCTTTGGGCCGCTGTTCGCAGCCGACATTCGTCGCCAGCGGGTGAGCCGGATGCGTGGCTTCCGACACTGGCGATGGCACCTCGACGAGGTGTTTGTGAAGATCAATGGCAAGACCCATTACTTGTGGCGCGCCGTCGATCATGAAGGTGAGATCCTAGAGAGCTACGTTACTAAGAAGCGGGACAAATCTGCAGCATTGCGGTTCTTCAAGAAGACGCTGAAGCGGCACGGCAGCCCAGCGACTATCGTCACCGACGGGCTGAAATCATATCCTGCGGCGATGACGGATCTAGGCGTTGAGGATCGTCGCGAGATGGGGAGGTGGCTCAACAATCGGGCTGAGAATTCGCACCTTCCGCTTCGAAGACGTGAGAGGGTGATGCTCAGATTTCGACAGATGAAGTCGCTACAGAAGTTTGCCTTCGTCCACGCCAACATTCACAACCACTTCAACCTGGATCGCCATCTAGTAGATCGTCAAACTTACAAAGCCGCTCGCTCAGCCGCTTTGGCTGAGTGGCAGAACCTCGTGGCCTGAACTGCCAACGAGGGTAGGGCGAGCTCTGTAAATCGGAGACGAGTTAGCGTTAGACTGACAGCACCCTGCGGTTTCGTCAGCTGAAAGCGCGTCAGAAATTCGCCTCGATCCACGCCAACGTCCACAACCATTTCAACCTCGAACGCCACCTGATCTACAGAGAGACCTACAAGACCCGCGGCTCAGCCTCCCTAGCTGAGGGGCAAAATCTCGTGGCCTGACTCAGGGCGCGGGAAGGGCGAGTTCGGCCAAGCGGAGACGAGTTAGCGTTAGACTGACAGCACCGTTTACGCGGCTCGGACTTGGAAAAGAGCAACGGAATCGGCGCAAAAAGTGTTAACGCACGCCTTTTTAGATTGTGCGAGAAAGGGACAGTTCAGCTACGAGAATTGCGAAATTGAATGTCGAATGGACGCGCTGAAAAGGGAAATTTGCATAGGAGTCAGGTTTTTGCTCGTCGGCTCGCTGCGCCAAAGGACTTTTTAAGCGGATTTTAGTTTCCTCTCATGTGGTTAATTGCCTTGTAATTAAAGGCCTTTGGTGGTCTCATCTCGCTACCGAACGCGGCTCAGTTGGCGAGAGTCGCAACCTGTTGAAGCTGCGGCCGGGGGCCTGATCAAGGTTTCTATTCGCAAGTGGGGTGGAAGATGAGCGAAGAACTGAACGAATTCGGCAGCGAGATGCTGGACGGCGATACCGGATCGGAGACGAATTCCGGTAGTAAGCCTTCGCAGGCAACGAAACAGGCTTCGAACGCGACGGCCCCTGAGGTAATCCCTGCCGGCCCCGACAATACTGTGGTTCTTCCCGCCGATCAGTTGATCGACAGCCTTGAATTCGACGGACGCGACTTGGTCATAATCCTTTCGGACGGATCTCGCATCGTGGTCCCCGATGGGGCGATTAATGTCCCCCAGCTTATCGTCGACGGCACGCCAATTCCTGCTGCCAACGTCGCGGCGCTTCTGGTGGGGAGCGAGCCTGAGCCCGCCGCTGGTGAAACGCAGAGCTCGGGTGGCAATTTTGCGACCGATCCCGGCGAGATCCAAGCCGCTTACGACATTGGCGACCTGCTGCCTTACACAGAGCTGCCCCAGCCTACTAACGAAGAGCAAGAGATTATTCCGGACCTTGTCGATGAAGATCCGGAGATCGACATTGAAGTCGATGATTCCGGGGTTTCGGTCATCAACGCAGAAGACGTCGTCAATGAAGCGGGTCTTCCGGAGCGTGGCAGCGAGCCCGAGGGGACTGACGAGCCTTCGAATTCTGAGGCTACCTTCGGCTTTATCAATTTCGACTCTCCGGACGGAACGCAGACTGTCACGATAAATGGCGTCGCGATCACGGCAGTTGGACAGAGCTTCACCACTGACCTTGGCGTCTTGACCATCACGAGTATTGAGGATGGTCGGATTGGATATGATTATCTGCTGACAGATAATACCTTGGATCCGAGCAGCGCCGATTTCTTCTCGGTCACCATCACAGATGTCGACGGTGACCAGGCCACAGCGACGCTGCGCATCGATATCATCGATGACGGACCAATTGCGGCTGATGACACGAACATCGTGCCAGCAGGATCGCACGCGCCGATTGGTGGGAACGTCCTCGACAATGACATACCTGGCGCTGACGATTTTGATTTGGACACCGTAGCTACCGCATCAAACCAGCCGAACTCTGGGGGGGTGACGGCGCAGGCAGTGACGGAAGTTACCAGCGGCAGCGGAAGTGCGTCGCCCGGCGAGCCACTCCAGGGCGAATACGGCGTTCTGACTTTGAATGGCAATGGCACATACACTTATGTCAGGGATTTCAACACGCCCGGCGGTGTCTCCGAGAGCTTTGATTACACAGTCGTCGATCAGGACGGTAGCACCTCGACAGCCACTCTAACCATCACGGTTGCCGATGCGCAGGACACCGTCACGGTCCCTGAGATTGGTGAAGGTACAAGCGTGGACGAGGGTGGCTTGCCGCCGCGTGGCGATCAGCCTCCGGGTACGGGCGAAATCGCCGACGACGATCCAGAAAACAACAGCGACACGAGTGAGACTACCGGATCGACAATTACGTTCAATTCGCCTGATGGCGTCGAAAGTGTGACCATCGACGGCGTTGCCATCGACCCTGATGGTTTGCCGCAAACAGTAGTCTCGGACGATACGGGCACTCTTGTTGTTACAGGCTACACTTATGATCCGGTGACTGGCGATGGCTCGATCACATACGAATATACGCTCGGTGATAACACCTCAGGCGATGACACCTCGGTCTCTTTTGAAGTGGTTGTCACCGATCTGGATGGCGACCTAGCGGAAGATGATCTAGTCATCGACATCGTCGACGATGAACCTGCCGCCGCGGATGATAGCGGTGACCAGACCCAAGAAGACCAACCGGTAACCATTGATGTCTTCGCCAACGATACACCTGGCGCAGATGGGGTCGACCTGGCCAATGACGTCGCCGCCGTTGAAGGTACGCTCACTGGTTCGGGCACGCTGGAATATAACAATGACGGGACTTTCACTTACGCTCCTGCTGATGGTGAAGTGGGGTCGGTAACATTTGATTACACGATCATAGACGGTGATGGTGATCCTGCGCGGGCGACGGTGACGATTAATCTTGCCGATGACAGCGAGCCCGTCATTGGAACACCCACCAACCTGACCGTCGACGAGGACGGTTTTGGCTTCGCGAATGACGATGACAACCAGAGCGATCCTCTGGAAATCGATTCCACTGAAAGCCTTACTGACACAAGTGGGACTGTGACGGTGGACTTTGGCGCAGACGTGCCGAGCGATCTTGCTGGTTCAATCGCTTTTATCAACGCCTCAAGCCTAGACGGCCAGCTGACTGCTGGTGGTGAGCCAGTGACGTTCACAATCGACAGCAATGGTGACATTGTTGGTGCGACTGCGAGCCTTGATCCGGTAATCACGATATCGTTGACTGGTGCGAGCCTGGGCGCGAACCCGGGCGAGGTCGACTACACCTACTCGGTGACTTTGAGCGAGCCGATCGAACAGAACCTGCCGGGCGATGACAGCGAGGCGAGTGTCTCACTTATTGGTGTCGAGTTCCAGGTAACTGACGGTGATGATGGCGATCAGGACGAGGGCACTTTTGACGTCGAGATTTTTGATGACGTTCCTGGCCAATCGAGCGAGACCGAGACGGCCTCTGTGGACGAGGACGAGCTTGCTGACGGGATCACCGACAACGATGCGGTGACCACGGTTGCGAGCGGTTCGCTGGGTGCGCTGGTGGACTTTGGTGCTGACCAGCCTGGCAGCTTCGGGTTCCTGGCGGTCGCCGATGCGACGCTTCCGGAGCTGACCTCCGGCGGCGAGACGGTGAACTACACGCTGGTTGGCGATACGCTGTATGGCCACACGGGCGATGGCCTGCCGCTTGACGTGGACGGCAATCCGACCTCTGGCCTGGTGTTCACGCTGGAGATCACCGACACCGAGACGGGCGCCTACACGTTCACGCTGCTGGACCAGCTGGACCATGTTGCCGGCGGTGCTGGTGCGACCCTGACGGGTGCACAGAACGACGATGACCAGACCCTGACGCTGGACTTCTCCGGTGCGATCGTTGCGACCGACGAGGATGGCGACCAGGTCGAGCTGACCGGTGGCTTCGATATCGTGGTCGAGGACGACATCCCTGCCGAGGAAGGCGAGACCGAGACGGCCTCTGTGGACGAGGACGAGCTTGCTGACGGGATCACCGACAACGATGCGGTGACCACGGTT